>JAFRXO010000009.1 GCA_017443465.1 Bacteroidales bacterium
GACAAATAATGGTCAATGGCTCCAGCCATTTTGTCAAAGCTAACTAACTGTGGAGTCAATTAATTTTTTTACTTATGTCCCAAAAACAACAGAATTTGAGAAAACGCCTTGCGGCGCTTTTCCTGACTCTTTCTGCTTGTGCGTTTGCGGGTCCCCTGTGGCAGGCAAGCGCGGCGGAGTCATCCGTCAGTGAGGCACAGCAGAACCAGGTGACAGTCACAGTCCTGGACGAGACCGGAGCGCCGGTCATCCAGGCCGGCGTCATGGTGGTTTCCACCAAGACGGGCGGCGTGACGGACCTCGACGGAAAGGCTACCGTTCAGGCGAGGGTTGGAGACGCACTCGAGATCACGTTCATCGGGTACGAGACCCAGACGGTGACTGTTCCCCAGTCAAGGGCCATTACGGTCACCCTGGTTCCGAGCTCCACCACCCTCGAGGAGACTGTGGTCGTCGGCTACGGTACCCAGAAGAAGGAATCGGTGGTCGCGTCCATCGCCCAGGTGAACAACGAGACCCTGCGCAGGACCGGTAACTCTACGGACCTTACCGAAGCCCTGGTCGGTCAGATGCCTGGTCTGGTGTCCCTGACCTCTTCCGGTGAGCCGGGAGGTATCCTTACGGGAGAGAGTTCCACCAACCTCTACATCCGTGGCCAAAACACCTGGAACGGCGGTGGCCCGCTCATCCTCGTGGACGGTGTCGAGCGTAACATGAACAACGTCGACGTCAACGAGGTCGAGAGGATCTCCATCCTGAAGGACGCGTCCGCAACGGCAGTCTTCGGTGTGAAGGGAGCTAACGGTGTCATCCTCATCACTACCAAGCGTGGATCCGAGGGCAAGACCCGCCTGAACTTCAACTACACCGTTTCCGGAAAGATGCTTTCAAAGCAACCGGAGAAGCTGGATTCTTATGAGTCCATGATGATCAAGAACGAGGCAATCGAGCGTGAAGTCGTTATGAATGAGCCTTCCTGGAACTACTATGTTCCCCAGAGGATCATCAACAAGTTCAAGAAGCCCCAGTCTGCCGAATATGCGATGATCTACCCGAACGTTGACTGGGAAAAGGAAATGTTCAAGGATTTTGCGCTGAATACTCATCATGTTACAGCGAGTGCACAGGGTGGATCCAAGAAGATCCAGTACTTTGGATCTCTTTCTTACCTGCACGAGGGTGATATCTTCCGTGATTATGACAACGGCAAGCCTTATAATCCGAACTACAACTTTGACCGTATGAACTTCCGTTCCAACATTGACTTCAATGTGACCAATACGACCAAGTTGAAAATCAATCTTGCCGGTTTCTTCTCACGCAAGAACACCAACTGGAACAACGAGGGATCTACTTCCCGCGCCGACCAGTGGATGTGGTCCGCGACTTACTTCCTCGCGCCGAACCTCTTCATCCCGAGGTGGCCGGATGGAAGGTGGGGAGCCTACAACGACAACTCCAACAACTCGGTGAACCCGCTCGTCGTCGTTTACAACATCGGTCTCCGCCAGACCAGGCAGACCCAGCTGAACGCCGACTTCCACCTCGAGCAGGACCTCAAGTTCATAACCAAGGGCCTCAAGGCTTCCATTGGCGTTTTCTATGACAACACGATCCGTTCTGAGGGCGGTGTCTATGACTCCACGAACTCCGTGCGTCCGGGCGAGACCAACACGAACGTGGCGTTCCGCTACGTCGACTACATGAAGTATGTTGACGCCAACCAGGATCCTTCCGAATACGAGACCCTTTATCCAAAGGCGACCGCCGACTACGACTGGGTCCCCATCCTCCAAAGCCGCCGCTATGAGACCATCCTCGGCGCCAACTGGGCAGGCTACATGCCGGTCTACAGGCGCCTGATGTACCAGGCTCAGCTCGATTACGCGCGCACCTTCGGCCAGCACAACGTGACAGCGATGGGCGTGTTCAAGAGGGAGGAATATGCACGCGGTTCAACCTTCCCCTCCTACCGTGAGGACTGGATCGGCCGTGTCACCTATGACTACGCCAACCGTTACCTCATTGAGCTCAACGCGGCCTACAACGGATCCGAGCAGTTCGGTCCGGGTTACCGTTTCGCCCTGTTCCCCTCAGTGGCTCTCGGATGGTACCTGTCCAACGAACCCTGGTTCAAGGTGGACTGGCTCAACAAGGTGAAGTTCCGCTACAGTCTGGGTAAGGTCGGTAACGACAACGTCTCCAGCAGCCGCTGGCTTTACCAGTCACAGTACGCTTACAGCACCGCCAAGGCCAAGCTCGGTAAGAATGACGACACGAACAGTGTGTACAATGAATACCGGGAGTCCTCCGTCGGAAACCCGGACGTCCACTGGGAGACTGCTACCAAGCAGAACTTCGGTCTCGAGTTGAGCGCATGGAAGGACCTCATTACCTTCAGCTTTGACTACTTCACCGAGAAACGCCGTGACATCCTCATGGACGGTTCCGCCCGTTCGATTCCTATATTCTACGGCGCCACTGCAGCGAGTGCCAACCTCGGTAAGGTCAACTCCAGGGGTTACGAGTTTGAGCTCGGCGTGAACAAGCAGATCGGCAAGGATCTCCTCCTGTGGGCGAAGATGACCTACAACCACAACCAGAACGAGATCCTCTTCCGCGACGACCCGCAGCTCCAGTTCTCTTACCTGAAGCAGCAGGGCCACAAGATTGGCCAGACCTACAACCAGATCTCCGCTGGAATGTACAAGAACTGGGATGAAGTGTACGCCAGTATTCCTCAAGAGAATAATGACTCGCAGAAGATCCCCGGATTCTTTGACGTCGTGGACTTCAACGCCGACGGTCTCATCAAGGCTTCTGAGGACACGCCCCCTGTGGGCTACTCCATAATCCCGGAGAACACCGGGTCCCTTTCCCTGGGGGCAAGCTGGAAAGGCTGGAACTTCATGATCCAGTTCTACGCAGTGAACAACTGCAACCGCTACATTGGATTCAACAACTTCCAGAGTGACTATGACGTCGTCTTCGGACATGTCCACGACTACTGGTCCAAGGACAATCCGGACGGAACCTCCTTCATACCACGTTGGAAGACCTCCGGTGAATTCACTGGTGACTTCTATCTGTACGATGCATCCTCAGTGCGTCTCCAGACAGTCGAACTCGGCTACACCTTCAAGAACGTGGGCCTGCTGAAGAAGATCCACTGCGACAACCTCAGGCTGTTCGTCAATGGAAACAACCTCCTCTTCTGGTCCGACCTTCCGGATGACCGAAGCAACGTCTACTCAGGTGGATCAGCCACCCAGGGTGCGTATCCTACGGTCAAGCGTGTGAACTTTGGAATCGACCTCTCATTCTAAAATGTATTGCGATATGAAAAAGATCACTACTATATTACTTGGCGTCGCGACGGCTTTCATGCTGAGCCTTTCAGTAACCTCTTGCGAGGATTACCTTGACAAGGCACCTGCATCTGACATCGGTGAAGCTGATGTCTTCGGCAACTTCACTTCGTTCCAGGGCTTCATCGAGCAGATGTACAACTGCATCGTGAACTACGACAAGGCTGGAGCCTGGAACCGTTTCAACTTTGCTGACGAGAACCTGACCAACAGCCCGGACGCCTTCGACCTCGGCAACTGGTGGGCAAACGAGACCTATTTCTTCGGCCAGGCGGCTAACCCCTTCAATATCACCTGCCGTTCCAAGAGGGTCTGGGAGTATGCGTGGTACGCTATCCGTCAAGCGAACATAGCCCTGGAGCATCTCGATGGCGAGGACGATGAGTTCATCGGCACCGACGAGGAGAGGAACCTCCTCAAGGGGCAGGCACTCTTCTTCAGGGGCTTCTTCTACTATGAGATCTGCCGCTACTGGGGCGGAATGCCTTACGTAGACCATGTCATCGGAGCTTCCGAGGACATGACCACCGAGGAGTACAACCGTCTTCCGGCCCAGGAGAGCTTCAAGCTCATGGCCAAGGATTTCGGCGAAGCGGCGAAACTCCTCCCCGCACATTGGGATGAAACTGTAGCCGGTCAGGCTACTTCCGGCAACAATGACCAGAGGGTGAACAGGTACTTCGCCCTCGGCTTCCAAGGCAAAGCCCTCCTCTGGGCCGCCAGCCCGATGGTGAACGAGGAGGCTACCGGCAAGAATGAGTTCGACGGCGAGTTGTGCAAGCAGGCCGCTGATGCCCTTGGTGAGCTGCTGAAACTCTCCGACGAGAAGAGGCATTACTACCTTGAGCCTTGGGCTAATTACGACCAGATCTTCTGGATGCCGAACTATGCACGTACCGGCGCCCATGAGGTCATCATGAACTCCCAGTATTATGACCGTCGTGTCAGGTGGTCCGCTCTTGCGGGATCTATCCCGGCCGCCCTTGAAATGAACGGAACCGCGAGCGAGGGTCCGACCCAGAACATCATCAAGAACTTCGGTATGGCCAACGGCCTCCCGATCGACGACCCGGAATCCGGCTTCGATCCCAACGACCCCTGGACCAACCGAGACCCGAGGTTCGACCTAATGGTCGTAATCGACGGAGACCGCATCAGCAGCCTTGAACCGGCCAATCGCAACTACTACGCGGAACTGTTCAACAATGACGTGACGAATGGCCATAAGGGTTACCACCGTAACGGCGGTGACTACGGAAAAGGAAGCGACACCGGCTATTACTACCGCAAATACAACGGCATGGGTAAGGACTTTAACGCCAACTTCGCCAACAAGCTCGAGGCCCACTGCCCGTACCTGAGGATGGCTGACGTCTACCTGATGTACGCAGAGGCTGTGAACTGGATGACCGGCGGCGGCCCGTCCGCCAAGGCATCGACCTACACTAAGACTGCAGTGGAGGCCTTCGAGGCTGTCCGCGCAAGGTGCGGCATCCCCGCCCTTCCGTCGAGGTACACCTCCGATAAGGCGACCTTCTTCGAGCAGATCGTTCGCGAGCGCGCTGTGGAACTCCTCATGGAAGCTCAGCGTTTCGACGACCTTCGCCGCTGGAACAGGATCGCAGACCCGAGGTATCTTGACAAGACCTGCATCGACTTCGACCGCGGTGCTGACGGCAAGCCCATCAACATCAGCGAGAGGGTCATCATCAGAAGGGTGGCTTCATCTCCGAAGATGAACTGGCTGCCCATCCAGGTGAAGTACACCAAGATGTACAAGGGATTCTCACAGAACCCGGGATGGTGATGCACTAAAACAAAATGCATATGAAACAGACATTTCAGAAAATAGCGACAATCTTCGCAGCCCTGCTTCTTGTCGGCAGCATGAGCGGCTTCGCCCAGAGCGACACTCTGCGCTACGGCAATAAGGACAAGGTCGCACTTGCTTTCCGCGAAGCCTATGACGGCGATATAGTCGGTGCATACAGCAAAGTCGTGGTCGACGACGTCGAGGAGTATGACCACAACGTCTGGAGCAACGGCATCCTCACTGGCAGAACCATGGGTATGATGGGTGCGAACAACATCCGCGGTCTCGGTGTCGGTATCGACGTCTCCTCCGAAACCCAGACCGGAGCCTCGTCGGGCAACATGCTCTACGTGGTAGACGGCCTTCCGCGAGACATAACCTACCTGAGGGCATCGGAAATCGAATCGGTTACCGTCCTCAAGGACCTCAATGCTGCTGTGCTATACGGTACCCAGGCGGTAAACGGTGTTATTATGATTACGACAAAGAGAGGAATAGAGGGGAAGAACACGTCCGATGTGAACTTCAACTTTGGCCTCTATGACCCGATTGCCATGCCGGAATACATGGACTCCTGGGAGTACATGACCTGGTACAATCAAGCCAGGAAGAATGATGGCCTGGAGCCTGTCTATAGCGATGAAGATATTCAGAACTACAAGACCGGGAACCCCTACCGCTATCCTTCCACCGACTATTATTCCGACCAGTGGCTCCGCCGTTTCAAGAACTACTATGATCTGAACGCCGAGTTCCGTGGAGGAAACAAGGTGGCGAAGTACTATGTGAATGCCGGCTGGAATTCCACCGGATCGCTCCTCGACTTCGGCCGGTGGTCCTCTGCCCGCGACAACCGCATCAACATCAGGGCCAACGTCGACCTCCAGATCAACAGCTGGATCGATATGCAGGTGGACGGCACGGCGGTCTTCCGCAACAACAAGACCGGAAGGGGCAACTACTGGAGCGAGGCGGCCACGCGTCAGCGCAACCAAATCGCACCTCTCCTCCCTATCGACTTGATCAACCCCGAGAGCCCTGAACTCCTCGCCCGCAAGAACGACGTTGACGGGAAGTATATCTTCGGCGGATCCACGAGCATCACCTCCTCCGTATTCTCCAATGGTTACGGCGGCGGAACGCTTGACGGCATCGCGAGGAAGTACACCTTCAACGACAGGCTGAACTTCGACCTGAAGGCCATCACCCCGGGACTGTCGTTCCACACGAACATGAACTTCGACTTCGGTATCTTCTACAACCAGACCGTGTACAACGACGTCTCTGTCTATCAGCCCACCTGGGCTGCCGACAGCGACACGATCACCGCCCTCAAGCAGATCGGATCCGACAACCGTCCTGGCAACCAGACAATCGCCACCCCGTACTTCCAGAGGAGAATGGGCGGCTCGGCCGTGCTGAGCTACGACAGGACATTCAACGATGTCCATCACGTCACCGCCAATGCCATTGCTTTCGCAAGCCAGTACAAGTGGAGGCTTGGTAACTCTGACAACGACACTGAGACGGAAGGTACTGAGGAGCAGTTCCAGGGTTCCAAGCTTGCCCATCTGGGCTTCCAGGCCAGTTACGTCTATGACAGGCGCTACCTAGTCGACTTCAGTGCCACCTACGCCAACTCCGTGAAACTTGCTCCGGGACACCGTAGGGGCTTCTCCCCGACTTTCGGAGTGGCGTGGATCGCCAGTAACGAGGACTTCATGCAGGATGTCTCCTTCGTGGACTTCCTCAAGTTCAGGCTCACCGGCGGTTTCCATAAGTCCGACATCGGTATTCCCGGCTTCTTCCTCTATGACGGAGCTTGGGGCACCAGCGGCTCATGGAACTGGGACGAGAACAACCGCAGCGGTTCAGGATACATCCCCTCCAGGGGTGAGAACTACAATCTCGGTTTCGAAGTCCGCAAGGAAATCGCCTTTGGCTTCGAGAGCGAGTTCTTGAACAGGACCCTCGGCCTCCAGGCCAATGCGTTCTTCAACAGATACAGCGACCAGGTCGTCCGCACCAACGTGTTGTGGCCGGGATTCTATACCAACTACACCCCGTACGAGAACTACAATGAGGACAGCTACAAGGGCTTCGAGGCAGGCGTCACCTACAACAACCATTGGGGAGATTTCAGTCTCTACGCCGGAGCAAACATTCTCTATGTAGTCTCCAAATATGAGAAATACAGTGAACTGCATGACTATGACTATCAGAACTACGTAGGTCATTCTCGTGCCGGTACTTGGGCCCTGGAGTCCCTTGGTCTCTTCCAGAGTCAGGCCGAAATCGATGCCAGCCCGACCCAGACCTTCGGAACCGTCCGTCCCGGTGACATCAAGTACAAGGACCAGAACGGTGACGGCAAGATCGACTCAAACGACCAGGTCTACGTCCGCACGTGGAACCCGCCCTTCTCCGGAGGCATTGAGTTGAAGCTCGGCTACAAGAACTTCACGTTCTATACAATCGGGTATGCTTACTGGGGCAAGGATTACGCTACATTCCTCGAGAATGCGAACTACTGGTGGGTTGACGCGGCCGATCCGTATTCGACCCGTGTCAGGGATTCGTGGACTCCCGAGAATCCGAATGCCAAGTGGCCGGCCCTCCATTCGGTCGCCGCGGATAACAACAACCGCCGCTCTACGTTCTGGATGTACGACAATTCCTTCTTCCAGCTCCGCAAGGTGCAGCTCATGTACAAGATGCCCGAGAACATCGCCCGCAAGCTTTACATGACGGACCTCAATCTCTACATAGACTGCTCGAACCCGTTCCAGATAGCCCCGAACCGCGAATATCGTCAGCTGAATATCGGCAGCGAGCCGCAGTACAGGACCTATTCCATCGGATTCAAGGCTTCGTTCTGATATTAAATACTGAAAGTTTATGAAACACTACAGAATACTTTTAGCAGTTCTTATCGCTTCGCTCACCGCGTTTGCGGCCTGCGATGATCCGCTGAATCCGGAGGAGAACTTCCGTAACAACCTGGAATCCGTGCTCATGTCCCCGGCTAAGGCCGAAGGTATCATGCTCTATGGTTATACCCAGATGCCGTACATCACCCCGAGGTTTGACGATGTCGCTACGGATGACGCCGTGTCCAACAATCCGGCCAACACGTACCGCACCATGGCCACAGGCGGCTGGAGCTCCCTTTCCAACGCCCAGGACATGTGGACCCAGTGCAACAGGGGCATCATGAACCTCAACAGGTTCTTCACCATTGTTGATCAGATTGATTGGAAACCCTCCAACGAAAGGCTGGCTAAGGCCTTCAAGTCTCTCTATACCGGTGAGGCCTATGCTCTTAGGGGCATCCTGAAGTACTTCGAGCTCCGCAACCATGCCGGCGTCAGCGCCGACGGAGAGCTCCTGGGTATCCCCATCTACAATGAGTATGTCACCGACCTCGCCACTTTCTCCGAACCGAGGAAGACCTTCACCGAGTCGGTTCAGAGCATTATGGATGACTTCACTGAGGCGCTGAAGTATATCCCGATGGATTACGGTGATGTTACCTCCGTTCCTTCGGCCTACAATTACCTCAGCCTCGATGAATACAACAACATCTTCGGCGACCAGCGCAGGCAGAAGGTCAGCGGGCGCATCGTAAAAGCGTTCCAGGCCCGCGTCGCCCTGCTGGCGGCCAGCCCGGCGTTCAACCAGTCGAATACTGCATCCCTGTGGGAGACTGCCGCGAAATACGCTGGCGACCTCCTCAAGGACATCGGCGGCATAGCAGGTCTCGACCCCACCGGCAATGTCTTCTGGCTTCCGGCGCAGATTACTGCAGCCAAGCTGAGGACAGGAGACAACAAGGACCTTCCCGAAATCATCTGGCGCCGCTACATGCGCTCATTCAGGGACTGGGAGCAGGATAACTATCCTCCGACCGTCTACGGTTACGGTCGTATCAACCCGACCCAGAACTTCGTGGACGCCTTCCCGATGAAGAACGGCTACCCGATCGACGATGCAGCCTCCGGCTATGATCCGCAGAACCCCTATGCCAACCGCGACCCGCGTCTGGCACAGATCGTAGTGCTCAACGGCAGCAAGGTCCGTGGTTCTGTGATAAACAGTTTGACAGGTTCTTCCAACGACCTTGCCAATAAGATGCAGTATTCCACCAGGACCGGTTATTACCTCCGCAAACACCTCAATGAGAATGTGAACGTACAGACCGGCAAGCAGAATACTCAGGACCACATCGAGCCGATCATCCGCTACACGGAGATCTTCCTCGACTATGCCGAGGCGGCCAATGAGGCCTGGGGACCTGACGGCAAGGGAAGCTACGGTTTCTCCGCACGTGACGTGGTCGCCGCCATCCGCAAAAGAGCCGGCATCAACGAGGATGCTTATCTTGCCACAATCTCCTCCAAGGAGGATATGCGCAAACTCATCCGTAATGAACGCCGTATTGAGCTCAGTTTTGAGGGCTTCCGCTTCTGGGACCTCCGCAGGTGGAATGTCGCCCTTGACGAACCCGCAATGGGAGTTGAACTCAATGACGGCGTCTACACTGAGGTAGAAGTTGAAGACAGGGCGTACAAGCCATACATGGTTTACGGCCCGATCCCCTACAACGAAGTCCTTAAGTTTGGATTCGTCCAGAACAAGGGCTGGGAGTAATTATTTGATAACTAAATGATTATGAAAAAGAGAATATTCACAGTTTTGGCCTGTGCTCTTGCGCTTGTATCCTGCCACAACTTTGATAAGGATTTCCCGGACTACGACTACACTACGGGTTACTTCCCGTATCAGTTCCCTGTTAGGACTCTCGTTCTTGGAGACGACATCTTCCCGAACGACAACGACAATGCCGGCAAGTTCGTGATCTCCGCTGCCATGGGCGGTGTGTACAAGAACAGCAAGGATAGGAACATCAGCTTCAGGGTAGACGAGAGCCTGTGCAACGGCGTGGGCTTCAACGCAAGTTCCCCCATCAAGGCCCTTCCGTCCTCTTACTACACGCTGAGCAACACCAGCCAGATCACCATCCCCAAGGGAGAGTACCACGGTGGAGTCACCGTCCAGCTGACGGACGCCTTCTTCAACGACCCCGATGCGATCAAGAACACCTACGTGGTCCCGTTGGTCATGACTGGTACCTCCGACCTGGACAGCCTCCTGGTGGGTGCTTCCGATGAGGCCAATCCAGACAGGCGTTTCTCCGACCAGTGGGTCGTCGCTCCAAAGGATTTTACGATGTTCGGCGTCAAGTTCATCACCGAGCTCCACGGCAACTGGCTCCACTACGGGTCCGCCACCATCGGTTCCGAGAAGGTCGAGTACAAGGCGGCTGATGATCTCACCCACGATGTCGGCAACAACGAAGTCGTGAAGCTGGTCACTACGGGAAGGCACACCACCACTCTGACTCAGAACCTCAAGGGTTCAATGAACGACGTGAGCGCCACCCTCGTGTTCACCCAGAACGGGGAGAGTGTGACCATCAGCGCCCCGGCGGATGCAGACTACACTGTAACCGGAAGCGGCTCCTACAAGAAGACTGATTTGAACGACGCCTACAACAGCTGGGGTAACAAGCAGAGGGGTATGATTACCTACTCCTTCACCCTGACTGCTGCTGATGGCAGAGTTTACAAGGCCAATGATGTCCTCGTATCACGTGACCGTGCCGTAACGCTTGAGACCTACACCCCGGTAGCTCTGTAAGAGACGGTTTATTCTGAAACGCAAGGTCCCCGCTGGGTTTCCAGCGGGGACCTCTGTTTATACACAACTACACTTGTCTCTTACCTCTTAGAAAGAGTAGTAACGAATGTAACGGTAGTGCCCTTGGGAACGATAGCGGTGTAACCGGCGATAGTGTATCCGGAATTATCACCATTCCACAAAGCTTCTGTCCTCTTAGGCTCCCAGGCAGAAGGCCTCTTGGGCTCCCAGGTGGTGTAATTGACAGCCACGGAAGAAGAAGACGGGACAGCCTTAAGCGACAAGCCTTTGCCGCTGCGGGTCAAAGTCTCGCCATCAGATCCCTTCTGGACCGTGGCAGCAGTCAGCATCCTCCACTGCATCTTCGCATCCGTCCCGTTAAGGGCCGTGACCTCATCGGTAATTATCAGATCGGCCCCGACGAGGCGGATCGACCTCTTCACAGAAGCGGCCTGCCCCTTGAAAACAGGAGTAAGGTCCATCTTGACACCAAGTGAAGAGGCATCAGTGTACCTCTCTACAATCGTAGCCTTTCCGGTAACATCGTGGTCGGTATCATGCGTCTTGCTGACGCTCCCGTCGTTATTCTCGAATGTCAACGTGCTGTGTGCCAGGTTGTTCATCCTGAAGAACTCCCAGCGCAGGGACTTCTGCGACATTGTCCAGTAACTGCCTCCTGCTGCCGCAGTCAGGTTCTCAGCCTGAGCGTAATCCGGCCTCTGAAGGTCATCAGACCAGCGCACTCCCTGGGACTCATAGACGAATGAACCAACATCCATATGTCCGTGAGGCCCGTTCGCAGCACCGCCCTTGAATCCGAAATAATAGTCCGAAGCATTGAATTTCCATCCGGTGTGGACCATGGCGACAGGCACTAGGCCTTCTCCAACCCACATATTGGATGACGGGAACGGAAGGTTGGAAGCATCGAAACTGAAGTCCATGATCATACCTGGAATCACCGGGAGGAGCCTGTTGGCAGAATACTTGCCATCATTCAGGAGCCTGATCTCATTGGCGAGAAGGGCAGCGTTTCCGCTCTTTGCAGCAAACCACCACATCGGGATATTCATTGACTCCTTGGCGCTTCCACCGTCAGCAAACGAGAAATTCCCTCCGCAAGCGCTGCCCATGAAGAGCATGAACTCTCCTGTCTTCATGAAACCGTTAATAGCAGAAAGACCATGGTCGTTTCCGAAGGCCTTTATCAGCATTTCATTAAGGCAGATCTGATAGGAAGTTCCGTACTCCCAATAGCCATAGCCCTCACCATAGTTTCCGTCAGGAGAATACATCTGCTCGACAGCTACAGCATTGGAAACCAGAGCATTCTCAATGACTTGTGCCGCATTTGCCTTATCCTGGGGATAGGTAGCGATGGCGGCAGCAGTAATACCGGCGTTGCACACTGAATTCCAGTTATTCTTAGTGGTCTGCGTCGCATTCTTTCCGCTCTTATCATTCAGGGCCGTGTTCACTCCATAATTGCTGAGCGCCTTGCGCACCGCCAGGCGGGTGTCATAGTCCAGGTCGTAGTACAGCCAGTCATATGCAATGGCGACTCCGAGAGCCATCTCACCCGTGTCAAGATAATGAGACGGATGCCAGTCCGGGAACTGACGGCACACAATATCCAGGGTCTCCTTGACCTTATTGAGATAAATCTGCTCTCCTGTCATCCGATAGGCGTAACTGCAGAACAAAAGCCTCTTCACGACAAGCCTCGAAACGGAAAGCAGGCGCTTGTTCGAAGCATCGAGCGTGTAAGTGATAGCAGATGAAGATGTGGTCTCGCCTGAAGCATATGAAATGATCAGGTCATTCAGCTTTGCAAGCATAGGCCAGGAGGCCTTGTCCTTCACCCGCTCCGCGAGTTTTTCGAAATCGCCCTTGCGCATCATGATGCGCGGATGCCCCATTCCCTTCAGGACAGAATAGTCATATGACTTGACAACGTCGGCGGCCGGATCTTCGGCCTCCTCCAGGAATGAAGTCCTGAAAGTAATAGCACGGCTGCTGCGCAGCGTGGTGCTTCCACAGGTCACGAATGCACGGCATTCATATTCCTTGTCCGGGTCGAGGCCGTTGAGAGTGCAGCTGAAATTCTCTGCAGGAGAACTGCAGACCGCCTGGCTCCACGTCGTTGCTGTCTTGAGCTTGTACTCGAAACCGCAGGTGAATTTAGTTGCATCGAAGAACGGAAGGGCATCGAATGAACCGCTGACGGTAGCCTGGGTAAGATCGAAGGGGTCAACCCTGACTCCATTGGTCGTCACACCCTGGGCAGAGAACACCAGGGGATCGGTAGAAGACATGTAGAACACCCTCAGTTCCAAGATGTTCGTCTCTCCTCCACCGGAAACTATCCGGTAAGGCATGCCGTTGGTCCCCCTGAACTTCCAGGTCAGCTCAGCACCCTTGGCCAGAGTGGCCGTGGACATCTCGCCGCCCTCGACATCGTTACCCTTCGAATCGGTAATCCTGAGCTTTCCAAGGTCTGAAGTCTTGGCGGTCTTGCCGTCAGACTGAAACTCGCCGTTAGTGGCTGCGGTTATGGTAATCTTGTACACCGCAAGTCCTTCCCTGCCTGGAACCTCAAGATAAGAACCGGCAGAAGAACCGAACCTGAAACCGGTGTGGTTCGTAGGTGCTACATAGCTGCTTCCAAGAGCCGCCTCATTGTCGGCATATTTGCTGCCGTCATAGTCCAGATAGAGGACGAAATCCCCGACACCCTTCAGCGTCATGGGAGTACGAACCTTCATGTAGTTCACCTGACGTGCATCCTTGTACCCTGTCGGGAATGGATTGGATGCAGGCTCGGAGAACGGCCAGAGGAAGGTGGTGCCGCTCTCCTTGAGGAATTCCAGGACGGCGACATTCTCCCACAAGAGAGAACCAGCATCGATAGTACCCAGATCGGCAATCGTGGAACGCTCAACTTTGATCGGAGTAGTATCAGACCATATAGCCTCTTTCCCCTCTGAATTGGTGAATATGATCTTGACACCGCGGGACAGTTCCTGGGGCGGAATCGAGAAATAATAGGTCCCGCCGCTCTCGAAGGTTCCGTTCGAAGGCCTCAGCCACACCGAATACGCGGACTTCTTGTCCACATATGATGCAATCTCCGGGTCGTTGCCGGAGTCCATGATGACCTTGGCCACGCCGCCGAAACGGGTGCCGTCCGGAGTACGGAGAGTAGCCTTTGTGATTCCCGTGCCGTTAAGGGTAAAACGCACGAGTCCTCCGACATTCTGGAAAGCCAGCTTGTCATCGGTTGATGTGCAGACCGCTGCCGTGGCCGTCGGGTCGAAACTCCCGTTCACCGCTGTCTGCTCGCAAGGGAAATGTATGCTCAATGTGTCAGGGACACTCTCGCTCTTTCCCAGGGAAAAGCCGGTAGTCATTCCTGAAGGATAGACAGCCCTATAGAGGGAAGCCTTCTTGCCGTTTCCCGTAAAGGTCCCGTCACCGGCCGATGTTACATATGAATACTGCGAAGTGCTTTTCCCGCAGAACACGGCGATCCTGTCCCCGGGCTGCCACTTGGCGGAGAGGGGGCCAGACATGGCGGTCTTGGTACCGATCTGCGCTTCAGTGAACTCCTGAATGGTAGCCGTGAAAGTCAACGGAGTCTCCTGCGGCTGCTCAGGCTGAGGGTCATCAGGCTTTACAACAGGTTTTTCCGTCTCTTTTTCCTTGCTGCATGCCGCGACCGCAAGCATGGCAGCTGCAATGAATACGATTTTGTTCAAACGCATGATTCTCTATTTAATCGTAAAAACAACCAGTCAAAGATAGCTCTTTTTACTTTACAGTGTACCCTCTGAATAGGCTGTAAGGGTGATTTCCGGGAAATCCGCAAGGAAACGCATGGCAAGATAGCGGGCCCCGAGCGGCGTCGGGTGCACCCCGTCGGTGTGAAGGCAACCCTCGTACCATGTCCCGTCCGGCGTAGCCCCGACGGCCTCGCTGAAATCCACGTAACGCAGCCCGCTTTCACGTACTGTCTTGTTGATCAGTTCCTTCGAACGCGTCGGGACCGAAGGGACCGTAGAGAGAACAAGGCATATGCCTTTGTCACGGCATATGGACTTCACCTCCTCAAAGCATGTCAGCCAGCGTTCATCGGGATCATTCATCCCCAGGCACCATACCAGGAATTTCGGAGTTGCAAGCGCCAGGGCCCTCCTGAGGTCATCAAGCGCGCCTTTGGAATTCTGCCCGGCAAGGCCGTTGATATAGTAGCCGTCCACATATCCCGCATCTTTCAGGTAACCCGGCCAGCGGGCGCTGTTGATTCCGAAATAACTGTCGCCGAAAAGCCATATGTCCTTGTCCAGGTCGGCATTCCCGCACGAAAGGCGGACATCGGACAGGACCGTGCCATCGCATATGACCTGGGGACAGCCGTTCATGTCCGTAGTTGTCGAGAGGACCTGCCGGAAGGAACTTCCGCCGCTCTGGAGGATGAAATCGGACTTTCCATCAACGCGCTGGCGAATGGATATCACTATAAAGTCCTTGACCGTGACACCATGCTCAAAGGATTCTACAAGGGTGTTTTCCTTTTCTCTGGTGTACAGCGAAACTCCCTTTCCGTCAATGACTATCCACCTGGCGCGGTAAGACTCGAAGCCCATGCCGATGGTCAGTTTTCCGAAAGACTCCACGCCTGCGATGAAAACCAGGCTATTGCCTTTTTTACTGCAACGCGGGAACTCCTCAGCCATAAGCTTTTCTCCGCTGAGGAGCCGGTCGCGGGTCACTGTCACGCAACCCGGAACCTTTGCAAAAAGCGGCAGGGCCATCAGGACCGCCGCCGCAATCAGGAAAATCTTTTTCATAAGGTTGAAATATTGTCATTCTCCTCCAGGAAGCGGGAGAGCAGGGCCGCCTGGCTCCCGGCGAGAAGGTAACACCCTGTCCCGAAGTCCTCGAAATCCGGGATGCGGTCGTAGCTTAGCGGCTGCGCTTCCTTAGGTTCCTTGCCGGTCCCCTGGGAATAGCCGATGAAGCCGTCCTCATGGATGCATATGCGCTTAAGTCCGTTCCATGCACGCGAGATCACGGGCAGATAGGTCTTGCGGTCAAGCCTTCCGGTCCTGAGGCCCCAAGACAGACCGCTGATGAACAGGGATGTCCCGGTGGCTTCCGGTCCGCCGAAGTCCTCTGGATCCTCAAGGGAACAGTTCCATGTGCCGTCCGGCCTCTGGCAGGAAACCAGGGCTTCGCACATTGCCTTGAAGTCTGCCTCATAGACATCCCGGTGCGGAGCGTCCTGCGGAAGTTCGTCAAGGACACGCATATATGCCGCAAGCACCCAGCCGTTGCCCCTTGCCCAGTAGCAGTCCTTCCCGCCTGGAGTCGTGTAGGGCGGGCAGAAGGAAGCATCCCTCCACCAGAGCCCGTCTTCGGGGTTCCAGAAGCGGTCGCGGGCCCATTTGTACATCTTCCAGGCCTTTTCGAAGAACTCCGGACGTCCGGCTGTAACTCCATATTTGACCAGCGCAGGCATCCCCATCTGTATAGCGTCGATCCAGGTCCAGTCGGCGTCAGACTCATCAGTGGAAAGGATGTTCTCCATACAGGTCTTGACATTGGCAATCATGGCCGGGTCCTTGAAAATCCTGTAGAGATCGATGTAAGTCTGGCTGCAGCAGTAGTTGTCGGCGTTGCGGGTAAGCGGTTCTCCGTTCCTCATGTTCCAGTCGAAGGTCTCGCCCCAGCGGCGTGCGTAGTCCAGATAGGAACTCTGGCTGTCAGCCGCGTAAAGGGACATGAGTCCCTCGAAGTAAACGCCTCTGGTCCATATGTTTCCCTCATATGTCTTGTGCCTTGACGGGAATGGAACAGGCTTGGAGGGGTCTTCGAACATTTTCATGAAGCGGTCATTGACCAGCCTGGTCTGTCCGATGATGGTTTCCGAAGAGGGGAGAGGGTTGTACACGGGAATGAGGCTCACTCCGGAGAAAAGCCCGAAGGGCTTGTCATCCAGTTTCTTGATGCGGATTTCAAGCAGGTTGACACCAGGCCTCAACAGACGTGTGACATCGATCCGGCTTTCATGGGCGTCCGCGCCGAAGACTTCGTCTGCAACTTCTCCGTTAAGTGTAACGGTTGCCTTTCCGCGGACAACGCCGAGATCCAGGAACCATCCGTCAGCCGTACGGGTGTCGGCTATTTCTATTGCCGAAGAGTACTCCGCCTCGTCGGAACCGACTCCGAACCTGGCAAGCGACAAGGCCAGGGTGTCAGTGAAGAAGCGTTTGCCGCCAGCGGCGGGGAAGGACACGCTCCACGCCCTGCCCACGGGAATGGCTTTTCCATATGTCTGCGTCCGGAGGGTGGAACTGCTCTCGACGCTTATGTTCCTGCAGCTCGCGGGATCGACCAGATATGTGATAAGGTCCTTTCCGGAAGGACTGTCATAGGTACAGTCGGTGACGCTGATGTCGGATATAGCCGATTTCACTTGTATGAAGTCGCTCCCGGCGCCGCGGACATTGGAAATGTATATGTCGTGGATCGCATATGCATCGGCGGGATTCCCGTAGTTCGTGTTGCCGAGCAGGATGACGAACGGACGGCTGAGTGATGTGACCCCCTCGATGGGGCTGGACGTCAGGTTGTCGATGTATATGTGATGGATTCCGGCGGAATCGCTGCTCCGGATGGCGACTCCCCTGCAGTCGGTCATGATGTTGCTGATGTGGATGTCCTCGATGTCGTCTTCGGGACCCGTGTGTGGCTTGCTGGTGACCATGGTGGAGTTGACGTCGCCGCTCTCCCCTTTGCCGCCCTGGAGGGCAGAAAGGGCTATGGGATCATCTCCGGTCACCGCCTTTATATTGCTTATATTGAAGTGTTTGCACCCTTCCCTGAGGTCGATGCCGTCGGCGTTGAAGACAGATTTGCGCTTGCCGTCGATCACGCGGACCTCAGGACTGTACAGTTCGAGATTTGTCAGGTCGGCATTCAGGACCCTCTCGAAAGATATGGCCCAGCAGTGGGCGTTCTCGAGGCGGAAGCCTTCCATCTTCACTCCGTCAACATATGCGAGGAGGATCATTATGTTGCGCCAGTCGCCTCTCTGTTTCAGGCCTTCCTTGCCGGCGTCGGTGCCGTAGCTGTTCCACCCCGGATTGTGGCTGAGGGAGAAATCTCCCGTGCTGAGGTTCCTGCGTGAGTCTCCGGTGGAACGCGGGTTGTCAGCTCCGCGGAGCGTGGCTCCGTTCCGTCCTATGATCGAAATGTCTTCCAATTTGCCGGGATCCTTGATGCCTTCACCCACATTGGCGCTGCGGAACATGTTGTCCCTCGATGCGTCGGTGAGCTGAAGCGTGCAGCCGTCAAGGATCAGGGTGGTGTGGGACGGAAGAGTGATTGCGCGGTCTATTTCCCATATGTCCCCTCCGCGGGGGTTCCGTGCCGGAATAACCACCTTCTTGCCTGCTGCGGCATCTACGGCGGCCTGGATCCTTTCGGTGTCCGTACCCTCGAAATCCATGGGGCTGACGTTGCCGCAGGAAGATATAGCCAAGGCGGAAATGAGCGTCAGGAAAATTGTGCTGATGTGGTTTCGTGTCATAATCAAGGTTTTATCTAATCTGCTTCCCCGTTTTGAGGTCGTAAATCTTAGCCTCCAGAGTGAAGGTGTGGGGCTTCTGGCGATTGTCATAGCAGCCACGCTGCCAAAGGAGATAACGTCCGTTGTAGTCAACCAGCGGGCGGATGTTGCGTATGATGTTTTCTCCGACCTTTTCCTTGTGGAGGCATTTTTCCATTTTCCATTTATTGCCTTTGTACCTCCAGAGTTCGACATAGTCCGTCCCGTTGTCGGGAAGGCCGTCGTTACGGCATACCGCTACCCTGTCTTTGTCCAGGAAAGTCATCCCTCCGAGATAGACGGAGTTGTCCCAGAAAGGAAGGCCCCCTGCGGAGATGTCCTGGATGGAGCCGTTCCTGTAGATGAGATAGCGTGAATCCGTCTTTATATCTTTAGTGAATGAAGCCACGGCGACGGCGCATTCAGCCATCGGAGAAGCCGCCACGTCGAAAAGACGCAGGACTTTCCCTTCTTCGTGCGGAAACAGTATGTCGAGATCAGTATAGTAAAAGCTCTCCCCGAGACGGGTGACTACGGTCTTACCGTCTTTGTTGTAGATGTTTCCGTCATTGAAATTGATGAAACCCATCCGGATGTTGCTGTCCGTGCTCTGCGTCGGATGTCCGTAGGCAATGACCCGGATAACTCCGTCGACATCGGTCACTTTCTGCATCTTTATGTAGTACCTCTTGTTGGTCGCGGATATGAATTCCGCGGGCACCGACCAGTGCACGAAGTCCTCCGAGCAAGTCCAGGCCCATTTGTATGTGCCCTGATGGGTCCTCGTGAATATGTAGTGCTTCCCATTCATGAAGAAGTACTGGACATATGTCGTTGTGCCCACGAAGTCGATCGCGACGGCATCGTCGAATTCGTCGATGGATTCATATGATTTGGATATCCTGACGAAAACCTGGTTCCCCTTGTCATGGCCGTTCGTATAGATGCAGCCCAGCCTCCTGTCCGGGAGCAGGACCACGACGCTGTTGTTGTGGTCGTCCAGCCAGGGCCCCTTTTTGAGGTGCATCTTCCTGAAGCTGCGGCTGGCCGCGTCGTATTCGGCGACCCCGGTATAGCCCCGTGCGGAAGTATAACCCCACCAGAGCTTTGACTTGTAGTCATCGGACGACCAGACCTGGGGTCCGAACCACCATGTCCAGGCCATGTCATCGATTCCGCTGACTTCCTGTGAATAATTGTAATCTATGTCGGTAACTGTCGGCAGGCGTCCAACCTGGGAACGGCAGACAAACGGACAGAGAAGTAAAAGGGAAAATGCGGATATAATCTTCCTGATATTCATATGTGGTTCCTATGTGTTTATAAATGGTTATATAGGGAACAAATATAATGAAAAACACAGGTGAATGAAACTTTGTATATATTTGTATTTTGAAAAAGGCTGGGACAATCAGCCTGAAATGAAGAAACTATGAAGAAAGCGACACAATGCGTTCAGGCGGGCTACACGCCGGGAAAGGGCGAGCCGCGCCAGATTCCTATCATCCAGAGCACAACATTCAAATACGAGAACAGCGAACAGATGGGCCGTCTCTTCGACCTGGAGGACAACGGCTATTTCTATACTCGCCTTCAGAATCCGACCAATGACATGGTCGCAGCGAGGATTGCAGCCCTGGAAGGCGGCGTGGGCGCCATGCTCACCTCTTCGGGACAGGCAGCTAACTTCTTCGCCTGCTTCAACATATGCGAATGCGGGGGGCACATCGTTTCTACCGCGGGAATCTACGGCGGTACTTTCAACCTTCTCGGCACTACGCTTAAGAAAATGGGCATAGATGTGACTTTCGTGGACCAGGAGGCTTCGGACGAGGTCCTGGAGAACGCCTTCCGTCCCAACACCAAGCTGGTCTTCACCGAGATGCTTTCGAATCCCGGTGTGCGCGTCCTGGATGTGGAGCGCTTTGCGAAACTGGCCCACAGTCACGGGGTGCCGCTGATTGTGGACAACACCTTCCCGACTCCTGTGAACTGCCGTCCCTTCGAATGGGGAGCCGACATTGTCACCCATTCCACTACGAAATATATGGACGGGCACGGTGTGCAGGTCGGCGGAGTCCTTGTGGACAGCGGAAACTTCAACTGGGATGAGCACGCTGACAAGTTCCCGGGCCTCACACAGCCGGATCCTTCGTACCACGGGCTCACCTACACCAAGAAATTCGGGAAACTGGCATATATCACCAAGGCTACGAGCCAGCTGATGAGGGATCTGGGATCTATCCAGAGCCCGCAGAATGCATTCTATCTGGGCCTGGGGCTTCAGTCCCTGGATGTGCGTATGGAAAGGCATTGCAGTAACGCCCGCAAGGTGGCGGCCTTCCTGGATGAATGCCCTGCCATTAAATGGGTCATGTACCCGGACCTTCCTTCGGACCCGGATCACGCCCTCCAGCAGAAATACCTCCCGAACGGCTCATGCGGTGTAATGGCTTTCGCCGTGAACGGGGACCGGGCATATGCCAACCGCTTCATAGATTCGCTGAAGCTGATTACCATTGAGACCCATGTGGCGGACTGCTATTCCTGCATACTCCACCCGGCATCCCACACCCACCGCCAGCTGTCTGACGAGCAATTGCTCGAAGCGGGCATTTCTCCGGAACTCATCCGCCTGTCCATAGGACTGGAGGATGTTGATGACATCATCGGGGACCTCCGCCAGGCACTGGGGGTGTAAACTTCCTGATCCGGGCGGAACTAATCATTGTACCCCGGAAGTACGGGAGGAACGTATCCGAGATCGACCTGGCTGATCCCGTCGGGGGACACTTTCAGCAGGATCGATTCCATCGGCTTGAATTCCAGGGTGACACCTTCACTTTTCCCGTGATGGTTCACCGTGACCTGCCTTACGCTGCCCTCATCCTTGAAAGCGCAACCGTATTCCATCGGGTAGGTCACGATATCGGTGTAGGGGTTGGCCAGGAAGATGTAGAGGTCGTCTCCGTCCTCACGGCACCAGAAGTCCGGGATGCTATCACCCTCGATGAGTCTCTTGGTGGAAATAATTGATGGCTCGGATGATACTGAAGGCTGGGCATAGAGTTCGTCCAGGAGTTTCCCATAGTTTTCGTGCTTGACTCTCCCTGGTTCCGAGGGCCTTTGTGCCAAGCAGACCGGCAGGCCGCTGCGGGCGAGGGAAAGGATGCTTTCCAATGAGGAATGATCCATGTACTCCACATCCACGTAAAGGGCGCGGAAGACTTCATCCCCGCAGTAAAGGGCTCCGTCTCTGTACTTGGCCGACTGAAGGAAATGGCCGTTGACCCAGAGGGGATTCATTCCCTTGAAGGCTTCAGGGGTTTCGACATAGCGCATTTCATATTCTCCGAGCGCCCATGCCATCTTGCTGGTAACTTCCTCAGGGTAAGCCCCTCCCATCCAGGCATCCTCCGTCGGGATGTAAACCGCGAGGTCACTGTAGGTGCGGCCCTTCCGCATGTAACTTGAGACGTCTGCCATGTAGCGGTTGAAGCTGGTGAGGGCATCTCCCGTGAGGTTGTCTTCGTCGCTGGTGCTGACCTGGCAGGTGGTGTAGAACCAATGGTCCTTATTGCCTATGCCGTTATATGGGAATCCGTGCCATATGATCTGGTTGGTTCCATTGGCAAAGAGGGCGTCGCAGACCAGTTTCAGGTCGGCGATCTGCTCCTCTCCCTGATGGGGGCTGTGTCCGTATCCGTCCTTGTACCTGAGGCCGGTCCACCCATACATGCACGTGAATGTCTCGGACGTAACGGCCTGCTTGCCGCCGAGGGCGGCCGCGGAGGCGACTATCCGGCTGAAGCACGGTTCGTAGAGGATGGCTTCGGTTTCCGGGATGTCGACGAGGGTGAAGGCGGTCAGGAGGTCTGTGGGCGCACCGCCGCACTGGGCCCTGGAGAAGGCTCCTTCCCTGCGGGCGTTTTCGGCGAACGGGCCGTAGAACTCACGCAAGACATAGCCAGACATGGTCTTCATGTAGTCGTAGCGGACGTCAGAGTTATCATCATCGTAGAGGGTCCTCGCTTCCATGAACGGTTCTATGGCATATCCGTGTTCTTTCTGGAATGTTTCTCCGAAGCCCTTGGTCCACAGGTATTCGGTTTCGACTTCCCAGGAATCTACGAAAAGACCGGAAGGAGACCCCGCATATGCCTTGCGCAAGCCTTTGTTCATCTTTTCGGCATATCTGTAGAACGCCTCCTTGTCGAGGTGGTTGAGGATCCTGGCCTCTTTCGGATGGTCCCATGTGTAGGGCCTTCGGGCTACTTCTACAGTGTCGAACCAGGTCCTGGTGCCGTCTCCTGCGGGCAGGTCCACATCGCTGAATGGCCAGAGTGTCCCATATGTGAAGTCGCATCCGAGTCCGAGGGAGTCCGCGACTTTCTTGGCATATATGACTGGTTCGCTCCACTGCTCTGAAAGGAAGTCGGGGTGCGGCGTGTCCTTGGCGAGGAGCATGGGATAGACCCATGCGATCTCTACTCCGCCGAATTCGTGGTCGCGAAGCCATATGAGCTGGTCCCTGACTTCGGATTTGTCGATCTCGGAGGAGAACCACCACCAGCGGGTGTAGGGCTTGTGATTGCCGTAAAGGACCGGGTCGGTGTCAGTCTGGGTGGCCCGGCTGCAGGAAAGGATGGACAGGAGGGCGGCGAGGAGGCTGATGGTGACGAGGAGGTGTCTTGATTTCATTGAGTGGAGGTTTAGCAGTGGTTACTGATACAAAGATAGCAAAAGTTGGGATTCCGCTGCGCGGCCTGCGGCCGCTTGCGCTATCCCGTTCCGCTCGCCGGGGGCCCTGCAAAGAAGGAATCAGTGGCACCTAGGCCACAAGTGGGGGGATTTCCCTTCCTCTCCTAAGGGATTCCGCTACGCGGCCTGCGGCCGCTTGCGCTATCCCTGCCCGCCTGCGGCGGGCTTGCAAAAAGGCATCAAAAAACTGCGTTCAAGCAAGCTTGACGCAGTTTTTGCTACCTTTTTGCGGAGAGGAAGGGATTCGAACCCTTGATACGGTTACCCGTATGCAGGTTTAGCAAACCTGTGGTTTCAGCCACTCACCCACCTCTCCGGATGTGGTTCTGAAATCAGATAGGACTGCAAATATAAGAAGAATTTTCGGGAATGCAAAGATTCCACCGAAATCCGGCCAGATCAGCGGATTTCCGAAGCCATCACATTCGCCAGGCCTACGGCCTTCAGGGAAGACACCATAGACTCTGCGTCTGCCTTAGCCTCGAAAGGAGCTACGATGTACACCACCGAACCGTTCTCAACAACCCTGGCTATGTCAGCCTCTGTGTGCTGCCTGATCACGGACATCACAGCGTCGGAAAGCGACACTCCGTCCACCGGCCAGATCTTCACCTGCCACAGGGACCTGTTTGAACCTTCCATTGCACGGGCCCTGTCGGTTGCAATCGGAGACCCGTCGTTGAAAGCCACTATGGAAGCGCTCCGGAATCCTGCCCTCTTGACCTGGTTCAGGCTCTGGAGACACTCCTTATAGGTCTTGAACAATCCTGCATAATAGGTGTAACGCAGCGATGCGCTCCTCTGCTCGAAAACAGGGGAAAGGCCCCTGAGCTGGCTCACGGTTGCATGTGAAGCCGAAGAGAAAAGACGGATCTGGTACACCAGGCCTGTAGGAAGGGTGTTATCCTCGGCGAAGCGCCCCTCGGGAAGGACCTTGAAAGAATAGTCGAACACCGGTTTCGGCCGCTGGACCTTCATTTTCAGGCGTCCGCCCATGCGGTTCTTCGAGAATGCATATCCCGAAGAGGTCCCCACGACCTCCTTCTCCACCGTGGTCTGCACCTTGTCCGGATCGATAACCACTCCCTTGGTCAGAAAGTCCATCTCTATGATCTGCAGTTCCTTCGACGCTTTCGCAAGGGAGTCCTGAAGCAACGGCAGCCCCGCTTCCATTTCTATTACGCGCGCGATAAGGGCGTTCTTCTCATTCTGGTCCTCCGTCTTGGAAATAACCGCCCTCTGGGTATCCATCCTCTTTCCATATGCATATATGGAGTCGCGGAGCATCCTGACCTGGGACATCTTCGCCATATAGCGTCTCGTGTCCTCATTCTCAGGCATTTCCTCAGAAACGGCGGATCCGTTGTCCATATGCGTCGGGTCGGAGGAAGGAGACAGCCGCGAGAGGTTCCTGAGCCTTTCCGGTGAGGTCTCGGCCCGCCTTACAGGCATCGGATCGTACTCCAGCACATATACATAGACGCTGTCCGTTCCGGGACATTCGCGGTCCGAGGCGAACAGGGAATACTTCCCGTCCTCCGTATTGATGAAAAGGTAGTCGTTATAAGGCGACGAATAAGGGAAGCCCAGGTTCACCGGGATGCCCCAGTCATGAGTCTCCCTGTCCCAGCGCGACACATATATGTCATATCCTCCCATTCCGTAAAGGCCTTCAGATGCGAAGTAGAGGGACTTTCCGTCGGGGCTCAGCATAGGCCAGATCTCGTTGGATGTCGAGGTGATCTGCTCGTTGATGAGTTCGGGTGCGGTCCACGCGGTGTCCAGGGAATGGGTGACATATATGTTGCGGATCCCGTCCTGGTCGTGAGTGGAATAATATATCGTACGCGCGCCCTCGGGAACATATGTAGCGCTCACGGACCTGTCCTTGAGAGAATCCAGCGGATTGGGAAGGCTCCGCCATGACCGGTTCTCAAGCGGATAGAAAAGGAAAAAGTCACTGAGGGAGAAGCGTCTCTTCGCCACGACGACGGGATCGCTGCAATATTCTGTCATATTCAACCCGTTCTGGGCCAGGAGCATCCTTTCCTGCGCATCAACCCTGAACAGCGAATCCGGAGCGGAGGCGACGGCCTTCTGATATACTTCCAGCGCGGCGGCGAAATCATATGCCCGGCGGAGAGAATCAGCACTGACGAGAAGCTGAGAAGGAGAAACCGCGACAGGCTCCGGCACGGAAACACGTTCCTCGGCAGGAACTGCAAGCGTGTCGGGAAGAGACTGTGCTCCGCACGGGAGAGCCGCCAGGAGGACGGCTGCGGCGATGGCATATGTCTTCAATACCCGTTTCATATATGTTGTGGAACTGCAAAAATACTAAATAAAAGGTAGAAAATTTCGTTATAAGAATAAAAAACAATAAATTTGCAAGCTAAAGTTTAAAAACTAATATCTTTACAATGCAAAGCAAAGGTGCAATCAGATTAGTGGCGATTCTGCTGATTATCGCAAGTTTGTGGCAACTTTCCTTTACCCTGGTGACAAATCTCCAGGAGAAGAAGGCCAAGGATTTCGCTGAGAAAGCGGTGCTTGCGGCACAGCAGACCCCTGCGTTCGGCAATGTTGCAGCCGACGATCAGGCATTCTGGCTGGATTCAATCAGAACAGACCAGAACAGGTGGTTCCTGGATTCCATCGCAACCAAGAAAGTCTATCTTGGCTACACTTACCAGGACGTAAAGAACAGGGAGATAAATCTTGGTCTCGACCTCAAGGGCGGTATGAACGTCATGCTGCAGGTCGAACTCGAAGACCTTGTAAAAGCTATATCCGGCAACAACCAGAATCCCGCCTTCCTGCAGGCACTCTCTCTCGCAGAGGAGCGCAGCGTCACCTCCAGGCGCGACTTCATCACTGAATTCGCTGACGCATGGCAGGAGGTCGGTGCCGGACAGAGGCTCGCCCAGATTTTCGGTACATATGAAATGAGGGACAGGATCAAACCCGAGTCCACCGACGAGAATGTCATCTCTGTCATCAGGGAAGAGGCCGAAAGTGCCATCGCCAACTCATTCAATGTCCTCCGTAACCGTATCGACCGCTTCGGTGTTACCCAGCCCTCCATCCAGAGGCTTGGCAACAGCGGCAGGATCCTCGTCGAGCTTCCTGGCGTGAAGGAGCCTGAGCGTGTGCGCAAACTTCTCCAGGGAACCGCATCCCTCGAATTCTGGACAACCTTCGACAATGCTGAGATCGCTCAGTACATCGAAGAGGCCAACTCCATGCTCGCACAGATCCTTTCCGACGACGCTCCTGAGGCTCCCGAGGCTACAGAAGCAACTGCTGCACAGCAGACTAACGCCGCCGACAGCCTTCTCCAGCAGGAGATCGCCCAGAACGCCGACAATGCCGCAGAGATGGAGCAGTTCCGCAAGGCCAATCCTCTCTACGCAATTCTCCAGCCTTCACAGGCCAGGGGCAATGCATGCATAGGTTTCTCCGTCGCAGCCGACACCGCCAAGGTCAACAGGTATCTGGCCATGCCGCAGATCCGCGAGATCTTCCCGCCGGAGTTCAAGGCTATGTGGAGTGTCAAGCCGACCTCTATGATTGAGGGTAACACCAACATCTATGAGCTCATCGCCATCAAGGACAACTCCCGCACCGGCACCGCTCCCCTCGACGGCGGAGCAGTCACCGACGCCCGCGTTTCCTATGACGGCCAGGGTGTCAACAGGGGAACTCCTTCAGTGTCCATGTCAATGAACGCCGAGGGCGCCACCACCTGGGCACGCCTTACCAAGGAGAACATCGGCAAACAGATCGCCATCGTCCTGGACGGAATGGTTTACTCCTATCCGAATGTCCAGACCGAAATCACAGGCGGACAGTCCTCCATCTCCGGAAACTTCACCGTAGAAGAGGCAACCGACCTTACCAACGTCCTCAAGTCCGGTAAGCTTCCCGCTCCGGCCAAGATCATCCAGGAGCAGGTCGTAGGTCCCTCCCTCGGTGCAAGGTCCATCAAGTCTGGTATGATTTCCTTCTTGATCGCCTTCCTGCTGGTCCTCATCTACATGGTTCTCTTCTACTCGGGAGCCGGACTTGCAGCTGACGCCGCCCTTCTGTGCAACGTCCTCCTGCTCTTCGGAACCCTGGTTTCCTTCGGCGCCGTCCTGACCCTGCCCGGTATCGCCGGTCTCGTCCTGACGATGGGTATGGCTGTTGACGCGAACGTTATTATCTACGAGAGGATCAAAGAGGAACTAGCTGCCGGAAAGGGCCTTTCCAAGGCTATCGCAGACGGTTATCACAACGCTTACTCCGCCATTATCGACGGACAGGTGACCACCCTCCTTACCGGTATCGTCCTCTTCGTGTTCGGTTCCGGCCCGGTCCAGGGCTTCGCCACCACCCTTATCATCGGTATCATCACTTCAGTGCTGACCTCCATCTTCATTTCGAGGCTCATCCTGGAGCGCCGTGCAAGCAAGGGCAAGAGCATTTCCTTCGACAACAACATCACCCGCAACTTCCTCAAGAACACCCACATCGACTTCCTCGGCGCAAGGAAATGGTCCTACATCATCTCCGGAACGCTCATCGTCCTGTCCCTCGCATCCATATGCTTCAAGGGCTTCACCTACGGTGTCGATTTCATGGGTGGCCGTACATATGTCGTACGCTTTGACCAGCCGGTCGCTGCCGAGACTGTAAGGGATGCTGTCGAGGCTGTTTTCTCCTCCGCTGGCGAAGGCGCTTCCGCAGAGGTCAAGCAGTTCGGTGGTCCGACCCAGATGAAGATCACCACCACCTACAAGGTTGACCAGGAATCTACCGATGTTGATACAGAGGTTGAAGGAATGCTCTTCGATGCTGTCAAGCAGTTCTACAAGGAGCCGATCCAGCTGAGTGACTTCACCTCAACGCTTGCTAATCCCAATGGTATCATTTCCGCCGACAAGGTTGGTCCTACCATCGCAAGCGACATGAGGCGCAACGCCATCATCGCAGTCATCCTTGCCCTGTTCGTCATCTTCGCCTACATCGCAGTTCGATTCAAGGGCTGGACCTGGGGACTCGGAGGTGTCGTTTCACTGGCTCACACCGCTATCATCGTCATCGGTTTCTTCTCCTTCTTCAGCGGCATCCTGCCGTTCAACCTGGACGTTGACCAGACGTTTATCGCGGCTATCCTGACCATCATCGGTTACGCCATCAACGACAACGTGGTTATCTTCGACCGAATCAGGGAATACCGCTCCCTGCATCCGAATACGGACTTCAAGACCAACACCAACCTGGCGTTGAACGCAACCTTGACACGTACCGTAAACACCTCTATCACAACCCTTATCACAATGCTCGCCATTGCGATCTTCGGTGGTGAATCCATCAGGGGACTGTCAGTTGCCCTCTGCCTTGGTGTTGTCATCGGAACCTATGCGTCCATCATGATCGGTACACCTGTGATGTACGACTCAACCGTCGCAGCACAGAAGCGCAAAGAAGAAAAGAATCCTACCAAGGCGGTTGTCAAGAAGTAGCTTTACTTCTTGACAACCTCCCATTGGAGACCCAGAGAGTCGACTCCGTCTATCAAGTCGGAGTCGACTGTTATTTTGTACTTGCGTGAAGACATGTTGATCCTGTAGCGGGTCTGCGGATCATAGAGCTGAAGATAGAGGGGCACGTTCCCCTTATGGCTCTTGAGGACATCTACAAGGGAATGACGGAATTCCTGTGTCAGGACAGGGGTATTCAGGCATATGCGGAAGCCCGCTACGAAATCGTCAGTGACATTGCCCAGGAGGCGGACAGACTTGACCTTGAAATCCCAGGGTACCGGCTTTCCGTCGTCCCGGGGAGCCCATTTAGGACCGACTTCGCCTTCTATGAAGATCCTCTCGCCTTTGCCAAGGTAGGGCAGGAAGGTCTCATGGTCCTTACCGAAGAGGGCCAGCTCATAGCTGCCGCTGTAATCTTCTATCATGGTTTTGGACCACGGCCGGTTGCTTTTTGTCGTAAGGACCTTGGAATCAGTAACTATTCCTGCGACGCAAATCTTTGCCTTCTGCTTCTTGGTCTCACATTCCTGGATATATTCACCCAGACGAGAGAGCTCACAATTGGTAAAGGTCTTTATCTCAAAGGCATATTGGTCGAGAGGATGGGACGACAGGTACATCCCGACAAGTTCTTTCTCCCGCTGCAGGATGTCCATTATATCCTCGTCCCCGCTCATTGTCGGAACTTCCGGCCTCACAGGCTTGAATTCTTCCGTGTCCCCGAATAGGGATATGGTAGCATTTTCCTTGTCTTGCCTGACAAGTTCGCCATAGCGCAGGACGGAGTCGATGAACGGTTCCCCGTCGGCCGCAGGACGGAAATACTGGGTTCTCTTGTGGCCGAAGGAATCCAGGGCTCCGGACCACACCAGGGTCTCCATGGCCTTCCTGTTGACGCCTCCGGCCATCCTTTCCACGAAATCATAAAGGTCTTTGAACTGGCCTCCGGATTCCCTCTCGGTGATAATGGCATCAACCACATTGGAGCCGAAGCCCTTGAGGCCTCCGAGTCCGAAACGGATGTTGCCGTCCTTGTTGACTGTGAAATGGGCGTCAGACTCGTTTACATCCGGGCTGAGGACCTTGATACGGTGGCGTTTGCAATCGTCCATTATGGACTTCAGCTCTTCCATGTTGCCGAGATTCTGGCTCAGGTTGGCCGCCTGGAATTCGGAGGGATAGTGAGCTTTCAGCCATGCAACCTGGTAGGACACCCAAGCATAGCAGGTAGCGTGAGACTTGTTGAAAGCATATGAGGCGAACTTGCGCCAGTCCGCCCAGATCTTCTCGAGCATTTCGAGAGGATGACCGTTCTTGGTTCCGCCCTCGATGAACTCCGAGTGAAGGGATTCCAGGACGTCCAGTTTCTTCTTTCCCATGGCTTTGCGGAGCTTGTCCGCCTTGCCGCGCGAGAAACCTGCGACCTTCTGGGAAATCCTCATCACCTGCTCCTGGTAAACGGTCACGCCATAGGTCTCCTTCAGGTACTCTTCCATGTCCGGAAGGTCGTAGCTGATCTTTGTCGGATCCTTTTTCCTCTCCACGAAGTCCGGGATGTAGTCCATCGGCCCCGGACGGTAGAGGGCGTTCATGGCTATGAGGTCCTCGAAACGCTCGGGATGAAGTCTCTGCAGCCAGTTTATCATGCCCCCAGACTCAAACTGGAAGACCGATTTGGTGTCTCCGCGGGAGTAAAGTTCATAGACTTTCGGATCGTCTATCGGGATGTTCTCGATATCGATATCCACGCCGAAACGCTTCTTGATGAGTCTCTGGCATTCCATTATGATGGACAGGGTGGAAAGCCCAAGGAAGTCCATCTTGAGCATTCCAACCTCCTCGATGTAGGAGCCTTCGTACTGGCTGACCCAGACATCCTGGTCCGTTGCCTTGTCGTGGCCCATCGTAATGGGAATGTAATTCGTAAGGTCCCCGCGCCCGATGATCATGGCGCAGGCGTGAATTCCGGTCTGCCTGATGGATCCCTCCAGCTGGAGGGCATAGTTCAGGACCTCTTTAACCAGAGGCTGTCCTTCTTCATACTCCTTCTTGAGTTCCGGAATATATTTCACGCAGTTCTTCAGCGTGGGCTTTATGTCCTTCGGATTCCCTTCCTTGTCCACAACTCCGGCGACCTGGAAGGCCCTGTCAGGGACCAGCTTGGCCAGCCTGTTCGTCTCGTCAAGGGGCAAGTGGCTGATCCTTCCGACGTCCTTGATGGCCATCTTTGCGGCCATGGTGCCGAATGTGATGACATGGGATATGTGGTCGGTACCGTATTTCTCCTGAACGTACTGGATGACCTTGTAGCGGCCTTCATCATCGAAGTCCACGTCGATATCCGGCATGGAAATACGCTCCGGGTTGAGGAATCTCTCGAAAAGGAGGTCGTACTTGATCGGATCCAGATTGGTGATCCTGAGGCAATAGGCGACACAAGATCCGGCGGCAGAACCTCGACCAGGGCCTACGGAAACCCCATGGGTTTTCCCCCAGTTGATGAAGTCCTGGACTATGAGGAAATAGTCCGGGAATCCCATCCTGGATATGGTCTTGAGCTCGAACTTTATCCGGTCCAGGACAGAGGCATCCGGCGATTCTCCGTAGCGTTCTTTAGCCCCTTTATATGTAAGGTGACACAGGTAGGCCACCGACTGGCAGAAGCTGTCCCCCCTGTAGTTCCCTTTTTCGTCATTCCGCCCCTCGTCTATCTCCTCGCGGTATTTTTCCATATACTCGTCGATCTTGGAGAGGAAGTCCTCCGGAAGGACGAATATAGGAAGCACATGGCCGCGGTCTATCTCGTATCTCTCGATCTTATCGAGCACCTCCATGGTGTTGTCAATGGCCTCGGGATGGTCCGGGAACAGGGCCCTCATTTCCTCCTCGCTTTTGAGATACTCCTGACGGGTGTAGCGGAGACGGTCGACATCATCAACGAACGAATTGGTTGTCAAGCATATGAGCCTGTCGTGTGCTTCGCCGTCCTCTTTCCGCACGAAATGCACGTCGTTGGTGGCTATCACCTTCACATTGTGCTTTTCAGCCAGTTCGAACAGAATCTTGTTGTACTTCTTCTGCTCTTCCCAGACCTCCAGCGACTGCCCCGGGACCTCCGTCTTATGGAGCATCACCTCCAGGTAATAATCCTCGCCGAAGACTTTCTTGTGCCATTCGATGGCCTCTTCAGCCCCGGCTATGTCCCCCTGAAGGATCTTTCTCGGCACCTCTCCGGCTATGCACGCAGACGAGCATATGAGATCCTCATGATACTTCTCAAGGACCTCGTGCGAGACCCTGGGACGATAATACATTCCGTTTATATGGGCCTCGGAGACTATCTTCATCAGGTTCTGGTAGCCATGGTAGTTCTTCGCCAGGAGGATGAGGTGATAGTAGCCTTTTTTCTTCTCGCGGTGGTCCCCCACGGACACATAGATCTCGCATCCGATCACCGGTTTGATGTCGGGGTGCTTCTTGGCGAATTTGAAGAACTCTTTGACTCCGAACATGTTGCCATGGTCGGTAATCGCAAGTCCGCTCATTCCCAGCTCTTCCGCGCGGTTGAACAGGTTCTCGATAGATGACTGCCCGTCCAGGATGGAATACTGGGTGTGTACGTGGAGGTGTACAAAAGACATATGTCTAGAAAACGAGGGTGGCGGTTATGGGATAATGGTCGGAAATAAATGCCCTGTCGAAATACGGCTTCGTGATGGTCTCATAAACAGTGCAGGAGCTGAAGCCGCTGTAGTAGATGTAATCTATGATCGTGTTCGGATCCTTTACCGATCCCCAGCCGTTGTAGGTAATGTGATGGTCGGTCTTGACTGCGGTCTCCCTGGCTGAAACCATCTTTCCTTCAAGGGCTTTCAGGCACGGGTCATCCATCCTTACGTTGAAGTCTCCGGTAAGGACCATCGGGAATCCCTCGGGATTGATGTCCTTGATCCTGTCAACTATAAGGGCAAGTCCCTTAAGACGGGCTTCTTTTCCGATATGGTCGAGATGGGTGTTTACATAATAGAATTCCTTTCCGGACTTCTTGTCCTTGAGAAGTGCCCAGGTAGCAGTGCGGAAGCACGCAGCATCCCAGCCCATGGACGGAGTGTCCGGAGTCTCTGAAAGCCAGAAGGTTCCCCACTTGCGGAGCTTGATACGCTTGGTGTTGTAGAAGATGGCCATCTGCTCTCCCTTGTTCTTTCCGTCATCACGGCCGACACCGACACAGGAGTAACCCTTGCAGGCCTCGTCCAGGTAATCCTTCTGGAAATCATATGCTTCCTGAAGTCCGAAGATGTCCGGTTTCTGGTCGTTTATCATCAATGCTGATGCAGGATACCTAAGTTTCCAGGAATTGGTACCGTCGTTGGCGGTCCCCAGACGGATGTTATAGGATATGACTTTAAGGCTGACGGGGCCCTTTGAACGGGCTTGTACACCGACTGGCAGCAGGATCAGGGCCACCAGGAGGGCAAATACTGTTTTCTTCATCGCTTCTGGTTTTTCTGTAAAGACAAATATAAAAAATAATAGCTACTTTTGCCAAAGACCAGACAGCGAAAAAAATGGCAGAAGACACATTCTACAACCTGGGGCGCATCGAAGCAATCCGCCGGCTCTACGAAGGATCCACCTACCGTCCTTTCCGCGCCGCACAGACCTTTCCCGCTGAAGGAGAAGGAGTAATATGCACCTCGCGATGCCTGATGGAAGGTGTCGATTTTGACCTGACCTACTTCCCGCTTCAGCACCTGGGGCACAAATGCGTCACCGCGGTGACAGGCTCGCTCTTTGCCGGATTCGCCCATCCGAAAACGCTCACCGTGCGCATAGGAGTCTCTTCAAAACTCGATTTCAAGCATATGAAAATGCTCTGGGAAGGCATCTCCACCGCCGCCCGGAACTATGCATATGAAGATCTTGACCTCGACATAGCCCCCTCTATAAATGGCTTGTTCATAAGTGTTTCCGCTGTCGGAACCACTATAGGGGATTCCAAGAGGCCGGCAGTCCAGAGCAAGGACCTGCTGTGCATATCCGGCAGCCTCGGCGGAGCTTATTTCGGTTTCCGGATCCTGGAAGCGGGAAAGAAAGAGACTGATGAAAAGAAACGGTCAGAACTGCTGGAAAAGCATCGGCTGATGGTCGGAGACTACCTCCACCCGCAACTGAATCCCAACATAGTGGACCAGATGGAAGATTCCGGGATAATCCCTTCATATGGACAGCTGACCGACCGCGGCCTCGCTGACGCCGTACTGCAGACTGTCCGCGACACCGGGCTGGGCGCCAAGGTATATGCCGAACGCATCCCATTCGAGGGCAACTCGTTCGACCTGGGCCGCGAACTTGGTGTGGACACGGTTTCCGCCGCTATGAACGGCGGTGAAGACTACCGCCTCCTCTACGTTGTCCCGATTTCGCAATTTGAGACATTCCGGCACGATTTCCAGACCTTCGAGGTGATCGGACATATGGCTCAGAGCGATGTAGGCGCGGTTCTTGTTACTCCGGACGGCGTCGAACTTCCGATGAAGGCCCAGGGATGGCCCGAAAACGAATGAAAACTTTAATGCTAAACATATGAAAAAAGTCCTTATGATCCTCGCTGCATGCGCGGCGATGAGTTTCAGCGCAAGTGCGCAGGGCGGCCTCTCCTCGATCCTGGGAGCAGTTGCTGGTGCCGCCGACAATTCCGGAAAGACCGGTAACATCCTCAACTCCATTTCAAAGGTAATCTATTCCTACACCGGAAACCTGACCGCAGTCGACCTCCCCGGCAGATGGACCTATAACGGAGCTGCCGTCGGAGTCAGCAGTTCTTCCAATGCCCTCGCAAGCATAGCAGGCACGGCCGCAACCGCATCCATTGAAGACAAGGTGGATTCCTATCTGTCAAAGGTCGGCATCCGTCCCGGATCGGCCGTCTTCACCTTCAATGAAGACCTTACGTTCACCTGCCAGTTCGGGAAACTGCCTCTCTCAGGCACCTGGAAGACCCTCAATGACGGCAAGAACATCCAGCTGCAGTTCGGAAAGAACCTGAAGTACCTCTCAATGACAGGTACGCTCCAGAATTCACAGAATGGCTGCGAGATGCTTTTCGACGCCAGCAAGTTCCTGGGATTCGTCAAAAAAGTAGCCGCAGTCGCTGCTTCGCAGGGAACTACGGCTTCTATTCTTGGCAACATGGCCTCCAGCTACGACAATCTTAAGATCGGCTGGGAGCTCAAGAGATAGACCTACAGATTTCTGAGCAGGTTGGTCAGGCTGGTAGCTTTCACCAATCTGTCGTGAATTTCCGCGATCGGGACCCGGACCTGTTCCATGGTGTCACGGTCGCGGATTGTTACACAGTTGTCCTCCAGGGTCTCGTGGTCGATAGTGACGCAGAACGGGGTTCCGATCGCGTCCTGACGGCGGTAACGGCGGCCGATGGAGTCTTTTTCGTCGTACTGGTATGCCACGTCGTACTTGAGGATATCCACTATTTCCTGAGCCTTGGAAGTGAGCCTCTCATCCGTCTTGAGGAGAGGCAGCACAGCCACCTTGACAGGGGCTACGGGAGCCGGGATATGAAGGACTACGCGGGACTCGCCGCCTTCAAGAGGCTGGACCTCATATGCATGTGAGAGAACTGCGAGCACCATGCGGTCAACTCCGATAGATGTCTCGACGCAGTAGGGAACATATGTCTCACCGGTCTCGGGATCGAAGTACTGGATCTTCTTTCCGGAAAGGCGCTGGTGGTTCCCGAGATCGAAATCGGTCCTGGAGTGGATTCCCTCCAGCTCCTTGAAGCCGAACGGGAAGTTGAACTCTATATCTGTGGCGGCATTGGCGTAATGGGCGAGCTTCTCATGGTCATGGAAGCGGTAGTTCTCGGCGCCCATCCCAAGGTTGACGTGCCATTTCATGCGGTTTTCCTTCCATTTCGCGAACCACTCCATCTCGGTTCCGGGCTTGCAGAAGAACTCCATCTCCATCTGTTCGAATTCCCTCATCCTGAATATGAACTGCCTGGCGACTATTTCATTCCTGAAAGCCTTGCCGATCTGTGCGATTCCGAACGGGATCTTCATACGGCTGGTTTTCTGGACATTCAGATATTCTACGAAGATGCCCTGTGCTGTCTCCGGACGGAGATAGATCTTGTCGTCGGAGGCCCCGGTGTTGCTCACCTGGGTGGAGAACATAAGGTTGAACTGGCGGACGTCTGTCCAGTTCCTGGTTCCTGAAATCGGGTCGGTGATCCCGCAGTCCAGGATAATCTGCTTGTATTCAGCCAGATCGTTGTTGTTCTCGGCGTTTAAATATCTCTGATGGACCTCGTCATATTTGGCCTTCTCCCTGAGGATGTTGGGATTGGTCTCGCGGAACTTGGCCTCATCGAAGGACTCACCGAAACGCTTGCGGCCCTTTGCGACCTCCTTCTCAATCTTTTCCTCGATCTTCTGCAGATATTCCTCAATCAGGTTGTCTGCACGGTAGCGCTTTTTGGAGTCACGGTTGTCGATCAGCGGATCATTGAAAGCCGCAACATGGCCCGAAGCCACCCAAGTCTTGGGGTGCATGAAAACACAGGAGTCGATACCCACTATATTCTCATTCAGACGGGTCATGGCGAGCCACCAGTATCTCTTGATATTGTTTTTCAGCTCAGCGCCGAGCTGTCCATAATCATACACGGCGGCGAGGCCATCATATATCTCGCTTGAGGGGAAAATGAAGCCATACTCTTTGCAATGCGCAACGAGAGCCTTGAAAGTTTCTTCTTGAGTCATATCTTTTCCTAAATTTTTCAGTCTAACTTACAAAGATACTTATTTTTAGCGGAAATATTCCGGGAAAGCCCGTTTCAGAGGCTCTTTTGCTATTTCCCGCAACGGATCCATCACGAACGAGCGTTCCAGGATTCCTTCATGAGGAACTATCAGATACTGCGAAGGATAAGCCGGACGCCAGCAAGCAATCCTGGCGTTTCCATAGAACAGGATATCAATGTCTATCGGACGTGAATGGTATATCCTCTCCCCTGAATCCCCGTACAAAGGATGATCTTCGCGGCCCAGCTTCCACTCGATCCACTTGCATATGTCCAAAACATGAAGTGCTCCTTGTGAAGGGGTCTCTCCTGTCCGGCAGATCCGGTAAAGGGCAGCACAATTCAGAAACGCCGGGGCAGAGAACCCATATGCCGGGGTCTCAATTATCGAAGACAAGGCCCTGCGTCTGGAGCAAAAGGCCTTGTCCATCATAGTCAACGCTTTGATAATGTTTTCTTTCCGGTCTCCAAGATTGGATCCTAAGGAAAAATATACATCGACGAATTCCATCAGAGAAAACAGTCTTTCCTAGAAATCCTCGTCCATCCCGAGTTCAACACGGGCTTCATCCGAAAGCATACTGGTGTCCCAGGCGGGTTCAAAAACGAGATCGATTTTAACTCCCTTGACCCCGGGAGTGTTTTCAACATTGTGCCTGAGATCCGCTATGACCTCGTCTGCCATAGGACAGTTCGGGGCTGTGAAAGTCATCTTGATGTAAACTTCGTGATCCTTGTTGATATTCAGCTCGTAAATAAGCCCCAGGTCATATATGTTGACCGGAATTTCAGGATCATATACCTGCTTTATGGCCAGGACAACGCTCTCATAGAGCGGTGCCAGTTCCTTTACATCTGAAGCAGACAGTATCTCGTCCTTTGCCATATCACAAATTCTCTTCAGCTATGGTCCTTATCCTGTCTATCATGGAAGCAAGGCCGTTTGCCCTTGTCGGAGAAAGATTATCCTTCAGGCCGATCTCGGTTATGAAACCGAAGTCATCCCCTGCGATCTCGGCCGCAGTCCTCCCGGAATAGACACTGATAAGGAGTGAAATGATTCCTTTCGTTATTATCGCATCGCTGTCAGCAGTAAACCATATCCTCCCCTCCTTGACTTCCGAATCCAGCCAGACACGCGACTGGCAGCCCTGAATGAGACGGTCGTCGGTCTTCTTTTCCTCCGGATACTCCGACAGATTCCTACCCAATTCAATCAGGTACTCATATTTGTCGAGCCACTCTTCGTAAACGGAAAAATCCTCTACTATGGCTTCTTTAACTTCTTCTAAACTCTTCATATGCATAATATTCAGCCCCTCAGCATCTTCTTCGCCCTGTCAAGGCATTTGATGAAATACTCAGCTTCTTCCATAGTGTTATACGGTGCGATCGAAGCCCGTAGCATACCCGTAACCCCGAAACGGTCCATCAGAGGTTCGGCACACATCTGGCCTGAACGGAGGGCGATACCCATCTTATCGAGTATCAGGGCAAGGTCTTCATGGTGCACTCCATCAACACAGAAAGAGAAAAGCGGAATCTTTTCTTCTGTTCCACGTGGAACCCCGAAAAGCCTGACATCAGAAGCAGAGCCTAACTTATCAAGCAGATAGTCAATTATTTCCCTTTGTTGTTTCTTAACCTCCGCATCCGTGTTCACCATAGAAGCGAAGCCGAGCGCTGGTTTCAGGGTCGGAACAGCCAGAAGGTTCTGCGTGCCCGCCTCAAACTTCTCTGGCAGAGGTGCATATGTTGTTCCGCTGAAACGCACGTGATCTATCATCTCTCCCCCTCCCATATACGGAGGCATCTTTTCCAGCAGCTCTTTCTTTCCGAACAGGACACCTACACCGGTCGCAGAATATATCTTATGGCCTGAAAAAGCATAGAAATCGCATCCCGTCCGCTGAACGTCAATTCCTCCGTGTACGACGCCCTGGGCTCCGTCTACAAGCACTTTGCAGCCTTTTGCATGACATATGCGCACAATCTCATTAATGGGATTCTTAAGGCCTAACACATTGGAAATCTGTGTAATAGCTAGAATTTTCGAGCGTTCGGAAAGCATTCCTTCCAGGATGTCCAAACGGATGTGGCCTTCATCGTCAACCGGGAGGACACGAAGGACTGCTCCCCTCCGGTTACACATAATCTGCCAGGGAACAATATTCGAATGATGCTCGCTTTCGGAGACTATCACCTCATCTCCCGGATTAATGAAAGCATCCCCGAAACAATTGGCTGCCAGATTAATAGAATGTGTCGTCCCTGAAGTGAAAATGATTTCTTCCCTAGATGGGGCATTTATGAAATCCCTGACGGCATCCCGGGTCTCTTCATACTCCCTGGTGGCATCGATGGCAAGCTTATGGACAGCCCTGTGTATGTTGGCATTCGGGCCGAAGGCCAGTCTGTCCTGGTACTCAATGACAGCCGCAAGCCGCTGGCTGGTAGCGGCGTTATCAAAATACACAAGCTTCTTCCCGTAAACCTCCTGAGAGAGTGCGGGAAACAGCTGCCTTATTTCATCGACTTTCATTACAGACCAATTGAATCGCAAATTTAATAAATCTTTCATTTAAGAAGAAAATGGTCTATTTTTGCATTAAAAGAAAAAACGTATGATTGACTACCTGAAAGGCAAAATCGAAGAAATAAACCCGACCGGACTGGTTCTGGAAAACAACGGAATAGGATATGGGATCCTTATTTCGCTCCAGACATATGAAAGCCTTAAAGACAAGAGCGAGGCGAAGGTGTACATCCACTATCAGGTCCGCGAAGACGACAGGGAATTCTACGGGTTCGCCACAAAAGACGAGAGGGAACTCTTCCAACTTCTCATAGGAGTCAACAGCGTCGGCGTAGCTACGGCAAGGATGATGCTTTCATCGATGTCTTCCGAAGAAGTGCGTACGGCTATTCTCTCTGAGGACCTTGCAAAGATCAAGAGTGTAAAAGGAGTAGGACTGAAGACCGCACAGAAAATAATAATCGAGCTGAAAGACAAGATAGTAAAGGGCGAAGGATCATCATTGGAAACCCTTCCAGGAATGGGAAGGAACGAAAATGTAGAAGAAGCTACAAGGGCCCTTATTATGCTCGGATTCTCTAAGCCGGTCGTTTCGAAGGCTATTCAGAAAGTGCTTAAAGATAATAATGCCGGCACAGTTGAAGAACTGATAAAAGCAGCTCTAAAACTGGTCTAATGTTCCACGTGGAACAATCTTATCTTCCAAAATAAACGAGAAGTACGGAAATATCTGAAGGAGAAACTCCAGATATCCTGGAAGCTTGGGCTATGGTCCGAGGCTGATACCTCTTGAATTTCTGCCTGCATTCGATGGTAAGTCCGGAAATCTTATCGAAATCAAAGTATTCAGGAATCACAATATTTTCAAGTCTGACCATCTTTTCGGCTAAAGATTCCTCGCGGAGGATATAGCCGGCATATTTTGATGAAATCTCCACAGACTCTATTTCCTCTTCAGAATACTCATTATTTGTTCCACGTGGAACAAAATTCAGCAATTGATCCAAATGTACTTCCGGACGGGAAACTAGATCAGAAAGTTTCTTGGATTCTGTCACGGGAGCAGACGAAACAGATGAAAGATACGGATTTACAGCCTCGGGACGAATACTCGTAGTTGATATAAAATCCTTAAGAGAAGCCACTCTATCGTTTTTTTTCATAGTGGCATCATATCTCTCATCCGATATCAGTCCAATCTTATGAGAAAGAGGAGTAAGGCGGAAATCAGCATTATCCTGACGAAGAAGAATCCTATGTTCAGCCCTGGAAGTAAACATCCTATAGGGCTCATCAACACCTTTCGAAATAATATCATCGATCAAGACACCGATATACGCCTGGTCCCTGCGAAGGATGAACGGCTCCTCTCCCCTGCATTTCAGATGCGCATTTATACCAGCAACAAGACCTTGTGCAGCGGCCTCTTCGTAACCTGTAGTACCATTGATCTGTCCTGCAAGGAAAAGATTATCAATCGCTTTCAGCTCAAGAGTATGTTTCAGCTGTGACGGATCGAAATAATCATACTCAACAGCATATGCAGGCTTGAAAATCCTGGCATTTTCGAATCCGGGAATATGATGAAGGGCTTTCAGCTGAACATCAAGCGGCAAGGAAGAAGAGAATCCCTGGAGATAGTATTCATTTGTGTCCAGCCCCTCAGGCTCAAGGAAAAGCTGGTGCGAATCTTTATCAGGGAACACACGGAGCTTATCCTCGATGCTCGGACAATAACGTGGACCTATTCCGCGGATCACACCGGAAAAAAGAGGGGAGTCCGCAAATCCGCTTCGAAGGATGTCATGAACCTCAGTATTGGTGTGAGCGATATAGCACGGAATCTGGGGATGTCCGTCCTGGATGTAGGAAGGCACCGAAGAAAAAGAAAACCTGGAAGGATTCTCATCTCCGGGCTGAAGGGAAAGTTTTGATGTGTCAACCGAAGAAAAATCTATTCTCGGGGGAGTGCCGGTTTTCATCCTGCCGGATGAGATGCCAAGAGACACCAACTGTTCGGTCAAACCATATGAAGCGCTCTCCCCTATCCTTCCTCCGGTAAACTGATTCCTGCCGATGAAAAGTTTTCCGTTCAGGAAGGTTCCGACGGTAAGGATAACTGTCTGAGATTTAAAAATTGCCCCTGTAGTACACGAGACCCCCTCAATTTTTGAATTCTCAAAGAGAAGAGATTGCACAGAATCCGCGTAAATATCTAATTTACAATTAGTTTCGAGAAATTTTCGCCATGTAAGGGAAAATCGGATTTTATCGCATTGTGCACGCGGACTCCAGACTGCCGGTCCCTTCGACCTGTTGAGCATCCTGAACTGAAGGGTAGTCGCATCTGTCACCAGTCCGGTGTATCCTCCGAGGGCATCGATCTCCCGGACGATCTGTCCTTTTGCAATTCCTCCGATCGAGGGGTTACAGGACATCCTGGCAAATCCCCTCATATCCATGGAAACCAGCAGGACAGAAGACCCCATGTTTGCGGCTGCCATCGCAGCTTCACAGCCGGCATGACCTCCTCCGACGACTATGACATCATAGAAGGGAAACATATGTTTAAACCGCGAGTTTTCTGATCTTGAGATAATAGTCCTCCTTATCCCTCATCACAGCTTTCTGTTCATCGGTCTGGTCATCATAACCGACCAGATGAAGGACTCCGTGGATTATTACCCTGTTCAGCTCATCGGAAAAATCCGTCTTGTAAGTTTCAGAGTTTGCAAGAACGGTATCCACGCTGATGAAAAGGTCTCCAGAAAGGACAGGACCGTCACAGTAATCAAAGGTGATTATATCAGTGTAGTAATTGTGTTTCAAGTACTTCTTGTTTATATCAAGAATGTACGGATCAGAGCAGAAAATGATGTTTATATTACCCAGTTTCCTGGATTCACTTTCAGCCATGATCTTCAACCACCTGTTGTTGACCAACTTCCCTTTAAACTTGAATCCTGTGTCTTGAGTAAAATAGGAGACCATAATTGTTAATAATTTTGTGCAAAACTACAACAATTGTTTGAAATAAAAATAATTCTTTATAACTTTGAAGCCGATTGAACACATAACGAAAATTTAAATCATCAGAATATGGAAGTCAAAAAATCACAAAAGGCGAATCTGGAGAACAAGCGCTTGCTGTTCACCGAAATCGGCTTGGTGCTTGCCCTCCTGATTGTCTATGGCGCCTTGAACTGGAATCAGAGAGAGGTCAAGAAGGCATCATTGGCAAAAGAGGCGGAAGTAGTTGAAATTGAGGATATGGTCCCCATTACCCAGGAGACTCCTCCCCCGCCACCAGAGCAGGTCAAGATCCCTGTCCTGTCGGACCAGATCGACATCGTTGAAGATGACATCAAGGTTGATGATGATATGTTCCAGAACCTCGAGGACGACTCTAACGTCGGTGTCGAGATTATGGACTACAAGGAAGAAGTTGTAGAAGAAGAAGTTGAAGAAGAGGCTATTCCGTTCCAGCTCGTTGAAGAGAAACCATCATTCAACGGCGGAGATGCCAATGAGTTCTCGAAATGGGTCAACCAGCATCTGGAGTATCCTGAAATCGCAAAGGAAAACGGAGTCCAGGGACGTGTTACACTCCAGTTCACCGTTAATCCTGACGGACGCGTAAGCAATGTCAAGGTCCTCCGTGGTGTCGATTCTTCACTGGATAAGGAAGCTGTCAGGGTTGTTTCCATGTCACCTAAGTGGAAACCCGGAAAGCAGAGGGACCGTGCTGTAAAGGTTACATACACCTTCCCCGTTATTTTCCAGCTCAGATAAAATTCTACTTTACAACACTAAGGCCGTCCCCAACCGGATGGCCTTTTTTAATAGGAAACTAAATGGATCTGTCAGCAAAAGAACTTGAAGAGAGGAAAGAGGCTGTTCCAAAAACCGAAAAAGCAGTTTTTGTCGGTGTTGTCAGGCAGAATGAAAGCGAGGAAAGGGTAAAGGAGTACATAAATGAGCTCAAATTTCTGGCTGAAACAGCAGGAACAATCATAGACAGGGAATTCATCCAAAAGGTAGACAAACCTGAGGCTTCTACATATGTAAGGAGCGGAAAACTCAAGGAAATAGCTGAGTATTGCAAAGTTAACGAAATCGAATATGTCATATTCGATGATGAACTTACGGGCATTCAGCAAAGGAACATAGAGAATACAATCAGTACGTGCAATGTAATTGACCGTACAGGACTCATACTCGAAATATTCGCCCAGAGAGCCAAAACAGCATATGCAAAAACCCAGGTTGAACTGGCGAGATATAATTATATGCTTCCGCGTCTGGCCGGCATGTGGACCCACCTTGAGAGACAGCGTGGAGGTATGGGCACCAGGGGAGGTATGGGTGAAACCCAGATAGAGATCGACCGAAGGATCGTCAAGACCCGGATTTCAAAACTAAAGGAAGACCTGAAGAAAATTGACCGCCAAATGGCCTCACAACGCGGAAACAGGGGCTCTATGGTGCGTATCTCCCTCGTAGGGTACACCAATGTAGGAAAGAGTACTTTGATGAATCTGCTGGCAAAATCTGACGTTTTTGCAGAGAATAAACTCTTCGCCACCCTGGACACCACAGTCAGGAAAGTAGTGATAAAGAATGTACCCTTCCTGTTGAGCGACACCGTAGGATTCATAAGGAAACTTCCTACTCAGCTGGTTGAAGCATTCAAGAGTACATTGGATGAAGTCCGCGAGGCCGATATACTCATGCATGTGGTGGATATCTCCCATCCGGCTTTCGAAGAGCAGATACAGGTAGTAGAACAGACTCTAAGGGAAATAGGGGCCGCAAATAAGCCTACATTTGTAGTATTCAATAAGATAGACGCTTACAAACCAGAAGAATACGACGAGTTCTCACTTGAGCCGAAAACAGCTAAGAACAGGACTCTGGAAGAACTCAAGAACAGCTGGATAGCCCAGGAAAAGGCTCCCTGCCTGTTCATATCAGCAACCCAGAAGACCGGAATAGATCTCCTGAAAGAAAATATCTATAATATGGTTGCTGAAATACACGCAGGGCGCTGGCCCTTCAATAATTTCCTCTGGTAGGGATCAGCCCCTGAATTCAGCCTTGAGGAACTCTCTGTTGAGACGTGCGATATGATCGACAGAGATGCCTTTGGGGCATTCCATTTCACATGCACGGGTGTTGGTGCAGTTTCCGAATCCAAGTTCGTCCATCTTGGCCACCATAGCCTTTGCACGGCGCTCTGCCTCCGGACGTCCCTGAGGAAGAAGTGCAAGTGAACTTACGCGTGCACCTACGAACAGCATTGCAGATCCGTTCTTACATGTAGCGACACAAGCTCCGCATCCGATGCAGGCAGCTGCATCCATACTCTTCTCAGCAGTCTCATGAGGAATGAGGATATTGTTGGCATCCTGTGCGGAACCAGTTCTGACAGAAATGAATCCACCAGCCTGAAGAATCTTGTCGAAAGCGGTTCTGTCAACCACAAGATCCTTGATTACGGGGAATGCAGCACTTCTCCAGGGCTCTACAGTGATGGTCGCACCATTCTTGAAATGACGCATGAAAAGCTGACATGTAGTCACATGGTCATCCGGACCGTGAGCCCTGCCATCTACATACAGGGAACATGCACCGCAAATACCTTCCCTGCAGTCGTGATCGAAAGCGACAGGATCACCACCCTCACGAATGAGCTTCTCATTGAGAATATCCAGCATCTCAAGGAATGAAGCATCCGACTCTATGTCAGTTACATCATAAGTTTCAAAATGTCCCTGAGCCTTAGCGTTCTTCTGACGCCATATCTTTACCTTGAAATCCATATGACTAGTCTTTGTAATTTCTTGTTGCTACCTTAATGAACTCATATTTAAGAGGTTCCTTGTGAAGTACAGGATCCTTATCCTCTCCCTGATACTCCCATGCCGCCACATACATGTAATTCTCGTCATCCCTCTTGGCTTCTCCTTCGGGAGTCTGGCTCTCTACGCGGAAGTGACCACCGCAGGACTCATTCCTGTTAAGGGCGTCACGAGCCATAAGTTCACCTATCTCAAGGAAATCTGCAAGCCTGAGGGCTTTCTCGAGTTCCTGATTGAATTCATACTGTGTTCCTGGAACCCTGACTGTCTGCCAGAATTCAGCCTTGAGGGCCTTGATTTTCTCGATGGCAACCTTCAAACCTTCCTCGGAACGAGCCATTCCAACATACTCCCACATGATATTACCCAGTTTCTTATGGATAACATCTACGGGTTCCGTTCCCTTCACTGCAAACAGTTTGTCAATCTTAGCCTGTACGGCTTTCTCAGCTTCCTCGAATTCAGGAGCGTTGGTGTCGGTCTTGGGCTCTGCAAACTTATGTGAAAGATAGTCAGCAATCGTTACAGGAAGAACGAAATAACCGTCTGCAAGTCCCTGCATAAGGGCTGAAGCACCAAGCCTGTTTCCGCCATGGTCGGAGAAGTTGGCTTCACCTATTGCATAAAGTCCGGGAACAGTGGTCTGGAGATCATAATCAACCCAGATACCTCCCATGGTGTAATGTATTGCAGGATAGATCATCATCGGCTCCTTCCAAGGAGAAGAATCGGTGATTTTCTCGTACATTTCAAAGAGGTTTCCGTAACGCTCCTGTACTCTCTGGTGACCAAGACGCTTGATGGCATCAGAGAAGTCCAGATAGACGGCAAGACCGCTTTCATTTACACCGAATCCGGCATCGCACCTTTCCTTTGCGGCACGGGATGCCACGTCACGGGGAACGAGATTACCGAAAGCAGGATAACGCCTCTCAAGATAGTAATCACGATCTTCTTCCGGAATCTGGGAAGCCTTTATCTCGTGCTTACGAAGCTTATAAACATCTTCCATCTTCTTGGGAACCCATATGCGTCCGTCATTACGGAGAGACTCTGACATAAGGGTCAGTTTACACTGCTGGGTTCCATGGACAGGAATACATGTAGGATGGATCTGTGCGAAGCAGGGATTTCCGAAGAAAGCACCTTTCTTGTAGCACTGCCATGCAGCGGATCCATTGCTGTTCATAGCATTAGTAGAAAGATAATAAGCACGTCCATATCCTCCAGTTGCAATTACAACTGCATGTGCACCGAATCTTTCCAGTTTTCCGGTAGCGAGATTGCGGGCGATTATTCCCTTTGCCTGGCCATTAATTACAACAAGGTCAAGCATCTCGTGACGGGGATAACTCTTTACTGTACCGGCAGCAATCTGCCTGTTGAGAGCTGCATATGCTCCAAGGAGGAGCTGCTGTCCGGTTTGTCCCCTTGCATAGAACGTACGGCTTACCTGCACACCACCGAATGAACGGTTGGCAAGATAACCGCCATACTCCCTTGCAAACGGGATTCCCTGTGCAACACACTGGTCTATAATAGCTGTACTTACCTCTGCAAGCCTGTAAACGTTAGCCTCCCTGGAACGGTAGTCACCACCCTTTATGGTATCATAGAAAAGGCGGTAAACGGAGTCATTGTCGTTCTGGTAATTCTTTGCGGCATTGATACCTCCCTGAGCGGCAATAGAGTGCGCACGACGGGGTGAATCACTTATACAGAAGATCTTTACATTATATCCCAATTCTCCAAGAGTAGCCGCAGCAGAGGATCCGCCAAGTCCGGTTCCTACAACTATAACTTCAAGTTTACGTCTGTTGTTAGGGCTTACAAGACGGATTTCGGACTTTCTCTTCGTCCATTTTTCAGCCAATGGCCCATCCGGAATCTTTGAAATCAATTTTTCTTCCATATCTGTGTTTTTGATTTAATATTCGTGGTGAATCTAATCAGTCCGCAATTTTAATCATTTTTATCCGTTTAGACAACCTTAAAATGACTCATTAGAACAAGGTTGCTTCATTTTCCGGATTCTGTGGAGGCATATATTCATCCAATCCAAGATGACGATAGCCTAATTCAGTCACTATCCTGCCTCTCTGAGTGCGTACAATGAATCCTTCTTTGATAAGGAAAGGCTCATAAACCTCCTCGAATGTTCCCTGGTCTTCAGAAATGGCAGTAGCTATTGTAGATGCTCCTACAGGACCACCCTTGAACATGGTTATTATAGTCCTTAGTATCTTATTGTCAATTGAATCCAGGCCCCTGGTATCTATCTTGAGCTTATTGAGGGCAAGACGGCTTATGTAAAGGTCAATCTTTCCGTCACCTATCACCTGTGCGAAATCCCTTACCCTCTTAAGGAGGGAGTTGGCTATCCTCGGGGTTCCGCGGCTTCTCATGGCTATCTCCCTGGCAGCATCCTCATCTATCGGAATTCCAAGGATACGGGCGCTTCTCTTTACTATCCTTACAAGATCAGAAGAATCGTAATATTCAAGAGGACAATTAATTCCAAACCTTTCCCTGAGAGGGGCAGTCAGAAGGCCGCTGCGTGTGGTGGCGCCTACAAGGGTAAAGGGATTGAGGGATATGCGTACAGACCTGGCTCCCGGTCCCTTGTCTATCATGATATCTATCACGTAATCCTCCATGGCGGAATAGAGATACTCTTCCACCTCGGGAGAAAGCCTGTGGATTTCATCTATGAAAAGTACGTCTCCGGTATTCAGTGATGTCAGAAGACCGGCCAGATCTCCGGGTTTGTCAAGAACCGGTCCTGAAGTAACCTTCATATCCACTCCCATTTCATTCGCTATAATATGTGCGAGAGTGGTTTTTCCCAGTCCCGGAGGCCCGTGGAAAAGCACGTGGTCAAGCGCTTCTCCCCTCATTTTCGCCGCCTTTATATATATGTTCAGATTGGATACTATCTCCGGCTGTCCCGTAAAATCATCCAGGCCCTGCGGGCGGATAATTCCATCCAAATCCTTATCTTTGTCTTCGCTTGTGATATGCGGGTCGAATTCCGACATTGGCCTTTTTCTTTACAATATATACAAAGATAGGTAATTATTTTAAAACGTGATGATTTTATTGAAGGTGTAGATATGTTGATAAGTAAATATATGTAATTATAATTCAATTATTTACACTATTATTAAAGTTGTTGAATTCCGTGTTTTTCACTTGATGATAAAAAGTTGAAAAGTGTGCATGATTATTTATTAACCTTAGATTTGATTTTATAAACATATTTTTCAACCGGATTTTAACTGATTGAACTGGTAGAATGTTGATAAACGGAAAACAGACAGGAATACTGAAGAAACTTATCCAGGAGGAAGGAAGCGTTTACTGCAGCGGCCTTTTCCTGTCTGCCCGTTGGTTCGTCCTTTCGCAGATTGCAGAGAGTGGGATGCATATGGTAGTCCTCCCTAATAAGGATGCGGCCGAATATTGTGCAGGAGATCTTTACAACATAGTAGAAGGAGATAATGTTTTCTTCCTTCCGGACAGCGGAAAGAACGTAGAAAGAAGTAATTACAAATCTTCTCTCGGAGTACAGAGAACATCGGCGGTTGGAAGGATCCTCGAAGGCGACAAAGAAAAACTTACTATCATAGTAACTTATCCGGATGCGCTTAAAGAAGAAATTCCGGACACTTCTTCACTTGAAAAAGGAATCATAAGCATATCCAAGGATGAGGAGTTCGGTTATGATAAGCTTAAAGAAAGACTGTCTGAAATAGGGTTCGAGAAAACAGATTTCGTCGCAGCTCCTGGACAGTACGCCGTAAGAGGTTCACTGATAGATGTTTTCTCATATACTTTCAATAATCCTTACAGAATATCTTTCTTCGGTGATGAGGTAGAAAAGATCCATGTATTCAATTGCGACACCCAGCAGTCTGAATTTGAGGTAGAAAAGGTTAAGATATCTCCGGATGTAACATCTGGAGGGGAAGGAAGGAATACAAGTATATGTGACATTATAAGGAAGGACACAGTCATATGGCTCGATTCTTCAGATATGTACAGGAATGAGCCGTTTTTCAGTTCTCTTCTGGAATTTAAGAATGTGTTCTTAGACGTACCGCTTTCAGCGGGTGATGTCAATCCGGTCCGTTTCAATATAAGTCCCCAGCCGGTTTTCAACAAGAACTTCGAGCTGTTGTCCGCGGACATAACTGAAAAGAGCGAAAGGGGATATAAAGTTTATATATACGGCGAGAAAAAAAGCCAGCTGGAAAGGGTTAAGTCTATACTTACCCAGAACGGAGGTATCATTCCGGAATTCGTCGAGGGAAAAAACATCCACAGCGGTTTTATTGACGGTGAGCAGAAAGTATGTCACTATACCGACCACGAAATCTTCGACAGGTTCCACAGGGTTAGCATCCGCCGTACCGTAGACAAGACTGAACAACTCACACTCAATGACTTAAGTGCTTTCAATATTGGAGATTATGTAGTCCATATAGACCATGGTGTCGGTATCTTCGGCGGACTCGTGAAGATGAGGGACGATAAGGGAAGGGTGAGGGAAGTCATAAAGATCAGTTACAAAGACGGGGATGTGGTGTTCGTGTCTGTACATTCCCTCAACAAGATATCCCGCTTCCGTTCCAAGGACGGAGAAGTTCCGAAAATCCACAAACTCGGATCCAAGACCTGGCAGAACCTCAAGACCAGTGCCAAATCCAAGGTAAAGGACATAGCTAAAGACCTGATCCAGCTGTATGCAAAGAGAAAAGCGGAAAAAGGATTCGCTTTTTCTCATGATACCTATCTTCAGGAGGAATTGGAATCATCCTTCATGTATGAAGATACTCCCGATCAGGAGCTTGCTACCGATGCCGTAAAGAAGGATATGGAGGACAGCTGCCCCATGGACAGGCTCATATGCGGAGATGTGGGTTTCGGAAAGACAGAAATCGCAATCAGGGCCGCATTCAAGGCATGTACGGACAATAAACAGGTTGTGGTGCTGGTTCCTACTACAATTCTTGCGCTTCAGCATTACAACACATTCTGCAGCCGTCTCAATGGTTTTCCTGTCAATATTGAATATCTCAGCCGCCTGCGCACGGCTAAGCAGGAAAGAAAGATAAGGGAAGACCTTAAGAACGGCCTGATAGACATCATAATAAGCACGCATAAGATACTTGGGAAGGGTTGGAAATTCAAGGATCTCGGTCTGCTTATAATCGACGAGGAACAGAAATTCGGAGTCGCCGCAAAGGAAAAGCTCAGACAGTTTAAGGAAAATATTGACACTCTTACACTTACAGCTACTCCTATTCCCAGGACCCTTCAGTTTTCGCTTCTAGGGGCCAGGGATCTGAGCATAATAGCCACTCCCCCGCCCAACAGGATTCCCATCCAGACCGAGATAATCCTTTTCGACGAGAAAGAGATAAAGGAAATAATCAATTATGAGCTTAACCGCGGCGGACAGGTGTATTTCCTCCATAATAAGGTAGAGGAACTTCAATCTATATATGAAATCTTGAAAAGGCAGGTTCCGGATATGCGCATATGTATTGCGCATGGCCAGATGGAGGCCCGTGAACTCGAAGACAGGATCCTGTCGTTCATCCGCGGAGACTATGATATGCTCCTGTGTACCACTATCATAGAAAACGGGTTGGATATTCCGAACGTAAATACGATAATCATCAACCAGGCCCAGAACATCGGACTGAGCGACCTGCACCAGCTCCGCGGCAGGGTGGGACGTTCCAACAGGAAGGCTTTCTGCTATCTGATTGTACCTCCGCTGATTACCATAACAGAAGATGCCAGACGGCGCCTTAAGGCCATTGAGGAGTTCTCAGACCTTGGAAGCGGTTTCAACATCGCAATGCAGGACCTTGACATCAGGGGAGCCGGGAACCTTCTCGGAGCGGAACAGAGCGGTTTCATAGCGGACATGGGTTATGAAACATATGAGAAGATCCTTTCCGAGGCAATGGAAGAACTCGGGGTGGAAACCGGACTCCAGCCACGCGGAATGCGCTCGGTATATGTTGAGGATTGCACTATAGAGACTGACCAGCAAGCCCTTATTCCTGACGGGTACATAGACGTAACCGCTGAAAAGATAAGGATATACAAGCAGCTGGATTCCATGCGCGGGGAGAAGGAGATAAACAGGTTCGCGGCACAGCTTGCAGACCGCTTCGGTCCCCTGCCGCAGGAAGTTTCCAACCTCTTCGACGTGGTGAAAATTAGGAATCTCGGGGTTTCGCTCGGGTTCGAGAAGATAATAGTGAAGAACGGTATGATGATAATGTTCTTCATATCCAATCCCATGTCTCCGTACTATCAGTCCGAAGTTTTCTCAGGAGTTCTCAGGAGGGTAAGCGAGAACCAGCCGTTATTTGCCGTAAAGCAGGTGGAAAACCGGCTTAAGATAGTCCTGCGCGGGATTGATTCCCTCGGAAAAGCCCTCTCGTCTTTGAGAAAGTTGCAATAATCAGTATATTTGCGGGATTTGTGTTCAGAAAGTGGCCAATCTGCTGATAGAAATAGGCAACACCGCCCTTAAAGCGTCATGGTCCGAGGGAATGACTCTCGGAAAGACTTTCCGCTACCAGGGGGAGAAGGTGATTGATTTCATACTTTCGCTTACGGCGAAGGAAAAGGCGGAGGTGATGGCCGTAGCCAGCGCATATGATTTGTCTTTATCCGACATCGAAAAGATGAAAGGCGAGTGCTCCAGACTTATAGTACTGGATAGCGCCCACAAGGAAATACTTCTCTCACAAGGTTTTCCGGATTGGCTTTCATATGACAGGGCCGCCCTGGTGATGGCGGCCAGATGGCTTTTCAAAGGACGTGGGTGCTCGGTTTTCGACTTGGGTACTACTCTGACGGTTGACTTTACTGATGCAACAGGAAAATATCTCGGAGGCAACATTTCCCTTGGATTCAGAACCAGGTTCAAGGCCCTGAACCGCTACTCTAAAGCCCTTCCGCTGGTGGATACCCCGCTTGAAAATTATCCATCCGTGGAGTATTCCAAATCCCTGAACGAAGCCCCTCTGGATTCATTCACAGGTACTTCTGTCGAGTCTTCTATCGAAGCAGGGGTTATTTCGGGCATAATGTTTGAATTAGAGGGCTACGCGTCTTTCCATCCGGAGAACATATGCATTTTCACCGGGGGAGACGCCGTTTATTTTGCAAAAAGAATGAAAAACTCCATCTTTGTGGTAAACAATCTCGTATTGATGGGGTTGGCTTTAATCGCCAATGGCTATAATGAAGAAGGGATTATTTAGTACAGCTGTCGTTTTCCTGCTCCTGGCCGGTTTCATGCCGCTGGGTGCCCAGAACACCATAACCGGGGCAAACGGGGATTATACTCCCTACTCGGTGTTCGGGGTCGGCACCCTTTCAAAACAGGGAAACACACACAACAAAGGCCGTGGAGGAGTTGGTATAGCCACACGCAACCGCCGTTACATCAATTACTTGAATCCTGCATCGGTAACAGCGAGGGACTCCCTGTCATTCATGGCCGATTTCAGCCTTGCAGGAACTAACAGGCTGTTCAACCAAGGGAACATGAAAGATGTCCACAACACAGTGAACGTGTACGATTTCATGATATCATTCCCGATCTACAGGAAATCCGCAATGATGATTGGGATAACCCCCATGAGCGACGTGGGATACAAGATGAAGTCCTCGTTCACCGATCCCGACCTTATCTCCACTGCTGGAATGTTCAACTACAACGCCAGCGGCGGCGGAGGTATCTATCAGGCCTTCATCGCAGGCGGTGTAACCCTTTGGGACCGCCTTTCCATAGGTGCGCAGGGCATTTACTATTTCGGAAACCTGCGCAGGGACAACGCCCTGGAGCCGAGCAAGACGGACCAGAAGGAAATCACCATCAAATATGACATGACATTGCGCGGAATTACCGGAAAATTCGGTCTCCAGTACGACCTTCCGCTCAATGACAGGACATATCTTACTTTCGGAGCCACCTACAGGCTCGGGACGAAGATGCGTGGATATGTGGACCACAGGCAGTTCGCAAGCATATCATCCGTGGTCGATACCATCCAGTTCCGTACAGATACCCTTACAAAGATGTCTGCCAAGCCACGTTTTGCGGATGAAATGGGCTTCGGAATAGCCATACGCAGCGGTGAAAGGTGGTCTGCCGAGATTAATTACATCCGCGCCGGCTGGGCCGGGACCAACATTGACAAGGTTCCCGGAATGGCCAACCAGAGCGAGGCCCGTTTTTCCCTGACTTCTTCAGAGTCCATCAGGGCTGGCTTTGAGATTGTTCCCAACAGGAATGATGTCCGCTACTATCTCCGCAAGTGTACATATATGGCCGGAGCCTACTATGACAAGGAGTATTACAAGATTGCCGGACAGCAAGTTACATCAATGGGACTGACCTTCGGGATGACCTTCCCGATCCTTCGGTTCTATAACGGTATAACTTTTGGAGTAGACGTCGGACAACGCGGAAAAAACGATGGCAACATGATCCGCGAGAGATATGTGAATTTCATAGTCGGATTCAATATTTCGGACATATGGTTCCAGAAACCAAGATATAATTAAAGCAAGACTAACAAACTCAAGAGCAATGAAAAAAATAAACTACATGATTTTGACCGTATTGATGGTCTTCAGCAGCAGCAACCTCTTCGCTCAGGGAAGGTTCGGTGCTGATAGCGCTAACTGTGTGAAGTATCTGTCCTATTATCAGGAATACTATAAGCAGAAAAACTACAATGACGCGCTTCCCAACTGGAGGAAAGCCATGCAGCTCTGCCCGCCTACGGCCAGCCAGAACATGCTCCTCAACGGACAGACTCTTTTCCGCCGTTTGATATCACAGAGCAAGAGTGCAGATGAAAGGAAAGTCCTCATAGACTCCCTTTTCCTGCTCAACGACCTCAGGGCCGCGAATTATCCCAAATACTCCGTTGCAGCTCTCAACAACAAGGGAGTTGACATGACGAACTACATCAAGGATGACACCCAGAGGCTTTACTCTTCCCTTAATGAGATCATTGAGGCGAACAAAGAGGAGACGAAGCCCAGCCTCCTTCTCTTCGACATGAATGCAGCTATCACGCTTTTCCAGGACGGAAAGATCGATGCCGGCGAGGTTATCAACACCTATGACAGGAATATGGCACTGCTCGACAAAGCTCCCACCGATAAGCCGGAGGATGCCGAGGAAGTCGGTAAGATGAGGGCCTCCATCGAGGATCTCTTCATCTCCAGCAAGGTAGCCAGCTGCGAGAACCTCATTGCTCTCTTCACCCCGCGTTTCAATGCCAATCCGAACGACCTCGACCTCGTTACCAACATCGCCAAGATGCTCAACACCGCCGAGGGCTGCACCGACAACGAACTCTACCTGAACGCTGTCAACACGATGTACAAGCTCAATCCTTCAGGAACTTCCGCATATTACCTTTACAGGCTCTATGATGCCAGGAACAACCGCGAAGAAGCTACCAAGTACCTCGAGGCCGCAATCGCTTCCGACGACATCGATCCCAAGAACAGGGCACAGTACGAGTATGAGCTCGCAGTCCTGAGCGTAAAGGCCGGAAACAATGCCAAGGCATATGCTTCTGCACAGAAAGCCCTGGAGATGGATGAATCCCTTGCCGGAAAGTGCTACATGATCATGGGTAACATCTGGGGTTCGGTTGTCTGCGGTGGCAATGAAATCGAGAAGAGGGCTCATTTCTGGGTCGCTGTCGATTACATGCAGAAAGCCAAGGCTGCAGACGCATCGCTCACAAGCGAGGCCAACAAGTACATCTCCTCATATGCGGTTTATTATCCGCAGACCGCCGACGCCTTCATGTATGACGTGACCGACGGACAGTCCTACACTGTCTCCTGCGGCGGAATGAGGGCTACAACTACAGTGCGTACGCAGAAATAATGCATTCCCGCAGCACTTCAGGATTATTAAAGATGATGGCAACCGCTTCGGCGGTTGCTTTCATTGTCTTTTCCTGCAAGGGAAAACTTTCGGAAGCGGAGGATATGGACATAAGCCAGGCTCCGGTCCAGGCCGTGGACAGCATATTCATGACCCAGTCGGACAAGGGTATCCTCCAGATGAGGGCGGTGGCCCCCAGGATGGAGAGGTACGACAACGACACCGCCTCTTTCGAGAAGTTCCCTTACGGGCTTGAAGTGTATGGTTATACTGAAGAGGGACTGCTTGAAACCCAGATACTTTCGGATGAGGCCCTGCATTTCAAGAGCAAGAAGGACAAGTCCGAATTCTGGAGGGCATATGGCAATGTGGTAGTGCAGAATATTATCAAGCAGCAGACCATGGAGACGGACACCCTTTATTGGGACCAGGAGAAAAAGGAGATATGGACGGAATGTTATGTTAAGATGTATTCTCCGGACGGTTTCATGCAGGGTTTCGGGATGCGTTCGGACGAAAGGGCGCGCAATTCCACGATACTCCGTCCTTTCAACAGTTTCGGGGTGCTGGTGCAGGATTCGACCCGGGTTGTGATCGATTCTGTCAACTTTATAGGGCCTTTGCTTAAAAATTGAAGAAAAATCATTAACTTCGCACCCCAAAATATTTTTTTGATTACAAAACAATTAAAGTCATAATATGGCGGTACTAGAAACACTCCGAACCAAGTTCGGCATGGCAGTAACCATCCTGGTGGCCCTCGGCCTCCTGTCCTTTATTATTGATCCAAGCAGCCTCGAGACGGCATATCATGCTATGTCGTCAAAATATGATGTAGGCGAGATCGACGGTAAATCCATTTCCTACAATGATTTCCAGGCGGAAATGGACCACTACAAGGACATCAGCCAGTTGCTCTCAGGATCTTCTGCAGAGAGTTCGCAGCAGCAGGCACAGATCCGCAACATGGCATGGCAGAGCCTGCTTGACAGGCATCTTTTCATCAAGAATGCAAAAGAGGCGGGAATAAATGTCGGAACAGACGAGATGGTGGCCCTCACCTCCGGAGACCTCATTTCTCCGGTCATCGCCCAGGATCCGGTATTTGCTGACGAAACGGGTAATTTCTCTAAAGACAGGCTTCTCCAGTTTGTCCAGGGCACTTCTTCCGATTCCGGCGCCAAGATGTACTGGGATTATATCCAGAACAACATCTACACCCAGCAGTTCTATGCCAAATATGGCAGCCTGTTCAGCGACAGCAATTTCAAGAGCCCCCTGATGCGCAGGAGGTTGATCGAGGAGAACAACAACACTGTCGATATCGACTTCGTGATGGTTCCGATGAATCCCTATGAGCAGGATACTACCGTAACCGTATCTTCCGAGGAAATCAAGGCCTTCTACAATGCGCATAAGGATTTCTTCAAGCAGCAGGAGAGCCGCGATATCGAGTATGTTGTCTTCGAGGTCAAGCCGTCAGAGGCTGACATCCAGGCTACTTCGGACAACTTCAACAAACTCTATGAGGAGTTCGGAACCACCGACAATGTGAAGTCTTTCCTCGCAAAGAATTCAGACAGGGTCCTTTCCAACTACTGGTACAAGGCAGGAGAACTCGCTACAATCAACTCAGACATCAATAATTACGTCTTTGACAAGCCCGAGGGCGTTTCCCCGGTCTTCAGGAGCGGAAATACCTTCTATGCCGTCAAGGTCATGGATACCGCCCTCCTTCCCGACTCTGTGTATGTCAAGCATATCCTCCTTCAGGGAGACGGTGCTGACAAGAGGGCTGACAGCCTCGTTACCGTTCTCGGAAAGGGTGGAGATTTCGCTGCGCTGGCCAATCTCTATTCAGTTGACAAGAGCTCTTCCGCAGACGGAGAGATGGGTAATATCGGCTGGATGACCCAGAGCTACATAATTCCAGGATTCGAGGACATTTTCTCCCGCAAGCCGGGCGTTCCCTTCACCCTGAAGACCCAGTACGGATGGCATGTAGTCGAGGTTTCGAAGATTACAGCACCCGTTCAGAAGAAGCAGGTTGCCATTTTCGAGAAGGCTACCGTCTCCAGCAAGGAGACCTTCAACTCCTTCTATTCGACCGCAAACGATTTCGCGACCAGGGCTTCTGCAGGTTATGACGCCTACAAGGCCGCTGCCGACTCCATGCACGTCTACTCCCATCCGCTGAACAACGTCCTCGAGACCAATGAGTCATATGGCTCCATCTCAGACGCCAGGGAACTGACCCGCTGGATTTTCGACAACAAGAAGGGTAAGGTTTCCGGAATCATCACCGTGAACAACAATTACTTCTTCGTCACAACCATCAAGGACATCCACAAGGAAGGCCTGGCTACCGTTGCCGAGGCTGCTCCGCAGATCCGCCAGCAGCTCCATGCCGAGAAATCTGCAGTCAAGAAGGCAGAAGAAGTTGCAGCCAAGATTTCCGGCCTGACCGACCTCCAGAGCATTGCCGAGGCCCTTGGTACCACAGTGAATTCCCAGAGCGGCATTACCTTCGCATCTCTGATGTCACAGGGCCTCGATCCGAAGCTCATCGGCGCAGTTTCCGTAGCTCCTGTCGGCGAGATCAGCAAGCCTGTCGCAGGATCGATCGCTACATATGTCTATCAGGTGAAATCACGCGACACCGGCTCCTTCTTCACGGAGGATGATGCCAAGGCTTACGATGACAGGATGAACAACTATCTGCAGCAGATGATACTTCCCGTCATGTCACAGGAAGCCCAGGTTGTCGATCACAGGGCTAAGTTCTATTAATAGACAGAAAGGAATTATTCAGATTCTTTTCCCGTTATGAAGCCTTCAACTGCGTTGAGGGCTTCTTTTCTTGCCATTGCGGTGAAGAGGTGGTCACCTCTGTCAATCATCTGCAGGGTGGCCTCTGGAAAGGATTCTGCGGCTTTTTCGAGATATTCCGCGGGCACTTTGTCGTCGTTTCCGGCGCCGAGCACCAGAACGGGTTTATCGAAGCGCCGGAGCCATTTGTAGGGGTCGGTTTTGCGAGCCGTGGCGAAGTATTCTTTTCCGAGGGTACAACCCATAAGCAGGGTAGTGTCCTGGATTTCTTTGGATTTAGGATAAAGGGCAATGGCGTCATCGTGGATATTGAAGGCAGGAGCCATCAGGACCAGGCCCCTGAGAAGGCGTTTCCCGTCTCCTGCGGCATATTGTGAAGCAACCAGTCCTCCAAGGCTGTGCCCTACCAGGAATATGCTGTCCTTATCAACGAAATGCTCTTTGCGGAGGCGCTTCATTACCATCGCAAGGTCTTCCCTTTCGGTTTCCTGGGTCATATTCATGATGTCTCCGGTACTGCGGCTGTTCTGCATTGCACCTCCCTGGAAATCAAAGGCATATGCTACGATTCCTTCTCCGGCGAGGGCGCGGCACCAGGAGTGCCAGTAGTCGCAAGTCATTCCCAGTCCGTGGCAGAAAACCACTGTCGGAAACTTCCTGCGGGACATTTCTGTGCCTTTCAGAGCGGCTTCAGCGGGGCGGTAGAGCTTTCCGAATATCTTGATGTCTCCCTCGAGGTAACTCAGTTCCTCAATGGCGACTTTTGAGCCGTTTTCGCTTTTTTCGGTCTGTCTCGGAGAAAAAGAATTCATATATCTGACTCCAAAAAAGCCAAGGATGGCCAGAATGATGGCCGACACCAGGCTGGCGATCAATTTTTTCATGGTTCGGGGTGTCTGTCAGACATTGAACAGGAAATGCATGATGTCGCCGTCCTGGACTACGTAGTCTTTCCCTTCGATTCCCATCTTTCCGGCTGCGCGGACGGCGCTCTCTGATTTCAACTGTACAAAGTCCTCGTATTTAATTACTTCTGCGCGAATGAATCCACGCTCGAAATCAGTGTGGATTACGCCGGCGGCCTTGGGCGCCTTGTCTCCGACGTGGATTGTCCAGGCGCGGCATTCGTCTGCACCTGCAGTAAAGAAAGTCTGGAGGTTCAGAAGGTGATAGGCGCTCTGGACCAGCCTGACTACCCCGGACTCTTCGAGTCCCATTTCCTCGAGGAACATCTGCCTGTCCTCGTAATTGTCCATTTCAGCGATTTCCGACTCCGTCTGTGCGGAAATGATCAGGATGCCGGCGTTTTCGTCCCTGACGGCCTCTTTTACGGCCTCAGTGTACTTGTTCCCGGTAGCCGCGGACCTGTCATCCACATTGCATATGTACATTACCGGTTTGTTGGTAAGCAGGAAGAGGTCTTTCGCCATGGCTTCTTCATCCTGGTTCTGGAGGGGAACGCTCCTGCACGGGCGCCCTTCCAGAAGGGCTTCATGGTATCTCTGAAGCAGGGAAAGCATCTTCGCCGCCTCCTTGTCCCCGCTCATCCTGGCTTGTTTCTCCACTTTTCCGATCCTTGATTCCACTGTCTCAAGGTCCTTTATCTGAAGTTCGGCATCCACAACTTCCTTGTCCCTTACCGGATCCACGCTTCCGTCCACGTGGACAACGTTGTCGTCATCGAAGCAGCGCAGTACATGGAGGATCGCATCGGTCTCCCTGATATTCGCAAGGAATTGGTTTCCAAGGCCTTCGCCCTTGCTGGCACCCTTGACCAGGCCTGCGATGTCCACAATGTCCACCGTCGCGGGAATGACTCGCTGCGGCTTGCATATGTCCGCGAGCACCTCGAGGCGCTTGTCAGGCACATTGGTGGATCCGAGGTTGGGCTCAATGGTGCAGAAGGGGAAATTGGCGCTCTGGGCCCTTCCCGAACTGATGCAATTGAACAAGGTGGATTTACCCACGTTGGGCAGTCCTACTATACCGCATTTCAGAGACATTTCGCAAGAATATTTATGAATCTTAATGCAAAGTTACACATTTTAATCCGTGTTCTTCCCTCTATTGATACATTTGTCATATGTTCAGGTTCTTTTCCGCAGCGGCTGTCTGCCTGTGCCTTGCCATATGCACATCCCGGGCCGGGGACGTCGATCCGGTCCCTGTCCTGTTCTGGAATGTGGAGAATTTCTTCGATTACATCGACGGCGGGAATGGTGTGTCCGACGCGGAATTTTGCTGGTCCGGGGCGAGGAGATGGACGCGGAAACGCTTCAATATCAAGTGTAATGCAATTGCGAAGGCTGTTTTCTGGACCGCTGACAGATACGGCCATATGCCTGGATTCATAGGCCTGGCCGAGGTTGAGAATTCATATGTGCTCCGTTCCCTGCTTCAGAACACCTCGCTGCGGAAGAAGGACTATGCATATGTACATTATGATTCTCCGGACCACAGGGGGATAGATGTCGCTTTGCTCTACGACAAGACACAGTTCGGGCTTGAGGATTCGAAACCCTGCCGCGTGCTGGCAGACACGAGGGACATCCTTCTGGTGCGTTTAAAGCATATGGAGAGCGGAAAGACTGTCTGCGTGGCGGCGAATCATCATCCGTCGAAATATGGAGGTGACGAGTCTTCTTCGAGGAGGATAGTGGCGCTGGAGCGGCTCAGGGCTGTTTCCGACTCGGTAAGAAGGCTTTATCCTGAGGCTCTTTTCGTAGCCATGGGAGACTTCAACGACACTCCTGACAACAAGGCCTTCAGGATTCTTACGGATCCGGACCACGCTATGGAACCTCTTGTAAATCTGATGGATGCCGCCTTTGAACGGGGCGAAGGGACTATCCGTTTCAACGGAAGATGGGAATTGATAGACCTGTTCTTCGCCCCCCGCAGTATCAACGCAAAGGCAGAGATCCTCAGGATTCCGTTCCTGATGGAATGGGATAACGTGCATGCAGGCTACAAGCCCAGGAGGACCTATTCCGGTCCGAGATGGCTCGGAGGAGTCTCAGACCATTGCCCTGTCGCACTGCTTCTCCCGCTTTGATTTCATAGAAAATTCTTTTTATATTTGTGAATGCACGTACCACACGTGTGCTAAAACGGAAACACTTAAAACCAACAGAAATGAAAGAAAGAATCCACGAGAAATTCCTGACCCTTTTCGGGGAAGGCGGAATGGTTTTCGCCTCTGCAGGCAGGGTAAACCTTATTGGAGAGCACACCGACTATAACGGTGGATATGTCTTCCCCGGTGCGATAGACAAGGGTATCATGGCCGAAGTCAAGCTGAACGGCACCGGCAAGGTGCGCGCTTTCTCGCTTGATTATGACGAATATGTAGAATTCGGTCTGGAAGAGGACAACAAGCCCCAGCAGGCATGGGCAGACTACATCTTCGGCGTCTGCCGCGAGACCATCAAACGCGGCGGAAAAGTCGAGGGATTCGATACCGTATTTGCAGGAGATGTCCCCCTGGGAGCCGGCCTCAGCTCGTCTGCAGCTCTTGAGAGCACATTTGCATATGCAATCAACTACCTTTTCCAGAACGGGATAGACAAATTCGAGCTTGCCAAGATCGGACAGAGCACCGAGCATAACTACTGCGGAGTCAAGTGCGGCATAATGGACCAGTTCGCCTCCTGCTTCGGCAAGAAGGGCAACCTCATCCGCCTCAACTGCAAGACCCTGGAGTACAAGTATTTCCCCTTCGATCCCGAAGCTGCAGGCTATAAGCTCGTCCTGATTGACTCCTGTGTCAAGCACGAGCTAGCCTCCTCCGCCTACAACAAGCGCCGCGCCTCCTGCGAGAATGCCGCTGCCGCGATGCGCAAGTATCACCCCGATGTGGAGTTCCTCAGCGACGCCAAACGCGTATGGCTTGAGGAAGTGCGCGACGAGATTCCCGAGGAGGACTTCCTCAGGGCAGAATATGTAATCGGCGAAGTGCAGCGCGTGCTCGACTTCTGCGACGCCCTGGAGCGCGGCGACTATGAGACCGCCGGCGAGATGATGTACCAGACCCACTTCGGTATGTCCAAGCTCTACGAGGTCAGCTGCGAAGAACTCGACTTCCTTAACAAGGTCGCCCGCAAATGCGACGTCACCGGTTCCCGCGTCATGGGAGGCGGCTTCGGAGGCTGCACCATCAACCTCGTCAAGAAAGAGCTCTACGATGCCTTCATCAAGGAAGCTACCACTTCATTCGAGGAGAAATTCGGCCACGCACCCAAGGTTTACGACGTTGTGATCAGCGACGGTGCCCGCAGGGTTGAATAGCCAGAAAGACAGGAAGTTAGGTAGATTAATCTGATTACAGTTAATTTAACTCCGGTTAAACAAATTTTAGTATCACTATGTTTGCCAAGAGTTTACGTGTCTTTATGGCCGTTGCGGCTTCGATGACCCTTTTCGCTGTTTCCGTGTCTGCGCAGGAGGATCTGCTGAAGAAGAACTGGGCGAAATTCGACCGCTATGCAAGTGCCAACGAGACGTACAAGGCTGAGAACTCCGGCCGTCCGGCAGCTGTCCTTTACGGGGACTCCATTACCGACGCATGGCCCCGTCAGGACGCGGATTTCTTCAAGGAGCACAATTTCCTGGGACGCGGGATCAGCGGCCAGACGACCAGTGAGATGGTAGTCCGTTTCAGGCAGGATGTCATAGACCTTAATCCCAAGAAGGTAGTCATCCTTGCCGGAATCAACGACATCGCCTGCAACAACGGAGTAATTTCCATCGAAGGGATAATGGGCAACATAAAGTCCATGTGCGAGCTTGCGAAGCTGCACCATATCAAGCCCGTACTCTGCACCCTGACTCCGACCACCACATTCCCGTGGCGCCCCCAGCTCGGGGACGTGTCTGCGACCGTGGACAAGGTAAACGACCTCATTCGGGCATATGCGAACAGCAACCGCATCAAACTTGTAGATTATGCTAAGGTCCTTACGAAGGACGGACAGAGGTACAGTAAGGCTTACACCAAGGACGACGTCCACCCGAACCTTGACGGTTACAAGGTAATGGAGGAGGCTCTGCTGAAGGTAATAGGTAAATAGTTAACAAACAGGAATCAGCCATGAAAATATTGCACTCACTTTGGGTTTTTGCGGCCGTCGCCCTCGTTTCCAGCTGCTGCACCGGTAACAAAGCCGACAAGGAAACCCTTGGGGAAAAGAACCTCAGGGAAGGCTACTATGTTTCCGCTTACATATGGCCGTCCTGTCATGACGACCCCGTGGCTCGGAAGTATCTCTGGACCGAGGGAATAGGTGAATGGGAAGTTATACAGAAAGGTAATGCCAGATTCCCTGGCCATTATCAGCCGAAGCAGCCTCTTTGGGGGTATGAGATGGATGATGATCCCGTAGTGGTGGAGAAATGGATCCAGACGGCGCTGAAATACGGAGTCAACACCTTCTGCTATGACTGGTACTGGTACAAGAGGGGTGACGAGTACAATGGTCCTTACCTGCAGAGTGCCCTTGAAGAAGGCTTCCTCAAGGCCCCGAGCAACGGGAAGATGAGGTTTTACGTGATGTGGGCCAACCATAAGGTGATCTACAATTACTGGAACTACCACAAGTGGGGAGACAACACCGACCTGCTTTTCGACCCGTGCATAGGCTGGGATGAGTTCAAGCAGATTGTGGACATATGGATCAACAGGTACTTCAAGCTTCCGAACTACTTCAAGATTGACGGCAAGCCGGTCCTCGGCGTGTTCGCCGTCCAGAATTTCGTGGACGGCTTCGGCAGCGAAGAAGAGGCCGCAAAGGCAATGGAGTGGTTCCGCGGCGAGGTGAAGAAGGCCGGATTCCCGGATGTCTATCTCATGGGCATGTCGGGCGGTGGATTCCATCTCAGCGCGGCTACCAAGGCCAGGATAGAGAATCACAAGAAGATTTTGAACACGGACGGCTATTCCCTGTACAACATGGGAGGAATGAGGGATCAGGATTATCTCCATTATGCCGCCGAGTCCGTAAAGATACGCGAGGAGCTCGATGCCTATCTCAAGGAACCGTTCTATCCTTGTGTTTCAGTCGGTTGGGATGCGACTCCTCGTTATCCCGCCCAGACGGAAAAGGATGTGATCTATCAGAACCGCGAACCGCGGGTGTTCGGATCCTATCTGAAGCTCGCGAAGGATTATGCCGACGCCCATGCTGATACCCAGGTGAAACTGATCACCATCAACGCCTGGAACGAATGGATTGAAGACAGTTACCTGCTTCCGGACAAGAAGTTCGGATACGCTTATCTTGAGGCGGTAAGGGACGTTTTCGAAGGAAAGTACGAGTAGCCTTTCAGGCCATCCTCTCTGACAACCACTGTGCGTCCACCCTGGCAAATCCCGGGGCGGGACGCACTGCGGGGTTGCGTGAAAGGATCCCGCAGCAGTCGCCGTAAACCTTGAAACCGGTCTTGACACCCATCATTTTTCCATCCTTCGGGTAAGTGAAAATGATGTCATTATCAGGACCTTCCAGCCGGTAGAACTTGAATGCGGCCTCTGAGAGATTCATTTCTATACGGGTGACGTATTTGCACATTTCTATCGCTACGTCGTCCAGTCCGGCTTCGTGAATGTTGACTTTCTCTATGAGTTCTCCCACGCTGTCGACCCTTCGCAAGGTGTAACCGTCCATTGACGGGTCGTTCCTCATTGACAGTGAAACCGCTTCCATGGATTTCTCTACAGCCTCGGCCTGGGCTCCCGTCAATGCTCCCTGGGGCATGAGCCAGACCATCAGGCGGCCTTCCGGGTCATGGTAAAGGGTCGGGGCGGTGACCAGGTTTACGGTCCCGCAGTGGGGGCAGGTCCATGTAAACAGCGATCCATCAAGGACTTTCTCTTTCAGGGAAGGGTCTTTGGAAATGTTGATGCTTTCATATGTCTTCACCTGCTGCGTACTGCCGCATTTGAGGCAGCGGGCGTCCATGGAATCCGGCATAATATCAGAATTGGGGTAAAAAGTGAGGCAAATTTAATAAATAATGCTATCTTCGCAATGATAAGCCCTTTACGAGGGAAGTGAAAACGTGTAATTAACCTGAAAAATGAGTACCAGACAAGCAACTTCCGATCTCTGGAAGAAAGAGGATTGGTTAGCGATTTGGATAGGATTCATAGTAATCGCAGTAGCCATTTTCGCAGTCCTCAGCAAAGCGTTCGATTTCAATGCTCTTAAGTTTTCTACATGGACAGTCGGAGAGGCTGCTTCCAAGGCCGTTCCGTTGGGTAAGCAGCTTGCCAGCGGTGCCTTCTGGGGCAGGACTCTCGTTACCTTGCTGACTCTCGGCCTTCTGTTTTCCGCCGGAGTTAAACTTCAGGGAGAGAAACTCAAAGACTATGTCCCGGCATTCATCGGACTTTTCGTCATATCAATCATAGTGCGTTGCATCAGCGCAGAGTTTACCCTTAACCGCTATCTGGAGTGGGCTTTCTGGGCACTGCTCGTCGGCCTTCTGATCTCCAATACGGTGGGCGTTCCGAAATGGCTCAAGCCGGCTATCAAGACTGAGTTCTACATCAAGACCGGTCTGGTGATCATGGGATTCAGCGTGCTGTTCTCCAACATCGCCAAATTCGGCCTATACGGACTCGGAATCGCGTGGATTGTGACCCCCCTTGTAATCATATTCATGTGGTGGCTCGGAACGAAGGTGATGAAGATGGACAACAAGCCCCTTGTCATCACGATGGCTGCAGCTACGTCGGTCTGCGGAACCTCCGCGGCCATAGCTACCGGAGCCGCTTCAGACTGCAAGAAGGAAGACCTTTCCCTGACCATTTCCATATCCATCATCTTCACTATCCTTATGATGGTCTTCGAGCCCCTGCTTCTCAAGGCGCTGGGAACTCCCGAGATCATGGCCGGTTCTCTCATGGGTGGAACCATCGACTCCACCGGAGCTGTCGCCGTTGCTGGTAGTACATATGGAAGCGGTTCTGTAGCAGAGACTTCCGCTGTCCTCGTGAAGATGATCCAGAACATTCTGATCGGTTTCATCGCCTTCTTCGTGGCAATCTATTTCGCCACAAGCGTGAACAAGAAACCCGGTGAGAAGGCTGGTGCAGGGGAGATCTGGAGGCGTTTCCCGAAGTTCATCCTCGGTTTCTTCGTGGCTTCCATCGTGGCTTCCATCCTCGCCAACCCGAACATCCTCGGAAACAGCCAGGTCGGGGCTATCAACAAGGTGCTCGACCAGTACAAGAACTGGTGCTTCGTGCTGGCATTCACCAGCATCGGTCTTGACACCAACTTCAAGGACCTCGTCAAGCGTATGCAGGGTGGTAAGGTCCTCTGGCTCTATGTCATAGGCCAGACCTTCAATATCGCCCTCACTTTCTTCGCCGTATGGCTGCTGCTTTCCGGCAAGATCTTCCCGGTTCCGTCACTGGAGCTCTTCCAATAGACCCTTTTTGAGACGTAAGGTAAATATATTCAAGGTGGTGACTGTCGTTACGGCGGTCACCACTTTAGCTTTGGCTCTCTGGATAATGGTCAGGAACATAGGTCTTTCCGATGACCTTGACTTCGGGGCCGGGGCTTATTACTATGCCGATATCCCGAATTTCCAGGACTATGAGTCCAGGGGAATTGTTACCAGGATCCCATATTGGGTGTATATCGCATTGTTCCTGGCATGGGGTTTCCTGATGATCCTCCTTTTCCTCTGGGTCAGCAAGGACAGGAAGGATAAATAACCTGCATCATTTTCAGAACCGTCGACTTCGTCGACCCCTCCCATCTGCGATGGGCCCCTCCCTCTTACAATGCCGAGGGTGGCTATGGGTTCTGAAAGTGATGCAGGTTATTTACAGGATTTATTAGATGTCTATGTCGAAGTGGAATCCCAGGTAGAACCTTCCGGGATCCTGTCCGAGTTTTTCAATGAAGGAGTAAGAGGAGCCTCCGTTGTAGGCCGCGGTTATGCCGACCCTGGCCGGGAATGACAGCCATGCGACATTCCCGAGCCTGACGTTGAGGTCCATTCCGGCGCTGAAGAGAGAATTTCCGGTCTCGATCCTGTAATTGTACGCCCTGCTGAAAGAAAGGACCGTGTAATCGAAGAACGGAATCGCCTCGAAATTACGGATATAGGCCACAGGACTGAGGAATGACCACCCGACTGGAGCAAACGGAATGGCATATTCAGCCGAAAGCTTGGACTGTGTAGGACAGTATAGAGCCATAAGGGAAGCGGCGTTGCTGTCTGCGAATCCTCGCGGACTGCAGGTCACGGTGTTGGCGCCATACATTACAAAATCCTTCGTACTAGCCTGTACGACGGCAGACAGGCGGATGCCGTGAGTCTGCCCGATTCCCGGGACGTAGCCGTAAGCATATGCATAATATGACGGGGTGAAGCCCCAGCCCATCCCCGGATAAGTCCTTCCGCCGACTTCGATGCCGAGCCCAAGTCGGGGGTATATCCTGGACGGGGGAGTCTGCTGGGTGCTGTAGAATCGGAGGGAAACATCCACTCTCCCAAGGAAGGATCCCTTGTTCTCATGGTGGGCCACCGTGGGGTTCAGGTCGTCATCGGAGGTATAGGTGTAGACGTCGTAATTATTTGTGTACCTGTCGTTTGAGAGGTTGTAGGAGACCTGCGGGACCAGTCCTCTCTTCCAGCCACCGGAGGAGAAGGAAATGGGGACATATGCCTTGACGGAGCCGAAAAAGCGGTAATTGTTCATGCGGCTGCTGCCGATGTAGAGGTTGGATGTGTCGGCCGGATTCTCGGCGTACGGCCTGCGCACAAGCTTGTATCCGTATTCCCTGGCAGTCCTGTCTCCGAGTTGGACTTCTCCGCTGAACACAACCGGAAGACCAGTGTAGGTGTATTTCAGGTGGGCGCCAGCCATCAGGTTGTCTTTGCCGGGTTTCTTTTCTGGGCTGTCGGGATTCCTGTGCATAGAAATGCCGATGCTTCCATATGAATTACCCATGGTGTTCTGGAAGAAGGCCGTTGCTCCCACGCCGAAGGAGTCGTACTGGGTGTCGCTGCTGATTACGGAAATCTCGTCGTAATCCAGGTAGAGGGGGACCCAGGAGTGGAAGTGGATAAGGTTCCCGAGCTTGGAGTAATGCCTTGGCTCTGAAATGGTTGGAGCTTCTGCGGCATCGTCTGTCCATAGGGTTTGTTCCTGGGCGGAAAGGGCGTCTGCAACCACCCACTTGTGGATCTGTCGGAAATCCACCTCCTGAGGAACGACTGGGGCGGTGCGGAGGATCCGTCCTTCAGGCCTCAGCTCCGTAAATACCAGTTCTTCTCCCTTGAATGCAGGATCGGAGGCGCCGTACCTCGTTGAGGTGAGCTGGAAGACCTGCCCTTTTTTAAGGAGATAGATTTCATTAACCCCGGTCCTGTCCGAAGTAAAGGCAACTCCGTCGCCATATGCTGCGAGCTGCTTTATCTTGACCGGAAGGGGGGAGATTTCCTGCTTCAGGGAGCCGGAGAAACGCGGAGCGCCTTCCCAGCCATATCCCTCGACAGGAACGGAGTAGATGCCGGCTCCGTTGCCGGAAATGCCGCTGACATAGATAGTTCCGCGTCCGTTCTCATCTCCCGGGATCCAGACAGGTTCAGTAAGCTGCAAAGAATCAGGGGATGGAATGGAAGCCTTTATCCCACCAGAATAGGCATCCACCAGGACCAGCTTGGAACCGCCTTCATAGGGATATTCCACCGCCGCTACAAGGAGTCCGTCCGGAGAGGGGGAAGGATTGACCATCCTGGATTTCACGGTGAGGCTGACAGAACGTCCGCTGGCCGGTTCGTAATACCGGATCCTTGAGCTCTGTTTGAGGCTCCACCTGTGAGACGATATGGGTTCGCTCCAGTAGATCCTGCTGAGGGCCTTGTCATATGAGAGCTTGAATGCGTGCGAAGACATCAGTCTCACCGGGGATTCGCTCCCGTCCGGAGCAATCCTGACCAATGTCTGGGGGAGGGTAAGAGAGGATTTCAGGGCATATGCATAATCATCCGCGCCTGCGGTGCCGCTCCAGGATGTGAAGCGTTTCGGGGCGGGAAGGATGTCGTCTGCGGTCATGAAAGGCTCCCTGAGTGCGGCTTCCTCCTTGAACTTGGCCGCATATTTTCCTTGAAGGTCTTTCCATGAGGCTTTGAAGCGCATTCCTGTCGCATCCCTGACGGTCTTCTGTAACCTCCCGATTCTCAGCGGATGGTGTGTGGCCCCGTCAAAGTAACGCTTCATGAACAGCGGGTCATTCCAGAAGTACCTCATTCCGGCGATTGTCTGGTAGCCGAGGAGATAGTGGTCCGGAGTGTAGTATTTGAGCGAACCGTAGCGCCACCTGTACCAGTTGCGGAAATCTCCCTGGTCCATCGCCATGTTGAAATAGCCCAGGAAGTCTGCGGTGCGGCCCCTTCCGCTTCCAGTCAGGGCCGTTTCCGCAACAACTGCATCTCCTTCCAGCAGGTGCTGTCCGGGATAGACGGCGTCCAGGGCCCCGTCAAGCATCTCCCCGAAGAGCCAGTGGATGCCTCTGAAGGCACCTGAACGGGAGAACTGAAGTTGAGCCACATGGCGGCTTTCGTGTATGGCCAGGTTGGTCATCCATGGCATAGGTTCTGGACCATATGGATCGGGGAAGGTATAGAGATTCATCCTCCTCGGAGCCCATGTGACAGCTCCGTTCGCGACGCTGTAGAGAGAATTCAGGACTACCGGATGAGGTTTCTTGTACATCATATTGGGACTGTAGCCCAGGCTGCCTTTCAACACCGGCACGTATTTCTGAAGTTCCAGGCCATATGCCCTTGCGAGGGAGTCACTTCCCTTCGGGAATATTATACGGTAGTCCCGGGTGTCCATATAACTCCATTTCAGCCCGATGGGATTGTCTTCGTCAGTGGAAAACTGAGCTGCCGCCGAGAAGGAGAGGGCAGAAAGCAATGCGAATGTCAGGAGAAACCTCTTCATTTCGAATTCTGATAATTAAGACAAAAGTAAGCATTATTTTTCCTAATTTTGTGTCCGGAAACTTCAACCAGATGAAGCAATGACGGTTTTTCTCCAAATCCTCACTCTTTTAGGCTCTGTAGCCCTTTTCCTGTTTGGCTTGAACCTCATGAGCGGAGGTCTCCAGAAAGTCGCCGGAGACGGTTTGAGGGCATTTCTGGCCTCAATGACATCCAATCCACTGAAGAGGATCCTTACGGGAATGGGCGTAACGGCCGCCATCCAGTCCTCAACGGCAACCACCATCATGGTGGTAAGTTTCGTGAACGCCGGACTGCTGACCCTCGCACAGGCGATCGGAGTCATCATGGGAGCGAACATAGGCACTACGGTCACTTCGTGGATCATGGCTGTCTTCGGGTTCTCATATGACCTGTCCACCATATCCTTCCCATTGATACTCTTCGGTTTCCTGTTGATGTCTTTCTCCGGGAAAAACCGTAAGACCCGCGACCTGGGAGAAATCATCATAGGATTCGCACTCTTCTTCGTGGGATTTGCGATGCTCCGCTCCACGGCCTCGACCCTGATCAGTCCGGAATCCTTCGGCTTCCTCAAGGGCTGGACCGGAATGGGCTTTATCTCTGTTCTCCTGTTCCTCCTCATCGGAACGCTCCTAACCATATGTTTCCAGTCTTCGGCCGCGACCATGGCCATAATCATGCTGCTGATTACTTCCGGTGTGATTCCGTTCAAGATGGCTGCAGCCATGATCCTTGGAGAGAACATAGGTACGACCATAGCCGCCAATGTGGCTGCCTCTATAGGAAACACCACATCCAAGCGCGCCGCAATGGCCCACACAGTCTTCAATGTCTTCGGAGTGTGCTGGGTCCTCGCCATATTCCCGTTCTTCCTTAAACTGATAGGACATATTGTCAGCGCCCTTTTCGGACTGCCCGATCCCAACGCCGTCGATTTCTCGGCATATGCTGACGGACTCCCGTCAAATGTCTCATCGTCACTGCTTTACAGCGTGACAACCATGCACACAATCTTCAACCTGACCAACACCCTCATCCTGGTATGGTTCATACCTCAGATCGAGAAGGTAGTCAGCCTGATCATTCCGGGCAATCCTGACGACGAGGAGGTCTTCCGCCTGAAATACATCCAGGGAGGTCCTCTTTCAACTGATGAGCTTTCCCTTAACGAGGCCAAGTCCGAGATTCTCCATTTCGGGGAAATCTGTCACAAAGGCTTCAGGTATGTGCGTTCTGCCGTGAATGTCAAGACAGTGGAGGAACTGGATGAACTCTATGCCAAACTGGACAAGTACGAGGGGATAACCGACAGGGTGGAATACGAGATAGCGTCTTATCTGTCAGAGGTTTCCAAGGGAGACATAAGCGTCGAGTCCGCATCCAGGATCAAGGGTATGTACCGGATCATCGGCGAGATGGAGAGCCTGGGTGATTCCGGCGAGGCCATCGGCCGTATGATGAAGCGCACCTTCAGCTACGGCGCATCCTTCAGCGAGGATATGCTCAAGAAACTCAATCGTATGATGGACCTGGTGGAGGATGCATTCTCCGCCATGATGGCGAACCTTAACGAAAGGTATTCTTCCCTGAAAGACATCACTAATGCGCAGGATGCCGAGTACAATATCAACGAGTATCGTAACGAACTCAGGGAAGAGCACATAGTCAATATCGAGAAGCCTGGATATGACTATCGTACCGGTGTGTTCTACATGGACATCATAGCCGAGTTCGAGAAGATGGGCGACTTCATAATCAATATCTCCGAGGCCCAGATTTCAGAAAACATTTCCCGATAGCTATGAGGATAGGCGGCAAGACGGAAAAAGGCAATACGCTTGCTTTCTGGCTGCTTCTGGCATTCGGAATAGCGGGCATATGCATAGGCGGGCTCAGGTCCGACCGTTTTTCGCGGCGCAGCCCAGACGGATCCGGCGCCCCTGCCGCAGAGGCCAGGAAGTTCCCGTCCGTAACCCCTCCGGGCGCTATAACCGATCCTGCTGCCCGGCTCGCGTGGAGCGCCGAGAATTTCTGGAATGCGTTCACTGACACTTCAGTTTTCTACCCTGGCGACACCATTATGGTTAACGGTGTCCTGAAGGAAGACGTGGAGGAGGCCATGGGGACATATGCCACAATGCTCGGGATGGTGCCGCTGGACGTGGCGCAGCGGAGCCAGGGGAGGTTTTTCGGCAGGATTTCCGCTTTTCAGGAGTCTCATCCGGAGTCGGGGATGTTCCCGGAGATCGTGGACCTGGCCGCGAGATATTTTTATGACCCGAACTCTCCGGTGCGCAGCGAGGACATATATCTTCCGTTCGTCCAGAGGCTTTCGCAATCTCCGCTTGTTTCGGAAGGCATGCGTATGGCATATGCTTTCGATGCGGAAATGTGTTCGCTGAACCAGACCGGCTCGGTCGCGACGGATTTTTCCTTCACAACTCTTCAGGGACGCAAGATGCGCCTGAGTTCCGTCAAGGCCGGTCATACGCTTCTCTTTTTCTCGAATCCCGGATGTCCGGCCTGCGCGGAAATAATTGAGTCTCTGGAAAGTAATCAGCACGTTGCGTCTCTTCTTTCTTCCGGGCGCCTGGCCGTGGTGAACGTGTACATAGACCAGGAACTGGATGAGTGGCGGACATATGCAGTCAACTATCCGAAATCGTGGATTTCGGGATATGACCAGTCGTACAGCATCCGCTCCGGCCGCCTCTACAACATCCGCGCGATTCCTTCCCTCTATCTCCTCGATGAGCAGAAGCGCGTCATCCTGAAAGACGCCACGGCAGAAAAGGTCCTCACTGCCTTAAGTGCGATCCGGTAGATTCTCTGTATTGCCCTCTCCCCGGACAGGGGAGAGGCAATAAACTTATTCCTTGACGGAGAAGGCCCAGATTATGGCCTGCTCGAAGACTTCTCCGGGACGGAGGGTAACAGGCGGGTAATCAGGCTCATTGGGGCTGTCCGGATAATGGCAGCATTCCATGGCCACACCCCAGTAATCATGATAGGTGTGTCCGTTCTTGCCGGCAGGGCAGCCTTCAAACCAGTTTCCGGTGTAGATCTGGATTCCAGGTTGGGAAGTAACGACCTTTACCACCCTGCCGCTCTTCGGGGAATACAGCTGGGCGGCATCCTGCAGCTGGCCGGGAGTCCATCCGTCGATCAGGTAGCAGTTGTCATAGCCCTTGCCGAACTTCAGGGCCGGGAAATCGGCGTCGATTTCCTCGCCGAGGGTCTTACCTGAGATGAAATCCATCGGAGTTCCCGCAACCGGCTCAGACTCACCCAGGGGAATCAGGGTGTCGTCGGTCGGAAGGTATTCAGAGGCATTCAGTTTCAGTACATGGTCCTTGATGTCACCGCTGCCCTCGCCGTCCATATTGAAATAGACATGGTTCGTCAGGTTGACCACGGTCGGGGCGTCCGTCTCGGCAGTCATGGAGAGCTTAAGCTCATTGTCCTCGTTCCACTCATAGTGGGCGACCACCTTAAGGTTGCCCGGGTAGCCGGCCTCCCCGTCCTGTGAGAAATACATGAACTCCACGGCGTCACCTTCTATCCTGCTGTCCCACACTTGGTTCTGGAAGCCTTCTGGACCTCCGTGGAGGTGGTTAGGCCCATTGTTGATCGGGAGAGCGTATTCTTTTCCGTCAAGGGTGAACCTGCCCTTGGCTATGCGGTTGGCGAAACGTCCGGGAATCTTTCCGGCGCAGGGCCCGTCGGCGAAATAAGAGGCTGCGTCAGGATATCCGATAACTACGTCGGCCAGTTTTCCGTCCCTGTCAGGGACATTGATTCCGACTATGGCGGCACCGATGCTTCCCAGGACAACGGAAGCACCTGAGGCATTTGTCATTGTGTACTTGTAAATCTCCTTGCCGCACTCGGCGGTACCCCAGAGTTCCTTTTTGATTGTTATAGCCATATGTGTTATGTGTGTTAGTAATTTCTTATTTAAGGAAAGCGAAGAAAACGGCTGCGACCAGGCACAGGAAGGCCACGCCGTGGTTCCAGTGCAGGGGCTGTCCCTTGAAGACCAGGGTTACTATGACGGTAAAGACTGTCAGGGAGACGACTTCCTGGATAATCTTCAGCTGGACCAGGTTGAACGGTCCGCCGTTCTCGTTAAATCCGATCCTGTTCGCAGGAACAAGGAACCAGTACTCGAAGAATGCGATTCCCCAGGACATCAGGACAATCAGGACCAGCGGCCAGTCCGTGCTGATTTTCATTTCCTGTAATTTCAGATGCCCGTACCAGGCGAATGTCATGAGAATGTTGGAGCAAACCAGCAGCAGAACCGTCAGAAGACCTTTCATATCTAAGAATAATGTAATTTACAGCAGGTTGGTTATGGCTATGGCGACGATAGCGATCGGGCACAGCCACTTGATGGAGAACCAGATCACAGGGAAAACAGCCTTCGCCGCCTTGCTCGTCCCATAATTAGTGAACTGTGTCCTTACGTCTATCTTCGGAATCTTCCATGCCACCACAATCACGAAGACGAAGGATCCGATCATCATGAAGACGTTGGAGGTCATGAAGTCACAGGTGTTGAAGACTTTCGGGAAGATGGCGCATGCACATCCCAGCAGGAAGGCGAGGCAGCATATGATTATGGTGGCGATGCCTCGTTTGATGTGTTTCTGGTCCACAAGCCAGGCCACGCATACCTCCATCATGGATATGGATGAAGTGAGGGCTGCGATCAGGATTGCCAGGAAGAACAGGAAGGGAACGACCGGCCCCATCTGGGAGAATATGACCGGAAGTGTCTCATACACAAGGGACGGGCCTGCCGCAGCCTCGAGCCCCGAAGCAAAGACAGCGGGCATTATGGCGAAACCGGCGAGGAGCGCGAAGATAGTGTCGAAGACAGCCGTCCATATGCCCGAATAGAAGATATTCTCTTCATTGCGCATATAGGAAGAATAGGTCAGCACGCATCCTACTCCGAGGGAAAGCGAGAAGAAAGACTGCCCCAGGGCATCTGCAATGGCCCTTCCGTCTATCTTTGAGAAATCCGGCTTCACGAGATACTCTATTCCGGCGGAAGCCCCCGGAAGGGAAACCGACCGGATGACTATGAGAAGTATCATGACGAAGAGTATCGGCATCATCACTTTGGAGAAGAGTCCTATGCCTTTGTCCACACCGGCGGCCACGATTATTCCGGACATTGCCATGAAGACCGCCAGGCAGCAAAGAGGCTGCCAGATGGAATCCACCATTCCTTTGAAAGTCTGCGCGGCCTGGTCTATCTGCAGGCCCTGGAACCCTCCGGTGCAGGAGCGGATGAAATAATCGAAGCTCCAGCCTCCTACGACGCTGTAAAAGGAGACTATGACGAAGGCCGCGAGGACAGCCAGGCCGCCTTCGGCCATCAGAGGACTGCCCTTGACTGTTTTCTTCAGGGCCCCAATGGTGTCAGAGCCTGTTGTCTTACCGAGAAGGGACTCTGCGAAGAATACCGGCAGCGCGATTATTATCGAGCAAAGTATGTATATGATAATGAATGCGGCACCCCCATGCTGTCCGACCATATATGGGAATCGCCAGATATTACCCAATCCGATGGCGCTTCCTGCCAGGGCCATTACAACAGCGAAGCGGCTGGAAAAGTTTCCTCTGTTGGCTGACATAGTTTAGGCTTAGATATGGAATTGGCGCTCAGCGCCTTTTGTAAATCGTGAAGTTATAGGTGATTCCGGACTGCGGATCGGTCTGGGTCGGGGCGACGGAATCCACGCGGAAGACCTGAGGGTCGATTTTCGGGAAGAAGGCATCCGCATCCTGCGGACTGTCATGCACGTGGGTGATATGAAGGGTGTCCGCACTCTGGAGGGCTTCAGCATATGTGTAGGCCCCTCCTATGACGAAGCATTTGTCGCCGCCGGTGGTCTCGAGAGCCTTTTCCGCCGCTGCATATGCTTCTTCAAGCGACTTCACAACTATTATCCCTTCGGGGGCATCGGGCCACGGGAAGATGCTTATGACTATGTTGGTCCTTTTCGGCAGAGGCTTGCTGTTCAATGACTTGAATGTCATGAAGCCCATTATCACCGGGGAGCCCAAAGTAGTGTTCCTGAAATATTTCATATCGCCCGGAAGATTCCACAGAAGGGCGTTCTTCCTCCCTATAGCCCAGTTATCAGCGACAGCTACGATGATGCATTTCTCCATGATTCCGAATATGCTTACAGATTGAAAGTGTTTCGAAAAACCGTTCGGACATCAAAGATAAAAAATTGTGACAATAAGTCCAAAATGCGTATCTTTGAATAAGTAATACCATAAGAAACCATGCAGCAATATCTCGACCTTCTCAGGCGTATCAGAACGGAAGGAGTCATAAAGACAGACCGTACCGGTGTAGGGACCCAGAGCGTTTTCGCACATCAGATGAGATTCGACCTTTCAAAGGGTTTCCCCCTCCTGACGACCAAGAAAGTCCACCTTAAATCCATCATATACGAACTTCTGTGGTTCATTTCCGGAGACACCAACATCAAATATCTCCACGACCACAACGTGTCCATATGGGACGAATGGGCAGATGAAAACGGAGACCTGGGCCCTGTTTACGGCCATCAGTGGCGCAGCTGGCCCGCTCCGGACGGACGCAGCATCGACCAGCTCTCGTCGGTTCTGGACCTCATCAAGAACCATCCCGACAGCCGCAGGATACTGGTTTCCGCGTGGAACCCCGGGGAAATCGACAGGATGGCCCTGCCTCCCTGCCATTGCCTCTTCCAATTCTATGTTGCTGAAGGGAAACTTTCCTGCCAGCTCTACCAGCGCAGCACCGACACCTTCCTCGGACTGCCGTTCAACATAGCTTCATATGCCCTCCTGACCATGATGATCGCCCAGGTGACGGGGCTGGAGCCGGGTGAATTCATCCACACCAGCGGAGACACCCACATCTACCTCAACCATTTCGAGCAGGTTGACCTCCAGCTTTCGCGCACCCCCAGGCCGCTTCCGCAGATGAAGCTGAATCCGGAAGTAAAGAGCCTGTTCGATTTCAAATACGAGGATTTCACACTGGAAGGATACGACCCGTGGCCGGCGATCAAGGCACCGGTTGCAGTCTGAGACAGCCTCAGTTTATAATCCCAGTTCGGATTTCATGCTTCTCAGCAGGTCGAAAGCCTGCATGGGAGTCATGTTGTTGAGGTCCGCGTCTTTAAGGTGGTCGCGGATGGATTCCAGTGCCGGGTCGTCAAGCTGGAAGAAAGACAGTTGGAGGGAGCCGTCGCTTTCGATAGTGCCTTCCTTGATATTGCGCGCCTTGGCAGGCTTCATTATGGTGCCGTATTCTTTTATGGGCTTTCCGGCCTGTTTGTTGGCCTCAAGGGCGCGCAGGGTCTTTTCGGCGGCCTCGAGGACCTCCGCTGGCATACCTGCCATGCGGGCCACATTGATACCGAAACTCTCTTCTGTCCCTCCCGGGAGCATCTTGCGGAGGAATATCACCTCTTTGCCGACTTCCTTGACGGCTATGTGATAGTTCTTTACGCGGGGATATATCTCCGTAAGGTCGTTCAGCTCGTGGTAGTGGGTCGCGAAGAGGGTCTTTGCGCCTTCTCCCCATTCATGGATGTACTCCACTATAGAGCGAGCGATGGACATTCCGTCATATGTGGATGTCCCCCTTCCGATTTCGTCCAGCAGGACCAGGGACCGGCGCGAGAGGTTATGGAGGATCATCGCGGTTTCGGTCATTTCCACCATGAACGTACTTTCCCCGCGTGAGATGTTGTCCGATGCACCGACACGGGTGAAGATCTTGTCACATATGCCTATGTGCGCGCTGTCTGCGGGGACGAAGGATCCCGTCTGGGCCATAAGCACTATGAGGGCGGTCTGGCGCAGCAAGGCGGATTTTCCGGCCATGTTGGGTCCCGTGAGGACTATTATCTGCTGTTTTTCGTCGTCAAGGAAGACATCGTTGGGGACATATTCCTCACCGGCCGGGAGGTTATCTTCGATTACGGGATGGCGGCCGCCCTTGATGTCGAGGGCGTATCCCTTGTCGATTTCCGGTCGGGTCCAGCGCCTGTCGGCGGCGTTTTCCGCGAAGCAGGCTAGGACGTCTATCCGTGAGAGGGCCTGGCTGTCCGCCTGGATGGCCGCGATGTTCTTGCGGATCTCTTCTACGAGGCGGGCATATATCTCGCTTTCGAGCTGGTAGATCCTGTCTTCGGCGGAGAGGATCTTCTCCTCATATTCTTTCAGTTCCTGGGTGATGTAACGCTCTGCTGAAACCAGGGTCTGCTTTCTGACCCACTCGGGCGGGACCTTGTCCTTGAAGGTGTTACGTACCTCTATGTAGTAGCCGAAGACGTTGTTGTAACCTATTTTGAGCGAGGGGATTCCGGTGCTTTCAGCCTCCCTCTCCTGGATGTGGAGGAGGTACTGTTTCCCGTCCCGGCTGATCTCACGCAGTTCGTCCAGTTCCTTGCTGGCGCCAGTGGCGATCACGTCTCCCTTTCCGATGGCCGCGGCGGCATTTTCCGCCAGGGTCTCGGTGATTTTCTTTATGAGGGGAGCGCAGCTGCGAAGAGCCTTGGCCGTGTCAACCAGGGACTGGGGAGCTTTTTCTCCGCTGCAGAGGTCCCTGATAGGCTCGATCTGGGAGAGTCCTCCTCCCAGTTTGAGAGCCTCACGAGGGGCGATCTTGCCGGCTGCCGCCCTGGAAATGATCCGTTCCAGGTCTCCGATGTCTGCTATCCTGGACCGGACCTCATTCCTCTCGTCGGGATTGTCCAGGAAGAACTGGACAGTGTCATAACGGGAGTTCAGTTCCTTTATGTCCAGTACCGGCCTCCCGAGCCAGCCGTGAAGCATCCTGGCTCCCATCGGGGAGACGCAGCGGTCCATTATGTCTATCAGGGACGTTCCTTCACGGGACTGACTGTGAAGCACTTCCAGGTTATTCAGGGTGAATGAGTCCATCCAGACGAACTTGTTTTCGTCTATGCGGGAGATGGAGCAGATGTTCCTGAGTCCTTCGTGTAGTGTCTGTTCGAGGTAATTTACGAGGGCACCGGCTGCGCAGACTCCCAGGGGGTACCTTTCTACTGCGAAGCCTTTCAGGGAGTTTACTCCCAATTGCTTACAAAGCTTGTTGACAGCCGAGTCATATACGAACGCCCATTCATCGAGTGAAGTAAGGTAGATCTTGTCTGAAAACCTTTCCTTTACACCTCTTTCATATCCCCTCTGGACAATCATCTCCTTTGGAGACATGCTGGCGAAAAGGGTCTTTATGTAATCCAGGCTGCCCTGGGTGACCTGGAACATTCCGGTAGATACATCCAGGAAGGCCGCGCCGACCTTGTCTCCTTCAAAGTAGAGACCTGCGAGGAAGTTATTCTCCTTCTGCTCCAGCATGGACTCGTTGAAAGCGATACCGGGAGTGACCAGTTCTGTCACGCCGCGCTTTACAAGCTTGTTCTTGACGAGTTTAGGGTCTTCGAGCTGGTCGCAGACAGCCACTTTGTAACCGGCGCGGACGAGTTTTGGGAGGTAGGTGTCTATGGCATGATGAGGGAATCCGGCCATATGTATCTTGCCGGCATCTCCGTTGGTCCTGGCGGTGAGGACCAGTCCCAGGATCTTGCTGGCGGTGACCGCATCGTCGGAATATGTCTCGTAGAAGTCTCCGACACGGTACAGCAAGATGGCTTCGGGGTGTTGTGCCTTCACCTCGAAGAAGTGCCGTATCATCGGAGTATCTGTCTTTCCTGCCATTTCTGCTTATTGTTCTTTCTTCTTAGCCAGGGCCATTCCTGCAGCTACAAGCAGGGTCAGGATGGTAAGGAAGATTGAGGAAGCCCTGGAGATATGTTCGCTCCTGCGGATGATCTCCGGTTCGTAGCGCATTGTCAGGGTGTGGTCTCCAGCGGGGAGGACTGCGCCACGGAGGCACCAGTCTGTACGCAGGAGGTTGATTTCTTTGGACCTGTCCCCGTCCAGCCAGGCTTTCCAGCCTTTCGGATACCAGATCTCACTGAACACGGCAAGAGAGGGTGCCTGGGCGGAGTATTTGTAATTCAGCTCATTAGGAGCATATGAAGTCATTTCGACTGTGCCGGACCCGGCTTCCGGTGATGGAGTGAAGCCTTTCAGGGCGTCCTGCATGTCGCTTCTTACGACTGCGGTGGTGCGGAGGTCTTGCTCACCCGCGAGTTTGATCTCATCGTCGGCGGTCGCAGCGCCGGTAACGGAAGAGACGAACCACGCGTTGCCATATGCTTCATCGTTTACGGCGGGGGGGATGTTGGCGCCGAGGATGAGGTACTTCATGTTGAGGGCGGACAGCCAGGGCACCGAAGGCATCGAAGCCTGGAGCTCATCCAGGGTGCCGGCTTTTCCGGCCGCGGATGCCAGCTGGTTGATGTCCCTTACCAGGTAAAGGTTGATAAGGTCCTGATAAGACTGCAGCTTAGCCGGGGAGTAGCCTCCTATGTTCTTGTGCCAGTAGGACGGGTGGGAGTCGTTGAAGATATCCACCGAGAGGTCCAGGACACGGTAGGAAGGAGAGGTGTCTTTGAGGATGAACTCATCTACCGGACGCTTGTTGAACTGTGATGCGAAGTCTCTCTTGGCCACGAAACTGTCATTGTTCAGATAGCGCTTTCCGGTGGTCCAAAGGTTGAGGAGAACCAGCAGGCATATGCCTACGGTTGCTATTGTCTTTTTGCTCTTTGCCTTGGCGGAATTGTCTCCGACACCCCAGAAGAGGAGAAGGAATGCGGCCGAGATGAACATCAGGCTGGTCCGGGCATCCTGCTTCAGGAGAGTCATCCTGTCGGACTTGAGGGCATCCACGAGGATATCCGGCTGACCGGCATCGGTCGGGGAGGAGAAATCTCCGGCGAGGCCTGGAGCGAGAAGGCAAAGCAGGCAGAAACCCGCGGTCACGGCATATGCGATGAGTGCCGGGCGGAGGATTTCTTCCTTCTTGTAGTTCCCGCGCATTATCTTTTCAAGGACCAGGAATCCGAGGGCCGGGAGGGTCCATTGAAGCACTACAAGGGCCATGGAGACTGTCCTGAACTTGGAGTAGAGAGGCAGGTGGTAGAACAGGATCTTGGTGAACCACATGAAATGGTAACCCAGGGCCATCAGGACGGCCAGGATCGTGGCTGCCAGCAGCCACCACTTCTCTTTTCCGCGGTACATAAGGAGTCCCAGCACGAAGAGGAATATGGATATCGCTCCCATGAACATGGGCCCGGCGGTGAAGGGCTGGGGACCCCAATACATCGGGAGGGCTTTTGCTATCTGCCTTGCGTCCTTCTGTCCGGCACTTTGCAGCAGGGCTATCGTTGCCGATTTGTCGGGATTTACGCTCTGGGCCGAGGATCCGCCATTGAAGTTGGCAATCATGAGGTTGGGAAGCTCCTCCCACCCATATGACCATGCCGTGGCGTAGTCTATCGAGAGTCCTTCGGAGTTGACTTCTGTGTTTTCCGTGGAAGTCAGTTCCGATCCGCCTCTCATAGTGTGTTCCTGATACTCGTAGAGAGGCAGGAGCTTGTTGGCGTTAGTTGCGATGCCGGTGAGGCCTAGCACCAGGAGAAGCCCCGAAGCGGCCAGAAAACGCTTGAGCGGCTCTTTGAGTGGCTGTTTCTTAGTAAGCAGAGACACCGCCAGCGTTATGGCGTATGCCAGTACTACGAATGCGAGGTAATATGTGATCTGCTGGTGGTTGGCTTTTATCTGGAAGCTGAGGGCGAAGGCGAAAAGAGTGGCTCCGAGGAGGGTGTTGGGCAGCCAGTCTTTCCATGAAGAGGTGTCTTTCCGGAGGGCAGACTTGTAGGTAAATATCATTGCGGCGAGCACCCAGGGCGCCAGGGCGATGGCCTGCATCTTGGTGTTGTGCCCGACAAGGATTATCTGGAAGTTATAGGAGCAGAAGGCCGTTGCAATGGCTCCTCCTGCGGCCGCAAGCGGGCCCACCCCCAGGGCCAGCATCATCAGGAATCCGCCCAGGAGGGCTATGAAAAGCCAGTTCGCCGGGCTGGGACCTGACATGAGGACGTTATAGTATTTCTGCGTCCAGTCTCCTTTCGGGGTGTTTGCGAAACTTGCCGTCGGCATTCCGCTGAACATGGATCCGCTCCACTGGGTGTGGTCATCGGGATGGGCTGCATCCCAGACTGCCATTTCCCGCGACATTCCTATATAGCCCGAGATGTCGCTCTGGTCAACCCTCTTTCCCTGCAGGACGGGGAAGGCGTAGGCATATGCCAGCGCAAGCAGGATGAGCGCGATGCCCGCGTATTCAAGAATTCTTTTCATTCCACAAAATTACTTAAAAATATTTACTTTTGTAATAATGAAAAGGGTGCTCATAATCACATATTACTGGCCTCCTGCAGGCGGATCCGGAGTGCAGCGCTGGGTGAAGTTCTCCAAGTTCCTGCCGTCCTTCGGGTGGCAGCCTGTGATCTATACCCCCTCCAATCCGCAGTATACGTCCAAGGACAGGACTCTCGAGGCGGAAATTCCCTTCGAGGCCGAGGTGATAAGGTATCCGATTAGGGAGCCATATGGGATTTACCGTAGCCTCATGGGCCGCGGCAGCTCTACTGACATGAAAGTCCTTACTTCGAGTGAGCCCGTAGGGGGCAGAAGCCGTTTCAAGGACAGGGCCTCGCTGTGGCTCAGAAGCAATCTTTTCATCCCCGATCCCCGGGTCTGGTGGGTGAAACCGTCGGTCCGCTTCCTTCGGAAGTACTTGAAAGAGCATCCAGTAGATGTCATCGTTACGACCGGCCCTCCCCAGTCCATGCATATGATCGGCCTGGGTCTTCACCGCGCTACCGGGATTCCGTGGGTCAGCGATTTCCGTGACCCGTGGACCAAGATGTACTGGTTCAAGAAGATGGAGCTCACGGCCCGTTCCGAGAAGAAACATCATATGCTCGAGCAGCGGGTGCTGGACGAATCGGACGCGGTGCTTTCAGTGACTCCTTTCGTGCAGGCGGACTTCTCCTCGCGCACCTCGACACCCGTGCATATGATCACTAACGGATATGATGAGGAGGATTTCCGGCAGGAGGTGGAACCGGACGGACATTTCAACCTTGTCCATACGGGCCTCTTCCCCGTGGACGGCAATCCCCACGCCCTGTGGAAAGTCCTGGGAGAAAAGGCCAAGGCGGATCCTTCTTTCAAGAAAGAACTGAGGATCAGACTGGTGGGGCAGACAGACCAGAACATCTACACTTCCATCGAGGAAGCCGGCCTAAAAGATGCCGTTGTGGACCTCGGCTACAAGAACCATCAGACAGCGGTCAGGGAACAGCTCGCGGCATCAGTCCTGCTTCTGCCTCTGCGCAATGATCCGGAGTACAGGATGATTCTGCCCGGCAAGGTTTTCGAGTACCTTGCTTCTCGCCGTCCTATCTTGGGAATAGGCCAGGAGGATGGGGCGATGGCCCTGGCAATCCGGGAAGCCCGGGGCGGCGAGACGTTCTCATTCGACAACGAGCAGGGCATCAGGTCCTTCATCGATGAGGCCTGGAACCGTCATCTCTCCGGGACCCTCGGCCGCTGCACCGGCGACATCGAAAAGTACTCCCGCCGCGCCCTCACCCGCCAGCTGGCAGATCTGCTTGGCAGTCTGTAAAATCCCTGACGTCGACATATGAGGCGCGCCCCGGCCCGGGGAGCCGCACAGACTCCGGTTCAACAGAAGATCTGCGACAGAAATTTAGTTGGGGGCTCCACGGGGTATAAAAAAAGAGGATGACCTGTTGGGCCATCCTCTTGCTGTTTCCTGACAGGAAATCCGAACTACTCTTCTTCCTTCTCCTGTGCTGCGTACTCTTCGAGAAGCTTCTTCTGTACGTCGGCAGGAACCTGCTGGTACTCGGAGAACTTCATCGTGAAGGTAGCTGCACCTCCGGTGAGGGAGCTGAGGATAGTGGAATACCTGTAAAGTGAAGCCAGAGGAATCTTGGCGTGGAGAACGGCGAAGTTGCCGTCCATGTCCTGGCTCAGGAAGATACCCCTGCGGCCGGTGATATCACTCATGCAAGGTCCGACATAGTCGGCCGGAGTAGTGATGTCCACGTCATAGATAGGCTCGAGGATCTTCGGACCGGCTTCCTTGAATGCCATGCTGAAGGCCATACGTCCGGCGATGATGAAGGCGATTTCCTTGGAATCGACCGGGTGCATCTTACCGTCATAGACGTAAACCCTGATATCCCTGGCATATGAACCGGTAAGAGGACCTTCGGTCATCTTCTGGTTGATACCCTTGAGGATAGCCGGCATGAAGCTCAGGTCGATGGCTCCACCGACAACGCAGTTGTTGAACTCAAGCTTACCGCCCCAGGCGAGTTCCTGGAGTTCGGTACCCTTGATTGCGAGAGCGGTATCTTTGCCGTCGATCTTGAAGTTCTTGGGCTGCTCCTGTCCTTCGATGTACGGGCAGATCAGGAGTGCGACCTCACCGAACTGACCGGCACCACCGGACTGCTTCTTGTGACGATAGCGGGCGACAGCCTGCTTCGTGATGGTCTCCCTGTAAGGAATCTTCGGCTCAAAGAACTCTGCATCGAGTTTGAACTCGTTCTTCATGCGCCACTTGGCGAAGTTGATGTGCTGCTCACCCATTCCGCTGAGGATGGTCTGGCGGCGCTCGTTGTCATAGTGGGCATTGAGGGTCGGATCCTGGGAAGCGATCTTGTTGAGGGCTTCACCAACCTTGGCCTCGTCATTCTTGTCAGCAGCCTTGACTGCGCAGAAATACTTGGCGTCAGGATAGACGATGTGTTCAATGGCGTTGACACCGGCCTCTGCGAGGGTGGTGTCAGCCTTGCCGTTCTTGAGTTTCATCACGCAGCCGATGTCTCCGGCGCTGATCTGGGAAACTTTCACCTTATTGGCTCCTGCAACGGCGGAGATGGCGGAAAGCCTCTCACTGTTTCCGGTCTCGGGGTTGGTGAGGTCGGCGCCCTCTTTCAGGGTACCACTCATAACCTTGAAGTAGGAAACGTCACCGAGGTGCTGCTCAACGTCAGTCTTGAAAATGAACAGGCTTGTAGGACCGTCCGCCTTGCATGCCGGAGCGGGCGCTACGTTGACGATGAACTCCATGAGCCTCTTGACTCCGATGTCGTTCTTTGCGGAAACGCAGAAGACCGGCATGACCTCACCTTTGGAGATACCGGCGGAAAGACCGGAACGGATCTCGTTGATGTCGAGGCTCTCGGTGTCGAAGAACTTCATCATGAGCTCGTCGTCTCCCTCAGCAGCCTTCTCCATGAGTTCCTGATGCAGGGACTCAGCTTCGTCAGCATACTGTGCGGGGATGTCAAGTTCATCATAATTTCCGTCATTGTCCTTGTAGACGTAATACTTCATCGTAAGGACATCTACGAAACTCTTGAAGGACGAACCCGGATCTACGGGGAACTGGACCTGGACGATCTTCTTGCCGTAGGTCTCCTTGAGGGTCTCAAGGGTGTGCTCCCAGTTGGCCTTCTCATGGTCAAGCTGGTTGACAGCCACGATCAGGGGGATGTTGTACTGCCTTGCGTAGCGGGAGAAGATCTCGGTTCCGACCTCTACACCCTGCTGTGCATTGACAACGAGGACACCGGTCTCGCAGACCTTGAAAGCGGAAATGGCACCGCCGCAGAAATCGTCAGAACCCGGAGCGTCGATGAAATTGAGCTTCTTGTCCTGGAATTCAGCGTAAAGCGGAGTAGCATTTACGGATTTCTGGTTCGACTGTTCATATTCAGTGTTGTCGGACACTGTGTTCTTGCCCTCGATGGTTCCTCTCCTGAGGATCACCTTGCCTTCAAAGAGCATAGCCTCCGCAAGCATGGTCTTGCCGGACTTGGAGCTTCCGACCAGGACGACATTGCGGATGTCTTTTGTTGAGTAGACTTTCATTGCAGAGTAATAAATGTGATTTTAGCTCGCAAAGTTAACAATTATAAAATGCTTTAGCAAGGGTTAGGGGTTTCAATCCCATATTTTTTCTTCAAATAATCAGGAATATGCGCCCTGTAATCATCCATAAGCGCCTGTCCGCATATGCCGATTTCATCCATGAGCATCGAGTCAAGCTTCTTCTCATCCTCCTGCAGCCATATGCATATTTCGTGGAAAGTAAGCGTGCGGTCAAACCAGATTTTGTCTTCAGTCATCAGGCTTCCGAAGATCCTGTAGTTCTCTTCAAGTGTTCTCATAATGCAATTATAAGCAAAATCAGGGCATTTTGTGACCTGGCAGTTCATATTGTGACTTATCTGGTCACATTATTTCCGGGAATGAAATGATAATTTTGTGCCGGACAATCAATTATGGACAACTATTCAGATTTCGTCGGGACTAATGTCCGCAAGCTCAGGGACCGTCTGGGAATGACCCAGGAGGAGTTTGCGGAGTATTCCGGCGTCAGTCGCGAGGAGATATCCAGGATTGAGAACGGCAGGAAAAGGATTGTCAGCACATCACTGTACAAAATCGCCTCTGCCACCGGAATTGATGTGCGTCAGCTCATGGCCGGCCTGGAGCCAGACAGGGTTATCGTCGGGGAGGGTATTGAAGGATATAAGAGCGACGGAGGCGGGACTCCCTCCAGGGATGAGGCTCTCTGGCACATTGAAAAGGTACGGGAATTCATCCGCGAAACCGACAGTGACGGCCACTGCGCAGATAATCTCTGATAATCATCCGGAATTTGACTATTTTTGTCATATGGTTTCATAGCATATGGCAAAGCTCATCCATTTGAAATCCTGCATGGAGCCGGGGAGGCTCGAAGCCGGCTGCGATGAAGCCGGACGCGGCCCGCTTGCCGGTCCGGTATATGCCGCTGCGGTCATCCTCCCCGAAGGTTTCTCCCATCCTCTTCTGAACGATTCGAAGCAGATGAACGAAGCCAACCGGGACAAGCTCAGGGAAATAATTGAAAAAGAGGCTGTTGCCTGGGCCGTTGAGGCTGTGTCTCCAGCTGAGATCGACTCCTTGAACATCCTCTGGGCATCGGTGACCGGGATGCAGCGCGCCGTAAAAGCCCTGAAGGTCCGTCCGGATTTCCTCCTGATCGACGGCAACCGCTTCCGCCCCTTCGACGGATTCGCATATACCACTGTGGTACACGGAGATGCTACATATGCATCGATCGCCGCGGCCTCGGTGCTGGCCAAGACGTACCGCGACGAATTCATGCGCAGGATCGCGGCGGAATATCCCCAGTATGGCTGGGACCACAACTTCGGCTATCCTACCGCAGACCATCTGGAGGCCGTGAAAAAGTATGGGCTCACACCATGGCACAGGTTGTCTTTCCATCCGAAAGCACTTGAGCCTACATTATTCTGATTATTACTATTTTTGTGTCCGACAACAAACTTCAATGATATGAAAAAAACTTTCCTTGCCATCGCCGTGGCAATTCTCATGACAGGTGTCGCATATGCTGACGAAGGCATGTGGCTTCTGCCTCTTCTCCAGAAAATGAACTCCGAGGCCATGTCGAGGCTGGGCTGCCGCCTGACCGCCGAGGACATCTATTCCATCAACAACTCTTCCCTGAAGGACGCTGTAGTCCATTTCGGAGGAGGATGTACAGGAGAGATGATTTCCTCTGAAGGACTTTTGGTGACCAATCACCATTGCGGCTACTCAAGCATCCAGAGACTGTCCTCTCCGGAGCACAACTATCTGGAAGACGGCTATTTCGCCATGCGCCGTGACCAGGAGCTCCCTGTCAACGGACTGTCTGTGACCTTCCTCCAGGAAATGAGGGATGTTACCGACATTGTGGCCAAGGCAGGTGAGAAAGCCCAGAAGAAAGGAAAGACCGAGCAGGCGGAGAAAGACCGCACCGACAAGATGCGCGAACTGGAAGCCGAAGCGATGAAGGCGAATCCCCACTGCTCCGCCAGGGTTACGGGATTCTACAATGAGAATGTCTGGTACCTGATAGTTTACAAGACTTACAATGATGTCCGTTTCGTCGGCGCTCCTCCTGTAGCCATCGGGAAATTCGGAGGCGAAGCCGACAACTGGACATGGCCCAGGCACACGGGTGACTTCTCTATGTTCCGCGTGTACGCGGGAAGGGACAATGAACCCGCCGCCTATTCCGAGGACAACGTACCTTACAGGCCGGCCAGATCCCTGAAGATCAGCATGAAGGGCCTCAGTGACGGGGATTTCGCATTCATAATGGGATACCCCGGAAGGACCCAGCGTTTCCAGACTGCGGTTCAGCTTCAGGACATGGTGGACAATAACAACATCCGCGTGAAAGCCAGGACACTGCGCCAGAGCATCATGTGGGAGGCTATGGAATCGGATCCAGCCATCAGGCTCAAATATGCCAACAAGTACGCCGGATCTGCAAACGGCTGGAAGAAATGGCAGGGCGAGGACCAGTCTTTCAAGAAACTCAAGATCATAGAGCGCGAGACCCGCAAGGAGGCCGAGTTCATGGACTGGGTGAATGCCAGTCCGGCCCGCAAGGCCAAATACGGCACGGCGCTCCAGACCATAAACACCGCAGTAGCGGCCATGAAAGAGCCGTCCGATGCAATCGCGCTGCTGAGCGAGAGCATAGGCCGCATCGAACTGGCTTCATTGTGCCAGAGCTATACCAGGCAGGCCACCGGAAAGACCCCGGAAGAGGCTGTGCAGGCAATGGAACGTACTTATCAGGACTATTGGCTGCCTCTGGATATACGCGAGGCAGAGGCACTTATAAAATATTATCGCGACAATGCCGATCCGGCGAATTATCCGCAGCTCGACGGAGTGGATTTCGCCACAATGGACATCAAGGCATATGTTGCCAAACTCTTCGCCGGAAGCGATTTCTCTTCATATGAAAGGCTTCAGGCCGCGGTGCGCAGCGGGCGGACGGATTTCAGCGATGATCCCGCTTCGAAGTTCTACGACGCGCTGATGAAAGTCGCGGACAGGCTCTCTCCCGCCGCATATGCCACAATGGGCAAGCTGAACGAAGGGGCCAAAGCCTTCACTGCAGGACTGCTGGAATGGAAGGCCGGCGAGCCGTCCTATCCGGACGCCAACTCTACGATGAGGCTCACATATGGTACCATGAGCGGCTATTCGCCTAAGGACGGAGTGTATTACAAGCCATATACTTACCTCGAGGGAGTCATGGAGAAGGAGAATCCGGACGATTACGAGTTTAAAGTCCCGGCGAAATTGAAACAGCTCTGGAAAGACCGTGACTTCGGGCAGTATGCCGATGCGACGGGCTCCGTTCCGGTCTGCTTCCTGACTACGAATGACATCACCGGAGGAAACTCCGGATCCCCGGTAATGAATGCGGACGGAGAACTCATAGGCCTGGCATTCGACGGCAACTGGGAGGCGATGTCCAGCGACGTTATTTTCGAACCGGAGCTCCAGAGGGTGATCAACGTGGACATCCGTTACGTCCTGTTCCTCGTGGACAAACTCGGCGGTGCCGGATACCTTCTGGATGAAATGGAGATTGTGAAGTAAGGAAACATTCATGAAAGAAAACGAAATCAACAAATACCTTCTCGAAGTAAAGCACCCCGGGAAGGGAGACAAGAGCATCGTAGAGCTCGGGATGGTGGACAGCGTAGAGGTAGGGGACAACAGGGTCTGCGTAACCCTGGCCTTTCCGAAGAGGAAGGATCCGCTTACTGATTATCTAATCGGGGCAACCCGCGCCGCTCTCTACCAAAACACCCCGGAAGGAACTGAAATAGAGGTAAAGACAGTTGTCAGGGATGAGTCGAAACCCAAGCCGACAGGCCTTGCCCTAGGCGTTGAGGAACTCAAGAACGTCTCTCATATCATAGGCATCGCTTCCGGTAAGGGCGGAGTGGGCAAGTCCACTGTCGCGGTGAACCTTGCGGTTGCACTTGCCAGGCAGGGATTCCGAGTCGGACTTGCGGATGCGGACGTTTACGGGCCCAGTGTCCCGCTGATGACCGGGACCGAAGGCCGTGTCCCCGAGGTGGTGGAAGAAAACGGGAAACAGCTGATGCTTCCCATCGAGAAATTCGGGGTAAAGTGGATGTCCATAGGGTATTTCGCCGCTCCCGGACAGGCCCTCATATGGCGTGGTCCGATGGCTACCAATGCCCTCAAGCAGATGATCCTCCAGGTCCGCTGGGGAGTGCTGGACTATCTTCTCATAGATATGCCTCCGGGAACCGGAGACATCCACATCACCCTCGTCCAGGATATTCCCATGGAGGGAGCCATTATCGTCACTACTCCCCAGAACGTCGCCCTGGCTGACGTCACAAAGGGTGTGGACATGTTCCGCAGTGAAAAAATCAACCGGCGCATCTTCGGACTTGTGGAAAACATGTCCTGGTTTACGCCGGCAGAACTGCCTCAAAACAGGTATTTTATCTTTGGTAAAGGAGGAGGGGAGGCCATGTCCAGGCAGTTTGACATCCCCCTCTTGGGTCAGGTCCCGCTCGTCCAGAGCATATGCGAGGATGGTGATGCGGGCACTCCTGCCGCCCTCTCTTCAGGCCCGGACGGCGAGGCCTTCTTAGCTCTCGCCGCCAGAGTCGTTTCGGAGATCAATAAGTAGTAATCAGTCGTCCTCCTGGTACTCCAGAAGGTCTCCCGGTTGACAGTCCAGTGCCTTGCAAAGCGAGGCAAGGGTGGTGAATCGGATAGCCTTCGCCTTACCTGTCTTGAGGATCGACAGGTTCGATGCGGAGATTCCAATTTTCTCTGCAAGCTCGCCGGAAGACATTTTCCGGCGGGCCAGCATTACATCTACATTGACGATTACAGGCATGGGATGATACTATTTTTCCGCTGCCTTCTTGTCTTCTTTCTTGCCTGCGGGCTGCTCTTCGGGCAGTTCTTTTCCTTTCAGGTAATCGGGAAGCTGCATTCCGGCCATCTTGAAGAGGTCATCCATCGGCGGGATGCTCTTCATAAGTCCGGAAATGAAGTTGGCGGTGGAAGTCTTGCCGTCAGCGGATCCTGATCCGTCCCAGACGGTGACCTTGTCGATGTTGATGCCCTTGACGGCTTCGACCTGGGTCTTGACGAGTTCAGGCAGCCTGTCGGCGATCATCATGAGGACGGCCTTCTGCGGGTCGCCGGATGCGGCGTTGACAAGGGCCATGAAACCCTGTGCCTGCTTGGAGAGGATCTCCATTGCACCGCGGCCCTGGGCCTCCATCTTGGCGAAGATGGCGTCGGCCTCTCCCTTGGCTACCCTGCGGGCTTTTTCTGCCTGGGCTTCGGCCTCGATCTCTATCTTCTGTTTCTCGATTTCAGCGGCGACGACGATGTCGGCCTGCCTGGTAGCTTTTTCCTTCTCGGCGCGGGCAAGCTCTGCGTCGCGCTCGGACTGGTAGGCTTCCTGGAGGGCCTTGGCGGCCTGGACCTTCTCGGCGGCGACAGCCAGCCTTTCGGCCTCTGCGGTCTTTTCACGCCTCTGGGCGTCGGAGTTTGCGATGTCGATCTTCGACTGGTTCTCTCCCTTGACTGCGAGGGCGTTGGCTGCTGCGACGTTCACTCGGGTGTCCTTGTCGGCGTCGGCCTTTCCGGTTTCACCGAAACGGTTCTGCTCAGCCACGCTCTTCTTGGCATCGTTGATTGCCTTGGCGGCTGCTTCCTTTCCGAGAGCCTCGATGTAGCCGGACTCGTCACGGATATCGGTTACGTTGACGTTGATGAGCTTGAGACCGATCTTGCGGAGTTCGGCTTCTACGTTGGCGCTGACGCTGGCTAGGAACTTGTCGCGGTCGGCGTTGATCTCCTCGATGTCCATCGTAGCGATGACCAGACGGAGCTGTCCGAAGAGGATATCGGTCGCGATGTTCTTGATGTCGTCAGTGGTGAGGCCGAGAAGCCTTTCAGCCGCGTTGTTCATGATGTCGGGCTCGGTGGAGATACCGACGGTGAAGCGGCAGGGAACGTCCACGCGGATGTTCTGCTTACTCAGGGCGTTGGTGAGGTTGCATTCGATCGAGATCGGCTTGAGGTCAAGATATGCATAGTTCTGGAAGACGGGCCATATGAAAGCGGCTCCTCCGTGGATACATTTGGCTGATGTGTTGCGTCCGGTCTTTCCGTAGATGACAAGGATCTTGTCGGAAGGACAACGGCGGTAGCGTCTCAGAATCGCCGAGAAAGTGACGATGATGACAAAGACGAGAATCAGGATTAGAACGATCTGGGTGTCCATGATAATGATGTTATTAAGTGGTTTGTCCTATTTAAAAATATGTCAGATGATTTCGGAGGCGAGGGTCTCGACGAGAAGGGTGCCTTCGTTTATGACTTCGACTACCTTGATGGGAGTCCCTGTCGGGATGGTGTCCCCTTCGGTCTGGGCGTCATATTCGCGCACGGCTCCGTTGATTGTGATCTGGACCTTTCCTTCTCCCATCCGGTTGCCGGGGATCCTGAGATAGGTGGAGCCCTGGCACCCTACGGCCTGGGTGTAGACATTGATGGTCCCGGACTGCTGCATTTTGCTGAGCAGCCTGAACATGTACATTACCGCAGCTACGAGGCCGACGCCGATCAGGGCAGCCACGAAGATGAGGACTGCGGTAGGCTTGATGCTTTCGCGGAGGAGGATGACGCTCCATCCGAATCCCAGCAGGAAGTTGATGAGGTTGCGGAAAGTGTAGAGGTTGGAGCCTCCTGCGACGGTGCCGTCAGCGCCATGGGCTGAAGCGTCCATTCCGCCGTCGACGGAGTCCAGACCACCGCTTATGTCTGAGGAGCCGGCGTCGAAATCGCCTCCGTCAAGACCTGTAGAGTCAGCGTCCGCCCCGATGAAGGTCATGACGCTCTGGATGATAAAGATAAGGGAAGCAGCGAGCGTTACGCCCCAGAGGACTTTCATAGCTACGCTGAGAGTTGCCCACCATTCTGCCATTTTCGTATAGTTTTAAGAGTGTTACTTGCGCAAATATAAAAATAATTTTCGAAAAACAACAAATTTTTCGAAAAAATATGAAAAAATTTATGTTTTGCCCGTTTGTGTGGATCAGAGCTCACTCAGGAGGCGTGTCAGGGAGATGAAGTCTTCTACCGAGAGCTTTTCTGGACGCAGGTCGAAGACAGGAGCGGATAGGAGTTCTGCGGCTTTCGCGGCATTTATGCCCAGGACCAGAGGCTTCAGGGAGTTGCGGAGGGTCTTCCGCCTGAGGCCGAATGAAGATTTGACGACGGCGCGGAAAAGGGACTCGTCACAGCCGAGCTCCGTGCGGGAATTCCTGGTGAGGCGGATTACCGCGGAATGGACCTTAGGAGGGGGAGCGAAGGCTCCGGGACCGACGGTGAAGAGATATTCGATGTCGTACCATGCCTGCAGGAAGACAGAAAGGATCCCATATGTTTTCGTTCCGGGGGGCTCGGCGATCCGCTCGGCGACCTCTTTCTGGATCATGCATATGACCTGTGGGATGCGGTCGCGGTGTTCGAGGACCTTGAAAAATATCTGTGAAGATATATTATATGGGAAATTGCCGATTATTGAGAATGACCCGGGGAACAGGCTGGCGAGGTTCAGCTTGAGGAAGTCAGCCTCCATAAGCCGGCCTTCCATTCCGGGGAAGTTGCCTCTGAGGTATTCCACGGCTTCCGGGTCCAGCTCCACCATCTTCAGGTTGACGTCGGGCCTTTTCAGAAGGAGCCCGGTAAGCACACCTGTGCCAGGACCGACCTCAAGGACGTCTTCCGCTATTGAGGCTCCCTCAGAAACTTTCAGGGAGTCCACGATCCTCGCGGCGATGTCCTTGTCTGTGAGAAAATGCTGTCCAAGGGATTTTTTCGGTCTGACTTTCTGCATATGTCATTCTCTCATTTTCATATGCAAATATACGTCAAATCCGGTGTAAAATGATTATTTTTGCACGATTTAAAAAGTATACGGAAAATGTACAGAACCAAAACATGCGGGGAACTGCGTTTAAGTGATGCCGGAAGGGAAGTCACCCTTGCCGGGTGGGTCCAGAAATCCCGCAGACTCGGAGGAATGACATTCATCGACCTGCGTGACCGCTACGGAATCACCCAGCTGGTGGTTGATGCAGCCGCGCCTGAGGAACTCAAGGAAGCCGCCGATTCGCTCGGCCGCGAATGGGTGCTCCAGGTTACCGGAAAGGTGTGCGAGAGGCAGAGCAAGAACCCCAAGATGCCTACGGGAGACATAGAGATACAGGTGGCGGCCATAAAGGTACTTAACAAGGCACAGACCCCTCCGTTTACCATCGAGGACAACACTGACGGCGGAGAGGACCTCAGGGCCAGGTTCCGTTACCTGGACCTTCGCCGCGGCCCGCTCCAGAGGGCGCTCCAGCTCCGTCACCGCATATGCCATGAAGTGCGCAGCTATCTCAACGCCAATGATTTCCTGGAGATAGAGACTCCGTTCCTCATCAATTCCACTCCTGAGGGCGCCAGGGACTTCGTGGTGCCGTCAAGGGTCAATCCGGGCACTTTCTACGCCCTTCCCCAGTCGCCGCAGACCCTCAAGCAGAGCCTTATGGTGGCAGGCATGGACCGTTATTTCCAGATTGTCCGCTGCTTCCGCGACGAGGACCTCAGGGCCGACCGTCAGCCGGAGTTCACCCAGATAGACTGCGAGATGTCCTTCGTAGAGCAGGACGATGTCCTGAATATGTTCGAAGGGATGATGCGGACCCTCTTCAAGAATGTCCTGGATGTGGAGATTCCCAATCCGATTCCCCGCATGACGTGGTTCGACGCCATGGACTACTACGGATCCGACAAGCCGGACATCCGTTTCGGAATGAAGATCCATGAGATTACCGATGTTGCCAAGGGGCACGGATTCAGCGTCTTCGACGGCGCAGCATATGTCGGGGCGATTGCCGTTCCCGGTGCCGCCTCATGGTCCCGCAAGCAGGTTGATGAACTCGTTGAATGGGTCAAGAGGCCTCAGGTGGGTGCCAAGGGTATGGTCAACATCAGGTGCAATGAGGACGGATCGTTCAAGTCTTCAGTAGATAAGTTCTTCGCTCCGGAGCAGGTCGGCGCTATGGCTGCCGCTGCGGAAGCCGGAAAGGGCGACCTGGTACTCATCCTCTGCGGACAGAAGCGCAAGACCGAAACCGAGCTCGGAACCCTCAGAATCGAGCTGGGCAACAGGATGGGACTGCGCAATCCCAAGGAGTTCGCTCCTCTGTGGGTCACCGATTTCCCTCTCTTCGAGTGGAACGAAGAAGAAAACAAGTGGGACGCCGTACACCATCCGTTTACTGCGCCCAAGCCGGAACTTCTTGACTATTATTATAGTGACAAGAAGGAAGACATCGAAAAAGTCTGTGCTAACGCATATGATTTCGTCCTCAACGGAACCGAGCTCGGCGGCGGATCCATCAGGATCCATGATCCGAAGATGCAGGAGAGGATGTTCGAGATCATAGGCATAGGCGAGGAAGAAGCCATGCGCAAGTTCGGCTTCCTCATCAATGCGTTCAAGTACGGGGCTCCGCCTCACGGAGGCCTGGCATTCGGACTGGACCGCGTGTGCGCCCTCTTCGGCGGCAGCGACACCATCCGCGACTACATCGCATTCCCGAAGAACAACCAGGGACGCGACATCATGCTCGGAGCTCCTTCTGTCATCGATGACAAGCAGCTTGACGAGCTCCAGATAGACATCCGGAAACAGGAATAAGCCATGCTTCTGCAGGTCCTCGGCTTTTTGCATATGTCTTTGGCGGACGTCCTCGACGTCCTCATGGTTGCCCTTATCATTTTCCTCGTGTTCAAATGGATACGTGGTTCGGCTGCCATGAACATATTCGTAGCCGTTCTCCTGCTGTTCGTCCTCCTCGTGGTGGTCGAGGCTCTCGGGATGAGGCTCATGTCGGCCATCCTTGGTACCTTCATCGATGTCGGCGTAATAGCCCTGATAGTCATATTCCAGCCCGAGGTGAGGCATTTCCTGATCAGGATAGGAAGCAGGAACAACATTTCCCGCCTGAAAATCATTGGAAAGCTTTTCGGGGCCAGGGACAGGCGGATGGGTTCGGAAGCTGTCAGCGAGATAGTTGAGGCCTGCGTCCAGATGAGCAGCGACAAGACCGGGGCGCTGATAGTCATTCCCCACACCAACCCTCTCCAGCATATAATCGAGACCGGTGACAGGATTGACGCCATAGTGAACCGGCGCCTGATAATGAACCTCTTCTTCAAGAATTCCCCGCTTCATGACGGGGCGATGATAATAAGCGGCGAGAGGATAGTTGCGGCCAGATGTACCCTCCCCATTACAGGACGGTCAGACATACCTCCCGACCTCGGAATGCGCCACAAGGCGGCCATAGGTATTACGGAAGAAACTGACTGTGACGTAATTGTGGTATCAGAGGAAACCGGAAGGGTTTCTTTTGTGCACGGTGGCGGCCTTAGGAGGGTGGGGAACCGCAACGAGCTTAAGCTGCTGTTGTCTTCTTCGCTCGAAGGAGAGAAAATAGACTTTAATGGCTGATAGCACGGGTATAGACACCAGGCTGGAAAGCAAGCTCGGATTCGACCGTGTCCGCAAGATGATTGCGGACAGGTGCAGCACTTCATATGCCGCGGGCCGTGTCGAGAACGAAGTCTTTTCCACGGATGCAAAGGAAATCCGGCACAGGCTCCTCCTTACCGATGAGATGCGCCTGATAGTAATGTTCGAACAGGCCTTCCCGACAAGCGGTTACATCGATTGCTTCGACTTCCTCGCCCCGCTGGAACACGAGGGACATTCCATAGACCTGGTCTCGCTCGGGAAACTCAGGACGATGAGCGGTACCGTCCGGAAGATCACAAATTTCTTTTCTTCGCTCAAAGACGGAGTCTATCCCACTTTGGGGCAGATGGTCTCGAAAGTGGAATACTTCCCGGAGGTGGACAGACGCATAGATGTCATCCTCGACAGATACGGGAATGTCCGCGACAGCGCCTCGCCAGCCCTTCTGGACATCCGCCGGCAGTTGAAAGAAAAGGAAGGGACCATCTCCAAAAGGGCGGCCGCTGTGCTCAAGAAGGCCATTGCAGACGGCTACGCGGCTTCTGACGCCAACATAGCCATGCGTGACGGCACTTACCTCATCCCGGTAAACAGCGCTAGCAAACGAAAGGTGAGCGGGTTTATCCATGATGAGTCCGCGTCCGGAAAGACCACCTTCATCCAACCGGCCGAAATCATCGAGCTGGAGAACGAAGTGGCTGAACTGCGTTTCTCCGAGACCCGCGAAATAGCCAGGATACTCGACGAATTCAGCGATTTTGTCCGGCCATATGTACCGCAGCTCCTCGAATGCGCCGCTTTCATGGGAGAGATCGATTTCCTTCTCGCAAAAGCCCAGGTGGCCTTGGACTTCAAGGCGGGGATGCCTCTGATTTCCGAGAACGGAGAGATGAACCTGCGCAAGGCCAGGCATCCTCTGCTGGAGAGGGCCCTCAGGAAAGAGCGGAAGGAGATAGTTCCCCTTACGGTCATATTGACTCCCGCCAAGCATATCCTCCTGATTTCCGGCCCGAACGCCGGAGGAAAATCCGTAGCCCTGAAGACCACGGGACTGCTGCAGTATATGTTCCAGTGGGGGATGCTCATCCCTACTTCGGAGACCTCTGAGCTCCCCATCTTCCGGAACATTATGGTCAGCATAGGCGACGACCAGTCGCTGGAAAACGACCTCAGCACCTATTCTTCCTTCCTGTCGGACATGAAGGGGATGCTGGAAGGAGCGGATTCAGGCACCCTCGTCCTGATCGACGAATTCGGTTCGGGGACCGAGCCGGCCGCCGGAGGGGCTATAGCCTGCGCCATCCTGGCAGAACTGGACCGCAAGGGGGTCTATGGGGTGATAACCACCCATTATACCGACCTTAAGCTGTATGCTTCCGGAAGCGACACCGGAGCGGTCAACGGGGCGATGGCTTTCGATGCCAAGAACATTGCGCCCTTGTTCAAACTTGAGATCGGCTTGCCGGGCAATTCTTTCGCCTTCGAGATGGCGCGGAAGATGGGTCTCCCGGAGCAGATAGTGAGCGATGCCGAGTCCCGTGCCGGTGAGGGCTTTGTAGGCATGGAACGGAATCTTAGGCGTATCGCCCGGAGCCGCCGCACCCTGGACGAGAAACTCCAGAAGATAAAGAGTACGGACAAGACCCTGGAAAGCATAACCGACCGCTACCAGAAAGAGCTTGAGGACATCCGTCAGGTGCGTAAAGAGATCCTCGCCAAGGCACATGCCGAGGCCGCCGAGATAGTCAGCGGAGCCAACAGGCAGGTTGAAAACACCATCAGGACTATAAAGGAATCCCAGGCCGAGAAAGAAGCCACGAAGCACGCCAGGGAGGAACTCCAGGGTTTCGTGGGAGCCCTGATGCAGAAGAAGGAGCAGTCCGAGAAGGAGAGGCAGGACTATCTGGACAAGAAACTGAAGCAGCTGGAGGCCCGCAGGGCCCGCCAGCAGGCCCGTAAACTTGAGAGGGCGGACGATAGGACCCGCAAGGCCCTCCTCGAGCAGGAAGAGGAGAGGATGAGGATGGAAGAGTTCCGCAAGGCGCCTCTGAAGAGCGGGGAGAAAGTGCGCATCAAGGACAACGGGATGGTCGGCGAAGTAGCCTTCGTATCCGGCCGCACCGTTACTATCATTGTCGGAAACATCAGGAGTAAGATGCCGGCTGACAGGGTAGAGAGGATTTCATCCAACGAGTACAAAGCCGCGGTGAAGGAAATATCCAGACCGGTGATACAGCGCAACGATGAAGCCATAGCCCAGAGGAAAGCTGCCTTCAGGATGGAACTGGACGTCCGCGGAGAGAGAGTTTCGGATGCCATGGACATAGTCTCCCGCTACATCGACGACGCCATCATGCTGAACGTGGAGTCGGTCAGGATAATCCACGGCAAGGGGACTGGTGCCCTGAGGGATGAGATACAGAAATATGTGCGGACGGTGCCAGGTGTGGCTTCGGCCCGCGATGAACAGATACAGTTCGGTGGAACAGGAGTTACGGTTGTAGTATTCGACAGATGAGATGAAGAAGGCGGGAGGAGAGAGAAAGGAGCTTGGAGCTCTCGGAGAGGAGAAAGCCTGTGAGTACCTTGAAGGTTTAGGACACAGGATACTGCAGCGGAACTGGAGGGGAGGACATCTGGAAATAGATATTGTTTCCAGCGATGCGAAAGGCCTGCATTTTGTAGAGGTAAAGAGCCGTACGGCTCCGGTGTCGGCCACACCCGAAGAGAGTGTCACGGCGCTGAAACAGAGGAGGATAGCTTCAGCGGCACGGAAGTACCTCAGGGAGCATGGAGCGATGGATGCGGAAGTTTTTTTCGATGTCGTAAGCGTCGTTTTCGACGGGTTTGACGCTGAAATTGAATTCTTCCCACAGGCCTGGCTGCCGATGTACATATGAGAAAGACCACATATTGATAACTATACATATGACCATAAGAAGCGTTCTTGTCTTCACTTTGATGTTGCTGGCCTCATTGCATTCCAATGCATATGTGGAGCGCAATCTGCTGCAGAACTCTGCTACGAAGCAGGAAGTGAAGGAATCTTTGGTAATGGACCAGAAATGGGTCAATTATCCCGCTTATTCCGACCGTCAGGGATGGGACAGGTTCCTGGGAGAACTTAAAAACGAGTATATCAGGATAGGAGAGGAAGACCTCGACTTTGAATGGATACCTATCAAGGCGACCGATTATCTGGAATTCGAGCGTTCCGGAGACCGCAGGGTCATGGAAGAACCGATGATCGCCAATACGGAAGCAATAGCGCACCTGGTGATGGCGGAGCTGGCTGAAGGGAAGGGCCGTTTCCTTGACCCTATAATCAATTGCGTCTTCAGTGCATGTGAGATGACGTCCTGGTCCTGGTCGGCACATGTCGGCCGCCAGAAGACGAAACGCTCTTTGCCTTCATACGATGACCCTGTCCTGGACCTGCTGTGTGCGGGCATGGGCAACATGCTTTCCTGGACCTATTATTTCCTTAAAGACGAGTTTGCCAAGGTCGATCCCGAGATTTCCCGCCGCCTTCGTCATACGCTTCAGGTACAGATACTGGACACTTATCTGCATAATGACACGTTCAGCTGGATGGCCCGTGGCGCAAAAGGTTCGGCACAGAACAACTGGAATCCATGGTGCAACGGCAACTGCCTGATGTGTTTCATGCTGCTGGAGAATGACAGGGATGTCCTGGCAGATGCGGTTTACGAATCCATGAGGTCTGTAGACCAGTATATAAACTACGTAAAACCGGATGGTGCCAGTGATGAAGGCACTTTGTACTGGGAACAAGGGTCAGGGAAACTGTTTGACTATCTTGAGCTTCTGTCTTTGATTACCGGCGGGAAGGTTGATCTTTTAAAAGATCCGTCCGTCAAAGCCAGGGGAGAATATATTTATCATTCATATGCAGGAGACGGATGGATTGTCAACTTCGCCGATGCATATGGAAAGAGCAAAGGCAATCCATATCTTGTTTACCGTTTCGGAAAGGCCGTTGGCAGCGAGGGAATGATGCACTATGCCGCAGCCATACGCGGTACATTGCCCGCCCCTTCGACATCCCCATATCATTACTTCGCTAATGAACCGGACCTTTATCGGGTGCTCAAATCAATCGAAATCAGGGATGAGTTGCTAAAGGCGGATCCCACGCCTTTGAAGGAACCGTTCACCTGGTATCCGCAGACGGAAGTCTGTTTCCTATCCAATGACTATGGATTGTTCTTTGCTGGAAAGGGCGGCAACAATAACGAAAGCCACAATCATAATGATGTGGGATCGTTTAACCTGTATGTTGACAAAAGGCCCATCATGATCGATGCCGGAGTGGCGACTTACATTCGCCAGACGTTCAGCAGCAATACCCGCTATTCGATGTGGAACAATCAGAGCAGTTACCATAACCTGCCGATGCCCAACGGTTCCGTTCAAAAGAGCGGAAACCAGTACAAGAGTTCAGATGCCATGGCGAAACCGGGCTTTTTCTCCGTGAACATCGCCGGGGCATATCCCGAAGAGGCAAAGGTGGAGAAATGGACCCGCTCATATCAGATGAACGGGGCGGAACTCCGTGTCACTGATGCATTTGCCTTGAAAGAGGCTATCGCACCGAACGTAGTCAACTTCATGACCTGGGGCGATGTCCGGAAAGTGTCGGACGGAAAGATATCCATCACCGTGGATGGAGTGAAGACCCAGTTGACTTATGATCCCAAGGTGTTCGACTACAGTATCGAGACCATACCGCTGGATGACGTCCGCCTGACCCAGGTGTGGGGAGACAAGATCTATCGCATGTCGTTCACGGCAAAGAAACTTTCAAAGACAGGAAAGTACGCTTTTACGATCAGGAAACAATAATGAATCCATAAACATATGAATAATAACAGCTATTGCGTGATATTGGCCGGAGGCGGGGGCGCCTCGCTTTGGCCCCTGGGGCGGGAAGATTGTCCGAAACAGTTCATCAACATCCCATGGCGCGGGATGACATTCCTGCAGAGGACATATGAACGCTTCAAGGCTGTCATACCGACCGAAAACATCATAGTAGTCACTTTGAGAAAATATGCGGACAAGGTGCGCGAGCAGCTTCCCGGCCTCGGGTCGGAGAACCTCCTTCTGGAGCCTTACAGCCGCAAGACCGCGCCCTGCGTGGCATATGCATCATATTCCATCCTCAAGCGGAATCCGGACGCCGTGATGGTGGTGACCCCGTGCGACCACATAATCTCTTCGGACGCGCAGTTCAAGGAAACCATGGAGAAAGTCCTGGCATATGCATATGAAAATGATAACCTGGTGTGCATCGGTGCGCGCCCGGAAAGGCCGTCTGCGGAATTCGGTTACATACAGGCAAGGGGCGGCCGCAAGGCGCTTCAGGAAGGTAAGCCGGTACCTGTCAAGACATTCCTCGAGAAGCCAGGGACTGAACTCGCCGAGAAATTCATCAAGAGCGGGGAATTCGTGTGGAACACCGGTATCTTCGTGACGAAGGCTTCGGTGGTCAGGGCCGAGATGGAGAGGTACATTCCGGAGATCACTTCGCTTTTCAAGGGCTGGGAGAACTCCCTCGGAGGGCCGGAAGAAGAGGTCTTCCTCGAAAGGGTTTACACTGAATGCTCCAATCAGTCAATAGATTACGGTGTAATGGAGAAGACTGAGAGGGCTGTGGTCTATCCTGCCAGCTTCAGCTGGAGCGACATTTCTTCCTGGAGTTCGCTTTACAATGCGTCTCCTGTGAAGGACGGCTCCGGGAACATAGTCTATTTTGACGGGAAGATCACTCAGGATTGCCGGGACAACCTGATCTATTCCAAGGGCAGCGGGCGCATGATAGCCGTGAAGGGGCTGAAGAATTTCGTGGTGGTTGACACCGAAGATGCCTTGCTGATCTGCCCGCGGGACGGGGAAGCATTTGACGATCTGCTCTCTGACCTGGCCATGCCGGATTTCAAAAAATACCGGTAGGACCTGTTAAAAACTTTGTTAATTAAGTAATTATTCGTACATTTGCAGTCCCCCAAAAAGGGGCTGTAAAACACAATTTATTTACTGTTAAGCATTTATGCCAACAATTCAACAATTAGTTCGCAAGGGCCGCGAGACTGTTACCTACAAGAGCAAGTCCCGCGCGCTGGACGCTTGCCCTCAGAAGAGGGGTGTGTGCCTGCGTGTTTACACCACTACGCCTAAGAAGCCTAACTCGGCTATGCGTAAGGTTGCACGTGTGCGCCTCACCAACTCCAAAGAGGTCAACGCGTACATCCCGGGCGAGGGTCACAACCTTCAGGAGCACAGCATCGTCCTGGTAAGGGGCGGTCGTGTGAAGGACCTTCCGGGTGTACGTTACCACATCCTTAGGGGCGCATTGGATACGGCTGGCGTAGAAGGCAGGACCCAGTCCCGCTCACTCTATGGAGCCAAGAGACCTAAAGCCTCCAAGAAGTAATCATTTCACCTTTAATTTCATTACAAAATGAGAAAAGCGAAGCCAAGAAAGAGAATTCTACTTCCTGATCCTAAGTATCATGATGCCGAGGTAACCCGGTTCGTGAACAACCTTATGTTGCAGGGGAAGAAGAGTATCGCGTATTCTATTTTTTACGATGCCATTGACATGGTAGGCGAGAAGATGAAAGATTCTGACAAGGCTCCTCTGGATATTTGGAGGAAAGCTCTCGAGAACGTAACCCCTCAGGTTGAGGTAAAGTCACGCC
>JAFRXO010000080.1 GCA_017443465.1 Bacteroidales bacterium
ATACCATAATGAGTCGCAATGTGTCTAACGGAATAACCCTCCTCAAGTAACTTCATATACTTAAGGCGGTCTTCATAAGTGTGCTTTTTGTACATAACAAAACCCCGAAAGTTTTTTGTCTAACTTTCGGGGTTCATGTCACTATCCTGCAACGCCGTTTTTATTTGCAGACGAGAGGTGCGAAAAAATGCCCCTGGGCACACTAGGGAAAACTTTTTTTGAAATATGTTACCCGGATATGTTATTATATGGAGATTCCTGCGCAAAGTGACCCGGTTGTGGTCTTATGAAAGTGATCCACTCTGGTCCTCGAAAGTGACCCGCCTTAGCTGAAAGGAAAAACCTGAATACAAAGCAGGCTGGAGTGGTTTTTTGTCACTTCAGCCTGCTTCTGTTTTTTCGACGAATTGAAGGAAGGGGGTGGGTCAATTTTGAGGACCACGATAGGGTCACTTTCGAGAGGATTTTCCATCCAGAATCTTCGATGAAGAAACTGCGAAGTCAATGATGGAACTCTACCGGATTGGTACGACTAAGGATGGATTCACTGTCTTCTACCAGATAGACATTCATGGCTGCATCCGTACAGGCAAGATAATACCGTACAATCCGGAAACGGGACATCGCATCAAAGACGGCTCCGTTCCGGAGGCTATGTGGGTGCATAGCCGTCTCAAGTCACTGCATCAACTCCCCGATATGTGGGAGTTGACGCAATGTCTGTTCGGCGAGCATCTGCTCGTGCTATACCCAGGCAAACCAGTTGCGCTTGTCGAAGCAGAAAAGACCGCAGTCATCTGCGCTGCCGCCATGCCTGATTACCTTTGGATCGCCACTGGTGGCAAGCATCAGTTCAACGACCGCCTCCTTGTCCTGAAAGGCCGCAACGTCGTCGCTTTCCCCGATATCGATGCCTACGTTTTCTGGCGCGACAAAGCACGTCAGTACCCTGCGCTGAACATCAAAGTCTCGGACTACCTGGAGAGGACAGCTACGGACGAGGAGCGGGAACTGAAGATTGATCTGGCTGATCGTCTATTACAAAAGATGGCAGATGTAGACTAAGACTTGCAACAAAAACGCTGCAGGTAAGCAGATTCTTGAAAGATAGCTTGTTTGAATGTGATATTTATGCGGGTAAACAAACTGTAATTCCGTCCAGACGAATCAATAGGAAGGATAGGCTGGTATACTCCATCCATGATGACGTAGTGACAGTCGTGGTCGTATCTGCATCGGGACATTATCAGTAACCGAATTCCATCTAAATAGTCAATCCGGATCAACATGCCGTCTTCCATTGGGAGGCGGCATGTCGCATTTAACAAAAGGATAACAGGGCTTTAATAATGCGTTAACATCGTACCGGTACTTTTGCGTCGAAAACAGAAAGACGTAATGAAAGACAATCTAAGACGCAATATAAGAGTAGCCCTGCTTATTTCATTGTTCAGCATCAAGGGTGTTGCGTCCTATGCAGACTCTCTGCGAGGACAGATAAAGGATTCGCAGACAGAAGAAGCCCTTGTGGGAGTTGTTGTCAAGCTGGGAGACAATGCTGCAGTCTCTGACACGGACGGTAATTATTCATTCCCCAACATTAAAGCCGGAACATACAATCTCACTTTCATGTATCTCGGATACAGGACTCTGGAAGTGGAGAACCGGAAGATCTCCGGTGATTCCGTTCTGGATGTAGATCTGGAAGAAGACACGATGCAGCTTGGCGATGCCATGGTAACGGCACGAGCAGGACACAACAACGACATGGCGGTCTATGCCCAGATCAAGGAAGCCCAGGTGGTTATGAGCGGAGTTTCTTCGCAGCAGATTGCGTTGGCACAGGACAAGGACGCATCACAGGCAGTCCGAAGAATTCCAGGAATATCCGTCATCGAAGACAGATTCGTGATGGTCAGAGGTCTCAGCCAGAGATATAACAATGTGTGGATCAACAATGCCTCCGTACCATCCACCGAGGCTGACAGCCGCGCATTCTCGTTCGACATAATCCCATCTTCCCAGATTGACAACCTCATGGTCGTCAAATCCCAGTCTCCCGAGTTCCCTGCAGACTTCTCGGGCGGTTTCGTGATGGTCAATACAAAAGATGTCCCGGAGAAAAACAGTGCGACGATCAACATTGGAAGCGGTTTCAACACGACTTATATCGCATCTGAGTTCAAAAAGGCAGGAAAGGATGGCTGGACAATAAAGGATGGGGCAAGGATTCCTGATATGAATCTAGGTGGCAGCATATCTCATGTCTGGGCACCTGCCGGTTACTCGTTGTCAATGCTCGCATCATCAAGCATCAGCAGTTCAGGCAGGACTATCAATAATATGGAGAACAACCTGTTCGGCACGTATGACATTTACAACGACAGGAGCCTGTACCTCAGGCATGCCATCGATAACCAGTTCCAGAGAAAAATGAGAGCTGACGCCATGATGAATCTGTGCCTTATATCTCCTGACGGCACGGACAGAATCCGATGGAACAACCTCTTCAATCATATAGGCAACACAAGCTATACTGAACGTGAAGGACTCAGCAACGCACAGGGCTGGCCTTTCGCCCAGGCAGAATACAATTCGAACGGCAGGAACATCTTCAGTTCACAACTTTCAGGCTCGCATGACCTGCCTTCAAAAATACTTGTCGAGTGGAATGCAGGATATGCGTATGCCGGCAAGAACCAGCCCGACAGACGTATATGGATGAAGACCTGCGATGGCCCGGAGGAGATATACCTCCAGACGGGCAACGATATAAGCCGCGAGCGTACAGATCTTATCGAGCATATCGGTTCCACAGGCGTCAATGTCACCCTGCCATTCGAATTCCGCGGTCATGAGCCGGTTATTAAAAGCGGCGTATTCGTGGAATACAAGCAGCGTTCCTATTCGACTCAATCAAAGATCTATGGGTGGAATCCGTCTGATTGCCGTCATCTCCCATCAGGATTCCAGTATATGGACATCCCGTCTTTGATGGCTCCGGAGTTTATGGGCGAAGGCGGTATGTATCTTATCGACTACACTAACAGGATGAACGATTATGGTGGACGGAACCTGCAGTCCTCGGCATATCTTGCCGCAGACCTTCCTTTTGGCCGGATAAGATTGTATGGTGGTCTCAGGTATGAGCATACATATACGATTCTGACCCTAAATCAGAGCAGGACGGAGGCCCGGCCTGTTGACTTCAGATATCTGTATGGGCATGTATTTCCATCTTTGAACATTACGTACTCTCTGTCCGAAAAGAAGCAGCTCAGGGCATCATATGGCCGAAGCATCAACAGACCGGAGTTCAGGGAACTGTCAACATCTGTATATTACGACTTTGACCTTGGTTCAGACGTAAAAGGCAACAAGGACCTTCAGCCATGCCTTGTGGATAACATCGATCTGCGATACGAGTGGTATCCTTCCAGAGACGAGCAGGTCAGCGTCGCTCTTTTCTACAAGCACTTCTCAAATCCAATCGAATGGACATACACAGTCACCGGAGGCACCGACCTGTGCTATGGCTATCAGAATGCGCTTGGCGCCAATTCATACGGACTTGAACTGGATGCCCGAAAGAATCTCGATGCCATCATCGACGGACTGTCGGTCAATGCGAACATGTCCCTCATACGAAGCAGGGTCACTTTTCCGGATGACGCCCTCGAGGAAGACCGTCCGATGCAGGGACAGTCCCCATACCTGATAAATGTCGGGGTATTCTATCGTCACCCGCGGTCGTCGTTTTCCATGGCTTTGCTCTATAACAGAATCGGTCCAAGATTGATCGGAGTGGGCCGTTCCGCCATACTCTCCGAGCATTCAGCCAATGTCCCCGACAGTTACGAGATGCCGAGAAACTCATTGGACTTCAATGTCGCATTTAACCTTCAACATGGGCTTGAACTGAGGTTTGCGGCACGTGATATACTCAACGAGAAAGTACTGTTCATGCAGACCGCAGAACTGACAATGATGGACGGTTCCAGTGCGACAAGGAATGAGATAACAAAAAGCTACAGGCCTGGAACATCATTTAATGTGTCACTTACATACAATTTTTTACATACAAGATGAAAAGAAAGAATTTCAATTTGAGTGGTGTTGCCGCTGCCATTATGGCCGCCACGTTGGTTGTTGCATGTGGAAAGGAAACAAATCCTTCCAATGGTGACGTTGATTCGATCCTGTTCGAGAACGGGACACAGATAGGTGACGGATCCCAGGAATTCGAGTTCCGCGGCAAGGCCACCCTGCCTAAGGGAACATACCTGATGAAGGGATGGATATATGTCTGCAACGGAGCCGAACTTACTATCGCTCCAGGAACCGTGATTAAGGGAGACAAGTCCACTTCAGCGGCATTGATTGTCGAACCGGGAGGAAAGATTCATGCAACAGGCACTCCTGACGCACCGATTGTATTCACATCAGCGCAGTCCAAGGGAAACAGAATGCCTGGCGACTGGGGTGGCATCATCATATGCGGACTTGCCCAGAACAACCAGAAGATAATGCAGATCGAGGGAGGTCCAAGGACCATGCATGGTGGAAATGACAACATGGACTGTTCGGGAGAACTCCAGTACTGCCGTATCGAATATGCTGGATTCCCATTTGCGAAAGATAAGGAAATCAACGGATTGACTCTTGGATCAGTCGGATCAGGGACAAAAATCGACCATATCATGGTCTCATATTGCAACGATGACTCGTTCGAATGGTTTGGCGGAACTGTGAACTGTGACCATCTGGTCGCGTACCATGGTTGGGATGACGATTTCGACACAGACAACGGATTCTCAGGCAATGTGCAATACTGCCTTTCTGTCAGAAATCCATTGATCGCCGATACATCCAAGAGCAATGGCTTCGAGAGTGACAACGACGCTGATGGAGACTCAAAGATGCCAATGACTGCTCCGCATTTCTCAAATATCACTCTTGTCGGTCCTATCGGCCAGAATGGCTTTACCTATGAGGATTCGATTGATGGCGGAAAGATTACCGGAGGCGACCATTTCCCTAACAACGGTTCGGCTCTTGGCGTGTTCCAGGCAGCAATGCACCTGAGAAGAAATACCAGACTCAATTGCGAAAACACTTTGGCAATCGGTTGGCCGGCAGGCATCATCATCGACAATCAGAGAGGAGACTGCAGGTCTGTCTATTCTTCAGCCTCGGCCGTCCTCAAGAACATTGTCATTGCGGATTCCGGAATTGAGGGCTCAGACTTCAACGGAGTCTACAAGGATGAATTCATGACAGACTATGGCTCCAAGACAACGGACCCAAGCCAGAAGAGTTTCTCCTCAACCTGGTTTACCTCGGATGCAAGCAGAAGGTTCTGTTCATCATCAGAACTCGGACTGACATCAATCAATGGCCTCCCTGCATTCATCCCTGCCTCTGATGGCAGCCTCAATGGAATCGGAGCATTCAATGGCCCGTCCGACAACTGGATGTCCGGCTGGACCGAATTCGACCCTGACAACGCCGAATACTAGGGCGGCATCAAAACTGCCAGGGGTCTATGGAAACTAGTTCTCTGACAGGCTGAAATCGAATTCCAGGCCGCCTTCCTTGCGGAGGGCGGCTTTTATTGTTCCTCCATGGAAGGCAACTGCATTGCGGACCACGGACAGGCCGAGGCCGCTGCCGACATCGTCGCGATAATCTTCGGAGGATTTGCCGGGGATGCGGTAGAATCGCTCGAAGATCCTGTCAAGCATATCTTCCGGGACACCGGTGCCTGTGTCATAGTACCGCACCTGGACTTCATCGCCGGCCTTCTCGGCTGAAATGACGACGGTCACATTCTTTCCGGCATATTTGCAGCTGTTCTCCACAAGATTGCGGAATATGGCATATACCAGGCTAGGACTTCCGTCAATCTCCAGGTCATCGGGCACGTCGTTCCTGGCGGCAATGCCCCTTGCCTGCATCTTTTCGGAGAATTCATCAAGCACATCGGAGACAATATCGTACAGGCTGAGCCGTTCTTTCTTTATCTGTTCCGGCGACTCTTCAATCTTGGTGACCAGGCCGATGTCGCGAAGCAGGTCTGACAGTCGGAGAGACTGCAGATATGCCCTCTGGGTGAAGAGCTTCTTGCGGTCTTCGTCGATATCGTCACATTCGACGAGGGCTTCCAGATAACCTCGGAGGCTGCTGACAGGTGTGCGGAGCTCATGAGCAATGTTGTGAGTCATCTCCCGCTTGAGTCTCTTGTTGGTCTGTTTTTCATTTTCAACATCCTCAAGGGCATCCTCCAGGGATTTATAGCTGCGAAGCATTGCGCGTCCGAGGATGAAAAGCACGGCAAGGAGCATCAGCACTCCCAGCACGATGTAGATTGTATTCGGTCTCAGGAAATGTTTGAGATCCACCTCGTACGGAACTGCAACTCGTATGATGCAGTCACCGTTCTTCTTGGCGAGATAGCAGTAATCGCGGCCTTCAGTCTGGGAGTGTCTGATGGCCCATCCAGGGTTGCCCTCGCTGCATGCGACGATCTCTGGTCTTGTACTGTGGTCGCTGGCCAGATCCGGCTCGTCAGAGTCGTAGACGACAGTTCCGTCTGCTTCCAGGATAGTAATTCGCACTTCCTCCGCGAAGCTTGCATTCTCCGCACCCAGCAAGGCAACTCTGTCGGCGTAGCCTTCAAGCCTGGTCTGCAGAATGACTTTCTTGTAGTTCCGTTCGTTGCGGAGTTCGTAAATGGACGCGGCAAGTGCGAACACGCCCACCACCGCTGCAAGATATATCAGCAGATACTGCCTGAACGATCTATTTCTCTTCATACATGAGACTGTATCCAAAACCTGTCCGGCTAACAAGGATATCCTTATGTGCCCCAAGTTTGGAGCGGATGTGAGTGATATGGACATCTACGGTTCTGTCCACGACATACGGGGCATCTGTCCAGAGTTCCCTGATGATATCGCTTCGTGTGAAATAGCTGCCCTGATTGCGGATAAGGAGGGAGAGGATATTGTATTCTTTCCTGGAAAAGACCAAAGGTTCTCCATTGAGGCTCGCCGTTCCCGCGTCAAGGTCCATGGTGAGTGGGCCGCATGTGGTCTGTACAGGCTCATTGCCGCCTGATGATCGACGCAAGACAGCCTTTATCCTTGCAATGAGTTCCGCCTTTGAGAATGGTTTTGAGATATAGTCATCGGCTCCAGAGGAGAAACCTGTCAGCAGGTCTTCCTCCTCTGTTCTTGCCGTAAGGAAGATTATCGGGGTCGAGTTGCCTTCCTTTCTCAGCGAAGAAGCCATTTCGAAGCCGGACATGCCTGGCAGCATGACATCAAGAAGAATCAGACTTATGCTGCCGGAGGCAAGTTTCAGTCCATCTTCGGCACTGGCGGCAGACACCACGGAATATCCTTCGTGCTCAAGGTTGAATGACACGATTTCGCGGATGTCCTCTTCATCTTCAATTACCAGAATCTTTTCCATGTTACAAATATAAGACTTTGCCAAAGCATTCTGTCAGCAAACCGGTTCATTTAACAAACATTTAACAACGCATTAATAATCGCTTAACAATCCAGGAATACCTTCGCTGCAAATTTTAGGAATGACTTAATCATGGATAAAGAAAAGGCAAACAGAATTATCAGGATCTACGATACGGTCCGTGCCGTCCTGCTGGTATTATTTGTAGGGACTCTCTTTTTATTGGCATTCCTGAACAATTAATTAGAAGGAAATGGAAATCATTTATTGGATCATCATCGCGTTCCTCCTTATTCTCGCTGTATTCGACCTGATCGTCGGTGTCAGCAACGATGCGGTGAACTTCATCAATTCCGCGGTCGGAGCAAAGACCGCATCCGTAAAGAAAATCATTGCGATCGCGGCAGTTGGAGTCTTCACCGGCGCATCCATGTCCAACGGAATGATGGATATAGCAAGGCATGGCATGTTTACACCGCAGTACTTCTCGTTCTATGATGTGATAACCATCTTTCTGGCCGTGATGGTCACCGACGTGTTCCTTCTGGATCTTTTCAACTCGCATGGAATGCCTACCTCGACGACCGTCAGCATGGTCTTCGAGCTTCTTGGCGGCGCTGTTGCCCTTTCTGTGATCAAGGTTGCGAAGGGAATGGCTCTCGAGGACGGCACATTGCTGAGGCTTTCAGACCTGATCAACACGGACAAGGCACTCAGTGTCATACTTGCAATCTTCATGAGTGTGGCAGTGGCGTTCGTCTTCGGTACCATTGTCATGTGGCTTACACGTATCCTGTTCTCGTTCAGGCCTGCTAGCCAGAGATCGCCAAAGACCATCATCTTCGGCGGCATAAGCGCAACGGTCATCATCTGGTTCCTCCTCATAAACGGCCTGAAGGGTTCGTCATTCATGACGGCTGAGCTCAAGCAGCTCATCAACGAGAATACGTTACTGATACTCTGCACATGCTTCGCGGCGATGACACTCGTCATGACCGTCCTTGCATGGCTCAGGGTCAATATCCTCAAGACAGTCGTGCTGATGGGTACCTTCGCCCTCGCGATGGCCTTTGCGGGGAATGACCTTGTGAACTTTGTCGGAGTGCCTCTCACCGGCCTCGACGCCTTCCTCAACTACAGCGCAAACGGCGCCGGCGACCCGAAGGCATTCATGATGACCTCTCTCCAGGGCTCGGCGAGGACACCTGAGATCTTCCTTCTCCTGGCCGGTCTCGTGATGGTTCTTTCCCTTGTCTTCTCGAAAAAGGCTCAGAATGTGGTGAAGACCTCAGTGGATCTCTCGAGACAGTCGGACGGTGATGAGATGTTCGGATCATCCCCTGTTGCCAGAAGGATCGTCAGGTCAAGCTCCAGGACAGCCATGAAGCTGGACAGCATAATGCCTGCAGGTGTCAAGAGATGGCTCGACAGCAGATTCAACAACGATGACATATGCCTTGAGGACGGAGCTGCATTCGACCAGCTCAGAGCAGCTGTCAACCTCGTCCTTGCAGGACTCCTTGTTGCATTGGGAACATCATTCAAACTGCCTCTTTCAACGACATATGTGACATTCATGGTCGCCATGGGTTCAAGCCTCGCCGACCGCGCATGGGGCAGGGATTCGGCTGTGTTCCGCATCACCGGCGTGCTGAGCGTCATAGGAGGTTGGTTCCTTACCGCCGGTGCGGCATTCTTCCTCTGCTATGTCATCACCAGTGCGATGTTCTTTGGTGGATACGTGGTTATGATGGTGGCAATCCTTATCGTCATAGCTGTGCTTGTAAAGAGCAACACAAAGACTGCCAAGGAATCGGATAAAGCTGATTCCATCTACGATAAGATGATGAAGGAGGATGACAAAGCTGTCATCTGGGACCTGCTCTGTACCCATATCCGCCAGTGTAATTCGGAGAGAATGGTCCGCGTATATCAGGCTTACGGAGATTCGACGGAGGCATTTGTGACCGAGGACTACAAGGCGTTGCGAAGAACCTCCGAGATGCTTGCCGACCAGAAGAAGGAGATGAAGCGCCAGAGGAAGAGAGAGATTGTCGCTCTTCGCCGGCTTGACCAGGAGATTGTCATTCCGAAGACCTCATGGTATTACCACAATATCAATGCATGCAAGCAGATCCTCTACTGCCTCAACCGAATCAACGACCCCGTCCGTGAACATATAGGCAATGGTTTCGCACCGATTCCGGAGGCTTACAGGGAGAAATATATGGCCACCAGAAAGAGAGTCCTGGACCTGATCGATAGGACGACTACTCTGATCGAAGGAAACGGGCACGAGACTGCGTCAGATATCATAAAGGCGGCAAGAGAAGAGGAAGCTACGCTGGAAATGGAGAGAAACGAGGCTCTAGGAAACATCCAGCAGAACAGGGAAAGCCTGAATACCCAGCTTATCACGATACACATCATCCAGGAGTCTCAGGAGCTTCTTGACCAGATCAGGCAGATGCTCCATGGAATGGAAATGTTTTTCAGGTAACAGCAAAATCGAAAGAGGTATATTAGTATGAACATATCCCCAAAGGAACTGGCACTTAACCAGAAACTGCACAATCTTCTTGAGGGAAACTTGCCGGAAGTAACAGATCTTCCGGCAAAGTTGTTATCTCTCCTGATAGAAAATGATGAGATCAAAGCGATACAGGATTACGCGAATACGGTCTCCATCACCCGACTCGGATTCAATGACCATGGTCCGGTCCACATGCGCAAAGTATGCTGCAATGCACTCAAGATGCTCAAAATCCTGCATGAAACAGGAATGAAGACCAGCCTTGAGAATGAGCAGGGACGTTATGAGGACAGCGTCCTGGCTGTCATGCTGGCATCCTTCCTCCATGACATCGGAATGACCGTTGGACGGCAGGATCATGAGTTGTACTCCGGAATCATGGCGTATTCAATCATTGACAGTCTGCTTTCAGAATTGCTGCCGGGAGATGATAACCTCATGCGCCGGGTAATGATTAGATCCATGGCTCTTGAAGGTATCATCGGTCACATGGGGTCGAGAAGGATCCATTCGCTCGAAGCCGGGCTGATCCTTATTGCCGACGGATGCGACATGACGAAAGGACGGGCAAGGATACCGCTCGAGATCAAGAAGAAATCAGTTGTAGGTGATATCCATAAGTATTCTGCCAACTCCATTGAAAAGGTCAGGATTACAAAAGGCAGTGAGAAGGCGATCAGGATAGAGGTCCACATGACTGCTGATGTGGGATTCTTCCAGGTTGAAGAAGTTCTTATGCAAAAGATCCTTTCAAGCCCGGCCAAGGAACTTGTCGAGCTTTATGCCGGAATCATCGGCCAGGACGATTTAAAAAGGTACCTATAGAATGGTCCGTCTTGTGAAGTCAACCAGCAATGCGTATAGCTTATGATAATAAAGAAACAGCTCACAGCAATCCGCTGTGAGCTGTTTGTCATTTTATGATTATCCCGATACTTGGGTCATGGTTTAGAATCCAAACTTTCCGTTAGGATTTGCCCATTCGCCGTCTGCAGGGATAGTCGGGATGTTATCCCAGTGCTCAACAATCTTTCCGTTCTCAAAACGGAAGATGTCATAGAAGGCAACATGCTCGCCCGGAGCAACTCCGAACTTGCCCTCGCTGACCTAAATTCTATCATCATACGCAACACTTAGCCCCGTATGTGTTTTCTCCCGTAATCAAAAAGGCCTGCGAACTGATTGTGGTCTTAGATGTGCTTTTAATTGCTTGATGATACGGTTCAAATGATGAACGATTAGATAATAGAGAAGCCCTTAGAGACCAAGGAAAATATTAATTCTGTGGGGCAAATGTGGGGCAAATTGGTATAAGAAAAAGCCAACTCATTGATTTACAATAGGTTGGCTTTCAAAATCGTGCGGGCAAAGGGTCTCGAACCCTTGACCTCCGGAGCCACATTCCGGCGCTCTGACCAACTGAGCTACGCTCGCCATGTCTGCGGAGCCTCGCGGAATTGAACCACGTTCTATGGATTTTCAGTCCATCGCATACACCAAGTCTGCCAAAGCTCCAATCTTGTCACGCCGACGGGATTCGAACCCGTAAATCTTCACCGTGAAAGGGTGAGGTCCTAGCCAGTTAGACGACAGCGTGATTCTCTGTGGACGTTACAGGGATTGAACCTGTGACCTTCGGCATATCAGGCCGATGCTCTACCAGCTGAGCTAAGCGTCCGTCTTGGTACTCCCGGGAGGATTCGAACCTCCATCACTGGTTCCGTAGACCACCATCCTATCCATTGGACGACAGGAGCATTCTTTGATTTCATTGCAAAGGTAAACCATGCCGGCTTCACCATGAAATCTCTGCAAGACTTGCAAGGTTCTTACAATCCCCTGACTACTGCAACCGCTTTGTTGCGGGAACCAGGATCGAACTGGTGGCCTCGGGGTTATGACTCCCACGCTCTGCCAACTGAGCTATCCCGCAATGAGAAAACAGGAGCGACAGGCGGTTTCGGCCGGAGGGCGCGGGCCGCGAAGGGCGATTTCCTCCTGGTGGTACCAATTACCGATAGAGCGAAGTAACCGATTCCTACGGCATCCTGTTCAATTGTCAAAGAACTATCTTCCGGATTTCGGAGAGAGCGTCCTCTCCGCGGTCGATGGCACCCATCACGTCGAAGACCTTTTCGCTCCATCCGGCGATAAGATAGACATCCGGTTCCACAAGATTGAGCGGGGCCTGCCCGTAACCAGCAAGGTCGAAGAGGTAGAGCTTCGCCTCCGGATTCTCGGCCTTGTACTTGTGCCAGTAATCGTTGATGGCTTTTTCGGAGTTAAACCATCCGCGACGCTGCCCACTGTCCCACATCTGGCAGTCAGTGAAGATCATCACCTTATCCATGCGGACCTTATTGGCGATGAGCCACTCGATGACCTTGTATCCGTTGGTAGAATAACCCACCTCCCCTTCACGGCGATGCATCTCAAGCGTATTCGCGAGGATTAATTCCTGCGGCAGGTTCAACACCTTCCAGGTGTCGCCGAACATACCGCTCACAACGGAAGCGCACTTGCTCTTCAGGAGCATCGAAAGCAGGATTCCGATATCGAAGTTCTGCACGCTGCTCTTCGCTGAGACTGGACCCTGCATAAAACCGGAGACATCAGCAGCCACGAGGACATTGGTATTGGCGTCGAAGCCCTCCATGTTAACCACAGAAGCCTTCACGGCTGCTTCCAGTGCCGACAGGACCTTCGCAGCGAAAGTAGACTGGACTCCCTTCATTTCGCGGTAGGCCGACAGGAAACGGAAGGGCAACTGCTTGGACTTCGCCACCTGCTCCGGATCCGCAATACGGGCGCAGAGACGCTCTACATGCTCGGGTGACACTTCAGCTTGCAGGATATTCCTGAGGTTGCGGAGCAGGGCCATGTAACCCAACTTGCCGGAATCCAAGAGATTCTCCCAAAGCGCCTTGACGGCAGCCTCCTTCGCTTCAGGAGTCTCGAACTGCTGCTGCCCGAGGGCGGAGAGCTGAGTCTCCCAGGTATACGGGGTCTGAAGGGTATCTGCGACAATCTTGTCGAACAGGACCTGCTGCGCAGCATCCTTCGCCTTGGGGTGGACCAGGAAGAGAGCATCCTTCAGTTTAACCTCGGCATCCTTACGGTCATACTTGGCGAACTGGTATTCGTCGAAGCGGTTGAAGGCTTCCTTCAGGCCGTTCTGGATTTGGCGGGAAAGTTTGCCTAGTTTCTTGACGCCGGGAGCGGGATTTCGCCACTGATAGCACATCAGAAGTTCGCTGATCTCGTCCGCACGGAGAACAGTCTTGCCGACTGCCCGCGAGACAATGTCGTCACCGCTATGCACCTTGGCTAGTTCCACCAGCAAAAGCAGCGGAATGCTTCGGAGATTCATTACGGTGCGGGTGTAAACCGCCAGCTGCGCGACGAACATCGGATCAACCTTCCCGACGAGCGTGGAAATCCTCTCCACGAATTCCTTGGGGGATTCGTAGAATTTCCCCGACAGCGCAGAGGTGACGGCAGCTGTGTAGAGCTCCATTTCTGGAGTCATCCGGAAGGCGCGGGCGCCTTCGTGGTTGAGAACCTGGTTCTCTTCCTTGAGGATTTCGTTGTACTTCATGATACTTTAGTTTAAAAAAGCCGGGTAACAATCGAAGACTCCGGCTTGGTGGACTCTGCGGGATTCGAACCCACGACCCCCTGATTAAAAGTCAGGTGCACTACCACTGTGCTAAAAGTCCGAAAAGGCTAGGCAATCTGCGGAAAGACTTCACCATATGCTCTACCAATCTGAGCTATCCGGTTGCCCGGAGCGAGACTCGAACACGCGACCCTATGTCATCGAAGTATGTCTTCCCTACGGCACCAGCCTGGTGGACCCTGACGGATTTGAACCGCCGACCCTCCGGTTATGAGCCGGGTGCTCTGACCTGCTGAGCTAAGGGTCCATGAAGCAAGGCAACAACCGAAAAGGCCTGAAACGTGCTCTACCATGCTGAGCTACCGTGATGCTTCGACACCTCCTTTTCGTACGAGGGCGAGGTTGGTCACAGGCCGGACTTGAACCGACGACACCGGGTTTATCAAACCGAAGGAATCCTTCTCTATGGCACTTGCTATGTTTCAGTGAGGCGACAGGCGGAGAGGTTTCTGAACTACACCGGTCGTTTGACCGGTGGCTGGAATCGAACCAGCGACTTTCGGATCCGGAATCCGATGTTCTTACCACTGCGAAGCATTCCTCTCCTACGGCACTCACTTTTTCTTTCAATGATCTTGTTCCGGGGGGCAAAGGTAAGACGGATCGTTCCCGCTACGAAATCTCTGCAAGTCTTGCAAATCCCCTTCTGTTTGCGAAGTGCACATTATGTGAACTTCGCCTTCGTACAATAATACACGACGACGCCACACAGCAGCAGGATAACTTCGATTGCAATGATAGCCCAAACCCAGGCCTTGGACGAGAGCCAGACTCCCTGCCCCGCGGCAATGCTCTTCAAATCCTGCTTGTATTGGGAAAAGAGTTCCTTCTGCTCCAGCTTGTATTCCTCAAGAGCCAGTTTCTGATCGGAAACGAGTCCTCGATGAAGTTCATTGACCTCCAGGACGGACTTGTCGTCAAGCTGGACCGTGTACTTTGTCTCATTCATCCTCTCAAGTGCAAGGTCTATTCGATCCAAGGTCCACTTGATCTTCCAGGACGCTTCCTGAATGGACAACGCAATTTTGTCCATACCGAAAGCCTCGATGACCATCGTCTCAAAAGACGTCTCCAGGTCTGAGGCCGTCTTTTTTACTTGCTCGAGAAGTTCCTTTACTTTCTCCGATTCCTTCTTCAGTTCTTCCTGGTCGTCTATCTCGTCCATCATAGCCTCGAAGTCGAGGCCGGATTGAGGGGGTAACTTTTCTTTCATAGTACAATCTGTTTATCTGTGTCGTCTATACGTATGCGGGCGCTCGTGGAGATTCTGGGCTTTCTTCAGACAACGACGCGCCCACATCCAGTCGTCCTCTTTGGGATCCTTCCCCCAGCCAGTTCCGGGAGAGCTGCCGCCACCACAGGACTGGGACAGCGCCGTAGCCCCGTCGACATATTCGCAGAAAAGAAGCATGGCGGTATGCAGGACATGCTCTCGGCTCGTGCTGGAATTGTTTTCCGGAACCTCCGCTTCCTTCTGGAAGATCTCGTAGACCGCTTCCGGAATGTCGAGAGGATATCTCTGCCCTTCTACCGTGATGTCCTGATGG
>JAFRXO010000081.1 GCA_017443465.1 Bacteroidales bacterium
ACGCATTCAAGCATGGCATCTCTCCCAATGAGCCTTCATCCATTAAAGTTGACCTCCATGAGGATGGCGAATGTGTGGTCTGCATGGTGGAGAACACCGCCTTCCCGAAGGACGACAATGACCGGAGTGGTTCCGGAATAGGGATAAAGAACCTTTGCCGGCGTCTGGACATGCTCTATCCTGGACATCACTCTTTTGAATATGGCAAAACGGGGAATCTTTACCGCTGCCTTCTCAAGATCAACACTTCCGAAAACATTCCCGAATGAGAAATATAAGTTGCATAGTGATTGACGACGAGCCTCTGGCTCTTCAGTTGATGGAGTCATATGTTAAGAAGACTCCTTTTCTGGAGTTCAAAGGGGCATTTCCGAGCGCCACGGCCGCTTTCGAGTTCATACAGAACGAGCCGGTTGATCTCCTGTTCTGCGACATTCAGATGCCAAGCCTCAGCGGGATGGAGCTTTCCAGGATGCTTCCTGAAGGCACAAGAATCATCTTCACGACTGCTTTCAGCCAATATGCTGTCGAGGGGTTCAAGGTCCGTGCCCTTGACTATCTCCTTAAACCAATATCCTACAACGACTTCCTTGAGTCCGCCAAGCATGCTTTAGCCGTGATTTCCGGACAGCCGGTCGCGCCACTGGCCACCGGCCGTACTCAGCCGCAGCGAAGCGAGGATGGACGCGGCCGGGACCAGGTGGCGGACCGGCTTGACGACACTGGCAAAGTCAGGAGCATATTCGTGAAAACAGAGTACCGTCTCCGGCAGATTGAGCTTGACAATATCACCTTTATCGAGGGTTTCAAAGACTATGTCCGCATACACCTCGCTGACGGCTCCGACCCTGTTCTCACCCTCATGCGGATGAAAACACTGGAGGAACAGCTTCCGTCCGACCGCTTTGTAAGAGTACAGAAGTCATACATCGTCCAGATTCAGAAGATAGAGGCTATCGAGCGCTCCCACATCATCATCGGGAAAGACAGGATACCTATTGGTGAAGCCTACCAGGAAAGCCTTCTAAAGGCTATCGGAGGCGACTCCATTATGCCTAACTAAACAGCTTGATCAGTTTACAGCAGAATTTGGTGTAAACCTGCTTCGCTATTGGTACCCGGCATCCATGGACATAGTCCATGTTGGCGAGTATGTCCACAACATCCGGATGGGCGGCCAGAGTCTTGAACCAAAGTGTTATGCAGCAATACCACCCAGCCCTTAGCAAGATATAGATACCGGAAGAGGTGACTGGTCCCTTGTCCTTCGGGAGATTCTCGTACAAGTGGAGCATATTCTCCGCGGAATGATGCCTCGACCTGATCAGACCAGCACGAGTCAAAGAGCCTGTTCTTCTGCGGCGATAATGATAAAGAGGCTTCCAAAGGTGAACACATTTAGACGCCGGATACATGATCTGGGTTTGGAATACGATGTCCTCGTGATACCCTCTGATCGGGACTATCATATTGTCAAGATCATACAACTTCCTACGGGCCAGTTTGTTCCACATATACGCCCGGATCACGCCATTATTGACAGCCTTTACGGCGCCAGGG
>JAFRXO010000010.1 GCA_017443465.1 Bacteroidales bacterium
CGGCACAAGCTATGGCAAAATACAAAATCTTTTTCATAATCATGGTAGCTTTTAGGGTTCATCTGTAGGGAACGGATCGATAACTACAGGATCGTCAAGGTCCTGTCCCTCCGCTCCGAGGCTTTTCATGAAATTCCTTTCCGTCCAGAATAAGCAGATTTTTGCTTCCGGAACATAGTAAAATTTTTTCATAATGGTTATAACTGCTTTAATTTCTATTATTTGCAAATGTAAATAATTTCCACAAAGAAATGCAATTATTTTTTACATTTTCTTCTGCTTCAAGACTACATTGCTGAAATAGGCCGTCTCCTTCAGGTCTTCCTCATGCGAGCATATGAACAAACCGACATAGCACTCCTGCGGCAGATTCAGTTCTATTGAGACATCGTCACTATCCGGAAGCACACCTGAAGAAGTACGGACTGCAATCCTGTCGCCGCTGCGGATCAGGCATATGGATGTCTCTCCTTTCGACTCCTTCACGGATTTTTCTTCAAGTGTAATGTCACCTGTCGCAGAGCGGTACTGCAGGGATGTCAGGCCGTCACCGTGGATCGCTATGTCGGCATAACGCGAATCCGGAGAGAGACTCTCCCTGATCATGAAACCGATCTTGCGGTGGGGATTGACCCCTTCACCTTCGAATTTCACGGCACCCGAAATGCTGAAATCTCCTGTCACCTTTTTCCAAACGAAATAGCAGGCATCGGTATTGCCCCAGAGGTTGACTCCTGCACCGGTGAGGGTGTAAACATTCTGCTGAGAATCGAAGGAGCATGAGCCCGGATGGCTCACAGCCCCGACATCACAGGCATTTGTGAAGATCTGCTTCGCACCATGGCTGCAACTTACCGCCGAGGGCAGCATGAGGATGCAGAGAAAAAGGGCAGATAGTTTATTCATATGATTGATTTTGATTGATCCTAAATTCCTTCTCCCTCGTCGAATTCGCGGACATATACCGCATGCCCCTGGAGTATCCGCGAATGCGGAGGGACATTGTGGGTAAGCCAAATGTTACCTCCGACGACGGTATCATGCCCGATTGTCACCCTTCCTAGGATCGAAGTATTGGAGTAAACCGTGACATTGTCCTCTAAAATGGGATGGCGCGGGATGTTGACCGGTCTTCCGGAAGCATCGTACCTGAAATTCCGGGCGCCCAGTGTGACACCTTGGTAGATTGTGACATGCTCCCCGATTATGGAGGTCTCCCCTATTACCACTCCGGTCCCATGGTCTATGGCGAACCATCTGCCTATCTTTGCGGCGGGATGGATGTCGATTCCTGTGAGGGAATGGGCCAGTTCGGTAATCATCCTGGGGACGATTTCCACTCCGAGTTCCAGGAGCTTGTGGGCTGCCCGGTAATTGATCATCACCTTCACGCCTGGGTAACAGGCCACTATCTCGTCAGCATTTTCCGCGGCAGGATCATTGTCCAGGATTGCCTGGACATCGGTTTTCAAGTCATCGACAATCCCCGGGAGAGCTGCCATGAACTTGTCTGCGATGTCCTTGTCACTGAACGACTCCACGAACGAACATATGGCTGGAAGACGAGAGTCATTCTGGCAGAAAGCATATTCGCGGAGTGCGCCTACGAATTCGAGGATAGCGGTCTCAGACGGAAGGGTGCAAGGTTTCATACAGGATATTCTTCAAATGCATATAAGACGGTGGACAGATAACGCTCTCCGGTGTCAGGAAGCAAAGCCACTATGGTCTTGCCGGCGTTTTCTTCCATAGCCGCAAGTTTGAGTGCGGCGGCGTATGAAGCGCCGGATGAGATTCCGACAAGCAGGCCCTGCTCCCTGGCCAGACGGCGGGATGCACGGACGGCTTCCTCATCGGTAATCGGGAGGATACGGTCAACGACTGATGGATCGTAGGTATCGGGGACGAATCCGGCACCTATACCCTGAATCTTGTGCTTACCTGACGGATTCCCGGAAAGGACAGCAGAGGATGCAGGCTCTACGGCTACTATCTTCACGCCGGGCTTGCGGGCCTTAAGGGATTGGCCGACTCCGCTGACAGTTCCTCCTGTACCAACCCCTCCGACGAAGATATCTACCTGTCCCTCAGTTTCATCCCAGATTTCCGGTCCGGTAGTGGCGACATGTGCGGCAGGATTGGCGGGATTTACGAACTGGCCGGGGATGATCGATCCGGGAGTCTCCTTGTGGATTTCCTCCGCTTTGGCAATGGCCCCCTTCATTCCTTCACTGCCGGGAGTAAGAACCAGTTTCGCCCCAAGGGCCTTCAGCAGGCTGCGCCGCTCCAGGCTCATGGTGTCAGGCATGGTAAGGATCACCTTGTAACCCCTGGCGGTTCCGACCCATGCCAGGCCCACTCCGGTGTTACCGCTGGTAGGTTCAATGAGAGTCGCTCCCTTTTTCAGAACTCCCCTCTTTTCAGCATCTTCAATCATTGAAAGGGCTATGCGGTCCTTGACGCTGCCGCCGGGATTGAAGAGTTCAAGTTTGAGAAGAATACGGGCTGCGCCGCCAGGAACTTCCAGCAGCGGAGTGTGCCCGATAAGTTCAGTCAGATTTTTGTAAATCATAATAGTTAAGTTTTTGGTTAAGTATAGGTATTTACATCACTAACAAAGATATTCAACTATCCCATAAACTCCAAAAGAATTTCTCAGGATTTTCTGTACATTTGTAATCACTTGGATAAAAACAATAATAAGCATATGAAAAGACTGTCAATCATGCTGTTGGCCGCAGCGGTCATCGTCTGCTCCTGCAATCAGGGCAGCAAGGAAACATTCACTCTCTGTAAAGGCGTCAACATCGCCCACTGGCTCTCGCAGAGCAATGCCCGGGGCGAGGCCCGTGCTTCTTATTTCACTGCTGAGGACGTAGCCCAGATAGCTGGATGGGGGTTCGACCATGTGAGGATTCCGATTGATGAGGAGCAGATGTTCCATGAAAACGGGACCAAGGACCCGGAGGCATTTACCCTGCTTCACTCCGCCCTTGATGAATGCGCTGCCAACGGCCTCAGGGCTGTAGTGGACCTCCACATCCTCCGCTCCCACCATTTCAATGCGTCAGTCAAGCCCCTCTTTACCGAAAGGGCGGCACAGGAGTCTTTCTACCAGTGCTGGAGGGAGATTTCCGGAGAACTGAAGGATTACCCGGTGTCAATGGTGGCATATGAACTCATGAATGAGCCTGTCGCGGATGATCCTGAAGACTGGAACAAGATAGTGAAGGAATGCTATGATGTGATAAGGGGTCTGGAAAAGGAAAGGGTCATCGTAATCGGAAGCAATATGTGGCAGAGCTACAACACAGTCGACAAGCTTTCCCTGCCTGAAGGGGATCCGAACATAATCCTGAGTTTCCATTACTACAATCCCATGCCCCTGACCCACTACAGGGCCGGTTGGACAGGCTACAGGGACCTTATGGACCCGGTAAGCTACCCCGGGGAGGTCCTGCCTGGAGGTGAGTCATATGACAAGGAGCGCTTCCTGAAAAACTTCAGCAAGGTAACGGAAGTGGCACAGAAGCTTGGAATCCCGGTCTATTGCGGGGAATATGGCTGCCTGGCATTCAAGGACAATGAAGCACAGCGCTATCGCTGGCTTGAGGATATGAATTCAGCTTTTGACTCGCTCTCTATAGCAAGGGCGGTATGGTGCTACAGGGAAGGCAAGGGAGGTTTTGGCATCCTTTCTCCCAACGGTACTGACAACCGGATGATCGAGATACTTACCAGGTAAAATCTACCCCTTCTGGAAATTCTCGTACTCCCTCAGGGCCTTGATGGCCTTGGGGCAAAGGATGAGGATGCTGATGACAGTGAACCAGGCCATCAGGCCGACTCCTATGTCGCCCAGCTGCCATATGAGGTCAGCCTCACGTACGGCGCCGAACACGACGGAAGCCAGCATCAAGACCTGGAATATGCGGATTGCGATGTTCTCGCCCTTGCCTTCATGCTTGTGGAAAAGGTAGATGATGCTGCTCTCCGCATAGAAGTAATAGGCCATTATCGTGCTGAAAGCAAAGAACACCATCGCTACGGAAACAAACTGACTGCCGAAGCCCCTGAACACAGTATCCACAGCGCTCTGGGTGTAATTGACATAGTTGTTGGCCAGTTCGGGGGCGCCCGCGTAGAGCATTTCCCCATTGCCGCCAAGGATATTGTAAGTGCCTGAACACAGTATCATCAGGGCCGTTGCGGTACATACCAGCAAGGTGTCCACATACACCGAAAAGGCCTGTGCCAGACCCTGCTGCGCCGGATAATGGACATCAGTGGCCGCCGAAACTATGGCTCCTGTTCCCTGCCCTGCCTCATTGGAGAAAATCCCGCGCTTGACTCCCATCGCAATGGTAGAACCGATTATGCCGCCGCACACCGGATTGATACCGAAAGCGTTAGTGATAATGGATGCGAACACTCCAGGCACATCCTGAATGTGAAAGCCAATGACTACCAGCGACATAAGTATATAACCCAGAGCCATGAAGGGCGTGACGAGGGAAGCCACCCGGGCTATGCGTTTTATTCCCCCGAAGATGACCAGACCCAAGATTACGGCGAGGGATATGCCGGAGGCTAACGGAGGAACCGGGAAGGCATTTTTCATTGCGGAAGAGACTCCGTTCGCCTGCACTGTCGTAAGGAAGACACCGCAGGCGAGGAGGGTAACTGCCGCGAAGACGATTCCGAGCCAGCGCTTCCCAAGTCCATGTTCAATGAAGCTGAAGGGGCCACCCCGATAGCCTGAGTGGTGAGGAAACTTGTAGATCTGGGCCAGGGTGGATTCCACAAAAGCAGTCGATGCCCCGAAGAAAGCGACTACCCACATCCAGAAAACCGCCCCGGGGCCGCCAAAAGCGATTGCAGTAGCAACACCTACTATGTTTCCTGTCCCCACGCGTCCGGACAAGGCGATGCAAAAAGCTTCGAATGAAGTGATTCCATTGCGTTCTTCCTTTTCAGAGAACAGGGATTTTATCATAAGCCTGAAGCGGCGGACCTGAACCAGCCTCGTCCTGAACGAGAAATAGAGTCCGGCGGCGATGAGCAGTACGACAAGGACGGGATTCCAGACAATCCCATTGATCTGTGAGACAATCTTTTCAAGCATGAATCAAATATACGAAAAGTTATTTTAACCACCTGCAGCGAAGGCTGACATGCTTGATTTTTTTGCGGTTGTAGGTGTATGTAATGTCTATGGTGCCGTCCCTTCGGGCGATGATGGCAGGATAGCTGAATTCTCCTTTCGGCTGATCCTCCAAGATCAGGAGTTCCTTCCATTCCACCCCGTCATATGACCCGAAAAGGGACAGTTTATTCCGGCCTTTACGGAGCGGATTGCACACCAGCAGCCGGAGTCCGTCCTTGAGAGTCAATCCGTCAATCCCGGAATTGTTGTTCGGAAGGTTGGTCCCCTGAAGAGGAGTCCAGGTTTTCCCGGAATCTTCCGAAGAGGCCTTAGCCACGACTCCTTCCTGGGTCCTGCAGAGCATTTCCAAGGTTCCCTTGTGATGGAACAGGGTTGGCTGGATGGCATTGAAACCATTGTTGTCGATGGCGACAGTTTCCCATCCCGTCAGATCCTTCCCCGCCCTTTCTATGAAAACCCGCCAGCAGTCAGGGGAATATTCTACGCTTGTGGGGAACAGGATGGATCCGTCCCGCAATGCCAGGGGCTTGTTTTTGATAGGGCCTAGTTTCCCCTCGGGAAGGGGTGTCCGCGGTCCCCAGGTCTTTCCACAGTCAGAGGATAGTTTGTACTCTCCCCACCACTCGCGGGGATTCGGACCTACCTTGTAGAACAGAGCCGTCCTTCCATCCGCAAGAGTGAACAGAACCGGATTCCAGCACGGATAGCGAAGTGTATCCGAAACGACCCCGTCGGCTGCCAATTCCGGCGCGGACCAGCTTGATCCGTCATATGAGGAGCAGTATATGCTTACATCCGGATGGCTTTCATAGCTGCCGCCGAACCACGCGGCCATAAGTCCATTACCGGTTTCCACTAAAGTTGATGCATGGCAGGAAGGGAAAGGGGCGCTCTCGTAAATGAACTCTTCCGAGAGGACACTTACGGACACCTCGTCCAGCGACTTGGGGCCGGAACACGCAGCCAGGCCAATCAACAACGGCAGTAAGATTCTTTTTCTCATGGATGTGAAGCCAAGATAATCTTTCTTTCCTGCCCGGGGAACTTCTCTATAGCATAACGAAGCATAGTGCGCGGCATAGTGGCTTGACGGGTAGAGAGATACGCTTTCAGAGCTTCCACATCCTTCTTGCCCGCTTCGCGGAGCATCCAGCCTACTGCTTTGTGGATCAGGTCATGTGGATGGTGCAGCAGGATGTCTGAAATGGCAAAAGTATCCTGCAGCTGGCCGTGACGGATGAATTGCATGGTGCTGACGATCGCGATCCTCTGCTCCCACATGTAATCATCGTTATGGGCGAGCTCGTAAAGCAGTGTTCTGTCCTTATCCAGCAGCCATGTTCCGAGCAGTTTGTAACATGAAAGGTCCACAAGGTCCCAGTTGTTGATGAACTCAGTATGGGAGAGGTAGAAATCCACGCACCGCCCCTGCAACCCGGGGTCTTTCCTGGCATGACCGAAAATCTCCACAAGTACGAGCAGAGCCGCAAGACGCACTTCATGATACTCGCTGCATATGCATTCTTCCAGATCCTCGAATCCAGTCTCCTTCCAAGAGGCCTTCACGGCTTCCCTTGTCGCGGGCACCTTTATTCCCAGGAACTTGTCTCCCTCGCCGTATTGTCCCGGGCCAGTCTTGAAGAAACGCATCAAACCCTCGACCTGTGAGGGGTCACGGCGGGAAAAGACCTCTTGGAACAGTCTGTTTTCCTGTAAGGTACGTCCCATGTCAAACAAGCATATGCTTAAATCTTTCGGATGTGCAGCGCTATGCCTCCGCCGGGAGCAAGCCTGGCATGGAAAGAGCGCTCAGCGCCGATCCTCTGCGTCTCATGCACGTAAGATGCGGCATTCTCCCCTGCGTCAGGGCCGTCCTGCATGATTTCCGCTTCAAACTCTCCATCACCCAGGAAAGAAAGGTCCAGGTCGAGTTCCCGGCCTTTCCAGTCACAGATCGCACCCACGAACCACTCATCTCCCTTGCGCCGGGCAATGCTGACCAACTCGCCCATACGGCTTTCCAGCGGCAAGGTTTCATCCCACACGGTCGGGATGGCCGCGATGAAACGGGCAGTCTCCAGATCGGACATATAATTGGAAGGTGCATCGCACAGCATGACCAGCGGCGAATGGAATACCACATATTCGGCAACCTGACGGCAGCGGGTGCCCTGGCTCATCGGAGCTTCATATACAGCCTGAAATTGCTCGCGGGTGGCATTGATCATCGCACCCTGGGTGTAATCGGCAGGCCCGGCCACGAGGCGGGCGAACGGGAAGGTCACATCATATGTGACCATGTCGCAGCCCTTGTTCCATTTTAATTGCTCCATGCCGAAAACAGCTTCATAATTAAGCACGTTCGGCCAGGTCCTGCAAAGGCCTGCAGGCTTAGGAACCCCGTGATAATCAACCACCAGATGATATCGTGCACACATCTCCGCAATACGACGGGTCAGGTCCACGGCATATTGGTCGCCCCTGTCGAAGTAATCAACCTTGAACCCGCGGATGCCCATTTCGGAATAATGTGAGCAAACCTTCTCCATATCTTTTTCAAAAGGATAGCTTCCCGCCCACAGGATGACGCCGATGCCTTTGCTGCGGCCATAGTCCACTACGGCCTTCAGGTCGAGATCTGGAACCACCTGGAAGAGGTCGCCGCTGCCCCTTTCGTACCATCCTGCATCAATCAGGATGTACTGGAGGCCCAGCTGCGCCGCCACGTCGATGTCATAGCAGTATGACCTGGTATCGATGCCTCCCTCGAAACCGGCTCCCGGAAGATGATAACCTGCCCACCAGTCCCAGGCGCTCTTCCCCGGAACGACCCAGGAAAAATCCCCTTCGGCAGGTGCTGACAGCAGATAGACCAGGTCGGAATCAAGCAGCCCTGCATCGGAATCTTCGACCTCGAAAATCCGCCAGGGGAACTTTTCACCGGGCCCGCACTCAGCCAGGTAATCAGAATGACTGACGACCTTCTGCGCGGCTTTTTTGTTAACGCCGTGATCATCGAGAGCGGTTTCTGCAGGATAGGGAGCGAAAAAGCCTTGAATGCCTTCAGCACCTTCTGGGCGGGAGAGGCACATGTTGGGATAATGCAGCAGGTCGGCTTCGGCAAGGCATATCTTCCGGCCGCCGGGAGCATCTACCACCAGCGGGGTGAACGCCAGCCGCTTAGGATTCCATTTGCTTAGCGGAACATGGCTGTAGGTGTTTTCAAAAGAGCACGCCAGCTGGGCCAGATATGAGCTCCTGTCCGATGCATTGTTGTATGGAATCCAAGCCGTCCAGTCATCGGGGAAACGGTACTCCATTGTTTCCGAAACCACCTTGAAAGGTTGTTTGCTGCGGGAGACGAAACGCCACGCGGCTCCGTTGTCATATGCACGGCACACCAGGTCGAACGCTCCGAACGAAATGGTCCTCTCGCGGAAACGGTCGCATATCTGAGCCTTCTTGTAAATGGGTGAGTCAACGGTACGGTCAGTCAATGAAACGCGGCCCGCTTTACCTTTCCCTTCATACGCAGTCCCGTCATCGAGGGTCATCCCTATCGGAGAAGGGGCAAGAAGCAGTTCGCCGCCCTTGTAAACGCTGACAGTCAGAGGGCTGCCCTGAGTAACACGCAACTCCAGCGTCTTGTCAGGTGAAAAGACGGAGACTTCAGAAGGACCCGAGCACGAAATGAGCGCCAGGGATGCGCACAACAGCAAAATGGAAATCAGTTTCTTCATATGCTTCATTTCAAATATGAATTAATGGCATCGTTCAAATAAACTCCCATGCTGCCTGCCATCTTGCTGCGGCCTTCAGCTGTCGGCACGGAATACTTCCCGCTGTGGCCTTTCCAGGCACACGGGTGGATGGTCTTGGACGCCGCGGGACAGACATTGAATACCGACCATACGCTTGCAGGAGGGCATGTGAGGTCGATAAGGCCGACATTCACCACCAGGTCTCCCTTGTAGTGACGCATGAAATTGGATGCGTCATAATATGGGATTATCTTAGCCGCGGGAGAATCGACTCCCTCGCGTTCCAGAGGCTTGATCCAGCTGCTTGTACGTCCTGCAAGGATGCCTCCCATGTCCCACATGGCAGGCACGTCCACTACCACCATCTTAACCCTGCGATCCAGTCCGGCAAGCGCAGCGCTCTGGGCTCCGCCCTGGCTGCCTCCCGTGACCAGCACCCGCTTGCCATCCCACTCTTTGCGCGAGCAGAGATAGTCGAGGGCACGGACCAGACGGAGGAACATCCCGCGGAAATAGAAAGACTCATGGTCGGTGACAGGCCAGCTGGAGTAGTTATGGAGTTCTTTCTCCATAGCCTCGTAATAGGCCTCATCCTGCCCGTTCAGGATTCCATGAGCATTGATATCCAGGGCGATGGCTCCGCTGCCGGTCTTTGCCAGGCTGACTGCCTTCTGGACAGTTGCCTTGGTGTGGGGTGCTGTCATCACCCCTGCACTGTGAGCGAATATCGCAATCGGAAGACTGCGGGGCTTCGCGCCACGTGGCAAAGCAAGATATCCGCGGACCGGACGGAAGGAAAGGCAATTGATTTCGAGGTCATAGCATTCATATTTTTCACCGTCCTCACCGGGCACCGGGACAGGAGTCAGCTTGACCTGCATCTTTTCCCTGCGCATCGTCTTCAACTGCTTCCTCCAGAAAGCGCGATAATCCTTCGGCTCCTCGAATCCGGGACGGAATCCTTCCGGCGCGACTATGGCCCCGATGGTGGTCGAATCCTTCTGGTCTTTGGGATTTGCCAGGCGGAACATCAGCGCGGCAGATTCATCATATGAACCGCTGAAAACCTCGGTTTTACCCTCAGGCAGAATTGTTTCCCTCACTTCCTTGAATTTCCCGTTCTGATAGATCTTCACCAGTGCGGGAGTCTCTTTCTTCACTTCGGCAAAAACCCTGATTGTCTCACCTTTGGCATATATCCCCTCTACTCCTTTGTCCAGAGAGAGATAGACATCCTCAAGGAATGACTGCCCGTAGGCAGCATAAAACGCCAGCAGAGCGGCAAGGAAACAGAAAAATCTTTTCATATCTGAAACATCTTACTTTTAACAAAAATAGCAATTTTAGCGAATTATACATATCTTTACACCATAACGTGAATTACATATGAATCCGCTGAAATCCCTATTCTACCTTGGCCTGATGGCGCTCCCGATGCTGGGCTCATGCTCCGGCAAGTCCTCAAACCAGAAGCCTCTTGCCCAGCCGGTGATTGATGCCGAAATCCCCGCCGGCAATATTGTCTACGAGAGGATTAGCAATGACACCGTATATGTCCATCAGGACCTCCGCGACACCGACAGGGACTGGTTCTACTGGGCATTCCGCGCCAGAGGATGCCAGGGCCGCACCATCACCTTCATTTTCACTCAAAGCGTCGCAGTGGGTGTCCGCGGACCCGTGATTTCGTTCGACCGCGGAAAGACATATGCATATGCTGATGCGACGGACGTTACCCGCAACAAGTTCACCTACACGTTCCCGGAAGATGCATATGAAGTGTGGATGTACGAATGCTTCCCATATACTCCCGAGATGTGGACGGCTTTCGTTAAGAGCCTACCTTCTTCCGTCAAATATGACACTGGTGTCCTCTGCCAAACCAGGAAAGGGACGGATGTTCCCTATTTCCACATCGGGAATGGCAAGAACAAGATAGTGATGACCGCACGTCATCATTGCTCCGAGTCCACCGCCGAATATGTCGTGGAGGGCATCGCCGCCGCATTTGCCGAGAAGAGTAAACTTGGCAGGGAACTGCGCCGGACTTTTGACCTGACCATCGTGCCGTTCGTCGATATCGACGGGGCTATCGCCGGAGACCAGGGAAAAGGCAGGATACCTCACGACCACAACAGGGACTACACCTTATTCATTTACCCGGAGACAGCGGCCGTAGCCAAGTTGATGAAGGAGAAGTCACCTGTCATGTGTTTTGATTTCCATGACCCGTGGCTGTATGGGGAGAACAATGAGTTCATCTACTCTCCGCTGAAGAATCCTGAATATGTGCACAATCCTGAGAAGGATGCATTGTTCGCAACCCTCCTTGAAAAGAACCAGGAAGGCGGCCTCAGGTACAAGGCCAGCGACGACCTGCCCTTCGGGGTTAGCTGGAATACGAACACCAATTACAGCCAGGGAACCTCCTACATCATGTGGTCACTGATGAATATCCCTGAACTGGAAATCGCACGCACGTTCGAAGTGGCGTTCGCCAATGCCAACGGGGCAGTGGTCACACCAGCAGCCCTGAAAGAATTCGGTCACAGCCTGGCGAGGACCATTCTCGAAATCACAGAGTAAGAAGCTATTCCGTACGGCCTGTGTAGGCTTCAGCTGCTTTATTGTCGAATTCCGATTCCAGGAAGGCCTGCTGGGCTTTCTCCAGGGCACTGTTCCAGGATTTCGGGCCGCCGTTGGACTGGATCACCAACATACGGAGCTGCTTCTTGTGCCAGTTGACGGTGCACTGAGTGCCCCAGGCGCCACCATGGCCGAACCACGCGTCCTCCGAATCTTCAACGGGACAATGGAGCCCCATGGAGTACCCCTCCATTTCCTTCGGACGGGTTGAGACTGCCAGGAGGTTCTTTACGGTTTCCTCCTTGAGGATCCGCACTCCGTTGTCTCCCACACCCAGGTTCATCAGCATCTTGTAGAATTTCACCTGGTCCCTTGCAGTGGTCCAGAGACCGGCACCGGCAGATGCGAAAACATGCGAATCATTGTAGGGACGCTGCTGGTTTCCGTTTTCAAGGACGTACCTGGCGGGTTTCCCCTCGATATACTGGTACATTTCAATCTGTCGGGAAAGCTGCTCATCGGTGGGCCAGAATGTAGAGGAAGTCATTCCAAGCGGATCAAGGACCTCTTTCTGGAGATATTCTTCCCATTTCATCCCGGTCACTTCGGCCACTACTGCGGCAGCGATGTCGATTCCGGTGTTGGAATATTTCACCTGCGTACCCGGTTCAAACAAAAGAGGAGAACTGGCCGCGATTGTCGCCGTCTGCCTCAGCGGGGCTCCTCCCGACCATCCTCCGCCGCGGACGTCTGCACGCTTTGCGGAAATTTCGAACGGGAACCCTCCCGTGTGGTTCAGGCACATGCGCACAGTCAGCTCATTCTGAGCTTTCTTGAGCACCTTGGTATCGCCCTTCTGCTCGCTCAGGACCCACAGTTCCTTGAACTCCGGCAGGTACTTCGACACGGGATCATCCAACCCGAGCTTGCCCTCCTCGATAAGTTTAGCCACTGTGACCCCGCAGAAACCCTTCGTCTGGGAGCACTGCATATACGGGTCATCGATAGTTATCGGACGTCCGGCCGCGACATCGGCATATCCGATGCAGCAGGTTTCCTGCACGCCGTCCTTGTAAAGGATGCTGATGGCTCCGGGCAGCTCCCCGCTCTGGACATATGGTTCCAGCGCATCATGGGCATATGTGGTGCCGGATTCAACGTAAGTGATGACCTCTTTGGGCTCATTGGAACGGCAGCCAAACACAAATGCGGCCGCAGCCAGGATCAACAGGGCTTTCTTCATGATATTCAAGTATTTTGACATATGAGACATTTTCATCTGCAATTCGGGTGTCAATTTAGCAATAAACTTTGAAATGTGGATAACCCGGTTTGGAACGGGAATTGAATAGGGACAGTAAAACAAATGTTTCTATCGTTATGAAAAGATTTCTTTATCTGGCAGCACTTGCCTGCATGGCCTTTTGCGTTTCATGCGAAAAAGATGGAGTATCTCACACCGGTGACAAATCCGGCAAACTGTATGGGATCTGGGCTCTGACGACAAAGACGGAAGTCATTACGAATTCTGACGGGAAGGAGGCAACTAAGGAAGTGGATTATACCGACAACCATTTCTATCTGGTCCTGAGCGAGTTCCCGTTCCCTCATGCCATTGCCAAAAAAGGCAGTTTCACCGATGCCGACCTGGAAGACGTGGATGTCAAAGCCGGCACCTTCACTTACAATGCCGACCTGAATCAGATCAGCTTCTTGAAGACTATCATTCTTACTGATGGGTTTCCGCCCAAGAGCATGACCCTGAGCGGGATTTTCGACGTAGTTGAACTGGATAAAAGTGATCTTGTGATCAAACAGAAATCGAATCTTACCGGAATTACCACTATCTACGCCTACAAAAAGAATTAAACTCTGGCAGGGGTGTTTGAGGGGGTCCGCCCCCTCAATAAATTGACAAGGCCCCGGCCGCTCAACGCGGCCGAAAGGGGCACAGAAAAAGCACAGCAAAAATTTGCTGTGCTTTTTCTGTGCCCCGGGCCGGGCTCGAACCGGCACGTCTTTAAAGGACACTGGATTTTGAGTCCAGCGCGTCTACCAATTCCGCCACTGGGGCTTGTAAGATGCAAATTTATATCTTTTTTCCGCTTTTTCAAAAAAACACCGACCATAAGGAAAAAATCATTAAATTTGTTGATGCGGCGAAATAAACCGCCGTTTTGAATTTTGAAACATTTTACCTTACCCAAAGACGGAGGTTTGATTGAAAAGAACCTCCCCGAAAACTTAATCCACTCCGCTGAGAGAATCAACACGAAGATCGGCCTGGATTCCACCGAAGCCAGCAAGGAAATCGCTGCCATCATAGTCAACGCCATCCAGGCGCATGACGATCCGAAGCGGCACTTCAAACTCGGCCTGACTACCGGAGCCTCTCCCGTATCTCTTTACAAATGGCTCACCAGGTACGTCAAAGAAGGAAAATGTTCATTCAAGAACGTGGACATCTATTCGATTGACGAATACTACCCGCTGTCAAAAAACGGGAAACAGAGCCGGAACAACCGTCTTCATGAGGAGTTCCTCGACCTGGTGGACATCCCGAAAGAAAACATACACCTCCCCGACGGCACAGTACCGCCCTCCAAGATTACCGAATATTGCGCCTTCTATGAAAAACAGGCCAGGGGTCTGGATCTCCTGGTCTGCGGCATAGGCGAACACGGACAGGTAGGCTTCAATGAAGCCGGAGCCTCTCCCAAGAGCCGCACCAGGGAAGTCACCCTCCCCTATCAATCCAGGAAACGCCAGGCCGCCAACTTCAACGGAGACGTCAGGGCCACCCCGACAGCAGCCATCACCATAGGCATAGACACCATAATGTCCGCCAGGAAGATCATCCTGATGGCATGGGGTGAAAGCAAAACTGACGCTGTAAAGCATGTCGTTGAATGTGACATAGATCCGACCTACCCGGCCAGCTATCTGCAGATGCATGACGACATCACCCTGTACGCAGACGAGACCTCCGCAGCCGAGCTCACCAGGATAGTAGCCCCATGGATCATCGGCCCGTGTGAATGGACTCCGAAATTCATACGCAAGGCCGTAGTATGGCTCTGCCAGAAAGTTAACAAGCCCATCCTGAAGCTCACCCTCCAGGACTACCTTCTCAACTCCCTCGGAGAACTTGTCGAAAAGTACGGTCCATATGACAAGATCAATATCGACCTCTTCAACGACCTGCAGCACACCATCACCGGATGGCCGGGCGGCAAGCCGAATGCGGACGACAGCACACGGCCAGTGCGTTCCACCCCGAACCCCAAGACAGTGCTCATATTCTCCCCCCACCCCGACGACGACGTTATCTCGATGGGAGGAACCTTCATACGCCTCACCCACCAGGGCCACAACGTCCACGTCGCCTACCAGACATCAGGCGACGTAGCGGTGCTCGACGACGTGGTGATCCAGCATATGGATGCGGCGAGGGAACTCGGCTTCGGTGACCGGCTCGAGGACATATCCAAACTCATAGCTTCCAAAGTCCCGGGAGAAGCCGAACCCAGGGAACTCCTCGACATCAAGGCGGCAATACGCCGCAGCGAAGCCCGGGGAGCATGCCGCTCATTCGGCCTGCCGATGAGCCATGTACACTTCCTCAACCTTCCCTTCTACGAATCCGGCGGAGTCGCCAAGTTCCCCAGCAGCCAGGTGGACGTTGACATAATCAAAGCCCTCATCCTGGAACTCAAGCCGAACCAGATCTACATGGCCGGAGACCTCGCGGACCCGCACGGAACGCACAGGGTGTGCACCGAGGCCGCGATGAAGGCCGTTGAGCAGCTCAGGGAAGAAGGAAACAGCTGGCTGGATGACGCAAACATATGGCTTTACAGGGGCGCATGGATGGAGTGGGAGCTCGACAGGGTCGACATGGCAGTCCCGCTCAGCCCGGACGAGGTAGTCGAAAAACGCCATGCAATCTTCCATCACCTCTCCCAGAAAGACATAATGCCCTTCCCGGGAGACGACCCGAGGGAATTCTGGCAGCGCGCCGAAGACCGCAACCGCAACACAGCCAACCTGTATGACCAGCTGGGAATGGCTGAGTACCAGGCAATTGAAGTATTCTATAAATTACAATAAGATGAAACTGATAATTCGCAAGACATCACAGGAAGGTTCCGTGTGGGCTGCAAGGCACATTGCCGCACGGATCAATGAAAAAGCCAGGAAAACGGACAAGCCCTTCGTTCTCGGACTGCCCACGGGTTCCACTCCGCTCGGCACATATGCAGAACTCATCAGGATGGTGCGCGACGGCGAAGTCTCTTTCAAGAATGTGATCACCTTCAATATGGACGAATATGTAGGCATACCGGAGGACCATCCCGAAAGCTACCACTCGTTCATGTACAAGAACTTCTTCGACCATATCGACATCCCTGCCGGCAACATCCACATCCTCAACGGCAACGCCCCCGACCTCGCAGCAGAATGCGAAGCATATGAGAAAGCCATAGTTGAAGCCGGAGGTTTCGACCTCTTCATGGGAGGCGTCGGAGAAGACGGACATATAGCCTTCAACGAGCCCTTCTCTTCACTTCAGTCCAGGACCAGGGTCGTAACCCTTACTGATGACACTATCCTCGTCAATTCCCGCTTCTTCGGAGGAGACATCAACCTCGTCCCGAAACAGGCCATGTCAGTAGGAGTCGCCACCGTCATGAGCGCCAGGGAAGTCCTCATCCTGGTCTTCGGCCCCAAGAAGGCACGCGCCCTTCAGGCCGCAGTGGAAGGACCTCTGTCCCACTATGTTACCCTCTCCTGTCTGCAGGAGCATCCCTGCGGCACCATAGTGGCTGACGATCCTGCCACCGGAGAACTGAAGGTAAACACCTACCGCTACTTCAAAGCGGTAGAGGCAGCTGATGAGCGCTGAGATCCAGATCCGCTCAGACGGTCATGTGCTTTCCCGGATAATCGAGGGAAAGTGCATTGAAGAACTGGGCTCCATCCTGGAAAAAGAGAAACACACCTACCTGGTATATGACAGGAAGGCTGGCGGACACGCCCGCAAGCTGGATAGTTTCGTAAAAGCCAGCCTCGCCCTCGACACCGGAGAAGAATCCAAAACCCTCTCCTCTGTCGAGAAGATATGCATATGGCTTCTTGAGTCCGGAGCGGACCGCAATGCGCTTCTTCTGGCAGTGGGCGGAGGCATCACCACCGACATGTGCGGAATGGCGGCGAGCATCTACAAACGAGGAATCCGCTTTGCATATGTCCCCACTACCCTCCTTGCGCAGGTGGATGCCGCCATCGGAGGGAAGACCGGAGTCAACCTCCTGTCCTACAAGAATATGCTCGGTACGATACGCCAGAGCGAGTTTACCTGGATGAGTCCTGACGTCCTTACCACCCTGCCGGAGGAAGAGTTCTTCGACGGGGCGGCCGAGCTTCTCAAGACATTCATCATAGACAACACATCCCACAGCTATTCCGCCGCGGTCAGGATGCTCCGCACGATCAGGGCTGACGGCTGGGCACCGGAAGACTACTTCCCGCAGATCAGCCACCTCGTCCATGAAGCCGCCACAGTCAAAGCCGGCATAGTGGAACGTGACCAGTTCGAGAACGGGGAAAGAAGGCTCCTCAACCTCGGCCACACCTTCGCCCATGCCATAGAGCACCATTCCAGGCTCGATGGCAGCGGAATCACCCACGGGGAAGCCGTCGCAATAGGGATAATACTCGCGGCCAGACTGGCCGAAAAAGTGAAAAAGGACATGCCCTCAGGGCGTAAAAGCATATGCGACAGGCTCTCGCAGGACTTCCAGGACTGCGGACTTCCGGTAAAATGTCCATATGCCCTGAAAGACATGGCCGAAGCTATCCGAAAGGACAAAAAGGCCGAAGACGGAAAGATCCATTTCGTCCTCCCGTTCGAAATCGGAGATGTCAGGATAGTGGACCTCTCCGTAGATGAAATGCTGGCAATCCTATGATCTGCACCTGCATACAGAACAGATCCCTTCAGGAGATCCTCCAGATAGTCGACAGAGTCGAGATGGCCGAAATCCGCCTCGACCGCTGTCCCCTGTCCCTGGAGGAAATCCAGACTCTTTTTTCCTTCACCGACACCCTTCTGATTGCCACCTGCAGGGTGGTGGACACCGCAAAGGCCATCGCTGACAGGAGTTCGGCCCTGGCCCGTGCCCTCTCGGCAGAAGAAGGCAGATCACCGGCCCAGATAGCAGAAGAAAGGCTACTGAAGGCCATCACCGCAGGCGCGAAATATATCGACATCGAGACCGAAGCCCCAGCCTCAATGAGCAAACGCCTCCACAGGGCGGCACAGGAAACAGGGACAATGGTCATACGTTCCTGGCACGATTTCAATTCCACCGGAGACGTCCCCTCCCTGATGGATGAAGCCGACAAATGCCAGAGGTTCGGTGCCGACATCATAAAGATAGTCACTACTGCGAACTCCCCGAAAGACGTAGATACCCTGTTCACCCTGTACGACTACGCACTGCCAGGCAGCCTGGTAGCCTTCTGCATGGGAGAATATGGCAAATCATCAAGGCTGGAGTGCATACGCAGAGGCGCCCCGTGGACATATGCCGCACTGACTCCGGAAGATGCCGCTGCGCCCGGACAGTGGACCGCTGAAGAAATGGCCGCCGCCCTCTACCGAAGCAAACCAGGGCTTAACCCCACGCTCCGGCTATCCCGCCAAGGCGGACCGGTACATATCCCGGCCTCCAAGAGTTTCGCACAGAGGGCGATCATCGCAGCAGCACTGTCCGAAGGGACTTCTCACCTGGGAGGCTACGCCCCGTGCGGTGACAACGAATCAGCCATCCAGGTCGCGCAGGCAATCGGAGCGACGGTTGACAGGTCCGGCGACACCCTGATAATCAAAGGCATAGGAGCCGGGCCGGGATGCTTGGACACAGACAGTCTCCACGTCGGGGAATCCGGCCTGCTCGCCAGGCTGATGATTCCGGTCTGTTCAGTCATATGCAAGGGCAATGTCCGGATCACCGGAGAGAAGACCCTCCCCAGCCGTCCGCTCAAAGGCGCCGGTGACATCATGGCCTCGTTCGGAGTACTTCTCTCCCCTGACGGAGAGGCTTCCTCCCAAAGCGCCGGACAGATAACCATTCCTCTCACCGTAAAAGGGAACCTGGTCCCGGGACGCGCCGAAATCTCCGGAAAAGACGGCTCGCAGCTGATTTCCGGCCTCCTTACTGCCCTCCCGCTGGCTCCGGACAATTCACAGCTCCTGGTCACGAAGCCCAAGAGCATCCCCTACCTTTTCATCACCCTCGACGTCCTGAGGAAATTCGGGATAAAGACCGGTAGCGAGATGGAAGGAGACGATGAGTTCCTCGAGACACAGGATTGGAATTACTGTACCGGTATCACCTTCAGGATCAAAGGCGGGCAGAGTTTCCATGCAGCGGATTTCAACATAGAGGGAGACTGGAGCACAGCCGCCGGTTTCCTGGTCGCCGGAGCCGTATTCGGCAAGGCCGAAATCTCCGGACTCGATCTGAAATCCCTTCAGGCGGACCTCAGCATTATGGACATCCTTTCGGATGCCGGCGCCTCCCTTTCCTACTCGGAAGACGAAGGCGACGAAGCTTCCTCGATCATATGCCAGAAAGCCCCTCTGCGTGCTTTCGAGACTGACCTCAACAATGCCCCGGACCTGTTCCCCGTCGTTGCCGTACTGGCGGCTTTCAGCCAGGGCACTTCCCGCATAGCCGGAATGGGCCGCCTCGCCGGAAAAGAGAGCGACAGGGGCGCCGCAATCTTGGAAATGCTTGACCGGATGGGAGTTATCGCCTCCAGGGAAGGTGATGAGATGATCATTGAAGGCCTTTCCCTCAGCCAGCGCCTGCTTGAGGGGAAACTGCTCCGCGGAGGAAAGTACACTTCCAGCCACGACCACAGGATGGTCATGGCCCTTACCGTCGCCGCACAAGGCGCGGACTCGGACATCGAAATCGATGACACCGCCTGCGTCGCAAAATCCTGTCCGCAATTCTTCGATTTATTCAGAAGCTGTTTTGAAATGATTCCCGAAGTTGATTATGTGGATTTTTCGAGACAGTTTCGGTTATAGAAGAGGAAGCGTAGCAATAGTCGCTACGTGACCGATGAGATAAACGAAAATGGCCGGAAAGGCCATATAATAAACGAGACGAATTATTTCAAAACAGCTTCTCATATGAACTCATTCGGGAGAAAATTCAGGGTAAGCATATTCGGGGAATCCCACGGCCCTGCCATAGGTATAATTATCGACGGAGTCGAGCCTGGAATCGAACTCCAGGAGAAGGATTTCGAAGAGGACATCGCCCGCCGCAAAAGCGGAAGCAAGGGAACCACTGCCCGCTCCGAAGCCGACCAGGTGAAGATCCTCAGCGGTGTCTGTGACGGCCACACCACAGGTGCCCCTCTCACCCTCATCTTCCTGAACAAAGACACCAGGTCGGCGGACTATGACCTTTTGAAGCGTATCCCGCGCCCAGGACATGCCGACTACACAGCCTCACTCAAATTCAACGGATTCAACGACCCTAGGGGCGGAGGGCATTTTTCCGGAAGGATCACTCTCCCCATCGTTGCAGCAGGAGTAGTTGCCAAGAAAATGATCCCCGATGTCCGGATTGAGGCAACCCTTTCAGAAATAGGCGGTTACAAAGACAAAGCCCGCCAGGAAGAGGCCCTGGAAAACGCCATCAAGGAAGGCGACTCCCTTGGCGGCCTAGTTGAATGCACTGCAGAAGGCCTGCTCCCGGGCCTTGGAGAGCCTTTCTTCGACAGCGTGGAATCCCTGGTTTCCCATGCCATATTCGCCATCCCCGGAGTCCGCGGAGTTGAATTCGGAGACGGATTCGCGGCCGCTGCAATGAAAGGTTCGGAGCACAACGACCCGTTCGACACCGTCAGGATGGATGCCGCAGGCGGCCCCGGCTTCGTCTGTTCTTCAAAGAACGGTTCCGGCGGAGTGAACGGCGGGATCACCAACGGCAGTCCGCTGAAATTCAGGGTCGCATTCAAGCCTACCTCCAGCATCAGGAAGACCCAGAGGACATATGACATCTCAGACGGCTCCATGACTGACCTCTCGGTCCCCGGACGCCATGACGTGTGTTTCGCACTGAGAACCCCCGTCATAGTCGAAGCCATGACGGCCCTAGTCCTCGCCGACCTTCAGTCCCTTAGCAGAATCTGCCAATGAAAAGAATCAGACCGGTTTCGTTGTCAGTGATGACATAGAAGAATGGGCGGTCGGCTTTTGTACGGAAAAAACTTTTCGCGACGGCGATGGATTGACCTGATTCATTGCCGTCGAGCATTCTTTTCTGCCCAAAACTCCTGTTTGGGCTGCGCGACGTCCATAGAATCGATCTTTGCTCACTTATGGATTTCCCAGACTTCCCGGATTTTATTCGAATCAAACCATATGGAAGACAGCACTTCGTCCATATGATTGATAATCATGTCGTCTGTGCCGGTCCTGTCAATGACGAGAAAATTCATCATGTATCCTCCTGCCTTACAGATATAGAACCTCCAGAAACGATAGTTGTCACGGACTTCCAGCGCAGGAGTCAGGTCTTTGTGCTCCAGTCTATAGCCTTTCAGCGGCAGTTCATAATAATAAACGATATCGGCATTAGTCCGCTCGCGGACATATTTCCCTGAAAGGCATGTCATATGATCATCGACGTAGTAGGGACCGTTATCGAGATTATCATAATATTTGGCGAGTTCCCTTGAGGCAAAACGTTTGGGGTGATCAAGCCTGTCGTCTCTTCCTTCTTTAATAAGAGAATTCATTATACCTGGGAACAGCACCCAGAGGCTCTTGTCCGGACTTTCCAGACAGCATTCAAATGAGCCGACTATATCTGCGTTTTTTATGCCTTTTCTATCTTCCGGGAAATTCCACAATGCTACCAAACTGTCTTTCAGGACAGTGTATCCCTCCGGGACAGTGATCATTATCCCGTTGCGTTCATAGTAATATGCCAATGATTTAAGGCCTTGTGCGTTCAGGAACTGTCCTCCAAAAAGGAAAACAAGAAGGGAAGTCCATATATGTAAAGCCCTTGACATATTATTTTAATTTATAGATAACGCTAAAGTTATTAAGGTATTCGTAACTTTCAAAATCATATTGTGCGTCAAAGTAAGAAACGACTGAACTATCGGGAAAAGGGATAATTCCATTGATATTAACCATGTGTTGGCTCCCTGTTTCTCCAGTGAAAAAGTATCCAACAGTTGTATACTTTGAGAAGTTTTCGCCTCCTCCAAGTGAGTCCGGACTATATGTCACATAATTGGGATAAAAATGGTATAGAATATTATGATGCTCAACAATACTGATTAATATGTTAAAAATATCTTCTGAAACATTTAATTCTTTCGCTGTTTTTGTCCTATAGATCCAGAAGCCGTTACTATCAATAATTTCCATTCTTTTAAATGCGCGTAGCAAGACTACTACATCATTCTTAGTCATTTGGCTTTAGAAATAGCCAGGTATTCATCTGGGTAGTATTGGTACTCATCTCGCTTTTCGCATGATGGAAGAGAACATATAATGGCGGATAATCTAGCAGAATCTGCCAATGAAAAGAATCAGGCCGGTTTCGTTGTCAGTGATGACATAGAAGAACGGGCGGTCGGCTTTGAAGACAAAGTCGGGGTTAAGAGAAGAGGCGCCATCGATTAGTTCTGTGACTGCCGCTGCTTCTGTCCCTTCTTCGTCCGTCTTCACCCGTGCAACATGGAGACCAAAAAGGTTATCATATCCAAAAGGCTCCATTGAAAAATTGAGAGCTGTTTCAGTATCGAATTTAGGAATGGAGACTTTTACATCGCTTTTTGTCAATCCTTTGCGCGCAGCCTGGAAATCTTCAAAACTCAGAGCATCCTCATCGCTAAGTATGAAAGTCATGGAAAAAGAATCATTGGCATACGGCATTTCAAGAGCAGTCACAGATGAAGACGAGTAATAATTGCAATAATCCCTTTTGTTCATCATCGGTACTTTCCTCACATTCCCGTCTGCGCCGGTAAAATCCCCCATCTTAGTATTATCTACCTCGAATGGATTAGCCCATTCGTGCCTGAAGTACATTGCATTGCATAATACCCTCGGGTAGTCCGGTCTGATGTCAACTTTTGGGATATTGAGGAATTCCTTGGAGTTTTTCATGAGCCAGTCATGGATTTTGTCCATAACAGCCTCATAATCTGTGAAATCCTCATCGAAGATCTCTGCCTTGAAAAAGTCTTTTGCAGCGGAATTCAGACTTTTATCTTTCGGCAACAACGTATTGTTGAATAAGGCATTGGTCAGAGAACTCTCATTTCCTTTCCCCTTTTGATTGAGTTTCTTCCGGATCTTCTCAAAAAGAGAATTGCCCGACTCCAGCGAATTCTGCTCCAAAAATTCCACTAACTCAGGGTGTTCTACTGAATTGGCCTCCATCCCAAGAGTGAATTCTATGCTCAAAGGAGAAAAGGCATATGATTCTTTTTTGCCTGAGAAAAACTCATCGTACAAATTGAAAGCAGCCCTGTTAAGCTGCTCTATACTTGCAACCTCCTCCTTATCGAAAATCACATCCTCCACCTCCGGATCATCCTTTCCGCAAGAAGAAAGGATAATGCAGGCGGCAGTCAAAAATAATGTTAATCTCTTCATGATTTATTGAAAAATATAAGCAGGTTCTAATTCGATTTATACTACAACGACAAAAATAGAAAGACTTTTATAAAAAAAATATATATAAAAGAATCAACCTGACCCGGGCAAACAGATTTGGAGACGGCAGGTTCACGGAAAAATGGCCGGGAAAGCCAGCCATTAGACAAAAGGAAAGATCAGAAAAAACCTAAAGTGACCGGATAGCCTCTTCAATCACGGAGGCAAGGTCCGGGACGCTACGGATGATAGGAGCGGCGAAAGAAATCATCTGGAGGACCTTCGCTTCGGCCTCCGGGATGCCACGTGAACGCATATAGAACTGCTCCTCTTCATTCAGCCTTCCGACAGTGGCCCCGTGAGAGCACTTCACGTCGTCGGCATATATTTCCAGCTGGGGCCTGGTGTCAATCCTGGCATCTTCTGACAGAAGGATGTTGTGACTTTCCTGGTAGGCTTCGGTCTTCTGGGCGTCAGGTGCCACGATGATCTTCCCATCAAAGGCCGCGTTAGAACTTCCTCCCAGCAATCCGTCGAATATCTGCCGGGATTCACAATGTCCCACCCGGTGATGCATCACCACATTGAAATCCAGCCTGTCCTCTCCATTGCACAGGAAAAGGCATCGGACCTGCACCGAAGAGCCTTCACCAGCCAGATCCACTGTCAGGGGAACATCGGCGGAACCTCCAGGGAGAAAGACCAGATTGAGCTCCAGAGAGGCATCACGCCCTACCACCACATACCGCGGAGGCAGCTCAGGTGACAGGAACGTCCCGAGGGCGGACTGCCCGTCACCTACGACGAGGGTTTCCCCGTCATATGTGATTTCAGTCGGGACATAATGTCCGCAGTCCACTGCAGGAAGTTTCGATGACATATGTCTAGAATTTGTCAAATCCCTCGTTCTCAATTTCTTCTACAAGTTCATATCCTCCAGAACGCACGATTCTGCCATCCTTCAGGATATGTACCTCATCCGGAGCGATGTACTCCAGGAGCTTCTGGTAATGTGTGATGATTATTGCCGAAGTCTCCGGTGTGTGCATTGCCTTCACCCCGTCGGCCACTATCTTCAGGGCATCCACATCCAGGCCGCTGTCGGTCTCGTCGAGTATCGCGAGAACCGGTGAAAGCATGGCCATCTGGAAGATCTCGTTACGCTTCTTCTCTCCGCCGGAAAAGCCCACGTTGACCTCGCGCTTGGCCAGTTCAGGAGGCATTTTCACGAACTCCATCTTCTCCCTCAGGAGTTTCAGGAAGGCACCGGCAGCAAGAGGCTCTTCACCCCTGGCCTTACGCTGGGCGTTGACGGCGGTCTTTATGAAATTAGTCATGGAGACCCCGGGGATTTCCACCGGATACTAGAAAGACATGAATATGCCTTCTGCTGCCCTCTCTTCAGGTTTGAGAGCCAGGAGGTCTTTCCCCCGGAAAGAAATCTTCCCAGAAGAAACCTGATAGACCGGACGCCCGGCCAAGACCGAACTAAGGGTACTCTTGCCGGCTCCGTTGGGGCCCATGACGGCATGGATCTCCCCACGGCGGATCTTCAGGTTCACCCCTTTGAGTATCTCCCTGCCCTCGATTCCGGCATGGAGGTCTTCTATATCCAGCAGGTACTCATCCATTTTCATATGTTTCTTTTATAGAGCTTGTACCACGTAAACAGCGACCAGATCCCGTTGATCAGGTAGAGCCCGCTCACTATAGGCATGAACGACAGGCCCGCGCTCAGGTACAGGCATATGTTTGCGATATTCACCATCAGCCACACTATCCAGCAGTCCCATTTCTTCTGGGCGGAAAGGAACTGTGCCAGAAGGGTCAGCATGAGAACCACAGCATCCAGCCAGGGAGTAGGATCGGGAACGAATGTGCCTTTGAACCAGGAGGTCCCGAGCCTGCTGAGGACGAAGCCCCAGACCAGGCCGGCACCGGCGACGAAAAGCAGGGCCCAGCCCCTCTGCTCCCAGGTAAGGGTGCTTACCTTCAGGTTGGAGGAATTGGCTGCGCTCTCTTCCCCCTCACGCGGATGCGACCAGCGCCACTGCCCGAAGAAATTAATGGCAAAAGCCACCGGCTGGAGCAGCATCGCTGAATAGAGGTGCTTCTGGGCGAACATCACGAAGAGCAGGATGTTGTAAAGGTAACCCACCCAGAAATTGAACTTCTTGTTGCGGCCGGCCAGGAAGACGCACAACAGGCCGGTAACCACGGATACCAGCTCCAGGAGACTGACTCCGTTACCCCCGAGGGTAAAGATTATGTTATCTATGCTGAACATTTTATCCTACAGATCCTTCAAGATTGACTGACAAAAGTTTACGGGCCTCGACGGCGAACTCCATCGGGAGCCTGGAGAGAACCTCGTGGGCATATCCGTTGACGATAAGCCCCACGGCATCCTCCATGGCTATGCCCCTCTGGTTACAGTAGAAGAGCTGCTCGTCGCTGATTTTGGAAGTGGTGGCCTCATGCTCAACTACAGCTGTCGGGCAGGCGTTCTTTATTACCGGGAAAGTGTGGGCTCCACACCGGGAGCCTATCAGTAGGGAATCGCACTGGGAGAAGTTACGTGCCCCGGATGCCCCGGGATTCATCCTCACCAGGCCACGGTAGCTGTTCTGGCTCCGACCGGCGGATATGCCCTTGCTGACTATCCGGCTGCGGGTGTTGCGTCCCAGATGGATCATCTTGGTGCCGGTGTCAGCCTGCTGCATATTGTTGGTCAGGGCCACTGAGTAGAATTCAGAGGAGGAATTGTCGCCTTTGAGTATGGTGGAAGGATACTTCCACGTAATGGCGGAGCCTGTCTCGACCTGCGTCCAGCTCAAGTGCGACCCGCTGCCCTTGCATATGCCTCTCTTGGTCACTAGGTTAAGGATTCCGCCACGGCCTTCTGCGTCTCCGGGCCACCAGTTCTGTACCGTGGAATACTTCACATCCGCATCCTTCTCCACGATTATCTCGACTACGGCCGCATGGAGCTGGTTCTCATCCCTCATGGGAGCGGTGCAGCCTTCCATATAGCTTACATATGAGCCTTCGTCCGCCACTATAAGGGTGCGCTCGAACTGTCCGGTACCGGCCGCATTGATCCTGAAATAACTCGAAAGCTCCATCGGGCATTTCACTCCCTTGGGAATGTAGCAGAAGGTCCCGTCGCTGAAGACAGCGCTGTTGAGAGCAGCGTAAAAATTGTCCCCCGGGGGGACCACTGTGGCCAGGTATTTCTTCACCAGCTCGGGATACTCGCGCACTCCCTCGGAGAAAGAGCAGAAGATTATCCCCTTGTCGGAGAGCTCCTTACGGAAGGTTGTATTCACTGAAACCGAATCGAAGACGGCATCCACAGCCACCACCCCGGCCAGGGCTTCACGTTCACGGACAGGAATCCCGAGCTTCTCGAAAGTTTCTTCGAGCTTTGGATCTATCTCCTTGGGACGGTCGGCGTTCTTCTTCGGGGCGGCGTAGTATATGATGTCCTGGAAATCTATCTTCGGGATGTCCAGGTGTCCCCATCGGGGCATGGGCATCTTAAGCCAGCGCCTGTAGGCATCCAGACGGAATTCCAGCAGCCACGCCGGCTCTTCCTTCAGGGCGGAAATCGTCCTGATAATGTCCTCGTTAAGGCCTTTGGGAACGAAATCCTGGGCCACGTCGGTGACGAAGCCTTCCTTGTACTCTTTCTGCTGGAATCCCTGCAGGATATCGTTTCCTTCCTTCTTGTCCATTAAGAAGCTTGAACTTCAAAGAAACAAAGATAGCAATTCTCCTGCAATATCCGACAGGACACGCCCCCGTCACCTGCGGAACAGACCGAATACTGCGGAGCCCGACCCGGACATGGATGCATATGCCGCACCCTCCCTGTAAAGGCCGTCCTTGATTTCGGCAAGCTGAGGATGGAGGGCGAAGACGGTAGTCTCGAAATCATTGAAAAGCAGGTCTTTCCATGACTCGACCGGAAGATTGAAAATCTCTTTGAAAGGCATAGGATGCACTGGGCCGGCGAAGCGCGGATCCTCGCGCGGAGTGATTCCTCCATATGCCTCACGGGTAGAAACGTGTATCCCTTCAGGGACCACCACCTTCAGTTCATATCCGTCCAGGACCGGAAGACCGGCCGGAGTGAGGATCTCTCCCCTGCCCTCGCCCAGCATCGGCCTGCCATATATGAAAAACGCGCAGTCACTTCCCAGTCGCGCCGCATATGAGGCCAGCGCTGCCTCGTCCAGGCCGAGAGAAGCTATGGAACTGAGCATCTTGAGAGCCGCCGCGGCATCGGAGGAACCTCCCCCGAGTCCCGCTCCGACTGGCGAGGTCTTCTCGAGGAAAATCTTGACGCAAGGCATGGAAAAGTCCTGGGACAGAAGGGCATATGCTTTGGCCGTGAGGTCGGAAAGGGGGTCCCAGTCAACTCCTTCGGCACGCGCTATGGTAATCATGAGTTTCCCGCCTGGCGAAATGGCCTGCCTGAGGGAATCTCCGGAATACTTTCCGGCAAGTGTCGAACTCGTACGGCTGTAGTCATCCCCGGTAATGATTTCAAGGGTGTCATGGTAAGCCTTGCAGGGCACGAAGAGGGTATTCAGGTCATGATAGCCGTCCGGCCTCTTACGGAGCACTTCGAGCCCCAGGTTAACCTTTACTTCCGGGAAAGAGATCATATGCAGTCACGTTGACATTGCAAAAATAGCAATTATTTGGTTAACTTTGTGAGGGATAATCACTCATGATAACAGGCAAATTCTGCATACCGTTAGCCTTGGCTATTCTCCTGTCATGTTCACATGGTACGGGTGAACTGTCCCCCGGTTTCAGGAAAGCCCTTGACGGCAGCAGCCTGGTTTCAAGGCCCATTCCCCTGGAAACTGAAAGGTCGTTCGAAGAGAGGAACCTTCCCGAAGGCATTTCATTTTCCGAATCGCTCCCGATTGACAAATCCCTTTCAATCAATTACAAGACCCTTTCAGGAAAGAGGGCCAGGGGGTCTGACTCGGATCCGGATTACGCGACTTACGGCAACCACTCCGCAACCCTTCCGCTTGAAGGGATGGATCTTGAAGGCTACAATGTCCTGACATTCCAAGTCGATGTGGACAGCCCCGGCGACCTCTCTCCCAGCCTGAACCTGGTGCTGACAAACCGCGACCCCTCCCCGAAAGACGGATTCACTCCGCCGACAGGATCCCATCTTGTTCCCCTTGTGCAGGGAAAGAACAAGTGCAGGTTCTGGATCGGAGATCTCAGGAGGGACTGCGCGGACAACCTCCGGTTCTACGCCACCAACAGGGGCTGGAACCTGGAAGAAGGAGTCATCGCTTCCTACACTATCTCAGACATAACGTTCGGAAAGGCAGACATTTCCGTGAAGGTATCTGGTTGGATACCGGAACCCGGGAAGATTGTCCTTTCGAGCTCCGGCTACTACTCTTCTGGGGCCAAGACGGCCATAATGGATGCAGCCTCCGCCTCATCGTCCTTCCGGCTGCTGACTAAGGATGGGAAAACGGTTTTCGAGGGAGACGTCACCAAGGCCACTACAACCACAGGGGAATATGCTGTCCTGGATTTCTCGCCAGTCCATGTAGAGAAGACCGGGGAATATGTCCTGGAGGCCGGGGAATCATCCTCCGAGCCGTTCCGGATCGGGGACCATCCTTTCGACGAACTGCAATGGAGGCTCCTGAACTTCATTTTCGGGCAGAGATGCGGTTTTCCCGTCGAGGGAGTCCATCCCCTCTGCCACAGCGACCTTTTCGCAATCCATGAGGGAGATACCCTGTCCTATGGCGGTGGATGGCACGATGCCGGAGACCTCAGCCAGCAGACCCTCCAGACCGGTGATGTGGCATTCAATCTCCTGGAAGCCGCACAGGCAGCCGGGAAACGCGCACCCGCCCTCTCACGGCGTCTCACCGAAGAGGCTCTCTGGGGCCTGGACTTCATGGAGAAAGTCCGCTTCCCGGACGGCAGCAGGGCCAGCAGCATGGGACTTCTCCTGTGGCAGGACGGGAAGAAAGGAACCTTCGACGACATATTTACGGTAAGAGTACAGGGAATGGCCTACGACAACTTCCTCTATGCCGCTTACCAGGCTTACGCAGCCAAGGTCTTCTCACGGCACAAGTCCTTGTCCGCCATGTACACCCAACGCGCGGAACGGGACTTCGCATATGCCCTCGCTAAGTTTGAAAGGGACGGATACGACATATTCTACCAGCCATACGAACACACGTTCAACACCCCGCACAGCCTTTATCAGGCTACGATATCCTGGGCTGCAAGCATGCTGTTCGGCCTGACAGGAAACAGCGCATATGCCCGGAAAGCCGCGGAAGCGATGTCATATGTACTGTCCTGCCAGATGGAGGAGGGACCGGGCAAGGGGTATTTCTGCAAGGATGCATCCCGGAAGTCACTGTTCCATAATGTCCACCAGAGCAGGGAGCATATCTTCGCCATGGCCCTGGAAGAGCTCTGCCGCACTCAGGCCTCCAATCCGGACTGTCACATATGGAAAAAAGCCGCGGAGGAATATGGAGCCGCGCTTGAGAGGTACATGTACTCTACCGCTCCATATGGAATGATACCTTCCGGAGTGTACTCCCTCGACGAACCCGATGACTATGAGGCGTTTGCGCGCGAGAACGTCTTCATCCCGGGGAACGCGGCGGAGAGGTTCCGCACCCAGGTCCGGACCGGGATACAGCTCGACTCCACCCATTTCCTGAAAAGGTTCCCCGTCTGGTTCGGAGTCTATAACGGGAACAACGCCGTCCTGCTTTCGCAGGGAAAAGCCGCCGCCGTGTGCGCCCGCCTGCTGGGAGACCGAAACCTGGAAGACATGGCCCGCGAACAGATTTACTGGGTACTCGGGAAGAATCCCTTTGCCCAGAGCATGGTCTATGGCGAAGGTTTCGACTATCCCTTAATGGACTCTTTCTCCAGCGGACCGCTGACCGGAGAGGTCCCTGTCGGAATACGCACCATTGACGACACTGACATCCCTTACTGGCCCCAGGTGAACAATGCCTGCTACAAGGAGGTCTGGACAAGTGTCGCCGGAAAGATATTATCCCTCATCTCAGAACTGTAACGCTATGAAAAAAATCCTCGCTTTCCTCCTGATCGCCTTGTCATCGGTTATTTCCTACGAGACAAGCCTTTTTGCCAAGCCACGTGTAAACAAAGAAGACATGGTAATCGGAGCATATGTCTATCAGTCTAAGAAAGGCATTCCGGATCCGCAGCTGGTTACACACGTCTTCTTCGCTTTCGCACATGTGAGCGAATCGTTCGACGGACTTTACATTCCGGATGAAGGAGAACTCAAAAGGGTCGCCGACCTGAAAAAGAAGAATCCTGAGGTAAAGGTACTCCTCTCTGTAGGGGGCTGGGGAAGCGGACGTTTCAGCGAGATGGCCGCATCCGCCCGCAGCCGCAGCTCATTTGCGAAGGACTGCAAGAAAGCCGTCAAGAAATTCCATCTCGACGGGATTGACATAGACTGGGAGTATCCGACAAGCAGCTCTGCAAAGATCTCTTCATCTCCCGAGGACACAGGCAACTTCTCCCTGCTGATGAAAGATCTCAGGGAAGCGCTGGGGCGCCGCAAGCTTCTTTCCATCGCCACTGTCTGCAACGCCAAATACATTGATTTCAAGGCGGTTCTCCCGCTCATAGATTATGTCAATGTAATGGCCTATCCCCTGCCGAAAGGATACACCTATCAGATGTCCGTCGATGCCCACATAGCAGCGGGCGTGCCGCCATGCAAACTGGTCCTCGGGATGCCTCTTTACGGCGGGGAGAATGAAGAGACCATAGGCAAGAGGTGCGACTACATAGTCTCCCACAACCTTAAAGGCGGAATGTACTGGCAGTGGAACAGCGAGAAGGAAGACCATGTGCTGGCCAAGGTAGTCAACGAAAAACTCAGGGTGAAGAGGGGCCTCAAGAACGTACTTGTCCTATTCGAGAACGGAGGCTGGCACAAGCCGCTCACTGACGTGCTTGTCCCATGGCTCGATTCCCTGGCCCCCTCCAGGGGATATGCGGTCACCGGCATCAGGAACCTGGCCAACGTAACTGAAGAATTCCTCTATGATTATGATGCAGTCCTGCAGATCGACTGTCCCCCTTATCCGTGGCCGAAAGAAGCACAGGATGCATTCATCAAATACATGGATGAGGGCCGGGGCGGCTATGCCGGATACCACCACGCCACTCTCCTGGGAGAGTTCGACGGATACGGGATGTGGGACTGGTTCTCCTGGTTCATGGGAGGGATCCGCTACAAGAACTACATAGCTGAGACCTGCGAAGGGACTGTCCGCCTGGAGGATTCAACCCACCCGGCACTCTCAGGAGTCCCTTCGGAATTCAAGATTCCGGAAGACGAATGGTACACATATGACAAGAGCCCCAGGCTGGCTCCGTACATCCACGTCCTGGCCTCAGTAGATGAAAACTCCTACAATCCGTCTTCAAACATCAAGATGGGAGACCACCCGGTCATATGGACGAATACCTCGGTCAAGGCGAGGAACATCTATTTCCAGTTCGGGCACAGCCCCAAGCTTATGGAGAACGAGGCCTATCTGACCATGCTGCTGGGTTCCATCGACTGGTTATTGGGAAATAAGTAATATGTTCTAAATGATATGATTATGAAAAAGATTCTTGCAGTTTGCCTGGGTTTGATTTGCGGACTGTCCATATGCTTCGGACAGGAATTCCAGGTTCCCCAGGCGCCTAAGGCACAGGATGAGGTGTGGGTCCTCTGCATAGGCAACTCCTTCACGTATTTCTTCCACTCCGACCAGATGCTATGCGAGATTGCCGAAAGCCAGGGGCTCCATATCAAGATCGGAAAATACCTTAAAGGCGGGCAGACATTCGGTCAGCATATGGGAATCGAGGAGAGCCGGAAAGCGAGACAGGTACGAGGATATGATTACGCCTTCCTCCAGGACCAGAGCGTGAATCCCGCCAGGCTTGCAAGGGACAAGAATGAAGCGGTCCTGACGGACTATATCAAGCTGAAGGATGAGGTTCTGGAATACTCCCCGGACTGCAAGATATTCCTCGAGAGGACATGGGGTTATCCCGGAAACAAGGCCGGAGATTTCGGCACCTGGCTGGAACTGGACAAGTACCTGAAGAAAGGGACGGCGAAGATGGCTCGGAAAGGACACTCCAAGATCTCTCCTATCGGCGAAGCCTTCAAAAGAGCCATATGGGAAAGGCCGGATATCGCCATGTTCGGACCTGACGGGAAGCACCAGAGCAGGGAAGGATCCTATCTTAAGGCCTGTGTCAACTACCTGATGATCACAGGGAAAGCCTTTGCAGGAGAAGTTCCCTCATGTGAAGTAAACCCCGAAAAAGCCGCAGCCCTCAGGGCAATCGCAGAAAAGACTGTACTGGGTAATTGCTGAAACAATCGCAAATCACATATGAAAAAGTTTTTGACGGTGCTTTCTACCATTCTGCTGCTGGCAGGTTGTTCCGGAAATTCCGGGAATGGGGGAAAAGACATTGCTTCCCACGTTATTATCATAGGCCTTGACGGTTGGGGAACATGGTGTATGGATAAGGCCGACATTCCTTTCATCAGGGAGAAGATGAACGAAGGCAGTTACACGCTCTACAAACGGTCGGTCCTGCCTTCCGACAGCGGTCCCAACTGGGCTGCCATGATGAACGGAACTCCAGCTGAGTCTTCAGGAATACTCCGGAACGAGCCATATCCGCTCTGCAAACCGCTGGCGCTTACGGAACATAATGCCCAGCCAACATTTTTTCATCTTCTAAAGCAGGCCCGCCCCGATGCCGAAACTGGTGTCGTGACCGAGTGGGGAGATTTCCTGAATTATGCCGATACCCTGTGCCTGGACTATTACAAGCGTATTTTCAGGCCCACGCAAAATCCGGATGCCATCGTGGAGGAAAGCGTCCGTTACATCAAGGATAAGAAGCCTGTCTTATGTTTCATCCATATCGATGCTCTCGACCATGTTGGCCATACCTATGGCAATGGTGCTCCTGAATACTATGCTGAACTTCCGGTGGTCGACGACCGCGTGCGGCGGATTGTCGATGGCATCAAGGAAGCCGGGATATATGATGACAGCATAATTATCGTAACCTCCGACCACGGTCACGAAGGCAAGTCTCACGGAGGCCGGAGCCAGAATGAGATTGAAACGCCTTTCGTAATCTGGGGCAAGGGTGTCAGGAAGAATCACGAAATCAAGGAAACCTTCATTCAGTACGATGTGGCCGCCACCGTGGCAAAAGTCTTCCACCTGGATACTCCGCAGAGCTGGAGGGGTGTACCTGTCGATGTCTTCGAATAGTTTTTCTTTGTAAACGCTTCGAATCGCGTAGAAGACTCTTGGGTCACAGTTCCGGTCTCCGGTCCAGAAAACGGTAGGATGAGGCTTCTGACAGGTGGTTTACCGAGATCTCTACGGGGATGCTTTTCCCGAGGCGGACAGTCTCCATGTCGGCTATTGTCCTGGCCAGTTTCACGATGCGTCCATATGCCCTGGCAGACATGCCGGAGGAGGTTATCAGCTTCTCAAGGAAATCCTTGCATTCTTCGGACAAAGTGCAGAATTCCTCTAGCTGACGATTGTTCATTTCGGCATTGGTAGTGATGCCGCTGCCTTCGAAACGGGCCTTCTGCACCTCGCGGGCAGCCTTGACCCTCTTTGACACCTCCGCGCTCGTCTCCCCTTTCGCCCTAGAGATAAGTCGCTTTGAATCAATTGGATGCATCCATATCTGAAGGTCAATCCTGTCGATTAAAGGCCCGCTCAGCCGACTGAGATAGGACGCCCTCTGCCCGGGAGTACAGGTGCATCTGTCACCTTCTCCCCAGTACCCGCAGGGACATGGATTCGTGGCGGCGACCAGCATGAACGAAGATGGGAACCTGACCTTCGACCTCAACCTGGAAATGACCACCTGACGGTCCTCTATCGGGCCCCTCAATGCCTCCATCACCGACTTCGGAGCAAGACAAAATTCATCCAGGAAGAGTATCCCGTTCTCAGCCAGGCTGACTTCCCCGGGAAGGATGCTGTCACCGCCTCCTCCCCCGATTATCGCAGGAAGGGAAGCGCTGTAATGCGGAGCCCGGAAAGGCCTCGTGCGGATAAGCCCGTACCGCATGCTTCCCGTCCCTGCCACGGAATATATCTTGCTGGTGGTGATAGCTTCCTCCATAGTCATAGGCGGAAGAATTCCCGCCATGGCTTTTGCCAGCGACGTCTTCCCGGCACCCATCGGCCCGACCATAATCACATTGTGGCCTCCCGAACAGGCGATTTCCGCCCCCCGCTTTGCCATATCCTGACCGATGATTTCGGAGAAATCCATGCGGTCACCGGCCTGCAGCGGCCCGCTTTGCTCAGGAAAGTCCGCTACCGCCTCGGAATTCCACACCAGCAGGTCAGTGCAGTCTTCCTCTTCGGAGAGTATCCTTATCACCTCGGGAAGGTTCCTGACACCGTATATGGGTATCTGTCTGAATTCCAAGGCCTCAAGAGCGGATTCAAGCGGAAGGATACATCCCTTGAAGCCCTGCTTGATGGCAAGTTCCACTATGGGCAATGCGCCGGAAACATTCCTCACAGTTCCGTCCAGGCCCAACTCCCCCATGATGAGATACTTCTCAAGGGACGGGAACTCCTTCTGCCCTGATGCGGCTATGATTCCGAGAGCTATGGCCACGTCGAAACCGCTTCCGTTCTTGTGGATATCGGCGGGAGCCAGATTTATTACAATCTTACGCCCCGGAATCCTGAAATCCAGGGACTGCAGCGCCGTAATCGTCCTGAGGAGGCTCTCGCGGACTGCAGCGTCCGCAAGCCCTACCAGATGAATCCCTATGCCCGGGACAACGTCCACCTCCACCGTCACCGGAACCGCATCGATCCCGATGCACTTCGCACCGAAAATATTTACAAGCATATGCTCAAGTTTTGTTACCTTTGTCTAAATTCTCTCCAAACATGGATCATGAGATCGTAATAAAGAACCTCGAAGGCATAGACAGGGCCGCAGAAGAATTCCTCCGGGAAATCGGAGACTGCAAGATCATTGCCTTCTACGCCCCTATGGGCGCCGGCAAGACCACATTCATAACGGCCATATGCCGCAGGCTCGCTGTCAGGGAAGATGCCGTAAGCTCCCCTACCTTTGCCATAGTCAATGAATACCGCACCCTCGGAGGTGAATCCGTCTTCCATTTCGATTTCTACCGGATAACCAAGGACTCAGAGGCCCTTGACATAGGATTCTATGACTACATTGACAGCGGTTGCCTATGCCTGATGGAGTGGCCGGAGAACATCGAAAACCTCCTTCCCGAAGAGACCCTTAAAGTAACGATCACGGTCTCACCTGACCATAGCAGGACTATCTCCTGGAAAGACTAAGGCCAGAGGGAAACTCCTGTCAGGAAGCCGTTTATCTCCAGATTCCTGACCTCTCCACCGTCCCAGACGCAGGAATTTTTCCCGCATTCCGTCCAGACCAGGAGGATCCTGTTTCCACTGCAGAACGAGCCGCTTTCCGTAAAGAACTTGCTCGGCGGGGGGACTGTTATGTTCCCTATCCTGCTCCCGGAAAGGCTCAGCCCGGAAGTGGCATCATTGGACACGACCAGGTAATTCTCCCCAAGAGGCACAACGCTTGAACCGACCCCTCCGCGGTTCACCAGGACCTTCGACTTCTCCCACAGGTTCGCGTAGGCCGTTCCCTTCCCGTCCTTCACATGCCCAGTAACCCATATGTTCCCGCTGCGGGGCACTATGGAGCAGTCGAGCGCGACCCTGCCGGCGCTCCCCAAGGCAGTCCGGCTGGCCCCTTGAACCAGGTAGGGGCTCACGCTGGAACCTTTGACATTGACCACCATGTAAAGGGTCCCTCCTATTATCCTGATGTCGAATATCTTCTCCACATCGGAAGGCATTTCCACAGGAAGGCTGATACCGTCCTCGACGATGAAATACTCGTCACGGGCAATCGAAACCGCCTCTCCGACTGTCCTTCGATAGGCGAAATACCACCTGCCGCCGTCGCGGTAAAGCGGGCCAATGCACCGGCCCTTTTCATCCGAGAAGACCAGGTCCCCGTTGCGGCGGAAGAACACCCCCGGTCCATCCCGGGCCGCTCCAAGAGTCAAAACATCCTCTCCGTCAAGGACGAACGAGCATATGCTCTCGCGGCCTTTGAAGCGGAACTTCTCACGTCCGTCCGAGCATATGACCGTCTTCGTCCCGGACAGTCCGTCGGTCCACAAATGGCCTCCGGCGATCCGGTGCATGTCCGGATCCGCACTGAAAACAGTCCCGGGTCCAGCCGGAATCTCACAGACCCTCACTCCGTCCCTGAACAGCACCAGCTTCGAGCTGACATTCCCGAAAGCACTGTCAACAGCCCAGTCATATGACTCGGGAAACTCGACTCCCGAAACATAGACGAATGTGTCTGCCTTTGTGGTCTGGGGCTTCTCCCTCCCCGAGGTGCGCTCCCCGGACGGCTCGCCGTGCCGCCTGGCCTCGATCCCGAGATCGAGCGGTTCACACCCTGCTGAGACTGCCAGGAGGATGATTGCGATGAATGTAAGATACTTTCCCATTGCGGTCCTTTTGCCGCAAAGAAAACAAAAAGATCCCGCAGGAAAGAAGCTCCTGCGGGATCTCACGACATATATTTACGTTTTTAAGTGAAGAAATATGTTTCTTATCAGAAATTGAACCTGAATCCGATGTCCATCGTCATCATAAGCGGCTCCTCAGTCCTGATGCTGGTAGGCTGGGAACAATCGAAATAGTACCTCAGGCTGGGATCCACGTAGAGGCCGAGCCCGCCTACGAGCTTCAGCTCGACTCCCATTCCTATACCGGCGGAGAACTGAAGGCCGTCGAATCCGCCCTTGAAATGGATGTCGGAACTCTTGTCGTGGATGGTGTAACGGTTCGAAATACCTTTCTCGATGGTGCCGCCGCCATAGGTATAGAACCGGACTGCATGGTTCTTAAGGATGTCAAAATAGACATTCAACGGAACCCCGACATAGATCAGTGTCTGGTCTATGTCACCGGTCACCGTCTTCACAAGCGAACCGTCTTCCGCTATTTCAGTGTACTTGCCGGCAAAAGAGCGTGTGAGCCTGGTGGCGCTGAGTCCTGCGCCAACCGACCATTTCGGGGAGAAACGGTAGCTTACCCCGAGGCCTACGGATATCGGAATCCCGAAGGTACTCTTGCCCTGGTCCTTTACCGTAGTCTTCTCAGGTACAGTAGAAGCGCCGGGAGCCATGAAAGGCTTAACAGCTATTCCGTTTCCTGAAACCGTGTTAGTCTGGGCATTGCCTCCGGCAGAGAAGGAGAATCTGCCACTCCTGCGCCCTGAAGCATCATCATCTGAATCAACGGCGGTAAAAGGATCGGCAAAGTCTGCATCCACCTGGATTTGAACGTCCTGAGCAGGCGACTCCTGAACAGGTACTTCCCGGACGGGAGCATTCTGGACGGGCATTTCCTGGCTGACTTCCTCTTCGGTTTCAGACTGTACTGCAGGCACTTCCGACTGTCCTGCCACGTCCTGATCCTGTGCAGCCAGGGCTTCTGACGGCTTTGCGGTTTCATGAGCCGTAAATCTCTCCCGGGCGGTTAACTCCGGGACGGCTTCGGTTGGTAAAGTTTCCGGAAGAGCCGGCATGAGCTGGGCAAGTCCGGATGTGGTGGAAGCCTTCTCCACAACCTCAAAGGCTTCGTCTGTATTTGGAAGGGTTGAATCATGGAGGCTCAGGAAGATGCCGGATGCAACGGCCGCAATCGCTGCGGCGCTGACGGCAGCCCTTCTCCACCAGACGATGGCGGGCTTCCTTACGGGAGCGGCCATCCTGGAGGAGACGGCATTCCAGATGCGGGAGGGAACTTCTTCCTCCGCATCCTCGAACATCGACCTCACGTACAGGTCAAAATCTCTGTTGTCGTCTTCTTGCATCTTTACCTTTTCTTTATCCTTTCCTGCAGCATCATCCTCGCCCTTTGGAGCTGGGATCTCGAAGTTCCCTCCGTGATTCCCAGTGCCGCGGCTATCTCCTTGTGGGACCAACCCTCGATTACGTACATATTGAATACTGTGCGGAAGCCGGCCGGCAAACCTGAAATCAGTTTCAGGAGCTCCTTGTACCCGAGGGTCTGGATGGCGGTGATGTCACCGCTTCCAAGGCCCCAGACGGCATCCGTGTCCTCAGCGGAACGAAGGATGTCAGTCTTCCTCAGGCTCATGAGCGCAGTGTTGACAAAGATCTTGCGGGCCCAGCCTTCGAAGGATCCCTCCCCCGCAAAGCTGCCCAGCCTGGTAAACAAAGTCACGAAACCGTCCTGCAGCACATCCTCGGCACTCTGCCGGTCTCCCATGTAGCGAAGACAAAGGGAGAACATCTTTGGAGCAAGGGCATCGTACAACTTCTTCTGCGCGGCCCTGCTGCCGCCCCGGCACTCGCGTGCCAGCTGCTCCAACTGCAAATCCTTCTGCTTTACCGCTTCCGGTTTCGTTTTCTTGACAGGCTGGTCTTCCTGTACCCGTGTGTTAAGATGCAATTTGAGTTCTGAACGTTGCATAACACACCGGAATTTTCCATTCATGGCAAATTTAATTATTTTTGCAGATATGACTGCAAGAGATTTCTTGATCGTTTTCATATCCTGCGTCTTCCTCTCCGTAAATGCGGTTGCACAGGATGCGCAGCGGCAGCGGAAAGCCGAAAACGACTTCCTGACCATGGTTACCAACTACACCGCGGCCAGGGACTACAATCTCGCGCGGAAACAGCTGACATCACTGGTATCGTCCGATCCCCTCAACGATGCCGCATGGTACTACCTTGGGATGTGCAACCTCAGGCTCGGCAACAACAAGGAGGCTATCGACAATCTCAAGAAGGCAGTCTCGATCGACACTTCCAATTACTGGTACAGAGAAAGGCTCGCTGTCGCATATCAGGCCGACGGACAGGATGAACTGACCATAGACACATATGAACGTCTCCTGAAGGCATTCCCGAAAAAGACGGACCTCTACTACAACCTGGTGAACCTCTATCTCCGCCACGGACAGCTTGACAAGGCGATGGACGAACTGGACAACATCGAAGGCGCCTTCGGCAAGAGCGAGCAGCTCGCAGGCATGCGCTACCAGATCCTCCTCAACCAGAACAAGCCGCAGGAGGCGTTCAAGGCCCTGGAATCCTTCAACGAAGACTATTCCTCCCCCGACATCCTGGTCACCATGGGAGACTACAAGATGGCCGAGTACGAGGATTCCCTGGCCCTGACTTATTATGAGGAGGCTCTCGGCCTATCGTCCGATTACATACCTGCCCTTCTGGGAAAAGCCGAAGTTTACCGCCAGAGGCGCGACTACCCCGGATTCTTCCAGATCATACGCGGTTTCATATCCAATCCGGACCAGCACCCTGCCGCCAAGGCACAGTACCTGAGCGCCCTGACTACCCGCAGCGACCCGGCCTTCGTACATAGTTTCACTCCACAGATAGACACCCTTTTCGAGCAGTGCATGTTCCTCCACCCCGTTGACTCTACGGTCCTCCAGGCTGCAGGAGCCTATTACTACGGCACCTCCCGCAGGGACAAGGCCATCTCGACATTCCGGAAGAACATGGACCTCTACCCCCGCAGCAAGATGGCCAGGATGGCCTACATCCAGCTGCTGGGCTCATCCAAGGACTGGGAAGGGGTCATCTCCACGGCCGACGAAGCGTCAAAGTATTTCGGGAATGACGTGGACTTCGAAGAGATGAAGGTCGCGGCATATTACAACCTCGGCGACTGGAACAAGATCATCGAAACCGAGGAGAAGATTATCTCCATAGCAGGCTCCGACACAACCGTCATCATCCCGGCATTGTCAACCATCGGGGACGCGTACCATCAGGCCGGAGACCACAAAAAGGCCTACAAGGCATATGAGAAAGTCCTGAAAATCAGCCCGAACCACGTCCCGACCCTGAACAATTACGCCTACTACCTCAGCGAGGAGAACAAAAAGCTCAAGAAGGCAGAGGCGATGAGCAAGAAGACGGTGACCGCCGAGCCGGACAACCCGACATATCTCGATACATATGGATGGATCCTGCATCTGCAGGGCCGCTCCGCCGAGGCGAAGACCTACTTCAAGCATGCGATGCTGTATGGCGGGAAAGAGAGCGCTGTAATCCTGGACCACTATGCGGAAGTGCTGTATAAGCTTGGGGAATATGACCTGGCGAAGGTTTACTGGAACCAGGCTGTCAGCAAGAACCAGGACGGCAAGATCGCGGACCTCGAACAGAGGATAAAGGCAAGGCTGGAGCGCATCAAGAAATGAAAGGGAGCATCTGGCATATGATTATGAAATGGACGGTGGCAATCGCCCTCGCCGTCCTGACAGGCATATCCGCCGCAGGCCAGAACACGTCCTCCCAGGAGAGCCGCAAGGCCGCCCTTGAGAAGGAGATCGCCATCCTCAACAAACAGCTCAATGAAAACTCACGCAAGAGCCAAACGGCCCTTGCCAACCTGACGCTCCTTCAGAAAAAGGTCTCCACCAGGCGCAAACTCCTCTCCGAAAGCGAGTTGGAGATTGCGAACATAAGCAACCGCATCCGGGCTAAGGAAGACTCCCTCAAAAAGATGCAGGCGAGGCTTGACACCATGTCCCTCTTCTACAACCGGTTGGTAAAGAGCGCCTACAAGAACCGCGACTCCAAGGTCTGGTTCCTTTACATCCTGGCGAGCCAGAACATGGGGCAGGCCTACAGGAGGTTCGGTTACCTCAAGAACCTTTCCGGTAACCTTAACAACCAGGCGATAAAGTTGCGTGAAGCCCGCCAGGAGGTTGAAAAGCAGAAGGATGAACTGGAGGCCATGAAGTCCCAGGCCATCGCGCTCCGCTCCCAGAGGCAGTCCGACCTGAAGACCCTCCAGTCAGAAGAATCCGACTCCCAGAAGCTCATCTCAACCCTCCAGCGTGACCGGAAACAGTACCAGAACCAACTGGCCCAGAAGCGCAAACAGGTAGAAGCCCTGAACCGCGAGATCCAGAGGATCATCCAGGAAGCGATGCGCAAGGCCGAGGCTGCAAGCAAGGGAAAAACCGGAGGCACTTCCACTGCCAAGAAAGGCTCGACGACCACTACCAAGAAAGACGAAATCGACTACACCCTCGCGAAGAGCTTCGAATCCAACAAGGGACGCCTGCCATGGCCGGCAGATGGACCGGTAGTGGAAGCATATGGACAGCATCCGCATCCGGTTTACAAGACCGTTATGATGCCGTTCAACTATGGATGGACGATCGCCCTCGATCCGGGGACTTCAGTCAAAGCCGTCTTCGACGGGGTGGTCAGCCAGGTCATAGTCCAGCCGGGCTTCAACCAGTGCGTACTGGTCCAGCACGGCAACTACTTCACGTTCTACTGCAAACTGACGGGAGTCTCCGTCAGGGCCGGCGACAAGGTCAAGACCGGACAGGTCCTCGGCAAAGTGGACACAATCGCCGGTGAGACCCAGCTCCACTTCCAGCTCTGGCAGGGCCGCACCCCGCAGAACCCCCAGTCCTGGCTAAGGAGATAATTTGTTTTGCACTGCGCGGCGCAACTGCCCCTCTCTGTAACCGACAATAATATCAGTAATGACACCCTCGGGAGAAACAAGAACAAAGGTAGGGACACTTGTGGTCCCGTAAGCCCGGAAACTGCCGGAGGCGCCTTTTGGATCGTGCCAGTCATTCCAGATGATTCCATGTTCCTTTGATGCCTCCCGCCATAAGTTTTCTTTATCGAGGCTAATGCTGACGACTGACAACTTATCTGGAAAATCTTTGTTTAGCGATCCGAGTTCAAGAACAGACTCTATACAAGGGTGGCAGCCACTACTCCAGAAATCCACAAGGATCCATCTCCCTGCGAAATCAGAGAGATATACAGATTTCCCGATTTTGTCGAAATACATGTAGGACGGGACAGGAGATCCAACAGTCACTGTTTTGACCGGATTGAGATAATTAATGATTTCCATACCATCCCTGGAAACTTTCTGTTCACTCGAAAGTCTCCCATAAAGATGCAACACGGCTTCGCGATACTCCTTTTTACCTAAAGAAACTTGATGTGCCAGTGAATTGATCCTTCTGACTGCGAATGCACCTATTTCCTCTCTTTCAAGGATTATTATCTCTTGCTTCGAAAGTCGGTCGTTGATCTCATTACTGGCATCCAGAATCTGTTGAGCCACCCCCCTCAGGGAATCCTTCTGCTCCTTAGTCAGCCCCTTATCGTAGTAAAGCTCATTGATTACACGGTAATAATTGGCCTGACTATCATCAAGGGCTCTCCAGTCTTCCTGGGACATCTTCTTCAAGTAACGCTGACGCAGTTTCTGGTCTTTAACTGGGCTGTCTATCCTGGCTGTCCTGAAATGCTTACCCTCTCCTTTAACACGAACTACAGTTCCTGTATCAAGATAAAGCTCAGGCCCGTAATTGATTACATCTGAATAACCCTTTCCGGAACGAAACAGTGAAATCATATAATGATCTGCTTCACCCAGAGAATCCAAACGGAACGTGAAATGCCCGTTTTTCAGAGTATCGGTCTGGATTCTTTTTCCCGCTTTGCCATCAAATTGAAATAACACAGCAATGATTTTGTCCCCGGGATCCAAGGCAGACACCTGGCCAAGGATCAGAGCACCTTTTTCAGGCACCTTGCAAGTGCAGGCGACCATCAATAAAGCAGGCAGAAGCGTTTTGATTACCCTTATCATTTTTACAAAATGATCTCTAGCTCTTGCTTTAATTCTTTGTCAAGTTCTGTCAATAACTCCTTGTCATACCCGATAAACTTATTCTTGATCTTTCCGTCACGGCCAACAATCAAGTACGTTGGATATGCATTTGATTCAATCTTCGCCTCGATGGATTTCCATTGCTCTTCAGTGAAATAATAGTGGTCTCCCCGTATATTGGTGATCATCTCCCGCCACTTAGGAAGAGGAGAGGTCGTACTTGTAAAATATATGAAAGTAACATCTTTAAAGCGATTGTCTTTCAACGGCTCGATTACCCTGTGTCCTTCCCTACAGGGAACACACCACGTTGCCCAGCAATCAACAAGTACCACTTGTCCTTTATACTGAGCCAGAATGGTATCAAGCAACCTTTCTGTCGGGACATCAGGAATATCTTTCACACAATCTGGCATTGCATTCAACGATATTTCATTAGCTTTTTGCAGAGCAAGGATACAGTCCTTATATATTGGAGAAGACATACTATCGAGTATCTCTAGGTCAGCAGTATCCGGTGAACTTCCAGCGAGCACTTTGCGACAGATAGGATATGCCTTTGCATAATCGGACTGAAAACTTGTTCCCTCTGGGAAAAGAAGAGAACAAATATCTGGGCCGAGAATGCCAGCGATGCCGAATAATAAGATTTGAGGACTATTCAGATCCATATTTTTCATAAAAGCGACATCCCCCTCAGTAAAATTCTCATTAACATATCCACTATCATCGCGATTATGGGTATGGTAATACTGAGCTCTCCTAATGGAATTAGCATGTGCTATAGCCTCAACAGTTTGCGAAATGATATACTCTCTTAAATAATCCCGCATGAAAGGCGATAGAGTGTCAGCAGCAGCCAAAGCATCCATCTTCTGATTGTATGTTTCACAAACTACAGCAGCAAAATCCGACATTGTTTCTGCACTCCCGGCAAATGATCCATTAAAAGCATTGAAATTGTAATTCGCTTTTTCGTGTTTGTCTATATTATTGACAGCAGCATATTTCCCTGAGGAAACAAATCTTGCCGGGACAACCTCATCCAAAGAAAAGTTTTGAATTGTCCGCTGTCGATCACTCCCGTCAACAGTTACAGAGAATGATTCCCCGGGCTCAAGAAAAAAGGGCCCGTACGACTTATCCGCAATAACCAACAAAGCTTGCCCCGGGCTATACAAGTCAAAACAAAAACTAGCCTTCCCATTCTCATTCATAAGCCCTGTATATTCTTGCTGCTCAAGAGGGAAGATGGTATTAGCATACATCTTGACCTCGATACTTGGCAGCCCGACAAGAGAACATGTTAAGTTTATATCAACTGTCGTTGTCCCAGATTTCAATAACACCTCAGGAAGACAATCAGGAAGTCTCTCTGAATCTTTCAGTGGTTTGGGGGTCTTACCACTCAGATCAATATGGTAGAAGTTGAATGCTCTTTTGGATTTTTCCGTTTCGATGTAACTGATATCACTCACAGTTTCGGGGATTGGCTCAAATGACAACTTATACTCGGCATTCCCGTTATCATCCATATATAAATGCTCACCTGGCGTGATCCCCTCGGTTCCCTTTAGTGCATACCGCGCCTTCCCATCAGTCAGATAGGCTTCAGGATCAACTGTGATCCACCAATGCGGTTTGTAAAAGGACTTGAAAGACAAAATCGTAGCTGTGTCCGTACGCTCCACGCATACCAACTCCTGTGAAAAGGTATTCCGGAATGCATAATACGGATAGTCCACTTTCTGCGGCAGATGCCCAGTACATGACAGCATCAAGAAAGTAGATAATATAGAAATGATGCTTTTATTCATATAAAAAACTATATTTTGTATCCGCTAAAGCTCGATCAATCTCATCCCCCCGTACACCACGCCGAAGAATGGTCCCATCAGGGCCAAACAAGATGATGTATGGTATGCTTTGAATTCCGTAAGCATCCAGCGCGATGTTCCCAGTATCAAGAATCTGCTCCCATGGAAGCTCGTATTTACGAATGGCGTTTCGGGAATTCTCCAGTTTATCAGCGACGGCAATGCCAAGGATAATTATATTTGTTCCATTAAATTGATTGTAAAGTTCCTTAAGATGGGACATCTCTTCAATACAAGGTTGACACCAACTTGCCCAAAAGTCCGCTATAACATAGTTGCCTTTGCCTACATAATCGGATAAACTGACGATGCCATCCTCAGTATCAACACAAAAATCAACAAACGGCATTCCTTCCCTAGAACAAGTCCTTCTTTGAATATTTTTAAGAATCTTTTGAATCCTGGCTGTTTGAATTACGGCAGAATCCAGAGTATGGATTAATGAATCTTTCTGAATATCCGAGAAATCCGCCTCCAAGGCAATTAAACTTTGAACTGACAAATAATTATCCTTATTATTCTTCAGGTTCTCAAAATAAAGTGCCTGTAGTTTCTCGTAAACCTGGCACTCGATTTCTGAAAGCGAGTCAAGTTTACTCTTATTTGAGCTTATTTGCTGCGTTAATCTGTACTGTGAATTAAATCCAACCCATTCATGATAAACCTGATCAATTTCCATCAACTTGTAATTGATGGATTTCTTATCTGAAGATTTGAGAGAGACCCCATCCAGGGAAAACACCAGCGTCAGATCCGAACCGTCTGGAATCAGAGTCTGATCAATCCGCCTTCCATCTATCATACAGGTGAAAGTCGCTACAATAGCTGGATTGGTTTTCAGTTCATAGATGAAAGAACCATTTGAAATCTCAATAGATTCTCTGATTCCATAGTCTAAAACATAAACGGTAACAGAATTGTCTATACCGCCCACGATACACCCATGAATACGTGTCGTCTCAGAGGTTGAAGAAGTACAAGCAGATACCGCTATAACAATTATATAAAAAATAGAATAAAGTCTTAATTTCATTCCTATTTATCTACTTTAACCCCCACTATATAATAGTGTGGAATCAATTTGAATGCACTTGAAACCATATCTGGAGTAAACTCTCTCTCCCCGCAAAAACGGTATATCTTGTTCTGATCATCATACCAAAACGAACCGACCAAAAGTAACGGAGTAAACTCACCAACTTGTACGCTATCCAACTTGAATGGTCTTATATCATATGCATATTTATTTCCTTCTCTTGGAGGATTCAGAGGAATTAATGACAGGTACTTCATAGCCCCTCCTTTACCCCCAACAGAGATCCGAATCTTCTTCAAGGAATCGGCTGCCGGAGAAAAACTGATAGAAAATTTCTCACTTAGTGAGAAAATCCCCTTCTCCCAATCAAAGGCATCCTCCGGAGTAATCGTTTTCCGGACCCCTTCCGGTAAGTCTTTTATCATTCTACGATTTTTTGCCTTATACATGAGGCTGCCTTTTTCTGAATCAGAGACCAGTTCGCCTTTAGAATATTCTCTAAGTACAAAAGAGATGGAATAAGTATCTTCTTTGAGAGAAGAGATGTCGAAAGTGTATACTTCAAATCCAGCATCATTCAGAAGAGAAATGTAGTCTGAAAAGTCTGAAGATCCCGGCTTAATCTCTTGTGCGACAGCACAAAAGCATACCTGTAAGCAGATTAGAACTGAAATAGTTGAGCTTTTTAACAAGCTGTTCATAATATTAAAAGTTCGTCCATATCGATTTATCTATACAAACACACACCTAAGTCTTTAAGTATTTCTTCGCGAACAACTTCCGTTCGTTCGGACCTTATAAAGACAAAGGTATCGATTATTAAAAAAACAACAAACGATTTAAGTATTTTTATAACACTTTCAGGAAACGCCCGTGAAAACCACTTTCCGGCTTCCGGCACCGAGCCGGATCCCCAACGAAGAACCGTTCCTGACAAGGGAGACTTTCTCCCCGTCCACGGAAGCTTCGGTGCTGCCCTCAGGAGCGACGACAAAGCCTCTGGCACCGACCGGCACCCGGACATCCATTACCAGCGACTGACCGTCCTTCTTCCAATCCAGGGATGTGAAACCATATGGAGTATCAATCGAAGTCTTTGCCCATGTGAGCCCTTCCGGGATCTGGGGATCGAAGATAACCGAGCGGTACGCAGGAACGTTTTCTTCCTGCCTTATGCCTCCAGGACCCTGGTAGAACCAGGAAGCGATGCCGTTGAAACAGTTGTGGATATGGCTGCGGGGAGTGTCCCAGTTCTCCCAGGTTGCCGTAGCGCCCGAGCGGAGCATATACAGGTAGCCCGGATAATCCTCTTTCTTGAGCATACCGTACATAAAGTCGGTCTCTCCTGCCTCCACGGCCCATTCCGAGAGGATGGCCACACCTACCAGGCCTACCGCAATATGGGCATTGTACTCATCGCGGCACCTCTCAAAAAAGGTTGAAAGGACCTTCTCTCTCAGTTCATCTGGCACGGCACCGACCAGAAGCGGATAGACCATGTCGAGCTGGGAACCTGAACCGTAGAAGCCTTCTTCGGCGTGATAGAATGTCTTGGTTATAAGCTCATTGAGCTCTTTCTTCCTGACCTCGAATTCCCTCGCTTCATCGCTCCTTCCCAACTTGGCCGAAATCTTCGCCATTGTCCCGAAAGTGTCGCTCATCACACAGTTGGCGATCAGGGTCACTGACTCGGGATCCTTCACATCCACTCCCTTCGGAGCCAACCAGTCTCCGAGGTACCAGTGCCTGTAATCAGTTTCCGGCCACTGCCCCAGAAGGCCACCTGAGGTGTATTTCTCCGCATATGCGAGGAATTTATGCATAAGCGGCCAGCACTCCTCCAGAAGACGCGGGTCGCCGTAATTCATCCACGTCAGCCACGGGGCCTTCACTACATATTCGCACCAGAACGGACCGCCTCCGTTGCGGGTTACCACCGGGGCATTGTGCGGAATGCCTCCATCAGGAGCCTCGAAGTCTATCCAGGACTGGAGCCAGTTGTAATACAAGCCGCTGACATCGTACATAGTCTGGAAACTGAGTGTGGAAGCATGTCCGTCCCCGCCGTATCCCATCCTCTCAATGTGCGGACAGTCAACCATATAACCGCTGAACGCCAGGTTGCGGACTGTGGTCTTGATCAGGTTGTGTATGTCATTGAGGTCTTTGTCGGAGCATTCGAATGACGACACGTCCCTGTAATCACCGGATATGCGCAGGCCTTCGATTTCAGAAGCCTCCGGAGCCCTGGAAAGGCCGCTAATGACGGCGCACTGATATGCATGGTGATGGAACTTGTTGCAGAAGACATCTCCGCGCTCGCTGCCCGAGCATATGTACTCGTCCCTTTCATTTACATTCGGTTTGACGGTGCCGTCTGCATTGCGGTAATCGCTGTAATTCACTGTTATCTTGTGGCCTACGGGCATCTTCGGGACGCTGAGGGAGAACCAGCCGGTAAAGGCCTTGCCCATGTCCACCACCCACGTAGTGTCGTCCAAGGCGATGATTTCCTTCGGAGCGATCTTCTCGAATATGCGGTTCGGTTCGCACATCTGCTGGTTCAGCCTGATGCCTTCGATCTTCACCGTAGACACTTTCTTCCAGGAACCGGAATCCAGGCCGTCCATCGAAACGGGGACCATGGAAGCGTCTATCCTCTCGCCCACGAAATTCCACGGACGCCATGTCCCGAGATCGGTATATCCTCCGGGACGGGCCTCCCAACTTTCGTCGGTACGGGCCAGCAGTTCATGCCGACCGCGGTCATATGCGTAGAGCGCAGCCCTGACCAGCGGTCCATTGAAAGCAGCCTTGAAGGTGGTGGACTTGTACCATCCCTTCCCGAGCCAAAAGACTATCTCGTTGGAACCATTTGACAGATAGGGAGTAACGTCATATGTCACGCAGAGCGAAGTCTTGTCCAACTGAGAGACGGCGGGGCTCAGAACGGCCTCTCCAACCCTCTTCCCATTGATGTAGATCTCATGGTAACCCAGGGAGTTGACGGATAGAAGCGCGGTCTGCGGCTTCCCTTTCACCTTGAAGCTTCCTCTGACCAGGGAACTGCTTTCTCCCTCCAGTCCTATATAATACTCAGGAAGGCCCGTCCCGTCGAGAGGCCCGACGGAAAACCGGGAAGGCTTGCTCCACCCGGCTTCGGCTGTGCCGTCGCATACGGTACGCACCCTCCACCAGTAGAGTCCGAGAGGTTCGAGCTTCTTTCCGCCATATGGTACCATGACGGACTCGGGAGACTCGACCAGGCCGCTGTCCCATATGTCCGCCTTTCCGCTTTTGAGAAGGCCCGGGTCGGATGCCACCTGGACCTGATAAGACGTCTGGACCTTCGCGCCTTCCCCGGCAGTCTTCCATGAGAAACGGGGTGTAGCGGTGTTGATTCCCAAGGGTTCGCTGAGGGCATCGACGCTGAGTCCCTCTACACAAAGAGAATTCCTGCCGCAGCCTAAAAGCATGGCTGTCGACAGGAACAGGATTGCAATATGTTTCATATTATTCCTTTAGGCTGGCTCTATCTTTCTCCGCCGACTACCCATACGAGGACGTGGCGGTCAAACGTAATGTAGGAAAGTTCGAAGTCCTGCTCGTAATCTTCTTTATCGTCGATGAAGGTAGCCTCAAGTTCACCTTCTCCCTTGGGCCTGAAACGCTCGAGCTCGATCTGCTCCGCGAAATCCACGTTGAACAGGGAAAGTCTCTTGAAGATCGCTTCCTTGGCGCACCAGTAGATGGCGAGCTGCTCGTTGCGCTTCTCGTCGTCTTCAAGGTCGTCAATCTCTTCGTCGGAAAGGGCCTTGGCCTCAACTGCGCTGAAGTCGCGGTCGAGGGACTCGCAGTCGATCCCGACATCTTCGTTGTCGTTGAGGATAACGGCGACATATTTTTCAGTGTGGGTGATGCTGATGTTGGTGACGCTGTTCTCCAGATATGGTTTACCGTTGTCGTGGTGGCTGAGATAGACCTTCTCGTCGAAGAGGCAGTTAAGAAGGGCACGTACGGCGAGCCTCTGGCGGCGGAGCGATTCGCTCCGGGTCAGCGAAATCTCCTCCAACTCATCGGAGGGAGTCGAGCTGAGGTCTAGCAGCTCCTGTTCAGTCTCAGTGACCTTCCACACTGCGACGGTCGATTTGTCTTCAAGTTCTTTTTTGAGGTATAGTGGCATATGTCTTTGATTTTCTATTGCATGACGACAATAAGGGAACCTCCCGGCTGCAGCGCGCAGTCGGGCGAAAATGGGTATGTACGTTTTCGGGACAGCGGATCCTCTGATCTCGAGGCCGCCTTATTTTGGTCAGATATTACAGAACTCGGAGGTTCCATACAAGTCGCATGTTGTTATAACCGTGCAAATATAAATATTTTTTGAACAATAATTGCTATATTTGCAACCTGAAATCGCAACAAATCAAACACATTGATATGGGATATCTGACTAATGACAAGCTGACCATCGTCGGAGCCGCCGGGATGATCGGATCCAACATGGCACAAACAGCTATGATGCTTAAACTTACACCTAACCTCTGCCTCTACGACGTGTATGAGCCGGGCCTGAAAGGTGTAGTCGCTGAAATGAACCACTGCGCAGTCCCTGGAGCCAACATCACATGGACCACTGATCCTGCTGAAGCCTACAAGGACGCAAAATACATCATCTCCTCAGGCGGAGCACCCCGCAAGGCCGGTATGACCCGCGAGGACCTTCTTAAAGGCAACTGCCAGATCGCAGAGGAATTCGGAAAGAACGTAAAGCAGTACTGCCCCGACGTAAAGCACATCGTTGTCATTTTCAACCCTGCTGACCTTACCGGACTCGTCGTCCTCCTCCACTCAGGACTGAAGCCCTCCCAGGTTACCACTCTCGCAGCCCTCGATTCAACCCGTCTGCAGAGCGAACTGGCTGACTATTTCGGAGTACAGCAGTGCAAGGTTACCGGAGCTTACACATATGGCGGACACGGCGAGGCAATGGCAGTGTTCGCATCCGGCGTAAAGATTGACGGAACTCCCCTCTGCGAGAAGAATCTCCCCGCTGAAGACTGGGCCGAAATCAAGCTCAAGACTGTCCAGGGCGGTTCGAACATTATCAACCTCCGCGGCCGTTCTTCATTCCAGAGCCCGGCTTACAATGCTGTCAAGATGATCGAGGCTTCCATGGGTGGCGAGAAGTTCACCTGGCCTGCAGGAACATATGTCAACAATGGCAAGTACTGCAATGTCATGATGGCTATGCCGACAGTCATGGACGCTACCGGCGTGCATTTCACGGATCCCGCAGGGACTCCCGAGGAAATGGCAGAGCTTGAGGCTTCTTACAAGCACCTGTGCGAGATGAGGGATGAGATCGTCGACCTCGGCATCGTTCCTCCCGTGAAGGACTGGAAGACCGTCAACCCGAATCTCTAGCAGATTCTCTGACTGACAGATCAAGGAGGCTGGCTCAATGAGTCGGCCTCCTTTTTTTGGTAGTGCTTTGATCCGTCCCGGGGGCGGACAAGCCGATTTGGAGACGGCAGGTCCCCGGCAGGACGAGTGGAGCCGGTGTCCCGCGACGGCGTTTGTCTGACGACTGTTGGACTGCTCCGTAAGGAGCGGGCCAAAAAGGAGGAGTCCGCCGTCGAACCGGCGAAGCGAAGTCCTGCCCTGCCATCGACGTATGAGGCGCAGCCGGCCCCGGGACTGGTCAACTACTTTGCGAAGAAGCGGAATTCGGTGGTGGAGTCGTAACTGCCCCCGGGACGGAGGACGGTGGATGGGAAACGGTCCTGATTGGGTGAATCGGCCGCATGGATGGTCTCCAGGATCATCCCGTCGTACTTGTCGATGGGCCCGTACTTCCCTTTCAGGCTGCCGTTGAACGTCCGCCCGGTAAAAGTCAGAAGGCACGGCTCGGTAGTCCACACCTCGACTCCCCTTCCAGACCCCCTGTCGTACAGGTTACAGGCCTTCCTGAGGCTCCCGTCCCAATCACGGATAATCCAGCATGCCGACAAAGCCTTCATCAGGTCCAAATGCTTGTTCGGCATGTCAACCCGGTAATCCACCCGATGGGGTGTCCTGAAATCGAAGGGGCTGCCCTCAACCGCAAACAGGCTGTCGGGGCATCTCTGGATGTTGTTCTGGACGTACACGTCCGACTCGACCTGGAGGAGATGGTCCATCACGTAACCGCACTTAGAACCCTTCATATTGAAGTACGTATGGTTCGAAAGATTGATGACGGTGGGCTTGTCGGAAGTCGCATGATAATCGATCCTCAGGACATTGTCATCGTTCCACGAATAAGTCACGGTGACATCACAGTTTCCGGGATAGCCCTGCTCCCCGTCCGGGCTCAGACGATGGAAACGGACTCCCGATACTCCGTCCTCGAAGAACGTCTCGGAATCCCACACGAAACGGTCGAAACCCTCGGGACCACCATGGCACTGCACCGGTTCCCCACCGAATTCCTCATTCGCCACAAGATTGTAGCGTACCCCGTCAATCTCGAAAGAAGAATGGTTGATACGGTTGCCGTAACGGCCTATCGTACAGCCCATGAACCGGTCTCCTTTCTCGAACGTCTCAACATCCCCGGGGCCTGGCACAACGTCATCCAGCTTCCCATCCTTTCCTGGCACGAAAATGCTCACAACCCTGGCACCGTAATCGCTCAGGCAGACCTTGGCACCAGAAGAATTGACCAGAGTAAACAACTGGACCTCCTGCCCGTCGGAAAGGGCCCCGAAGGGTTCCGCGACCACACCGGCCTTATTTCCGCATGCCGCAAAGACCAGAAGCGCCGCAGCCAGAAAAATCCTTCTCATTTCTCTTCAAGCATATGCTTAGTCCACAGGTTCTCCGGAGCAAGATTGAAAGACTTCTTGAAACACTTCTTTGCCCGGGACTTCTTACCCAAGCCCAGTTCACCCAGTCCGGCAGTGTACCAGGCCTTCGCGTTGATTCCTTCTACAGTGTAGCCAGTGTTTCCCTCTGCCCCGAAGAAGTTTACGAAATGATCGACAACAGAGTCCTTTCCATCATTCACGAGAGCCTTGAACAGAGCCTTGGCTCCTGCCTTGTCACCTAGTTTCTGAAGAGCCAGACCTTTCCAGTAGCGATAGTCGGACGACTTCACATTCACGGCAGCAGCCTTCTCCCACGCACTCCTGGCCTCGTCGTCCTGTCCGGCCTTCTCATATGCCTGGGCGATGAAAGCATATATCTGCGCATCGCGGGTAGTCCTGCCGTCCACCAGGAAGACCTGATGGTTTTCCGGATACTCGAATGCCTTTTCATATAACTTCACCGCCTCGGCGGGATTGCCTGCGGCCATTTTCTGCTTGCCTGCCACCAGGAGGGCATCCACATATATGTCATGGAAATTCCTCACTCCCTCGCGGGTCGGGAAATAGCAGGTGTCGAGAAGGCTCAGCACGTAATCACTTTCACCAAGGTAAGTACCGGTAACCACCTCCTGCGCGATGGGATAATAGCGCTTCAGGGAAGTCTCGTGATGCGACGTCAGGATTTCGAAGCGTTTGCGCATATCCTCATGTCCGGCTTCAAGCACCTGGTCATATTCCTCTAGGTAAAGAGGCTTCTCAGGAGCAAGTTCCACAGCCTTTGCATAGCAGGCTGCAGCCTCACGGTAATCCTTGGTCCACAGCCAGTTGTACCATCCGAGATTCCTCCACGCAAGGTCCATCCCGGGATCCAGTTCAACAGCTTTCTTCCACTGGGCCGCAGCATTGTCCTGCTGCTTGTTGTAGAGAAGGCATCCCTCCCAGTACCAGGGCTTTGCACTCTGCGGGAACAGTTCCTTCGCCTTCTCGAGGACTGCTATCGTCTCAAGCCTGAAAGGATTGCATCCACCGACAGGAAGCCCCAGCGCGGCTTCAAAGAAGGACTTGTCATCCAGGAGGTAGCCAAGCCACATCTTCACAGTCGGATATGTCCGCTTGCCGTCGATGTATCTCAGCACCTTCACCGCCTCGTCGCGGAAACCGTTGTGCACATATTGCAGGGCCAGTTCCAGATAGGACTCCGGATCATCCCGCATCAGGGCGACATGACCGGCTCCACCGTCCAGAAGGTCTTTCTCATATGAAGCATATGCATTCAGCGGATCATTCCTGAGCACCTCTTCGATGCACCTGCGTGCCTCACCCTTCATGCCCTCAACGCGAAGGACGGTTGCCTTGAGGTTGAGCGCGCTGTAGTTGTTCCCATTGCTGGAAATCGCCTCGTCCAGACGCTGCATGGCATTGGCATAATCGGCATCAGCGCAGAATATCTGGGCCAGCTGATAATTCGCAGGAGAGTTGTAATTGTAATTCCAGACAGCCCGGAAGAGGGTGTCGATTGCAGCCGCCTTTTCTCCACGGTCCTTAAGGATAAGCCCGAGATTGTACAGGGCTTCACAGTCTGAAGGCCGGGTGTAATCCTTGGTGAGCCTCTTGACCGCACGGCGCAGATAGGCAGCAGCTTCCTCGTCCAAACCGTTCTTACGACATATGACTCCCATCTTAGTATTCGCGCGGGTATCGCCCGGATCGCGCCTGAGGACCTCCTGGAAATAATCCTCGGGATTCAGGTAAGGATTGTGGAACTGCATGGCCCTAAGGCCTACGAGGTAGCACTCCTCCGTATTTTCGATCTCCTGGGGACGGAGAGGTCTCTTCACGGTTTCGGGAAGCGGGAGGTCATATGAACTCTCCTTGCGCGGAGTATAGCTCAGCAGGAGCTTCCCTTCGCTGTCCGACAGGGTTATGGTAGTCTCATATGGCTTGAGAGATCTGTCGAGAGTGACTGTCGTCTCGTATGGGGAATCCGGTGCGACACCGATCTTCCCGCTGTAGAGGACACGGTCCCCGGAAGACACCTTAACCTCAAGGTTCTTAAATACTTCCGTAGAGTTTACGCCTATGTAGTACTTTCCGTCACCGCGAGGCTCATAATTCAGAGCAGCCCTGCGGTTGGCCGCCTTCACCCCGTCGATCTTGCTCAGGCCGTAATAATACTGAGAGAACTTCCTGACCTGGTAGGGGCTGATCCAGGAGTAATCCGGCTGGTTGTCGGAATACGCTCCCATCATCAGTTCGATGTAATGCCCGTCGGAATCTGTCAGGATCTTCGTATCCCACTCCGAATTCGGGCCCCAGAGCCAGAACTTGCCGCCCTTGTTGATGTTGTGGTCGGCGGTGAGAAGGGTTCCGGCATCCACTCCATGGTCGTATCCGGCGATGAAGTCGTCCTTCTGGTCATATACGAACATAGAATTGCCCCCGTAATGGTTCTTGAACCACGAGGCATCGACATCATTTTCATATAGGTCCAGGCCGTTGAAAACCTCGTGAGTAACCGGCCAGTGTGCAAAACTGCTCTTGGTGTGGAAAGTCACGAAATCGGTCCGCGGCGGGAATATGATCTGGTAATCCGGGTTGGACGCCGTAGCTACATTGGACCAGTAGAGGATGGAGTTGTCGTCCGCGGTGGAATTGATGAGCCTTCCGCTTATCTCCACATATGACTTTCCTGGATGGAGGGTGATGCCGATGGCCCACTGCATGCGATGACGGTGCTCCGTCTCACCGATCCATATGGTCTTGCTGCCGTCCGGGCACTCCTCGATCTTATAATCCACCGGCATCATGGAAGTGGCACGATGGTGGTGGAACACATTCCATTCCACTCCGCCCGAAATCCATGCACCGAGCATTCCGACGTCAGCCGGCTTGATCACATGCTGGTGATAGAATATGTCGTAATTGTCAGTCTTGTCCAGGGCATAGAAAAGCCTTCCTCCGATTTCAGGAAGCACGCAGACCTTCATGTACTCGTTCTCCAGATAGACGGCCTTCCATGCCACGTCCTTCCTTTCACGGGTCATGTTGTCATCCAGGGCATATGGATAGACACTCCTGCGCGCACGCTGATAAGACCATGTCCGCTCGAAGATAGGAGCCTGTTCCGGCGCATTGCGGACATATGTAGGAAGGACCAGGTCCTCTTCCCAGGCCTTGACGCCGCTCTGGGAATAAGCGCTGAAAACTGTGACGGACGACAGGAGCAAGACGCCTGCCAGCCTGCTGAAAAAACTGCACATATTACTGTTTCAATTATGGTAGGTTCTATTAATTCATAAATTCGAGTGGAAGCCGTTCCGTCAGATACAATCTTTCGGAATCAGTCCCTCAGCTGAGGGCTTTGGCTAGCGATTGCGTTCGTTTATCCACTCATTGACATGTTGTTTTTGACG
>JAFRXO010000011.1 GCA_017443465.1 Bacteroidales bacterium
CGGCCTTTTTTGTGGACGAACTACCGAAAATATGAAACTCGTCCACAAATCCAGCCTTTTCCGTGGACGAGATTGATCAAATGGCCTTGGGCCTGAAAATAGAAAAAGAGAGTGACCAATAATCACTTATTAGTCACCCTCAACGGATTCTATTGCGACTTAAAGGAGATTAGTCCTCTTCGCCACCTAGATTTCCTTCACCACCGCCTTCGCCGGGCTGACCGGGGCTCTGAAGGATGCATGCAGCGATGTCAACACTTGTTTCCTTCCACATGGGAGCGAGGTAGTATTTCTTTTCCATTTCCAAATGATTCTAAATACTGAAACAAATACACGTTTTTTTTCTTAAAACAAGGGTGCAGTCACGGATTATTAACTATTTTTGTATTGGACAAAAACTTACGATATGAAAGTAACTGTCATAGGCGCCGGGGCGATGGGAGGCGCATTCATTGAAGGGCTGCTCGCCAGCGGATTCAATCCATCGGACATCACCGCTACAAGACGCACCACGTCCGCACTTAAAACCTGGGCCGCCAAAGGAGTCAACACGACCACTGACAACACAAAGGCGACAGAATGCGCTGACATAGTAATCCTGGCGGTCAAGCCGTGGATGATAAAAGACGTGATCAGCCAGATCTCCCCTGCCCTTGAAAACCAGATCCTGGTAAGCTTCGCCGCCGGCATTCCCGGAAAAGACCTGGAGGTCATGACAGGAAAGAAGCTCCCGATTTTCACAGTCATCCCCAATACAGCCATAGCCATATGCAGGTCCATGACATTCATTGTGCCTGTCGCAGCCAGTGAAGAAGACATCCTGAAGGTTAGGGGCATATTCGAGAAGCTGGGCGAAAGCATGGTCACTGACGAAAAACATCTGGCTGCAGGGACGGCTCTCGCCTCCTGCGGCATCGCATATGCCATGCGCTACATAAGGGCCGCTTCCGAAGGCGGAGTGGAACTCGGGTTCAAGGCCGGCGAAGCGGAAAGAATTGTCATACAGACAGTAAGAGGCGCAGCCGAGCTACTGCAGCACAGCGGCAAACACCCCGAAGAAGAAATCGACAAGGTGTGTACCCCCGGAGGGATCACCATCCGCGGACTGAATGAAATGGAGCACTACGGATTCAGCAGTTCAGTGATCAAGGGTCTTAAAGCATGCGTAAAATGAAGAAGGACAGGATAGTAGTAAAAGTCGGCAGCAACATCCTCACCCGGAACAACGGGCGCCTCGACGTCACCCGTATGTCCAGCCTGGTGGACCAGATCGCCGCACTGAGGGAAAACGGCTTCGAAGTGATCCTCGTGACCAGCGGTGCAGTCGCATGCGGACGCGGGGAATTCGCCTCGGAAAAGCATCTGGACAGCGTGGAGCAGCGCCAGCTCTACTCTGCGATGGGCCAGGCAAAACTCATAGACCAATACTACGGACTCTTCAGAGAATACGGCATCCATGTCGGCCAGGTCCTCACCACGAAGGACAATTTCCTGGAAGAAAGGATGTACAACAACCAGAAAGCCTGCATGGAGATCATGCTCGAAAACGGAGTGATCCCCATAGTTAACGAGAATGACACTGTGTGCGTCACCGAGCTGATGTTCACCGACAATGACGAGTTGTCCGGACTCATCGCGGAGATGCTCGGAGCATCGACCCTCGTAATGATCAGCAACATAGACGGAATCTTCACCGGCAATCCGGACGATCCAGCCTCAACCCTCATCGAAAAAGTCCGTCCGGGAGACGACCTCTCATCCTACATAAAAGAAGAAAAGAGCGGATTCGGCCGAGGAGGAATGATTTCCAAATGCAACACTGCCCAGAAGGTCGCGGGCAAGGGCATACGCGTAATAATCGCCAACGGAAAGACTCCCGGAATACTCACCCGGCTGATCCTGGATAATGAGAATCTGCCTCACACTGAATTCCTTCCAACACTTTAACCTATGCTGACAGAAGTATTCCGCAAAACCAAGGACGCCTCACGGAACCTGGGGCAACTGAGCGAGGAACTCAGATGCAAAGTCCTTAACTCAGTCGCAGACAGCCTGCTGGAAAACAAGGACGCGCTCCTCGAAGCGAATGCCAGGGACCTCTCGAGGATGGACCCGGCCAATCCGCTTTACGACAGACTGCAACTTACCGAAGCCCGCATCAAGGAAATCGCAGGCGGGATCAGGGACGTCGCCTCACTCCCCTCTCCACTTGCGGCTGAGCTGGAGCACAGGGTCCTTCCCAACGGGCTCCTACTGAGGAAAGTGAGCGTCCCGTTCGGAGTGATAGGAGTGATCTACGAAGCCCGTCCGAATGTCACTTTCGACGTCTTCGCGCTCTGCTTCAAAAGCGGGAACGCATGTATCCTGAAAGGAGGAAAAGACGCCGCCGACTCAAATGAAGCGGCCATATGCCTTATCAGGAAAGTGCTCGAAGAATATGGGATCGCGCCAGAGTCAGCAACCCTTCTGCCCTCCACCCACGAAGCCACTGCCGAGATGCTGGGAGCCGTGGGATGGATAGATGTCTGCATCCCCCGTGGAGGAAGGAAACTGATCGATTTCGTGCGAAACAACGCCAAGGTTCCGGTAATCGAGACAGGAGCCGGAGTAGTTAACACCTATTTCGACCTTCACGGAGACCTGGAGATAGGGAAAAAGATAGTGTTCAACGCCAAGACCAGGAGGGTGAGCGTGTGCAACGCCCTCGACTGCCTCATTGTCCACAGCGGACGCCTGGACGACCTGGCTTCCCTCTGCGCTCCCCTGGAGGCAAAAGGAGTCAGCATCAGGGCGGACGGGAGAGCCTACTCTGCCCTTGAGGGAAAATATCCCGCAAACCTTCTCAGCCACGCATGCGATGAAGACTTCGGAACCGAATTCATGGACTACATCCTCGCAGTCCGCACAGTGGATTCAATCCAGGAAGCGTTGGAGCACATCGCAGCGCACGGATCCGGCCACAGCGAAGCCATAGTCACCGGCGACGAAGATGCGGCTGAGCGCTTCAGGGCCAGCGTGGATGCAGCCTGCGTATATGTAAACGCCCCGACAAGCTTCACCGACGGAGCCCAGTTCGGGCTCGGAGCCGAAATAGGCATAAGCACCCAGAAACTGGGACCTCGCGGCCCGATGGGCCTGAGGGAAATGACCACTTACAAATGGCTCATAGACGGTAACGGGCAGACCAGGCCGTAACAGCTTACAGACTAGACACAGGCAGTTGCTCCGTTCCCCATGACTTGTCCGGGACCGGAGACATATCCAGTTCCAGGACTCCCCCGCCCACCAGTTCATTGTGGGTAAACCAGGCGCGGTCGATTGCCTTTCCGTTCAGCCTTGCACCGGTAATGTACTTATTGTCCTCGCAGAAGCCTTTCGCCTTGACAGTGAAGCATTTCCCGTTGGGCAAAGCAATCGTGGCCTCTTCAAAGAAAGGACTCCCTATGCAATAGTACGGAAGGCCGGGAGTGACCGGGAAGAAGCCCATCATGGAGAAAACCAGGAAAGAGCTCATCCCGCCTCCGTCCTCATCTCCCGGAATACCTGAAACCGTGTCGGAGAACAGCATGTCCACCAGTTGATGGATCCGTTTCTGGGTCTTCCAGGGGCTCCCGAGCAAGTCGTAGATGTAAGGAATGTGGAAACTCGGTTCATTGCCCATGGCGAACTGTCCAACCATCCCGGTGGCATCCGGAAGGATCTTGAAGAAATCGAATTTGGACATGTTAAGCGGTATGCGGAACAGGGAATCCAGTTTCTTCTCAGCCTCGGCCTTTCCGCCCATAAGTTCGAACAGGCCCTCGAAATCATGCTTTACGTCCCACTGGAAAGTGTAGGCGTTGTTCTCAGTGTAATACGCCCTGTCCATATACCGGGGATCAACTCCCTCGATCCAGTTGCCGTCCTTGTCCTTCGGCCAGAACATCCCCTTGTCCGGACGATAGACATTCCTGTAATATGCCGCGCGTTTCATGAACAGGGCCTCGTCCTCGCTCCGTCCAAGTTTGTGCGCAATCCGCGCCACGGCCCAGTCGGCATATGAAAAGGCAGTCGAGAGAGACACTGCCTGACGGCGCTCCCAAGGCATGGAAACCGCCTCCACGGTCTCGGCCTCTCCGGGATGGAGAGCCGGATACCAGCCGTGCTCGTTGTAGAAATCATCCAGCTCGCAGCGAGGACCGTTCCTCCACGGCAGCAGAGTAGCATCCAGGGAATTCTTCTTCAGACCCTCATATGCAGTCTCAAGGTCGAATTCAAGGCCCTTTTCCATGGCATCCGCCATCCAGACCGCGGCATAATTCCCCGTCATAGCCGGCCAGTCTCCCCATATGACCGCGAAAGAAGGCATAGTCCCTCCCTGACGGTACATCTCCACATATGACTGGAGTTTGTCCTCCTCCTGACGGGGATTGAGGATCGTCATAAGGGGCTCAAGGGATATATGGGTGTCCCACAGCCAGTTATCGTTATAGAACGGGCGATCGCTCTGGTGGACAGAATGGTCAAAGGCACTGTAATACCGGCCGTACTCGCTTATGTCCACCATACGCTCGAAACAGCGGTACAAAGAAGTGTAAAACAACCTCCTGTGTGGCTCTGTACCCCCTTTTATCTCTATGAGTCCGAGGGCATCGGCCCAGGCTTTCCGTGCGTCGGAGCGGACAGATGCATAATCCCATCCGGGGATTTCCTTCTCCAGGTTGGCCGCAGCCTGGTCAAAGTCAATATACGAAATACCATAGCGGACATGGAGGGTCCCGGCATCAGTGGACAAAAGGATAGCATTGCCTCCCATGCCCTTCTCCACCAGCTTCACGGGAGAGTCAAAGACTACATATGCATATGCATCCATTCCCCGGAACCTCTCCCGCGCCCGCAGCACCGACCCGCCGTCGAGCTCGAAACTCCCCCTCCCGTTCAATGCATGGAAACGGAGCAGTCCGGGTTTGTCAAAGTGGATTTCGATTATTCCGCTCCGCTTGGAAGGAGTGAAAGCGATGTCGCATCCTTCGAGGGCAGAACGATATTCATATGGGGTAACTTTCTCATTGTCATATACCTGTCTGGCACTCAGCCAGTTCCCCTCAAAACAGCCCTCAGCCAGAGGGAGGAAGCCGAACACGGACTCCTGCCTGTGGCTGGTAAGGGTGAGCGGGAAACTGCTGATACGGTCGTCCAGCAGGTCGCTCCTTGAAGGAGTCCAGCGCACGAGCTGATTCGGGACCTGCACAGTGGGACGGGTCGGCTGGAGAAGGACCCCTACGCCTCCGACCTTCAGGTCAACGCTGTCCAGGGGTTCCGGAGCCCGGCGGCATCCGAAGAGTACGGCGATGCACGCCAGAAGCAGGAAAAGTCTCTTGATCATATGATTACACTCTCAGATTATATCATTCATCCGGGCTGATTTCGCCTTATCCGCGGCGCGTCGAAGGTCAGCGATACTGCAGCCAACGGCTATCATCCCATAATATCTCATTACCAGTTCCGGGACAGAGTCGTCCTCCGCGAATCCGCACACCTCGGTCAGGACGGAGATTGCCTCATCCGGATCCTGCGGCCTGCCGGACTCGTCCAGGAATCGCTTCACACCAGCGGCGATTCCTACGGAGATATATGCCGGAAAAACTCCCTCGCCCACAGCCATCTTCGAAGCTCCGGCCAGACGGTCGGAAGGAGAAAGCTTTCGTCCGGGATCACCTCCCACACGGGCGCATGTGTCCTTCAATGCAGAATTGGAGAAACGCCGGAGCAGGTCCGTGATATGCTGCACAAGAGCGTCCAGCGGCTCCCCATAATGCCTGGAAAGGGCCTGGGCGCTTTCCAGCATGGCGTTCTGCACTATTATCCTCACCTGAGGATCATCAATAGCCTCGGAGATGAAATCCGCTCCAATCAAGCCGCCCAGGTAAGCCGTCACAGCATGTCCCATATTGTGTATGAAGAGCTTACGCTTGACGAAATAATCAAAAGGTTCATATGGGACCATGTCCTTTATCTGCGGGATCCTTCCCTTGAATGCGGCCTTGTCCACCGGCAGGAAACCATAGCGCTCCACGCAGACGCGAAGCGGATCCCCTTCTTTCATCTCATCGGTCTGGACCGGGACCATACGGCCTATGGAAGTCTCCACCAGGCCGACAGTGCTGTCGAAAAGCGCACACTCTTCATTGGAGAGGCATTCCTTTATCAGGCGCTCCGCATATGCATTGGCATCATTGATATTTTCGCATATGATTATGTTCAGCGGGCTGCCGCCAAGTGCCCATCTCCTGCGGATCCCCTCCACCAGGTTCGGGACGACAAGTGGAAAGTTCCGAACTCCCACCGCGACGGCCATTATGTCGCACCGGGCTATGGCATCAGCGGTTTCGGCTGTATCCTTCCCGTTAACTGCAGTGACATTCCCAACTGTCACATCTTCAAATCCTTCCTCGGACACGAAGCGCAAAGGATAGCTCCCCCTCAAGCGGATGGAATCCACCAGGGAATCGACCACCTCGATGAATGTGACTACGTATCCGGACCCGCTGAAAAGGGCTCCGATAAAACCGCGGCCGATGTTCCCGCAGCCGTACATGACCGCCCTTTTCATCCTACTTCAAGTCGGGATATTCAGTACAAAGAAGGGCTTCTGCCGGCTCATCTTCCTCGATCTCCGGGAAACGGCCTACAGGCTCCCAGAAACGGTTGTCAACGGCATCGTCATTGACCATCGAAACTTCTCCTATGAGGCAGGTTCCTCCCTCAGCCCAGAAAGTGTGGTAGATGTAGGGAGTGTAGCATACGCTCTGGCCTTTGTGGAAACGATAGGTTTTGCCGGCCTCGAATCCGCATTCCACTCCGTCCACTTTCAATTTGACGGTCCCTGTCTCCTGAAGCAGTTCGGTAACCGGATCGGCGTTCCAGAGTTTCATGCAGAACACCCCGTCTCCTTCGCGGAAGATGATGTCTTCCATCTTGTTCCAATGGAAATGGGTAGGAGTCACCTGCCCGTCCCTCACGATCATTATCTTCTCGCAATAGGGCTTCCTGTCATATGCCGGATTGCCGTTACGGAGGGTGATCAGAGAGAGCCCTATATGCTCGAAATCTCCGCTGCCGAAGTCGGTGATGTCCCACCCCATGCAGTTGCGTTTGATTTCAAGGCACTCACGGCCCTTTCCGGCCCAGTCCCCAGGTGTCCATTCCGCCCAGTCCGGAAGGAAGAAATGTCCCTTCCTGCAATACTCTTTGTTAGCGCGGATGATAGCATTAATCTCAGAACGTTTCATGTTATAAAACTATGTTGGTCAATTGTTTCTGTTCTTCAGAAATCCTTCGATCTCCCCGAGGGTAGGGGCTCCTCCGGTCGAAGTGGAACTGTAGAGGTTGAACCGTGCGCTTGCGGAAGCGAAGTCCAGGAGCCCTTTCAGATCATAGCCCTCGTGAATGGCATACAGCGCACCGGCGCAGAATGCATCTCCGGCACCGACAGTGGAGACAATATCTTCAACCGGCGGACTGAACGAAGGAGCACTGCATATGCGTCCGTCCCTGGTAGCGGCCACCCCGCCTTCCGGGAAATGGATGACAACCATCTTCCGGACACCGGCTTCGATAAGGTCGCGGGCAGCTTTCTCCACATCATGGAAATCAATGGTACCGTCCTCCTTACGAAGGCATATGCCCAGGCTCTGTCCGGCTTCAACCTCGTTGATAATGAGGTAGTCGGTGTACTTCAGGCATGGAATCACTATTTTGCGGTACCGGTCGCTTTCCTCGGACACTATGTCCACTGAAGTCTCGTACCCCTTCTTCAGGAGGCCGTCAAGAGCCCTCGCCGCCGCTACTCCATATTCCGGGTCCTCCTTGTCAAGTTCGTCCAGGAGGAGAAGGTAGCCAAGATGGAATATGCGCGCAGGTGATTCCGCACTGAGGACATTGTCCACCGTCAGCCTGGCATTAGCCCCGCGGCAATGGAAGAAGGTCCTGGAAGCAGTCCCGTGGATCTCTGACATCACATCAGTGTAAGAGGTTGACTCTCCTTTGATTATATTCATATTACAGCGGTCGATCCCGAGTCGGTCACACTCCTCGAGGCACATCCTTCCGTGCTCGTCGTCTCCGATACAGCCGCCCGCGAAAAGTGGAAGGCCGCTTTTCAAGGCGGCCAGGTCGGCCAGGACATTATGGGCACAGCCGCCCAGTCCTTCTTCCTCCCCGACTATCGTAGTGAGGTTCCCCTTGCGTGGATACACGTCGATGAACTTGACTGAATCGACAACCCAGTTGCCTGATGAAATGATCCCGGTGCGTCTTTTACCGTCCATAGTGAATTGTAGTGATTAGCTTCTTTCAAGCTACAATATCCGAATAAATTTCGATATCTTTGCCGAAAATTTAAACGAATTTATCTGCAATGAAAAGAATTATCCTGATTATCGCCGCCAGCGTTCTCAGCGCAGGTCTCATCCAGGCCAAGACAGTTGAAAAGACCTACACAGTCCGCGGACACTGCGGAATGTGCAAGATGAAGATAGAGAAGCTCGCCTCCTCTTTCGAAGGAGTCGAATCAGCGGCATATGACCTTAAAGGACAGAAGCTTACCCTTAAATATGACAAGAAGCTCGTCAAGGACAAGGACGTCCTGAAGGCCATCACCCGCATCGGCTATGATGCAGGGAAGTTCAAGGCTACCGACGAGGCATATGAGAAGCTCCCCGATTGCTGCCGCTACCGCGAGATCGAAGGCGTGGAAACCGGTGACCATCACGGAGAGCACCACGGGGAGCATCATCACGGTGCCTAGCCTGAGGCCAGGCCCCTGAGATAGTTATTCCTTAGGAGCGCAGGCTTTCGGATCGTCTACGCTGAAGGTCTTCTGGGCTTTCAGGACGAACGGAGCCGTGCAACGGACATCAGCCACATTGCTGGCAAAATTCACGGTATAGCTGCCGGCTGCTGTTTCCCAGCGGCCGGCATTTTCATTGAATGAAGCCAGCTCGTATGCGCTTACTTCCATTACGAGGGTCTGGCTCTCGCCCGGAGCGAGGAGCTTAGTCTTGGCGAAGGCCTTGAGTTCCTTAGCCGGCTTCTCAAGACCGCCGGAAGGAGCTGACACATAGAGCTGTACAGCTTCTTTTCCGGCCACTTTCCCAGAGTTGGTCACAGTTACCGAAGCAGTGAAACCGCCGTTCTTGTCAGCCTTCACTACCGGCTTGGAATAAGTGAACTGAGTGTAGCTCAGGCCGTAGCCGAAGGGATAGGATACCTCGATTCCCTTGGTGTCGAACCACCTGTAGCCCACCCATATGCCTTCTGCATAATCGGTGTAGTCGATGTCCTTGCGGGGACCGCGGGAACGGGTCGAGAATCCGAAAGTGTTCCTCCCTGGAGCTACATAGTCTGCATATGGGAAATTCGCGGAAGAAGGATGCTGGGTAAAGGCGAGCGGAAGGGTCATCGGGAGCTTTCCGGAGGGGTTCACCTTTCCTGTGAGGACGTCAGTTACGGCATCGCCGCCTTCCTGTCCCGGCTGCCATGCGCAGAGGATAGCATCCGGAACGCTCTTCCATGAAGCTGTCTCTACGGCGCCGCCAACATTGAGGACGACCACTGCCTTCTTTCCGGCCAGGTGGAATGCATCGCAGACGTCTCCGATGAGCTGGCGCTCAACATCCGTCAGGTTGAAATCGTTGTCCACGCGGCGGTCTGCAGCCTCTCCCGAATTGCGTCCGATCACAACGACTGCGACATCATATGCCTTGGCCTGACGGTCGATGGCGGTACGGCTGACAGGGATCTCGGCATATTTCTTCTGTCCGAGAAGGATGCCTGCCTGGCCGCTGGTGCCGTTGAGAGCCATCTGGGCCTTGTCATAGCTGATGTACTGCTCGTAGTAGTCCATCAGTTCCTTGGGAAGTTCGAAACCGGCATGTTCCATGCCTTCTTTCATGTTGACAGTGTAGGCCTTGTTGACATTTCCGGATCCGGTGCCGCCGGCAACGAAATCGATGGCTGAGATGCCGTAAAGGGCCACCTTCTTGACATCCTTGAGGGGAAGGGTCCCGTCATTCTTGAGGAGGACCATGGACTCTGTCGCAGCCGCGCGGGCGACTTCCGCATGAGCTTTCAGGTCCGGCTTGTCGGAGTACTTGTAGCCCTTGAAACGGGGAGTTCCGACAATGTACTTGAGCATATTACGGACATTGCGGTCGAGGTCGGCCTGTGAGATGGAGCCGTCCTTGACTCCGGCGATTATCCTCTCGATCTCGGCGTCCGCACCCGGTTCCATCAGGTCGTTCCCAGCGTTAACCGCAGTGACCGTACCGGCCTTGGAGCCCCAGTCAGTCATCACTATCCCATTGAAACCGAAGTCGTTCCGCAGGATGCTTGTAAGCAGTCCGTAGCTCTGCTGGGTGAATTCCCCATTGATCTTGTTGTAGGATGACATGACGGTCCAGGGCTGTCCCTTGCGGACGGCTATCTCGAAGTTCTTGAGGTAGATTTCACGAAGGGCACGGGCGGATATGCGTGCATCGTTTTCGTTGCGGTTGGTCTCCTGGTTGTTGGCTGCATAATGCTTGATGGAGACTCCGACTCCGTTCGACTGGACACCGTTCACATATGCCGCGGAGATGTTCCCTGAAAGGACCGGATCCTCGGAGAAGTACTCGAAGTTACGGCCGCAGAGCGGGTTGCGGTGGATGTTCATTCCCGGTGCGAGAAGGACGTCTACCCCGTACTCGAGGACCTCATTGCCCATTGCAGCAGTCATCTTCCTGACAAGGTCCACATCCCATGAGGAGGCTATCGCCGTCCCGACGGGGAATCCGGTGCAATAGTAAGTCTGGCTGGCACCGGGACGGTTCGGATTAATCCTCAGTCCGGCAGGGCCGTCGGCCACCACGGTGTTGGGGATGCCCAGGCGGGGAATGGCACGGGTGGTTCCGGCCGCCCCGGGAACAAGTGACTCGTTGGAGGCGGTCATGCTTCCGGCTGTCATGCTCCCCCACCCGCCTCCGACGAGGAGGGTGGCCTTCTCTTCGAGGGTCATGGCCTTGAGGACCTCCTCGATATTGTTCTGGGAGAGTTTCGGCTGGGCCGCCGCACCAAGGGTGCACAGTGCGGCGCCAAGTATCATCGCAAATCTTTTCATTTAATTATTTAGTTGAAAAATGGTATATGCAGGTGTGTGTATATGTCTGTCCCGGCTTGAGATAAGGATCCGGGAAATCTGGCTTGTTGGGCGAATCCGGCCAGTTCTGGGTCTCAAAGGTCAATGAACCGTGGTACAGGAGCTTGGACCCGTACTTGCCGTTCTCTTTGCCGTTAAAATACTGTCCGCTGTAAACCTGGAGGCCGGGCTGGTCGGTGAGCACCTCCATAAAGATCCCGGATGCAGGGTCATATGCGGATGCCGCCAGTTCGATCGCTTTGGCTTCCTTGCGGTTCAGGCAGTAGTTGTGGTCGAAGCCCCGGCCGCGCTGGATGTGGACATAATCACTTTCGAGAGCGTCTCCGACAGGATGCGGCGTACGGTAATCCATAGCGGTCCCGACGATGGAAACGGGCGGAGAAAGGATGTCAAGCCCGTCCATGGCGGTAATCGAGTCGGCATTGATGTACATCACGTAATTCTCGATAGTCCCTCCCTGGGAGAAATTGAAATAAGGATGGTTGGTGATGTTGACAGGACGGGTCTTGTCGGTAGTGGCCTTGTAGTCGATCCTGAAAGAATCGTCCTGAGTCAGCGAGTAGGTCATGAAGATGTCCAGGTTGCCCGGAAATCCACCTTCACCGTCTTTGTGGAGATAATGGAAAGTCACTGAGTTCCCGGTAGTCTCCCATATGTCCCAGACAACTGAATCCAGTCCCTTGAATCCACCGTGGAGGGTGCCTTTCCCGCCGTGGTTCGCCTCCAGCTGGTATGTAACTCCGTCGACGGTAAAAGAGGCGTTGGTGATACGGTTCGCGACCGGGCCTACGCAGGCGCCGAGGTAACGTTCCTTAGTGTAATGGACGTACTCGTCGATGGTCTCATGGCCGAGGACTACGTCCTTGTATTCCCCGGTCTTGTCCGGCACGAACAGGGAGACTACCCTGCCGCCGAAATTTGTCGCCTGCAAAGCCAGCTTACCTCCCTTGATGGTGACCAGTGAAACCTTTGCACCGTCCACTTCAGTCTCGAAGTTCTTCCCGTCCAGCAGAGCCGGTTCCGGCTTGGGTGCGCATGCGACAGACAGCAAGGCTGCGACAGACAATAAAATATGCTTCATCCTTCCTTAACGTTTCAGTCAGGCTAAGTTACCGTGATTTTGCATAATCTGCAAATCAAGATGGCGCCGGGATGAAATAAATACAGTATCTTTGGGCCCTGAACCTGACCGGCCTATGCGATTCAAGGGAAACAGAATAATAACCGGAGAAGCCGCCGCCTTCGTCGCCGCCCTCCTGGTGATAATCATCTGGGGAGAGACTTTCGTTTCCAGTAAAGTACTGCTGGACAACGGAATGAGGCCGGCGGACATATTCTTCTACAGGTTCCTCCTCGCCTACATATGCATATGGTTCTTTTCGCCTAAAAAACTGTTCGCTGATTCATGGAAAGACGAGGCCAGGATGTTCCTTCTGGGCATATTCGGAGGCTCGATGTACTTCCTCACCGAGAACACTGCCCTGAGCTATTCCACCGCATCGAACGTAGGTATCCTTGTGTCGTCCGCGCCGCTCATCACCGCGATAGCGGCCGCCTTCTTCTACAAAGACGAAAGAATGAACTCCAGGCAGGTCGGAGGCTCACTGCTCGCATTCGTCGGAATGGTGATGGTGGTGCTCAACGGCAAGTTCATCCTACACCTCAACACCCTGGGAGACTCCCTCGCCCTGGCCGCTGCCATATGCTGGACCTTCTATTCCCTTATCCTGAAAGGGACATCCGAAAGATACAGCACAGTCTTCATCACCAGGAAGGTCTTCTTTTACGGCCTGGTGACCATGATCCCCTACTTCCTCTTCATCAGCCCACTGAATCCCGACCCGGCAATCCTCTCACACCCACAGGTTTACGGAAACCTGATCTACCTCGGACTGGTAGCATCGCTGATCTGCTTCCTCGTCTGGAACAAGGTAGTGACGGTCCTGGGCACGGTGAGGACCATGAACCTGATCTACACCCAGCCCTTCTTCACCATGCTGTTCTCCTACCTGATCCTCAGCGAAAGGATAACCTGGATGGCGATAGCAGGAGCCCTACTGATCTCCATCGGCATGTTCTTCGCCGAGAGGAAAAGATAGCCGTCAGCGCATATATTTCTCGTGAGAATGGTCTGTCAGGACACCGGGTTCCTGGACAAACAGATTCGTAAAAGTACCGAATCCACCGTCCTCACCCGCATCCAGGACCACATTTTCCTCCGCAGCACTGCTCTTCACCATACCGACAGTCATATTCGACACGACCCCATTGAACTTCCCGGTCGACTTGAACGCAGTGTGCCTCCCGCCCTTGCTGGAATACCACCAGCAGAAGCATTCAGCATAAACCACATGACCGCTCTTGGTCTGGAAACCTATGGCAAACTGGTCACTGTAGCAATAGTTGTAGAAATTGTTGCTCGACTCATCCATGAACCCGCAGCTCGTAGCATACTCCCCTGACTCATAGCCACCTGAAGTGTACAGCGGATGGATGTTCCGAAGGCTGTTCCCTCCCGACAACAGGTGGAATCCGTAATGGACAGACGCGATACGCATATTCGTAAACGTGTTGTCATAACCGATGACCACCACTCCCACACTGTTCTCCGCCTTGTTCCCCACGATGTTCACATCATGGATGTCACAATCCGAAGAACCGTTATTCGCCCCCCGGTTGATCTGGATACCGACCTTCACATTCTTAATCGAAGTGTTACGGATTACCGTCTCACGCCCGCTGTCAATGGAAACACCTGTAGCAACGCCACTTCCATCAATGATTCCCCCATCCAGGAAATAATTGCTGCCCGGAACATAGATCGTATTGAAAGGATCCTTCCCGCCCAAACGCACCATCGCCTCCTCATGCGACCATCCCTCAGCCGCCCGGATTATAGCATAATTGGAAAGCAGCAGCGACACGCTCTTGGCCGGATCCGCCGGCGTGCTGATCGGCTTTGAAATCATATAAACCCCGTCCGGAAAAAACAACGTCCGATTCGGATTGGCATCGATAACCTTCTGGATCGCATCACTGACATCCTTCTTGCCATCAGCTTTCAGATAATCAGTAACAACCACATAACCCTTACTCTTGGCAGACTGCCCCATCGCCAGCACGGAAAGCCCCAACGCCGCGATGAAAATTGTTATTTTTGGGAAATTCATTGTAAAAAAGACTAAACTGATTCTATTTCACTAAAATAACTGAAAATATCTTAAAAATATAATATTTGTATCCTTGTAGTTTTCACCAATAATCCGTATATTTGTGGGATTACTTTTTGAAATATAATAACACAAAAAATAAACACACAATTCATGAACAAAAAATTAACTTACGAGCAGCCCAGCTGCGACCTCTTCGTAATCAAAGTCGAAGAGAATTTCCTACAGTCCGGTAACTACGGCGCCAAAGGCGCTGCTGGTGGCGACATTGTGGAAGGGAATGAGTATGACCTTTAAACCTCTGCCGCTATGAAATCAACACTTAAATCAATCCTCTTTGCGGCAGTAGTATCTTTGTTTGCCGCATCATGCGCAAAAGAAGCTGTTACCCCTGTTAGCAATGTTGACGAGCAACTTGTCAAGGTTACTCTTATTGCAGGTAATCCTGAGGTAGCTCCTGCTACTCCATCTGTTAGGACCGAGATGGAGGGCTCCCAGCCCTATTGGTCTGTCGGTGATGCAATTGGTGTTTCCAATGGAACATCCACGAACAATAAGTTTACCACTGATATTACAGAGAGATCAACATCTGCTTCATTCACCGGAAGTACAGCTGTTTCTTCGACGTTGTATGCATATTATCCTTACACCAGCAACGGCGTAGGACTTATTCAAGATACATACTATGGTGCTAAAGTCGACCTGCCCAATAACCAGAATCCGACATCTACATCTTTTGATGGAAAAGCCGATATTATGGTTGCTAAGCAGTTCACTGTTGACCCTGAGAATACCACAGTAGAAGATCTTGAATTCGCCCGTCTTGGCGCTGTGGTGAAAATCGTACTTATTGACAAGGATGGCACGATGACCGGAACTCAGCATCCCACCACCGTTTCGATGACGGCAGAGTCGACCCTTGCTGGACGTGTTCTTATCGACATGCAGAATCAACAGCTTGTTGCTCCTTATTACAATCCTTCTTCAATTGTTACTGCCAATTACTCTTCTGATACTAAGTATGCAATTGATGGCACCAATGCTACTTATCTCGTTGTTTATCCGCAGACATTGGCAGAAGGCAGCACGTTAACCATTGCGGCCAGCACTGAGGATTACACCCTTTCTAAGGATATCACTGTTCCTGCCGGTGGTATTGATCTTCAGGCTGGTAAAGTTACCACTCTGAAGGTCAAATTTGCTGCCGCAAATATTACTTCTGGCGCTGGTGCTGCTCTTCCTTTTACTGACGACTTCAGTTGGCAGACCGGAACTGGGGAAAACGGGCTTTCAAGTGTTGATGAAGCATACTCTGCTTTCGAAAACGTTTACGAAGGAAAAGCATCTGGGGTTATTCGACTGGGTAAAAGTGCTGCGGTTGGTTACCTCACCACCAAGGAACTTGATCTCAGCAGTGCCTTCTATGTTGTCGTATCGGCCCGTGCTTATAATGCAGGTGATAATAGTAAAATCAAGGTGACCGTTGATGGCGAAACAACGCAGACCGCAAGTACTGCCTTGACTTCTACGGACACGTTTACCGATTATATATTCAATTTCTCCGCTGCTACGAAGAAATCTAAGGTTACTATTACTACGGACACGAAACGTGCTGTTCTGACGGACCTTCAGATTATCAGCGGAACTTATGTATTCCCGCCCGTTATCAATGTAACAACTGATAACCCTCTGGCCGTTGCGAACACCGCCAGTTCTCAGACTATTAATTATACGATAGAAAACGCGACTGAAGCTACACTGACTGCTTCCTCAACAGTTTCTTGGATTTCCAATATTGATTGCAGTACGGACGGTAAGGTTACATTTGATGTCGCAGCTCAGGCAAGTGGGGCTACTGCAAGAAGCGGGATTATCACTCTTAGTTATAATGGTGCTTCAGATGTTGAGGTGACTGTTAAGCAGGCTGCTGGATCAGGAGCAACACAGGATTATACTAATACATGGACGGCGACAAGTGGTGCAATTGCTGAAAAGACTTCAGGAACCATAGAAAATGGAGACTATGATTGGTCTTTTACTAGAGATAACGTATACACCGGATTTTCATCTGGTTGCATTCAACTTGGTTCAAAGAGTGGTGCTGAAACTGTAACTCTTTCTACTTCTTTATTCCCCGGGACTATTAAAAGTGTTTCAGTTGAGTGTGCTAGTTACCAAGGTGCCCACAAATGTTCTATATCAGTAGGCGGTGTTGAATACCTACCTGAAACAGCAACTTCTTCTTGGACAACGGTAGGTCCACTTTCTGGTACTGGGTCTTCTTCTGGTGAAATTAAGATCTCTTTCACTAATGGTACTCGTGCCCTTTATATCAAGTCAATCACTGTTGTTTACAATAATTGACTTTAGCGCAACCTTTATGAGAGGGAAATCAACCCTTGTAAAGCAGCCACTAACAAAGTGGCTGCTTTTTTGTGAAGTCAATAAAACAACTGCCCTTTCCTCTTCGTCAGCAATATGAGGTGTCCGGGGGCTTGTCCACCCCCGGACGAGGGTAGGGGGCGGGGCCCGACGGATACAAGTTATCGCGGAGCGATGACGCAGAAGACGTTGGGAGGGGCCGGAGCGAACGAAGTGAGCGGAGTTCCCCGGACACCTCATACTGTTGACGGGGAACTATCTTTGCACCCTATAGGTGCCGCATGAAATCCATTTTAGAATGTAGGATACGGACAATCAAAACATCTCCGCTTTCCTGAACAAGAAAGAATACGACATGTTTGCCTACCGAGAGACCCCGAAGCCCTGAATGGATGAGTTCATATGATTTCCCGGTATTCAAGGGATTATCCGCCAATTTTTTGAATGCGGAAACCAATGTAGCGTAATACTTGTCAGCCTGTCTCTCAGACCACGTATCGACAGTATACTCCCAGATTCGGTAGAGATCTTCTGCTGCCTCTCTGGTCAAACTATACTTTCCCATGCTTCCGCGCCCTCATCTCCTTCAGAAACGCCTCCGGATCAAAATCCTCGACGATTCCACTGTCCAACCCCTCCTGAATAGCACTACGAAGCATAGCAATCTTTTGTTCCTCAGCTTCCAGCAACCTCAATCCCGACCTCACAACCTCACTGGCATTATTATACCTGCCCGAGAGAATGCTGGCCTGAATAAATTCCTCAAAATGAGGACCTAATGCAACTGTCGTTGTCTTCATTATTGAATAGTTCTTTGACAAAATTAAGAATATTTCATAATTATCCAAAGAAAAACCCTACCTTTGCTATAGAACAACATTATCCGGATATGACCTACATGCTAATCCTGCTGGCAGTAGCACTCGCAGTCAGCTCCATCGGCTGGAAATACTTCATCTACTTCTTCAGCACCGGCTACGGCTTCAGCATCGCCGCCCTGGCCATCACAATCGCAATAATGTTCAGCGGAGCCCTGACAGCCCCAACCATCCTCCTCTGCCTCACCATGTTCCTCTTCGGTTGCAGGCTCGGCGGCTACCTCCTCTACCGGCAGAAAAAAGCAACCGCCTACAAAAAGATACTCTACAGCCCCGAACTCCAGAAAAAGAAACCCCTCAAAGCCATACTCTTCGTCTGGATCTTCTGCGCAATCCTCTATGCAGCACAAGTCTCCCCCCTCGCCTTCCGCCTCGCAAACCAAACAAAAGGGATCCCCGTATCAGACATATGGGCATGGACCGGAGCAATCATAATGCTCGCCGGAGTAGCACTCGAAGCCGCAGCCGACGCCCAGAAAAACGCCTCGAAGAAAAAAGATCCCAAACACTTCGTCAGCACAGGGTTATATGCAATCGTGCGCTGCCCCAACTACCTCGGAGAAATAATCATATGGACGGGTGCACTCATCAGCGCATTCGGAGCCGGCCTCAACATATGGCAATGGATCATAGTACTCATCGGATATGCAGGGATAATGTACGTAATGTTCAGCGGCGCACGCCGCCTCGAACTCCGCCAGATGCAGACATACGGCCAAGACCCACAATTCCAGGCATATGTCCGCAAAACCCCGATCCTGCTCCCCCTCATCCCCCTCTACAGCGTCGCCAAATACGAATGGCTACAGGCCTAATAAGGCAAATGTGATTTCAGGACCCCGATCTGGAACTGAGGAGTCCAGTTCTGATCAATCTCAGCATAACAATTAAAGCGGATGCGTTCACGGTCATAGTCTTCAGACTTAAACCAGGCCGTCAACGCATCCTTAAGCGAATCCACATTGTCACGCTCAAAGAACCCGCCGGTCTCCCCCTCCCTGATAGCCTCAAACTCCGGCATCTGCCAGGCAAAATCATTATGAGTCAGCACCGGAGTGCCGAAAACCATCGAATGCATGGCCGTCAGCCCGACATTCCCCGGAGAAACACACAGGTCGGCATTATAAATCATATGCCCAAGTTGCACCTCATCATAGCAAGGGCCATAGAACCACACATTGCCATCGAGCCCAAGCTCCTTCGCAAGTGCCTGCAGCTCACTCTGCTGCTCCCCTCCTCCAATCAAAGTAAGATTATAGTGCCGTCCCTCCTGCCTTAGCAATCCCATAGCCCAAAGGATCAGGTCCAGGTGCTTGACCCTAGTAAGCCTCCCAACGAAAAGGAGGTTGGGATTATCATTACCAAAATGCTCCCTGTACACAGCATCCGGCCTGAGGGTATAACGAATCTCAAGCTGCCTGTCATATGCCAGCGAATTGTGGATGACAAACAGTTTGTCCGGGTCAAACCCTTCCTGAATCATATGATTACGAGCGTAATTGCCATAAAGGAAAATCCCACAGTTTGGAAGCCGCAAAAACAACTTTTTCACTGCTTTCTGTATACGGCTCTCATTCCCGCACAGACCGTGCGCCCAGAAAAAGACCCGCTTCTTCGGATAGAACAGGCGCGCGCGGATACAGAACAGCCATGTACTCAGGTACCGCGCTTCCCCAAGGAGAATGAAAGCATCATAGTCCTTCCTGAGCCTCCCCTGAACCTCCGGCTGCCAATATAATCTCCCGGGAAGGAGCTTGTTCTTCACCAAGGTAACAATGCCCTTCAGGACCGAAGTGTCCATCAATTTGATATCGTCCACTCCGTCGCCAAAAATCCAGTCACAATCGAAAGTACTGTCTATAAGCTTATAGATACTCTCCCGATAGTGCGGTGCGCAGTTGTATACCTGTAATATCTTCATGACACCAGGCTCTTGATGACCTTACAAGGATTACCGCCTGCTATCACATCGGACGGAATATCTTTAGTAACGACACTGCCTGCGGCAATAATGCTTCTGGGGCCAATGTGAACCCCTTTCAAGATCAGACAGTGAGCACCGATCCAGACATCATCACCAATCTCAACCGGAGCCGTCTTGATATTTTTCTCCGCTTCTGCTACAGAGGCATCCTTCCTTCGCAGTTCATAGTCCAACGGGTGAGCATCATTGTCCATTATCAGACAGTTCCCCCCAATACGCACATCATTTCCTATCGTCACCCGCTCCCTGGCCCATATGCATGCCGAAGAGATACCGACATGATTGCCTATTATGATAGATGAACTATTCGATGGGACATGCATGGAGCCGCGAAGATTACTGCAAAGCGGATTGATATTGTCTCCGCTCGTAAAAACGAAATCATCACCTATCTTGATACTCCCGTTACCGTTGATATAAATCTTATTATATACTTTCAGGCGCCGTCCGAACTCAACCCCTTTCAGATAAAAGAACAATCTGTTCCCAAAAATGTAGAAATATTTTTTGGCCCTACGTAATGCGCCGGATAATATGCGGAATAAGAACCTCATGATTATTATTTCGTTTTGAACGTCAAAAATACTCATTTTCCGCTATATACTCAAAATGAATGTCAACTAAAAAGTCGTAACTTTATGACCGGATAAAAAACATCAGGAATGGACAACCTTCTAGAAAACATATCAGCCATAGTCAGGGAAGCCTCTGGACTCATGGTCCGGAGCGGATTCGAAGTACATGAAAAAGGGTCGCACGAAAACCTCGTCACCACATCCGACCTCGCCGTACAGCACTTCCTCATGCAAAAGCTCTCAGCTCTCCTCCCAGGAAGCGGATTCCTCTGCGAAGAAGAAGACATGGCCGACACAGGGCACGAATACATATGGATAATCGACCCGATCGACGGTACTGCTAACTACGCCCGAGGAGACGAGAACTGCTGCATAAGCGTAGCACTCGCACGCGGCGGAGAACTGATCGCCGGAGTAGTTTACAGCCCCTGGAGGAACGAACTGTACTGCGCCTCGAAAGGCAAAGGAGCATACTGCAACGCAGCGCCCATACACGTCTCATCACGCAGCTTCGAAGAAGGCATCCTCTTCACGGCGATGAGCACCTACAGGAAAGAATTCGCACGCATATGCAGTGACATCATATACGACATATATATGGCCTGCAACGACACCCGGAGGACCGGATCAGCCGCAATAGAACTCTGCCTTATGGCCGCCGGAAGAGCCGAGTTGTATTTCGAGATAAGGCTGATGCCGTGGGACTATGCCGCGGCTGGATTCATCCTGCAGGAAGCCGGAGGATACATATGCAGCTTCGACGGAAAGTTCCCGTCCCTGTACAAGCCCAGCATGACGATAGCGGCGAACAGCCGGGAAAGCCTGGAAAAGATAGCTGAGACAGTCCACCGCCATCTGAAGGCCATTCCCTACTAGTTATTTCGACTGCTTAGGCTTCACAAGATCATATGCAGGCTTAAGGGCAAGATGCAACAGGTAACACAGGAAGAGTATACCTACCGACAGACCTAAGCATAACAGATAGCCATTGTCGGGTCCAATCCGGCCTAAAATAGCATTCAGGAATATTGACTGGGTCCCAAGGACCGTGATGAGAGACATCGACAAGGATGTTATCAACCGCGTCTTAGGGAAAGGCAGAAGTGAAAATGAAAGGATCATCGCACTTCCGATGAGCCCGTTCAAGTAAAAAAGGCAATAATTTAAAAATTTAAAAGCTTGATTATACCTCGGCAAACTGCCGGCAGTCCTTGGAAAGCATCACCAAAGAGATGCCCACCCAAATCCCCAAAACGAACGCCCAACATGGATGCCCGCCCTTGTAGATATTTGGTTATCAAAACGGTGGAGACCAGACAAAGAGCAAATGGCGCCAGCCATTTGAAAGATTCGCGCCTTTTTAAAAAGAAATCCTTTCCCAGGAAACCCAATGCATAAAACGGGAATCCCATCATTCCCTGAGATATTCCAAAGGGAATTTTCTTTCCGAAGAAATACACCGGAATGAACAGGACACATCCCCATATGAATATCGGGATGATCTTGTGGCGGAACCTACAGAAAAAGTCCATGTAAGCCTTGCACCAGAACAAGGCGAAAAGGAACCATATGATCATATTGATCTTCCCCTTCGCGATATCCACGGAATAGAAGCGCAGCTGGTCCCCGAGGTGAGCCCCAAAGAACAAGATATTCGTCAGGATGCTCAGAAAGATGAAAATGAGGATCGGCCACAGAATCGTCCTGGCATATCGTCCCCAATCGATCTTCCCTGTATACCTGTGAAAAATACCGCTGACGAGGAAGAATAAAGGCATAAGATAACCATGGGTGTACAGCCTGACTGGAGAATCGATAGAATAAAGATGGGCAAATATGACCATCAGGGCCCCAAGCACCTTGGCAAGGTCCAGATAATAGCAGCGCTTGGAGCCTATCCCTGTCATGATTAATGCTATTCTCTTGCAAAGATACTAGCTTTTCTTTGATTTAAAGAGATTATTCTTACCTTTGCTCCTATGAGAATGATCCCGTTCATCTTCCGTATTTGTTTCTGTCTGTTCGTTTTAGCGTCATGTCAAAAAGACGTGGCAGACCTTCTGGAAGACACCCGGGAAATGGCAGATCCGGGGTATCCTCATATCCGAATTGCCATAATAGGAGACAGCATTTCTACTTTCAACGGTTATGCTCCTTCGGATTCAACGGGCTACGACGGCGTAGAATACAGTAGTTATTACCCGCAAGGGGATGTCAAGAGCGTTGAAAACACCTGGTGGTACAAAACTGCAGCCTTATTGGGCATAAGCGCCAATAACATCACCAACTGTTCATGGGGCGGTTCGCATGTAACAGGCAATTCCTCTTTGACTACAAATGCATCTGCCGGTTGCTCTTCAAGAAGGATATCAGACCTCTCCTACAAAGGAGAGAAACCTGATATTATCATATGCTATATATCCTGCAATGACTGGGCACATGATATCCCCATAGGTAATTGGGCCGGCTCGGACAGCATCCCGGAGGAAGGCAAAGTCTCTACTCTGAGGGAAGCATATGCACTCATGCTTTATAAGATAAAGCAAGCCTACCCCGAGTCAATGGTCATATGTCTGACGAACCTTGACGACGTAAAAAGGGACAAGACTCCCGGATGGCCGTCAAACAATTCAAACGGTATTACCGTCGAGCAGTGGAATGAAAACATCAAAGAAGTCGCCGGCGTTTTTGGGTGTTATACGATCGACCTTCAAGATTCCGGGATCAATTATAACAATGTCTTGTCTTATACGGTAGACCGCGGCCTGCATCCCAATAAAGCCGGCATGACTCTCATTGCCAATAAAGTCGCAAAAGAGATTAAATCTTTACTCGACGCTCAGGTAGATGAATGAGGTCGGGTCGAGGTTGAACTCGATAGTGCCGTCTTTCACCTTGACAGGGACTTCAGTGAAAAGGTGATGCTTGTCGGTCCGATGACCGATGGCCTCATTGATTCTCATCCCCATGACATTCACTTTCACCTTCTTGGCGGTGACAACGTTATTGTTATCGGTGTAACGGGTCACCAGGATTCCAAGCCTTCCTTTACTGTCCTTGGCGGCAGTCACATGCAGTTCCGGATCTGAATTCCCGGACACCTTGACCTGCTGCCCGCATTTAACCAGCTTTGACCATGCATAGAAAGGATAGTAGCATGAAGTAGGAGCGAATGAGTAGAAATCGAAAAGCGTGTTGAATATGGTCCCGACCCTGGCGTCGTAGTACATCAGGATGTCAACCGGCTTGTCCTGGCAGTCCTGCATGACCGATGCGGTGAAGCAGGCGCCCTTGATGCTGTTCATGGCATCGACGGAATAGGGATACTCCGTTGACCAGCCCTTGACATAATTCCATTCATTCAGAATTGATTCCGCATCCTTATAGCCATATTTGTCCATGAGGACGCGCATCCTGTCGGCTTTGGAACTGACGGATACGGGATCCACAGCATAGATGTGCCATGAGAAGAAATCCATGGGGACCTTGTTCTTCTGCATATGGGCCAGGAACCTGTCGGCCCACTCTTCGTCTCCAGCGATGGCGGGGCCTCCTATCTTCAGCTCCGGAAAGCAGGATTTAAGGTGCTTGGCGGTTATGGTGTACAGGTCGAAGAACTGCTCCGGGCTGCCGCCCCAGGTGCGCGGATTCACCTTCCACGCCTCGTTGCGGGAATCCAGGTCAGGCTCGTTCCAGATCTCCCAATACCTTATGTTCCAATTGAATCCATTGGCCCAACCCTGATTGTAGTGGCGGATGATATGTTCGCATATGACCGCCCATTTCTTGAAGTCCGCGGGAGGAAGGATACCGTATTTCTTGACGCCGTGCTCGATCTTCTGGCCGAGGCGGAAGAAAACCTCGGTACCTGCTTCGCGGATAGTCTTGAGGTATCTGTCAGTCATGGGAAAATCATATGACGCGGGATCATATGGGTCCTTGCTGAAATCGGGAAAGATGCCGGTGATGTCAACGGAATGCTCTCCGCCGTAATCGGATTGGAACGCAGCATCGTGGGTCCTGGCAAACGGGATGCAGGCTGCGGCATAGTCGTCGAAATTACCCCTGGACTGGTCGTTGCCGACTTCCTTGGGGCCATTGTTGACTCCGTGCATAGGTTTGATCGGGCCTACCACGGAAGCGGGATCGACCGTTATCTGCGCAGAAAGGGCAACCGTCGCGAAAAGCGCAACGGATGCGAGGAATAATCTTGGAGAATGCATATGACTGATTTATTTGAGTTTACGGAATTCTTTCTTCGCGCGTGCGAGATCCTTCATGAAGGTCTTGTCGGCATGCATGCGTGACAACGCGGCTGATGCTGCGAAACGCGCGGCATTCACATCGCTCTGATAATGGAAACCTACGATAACGCGGCTCTCACCATACTCGAATCCGCGCTGAAGGATCGCATCCTGATTCTCCGGACATATCTCGCTGAGAAGGAGCGCCAGGCCCCATCCGCGGACGGTGTGACCGGAGGGATATGAACCGGTGCCGCGTAGTTCTTCTTCATCCCCGGGAACGGCAGTAGGCTCCCCGAAATGCACGAACGGCCTGAGCCTCATATATTTATCCTTCGCCTTGGTAACTCCGAGGCGGATAGTCTTCATCCCTTTATTCAGGAACTCATATAGGAATGGAGCATTGTCCTCGGTTATCTTCACCCCCATCGGTTCGGCAAAGATGTCGAGGAGATAGTCAATGTCTGATTCGGCATCCCGAACCGCCTGCTCCCCGCGGGCTGTACCCCTTATGGATTTGCCCCACTCGTAACGGGCACTGTCCGCAACGAACTCTACAGAATTCTCGGCAGGAGGCGCCGGGAGATAGATACCGGCATCGGGCATCTGGTCAAGTGAAAGATATGTACCGCCGTCAGAAATCTTGCTGGCGGTCCCACAGGAGACGATGGCAACGCTCAGGACGGCAATGAACGCTGTCCTCAAGTAATTATTTATACTCTTTCTTTCCATAAATTCAAAAATAACAACTATTGTGGAAATCCTACCGGGATTTCCCCAACAATATGGGGAAGTAATATTCTGATATCTTGATTATAGGATATAATAATGCCAGAGTGATAATACCTGTTAATAGCGGCAGATAGCTATTTGCGATTCCGAGATGTACAAAAGCAGTGTTTACGGCAGGATATATAATAGAATGAAGTCCCAACACTAACAATGTGCCAGTACTCAAAACTTGGATCCAATATCGATTAGGCAGGAGATTGCAGAAATTGAAAATCAGGAAACTACCGATAATGGCATTAAGGAAAAAAATGGAATAGTTGATGCCATATGAATAACTTGAAAGATCTGGACGCCCTTGAAACTGTGTAAGGATAAAAAATACCAGAAGAGCTACCATCTTGATTTCAATCTTCCCCGTCATTATATCTATCCCTTTTTCTTTTATTCCCATGCCGGCAACAAAGAATGGCAAACAAGAAAAAAGGTAATATGGTTTTAGATGTTTTATTGAAACGGGAATATTCAAGTAGGGTTCTATACAACAGAATAAGAAAAAAACTATGGCAAATACATATTTACGATCTCTAAAAAAGCGCCATTCCATAAGCAATCTAATTAAAAGCAATGTAAAGACGAACCAATACCCCTGAAAACAGGAAATATCAGATGACATTATAAAGCTCTTAATCATATTATTCGAGATTCTGGATATTCCGCCTTCGCCCAGAAACTCTGAAGCTCCTGATTCGTACAACCCGAAGAAAACCTTCCATAAGAACTGGATCAATGAATACAGAAGCACTGGAATTCCTAACGCCTTCAATTCTTTACCAACACCCTTCGGATGAAAAAGAATGCCGCTAATGATAAAAAAGGCAGGCATATGAAACTGATAAGTAAGATTCCATACCATACCTTTCTGTCCTGCATGACATGAAACCATCAACCAGATACACAGGACCTTGGCCCAATCAATCCATGTAATTCTTTTTTTCATGCAATAAAGCCGAATAGGGATATCGGGTTTCTTTACAGTTAGCTACTACTCCAACAATCAAAGATAAACTTTTTTCAGTAACTTTGTGTAACAAATATAAGACTGAAGGATCAGTCTTCTTAGATTAATGGGCAATAACGAAAAAAAACGGATACTCTTCGTAGCTCCATTTCCTCCTCCAGTTCACGGGAGTGCGGTAGTGAGTCTGCATATCAGGAACAGCGCCCTGATTAACAGGACCTTCGACTGCGATTCCGTAAACCTGTCCGCTTCGCGGAGCCTGGATGAGGTCGGCAAACCGGGGCTCATCAAGATATGGCGGATGATCTCGGCACTGGGATCGCTGATTGGGAAACTGCTCGTCCGTCACTATGACATATGCTATCTCGCCGTAGCCAGTCACGGCACTCCGTTCCTGAAAGACGCTCCGTTCGTGCTGCTGTGCAAATTGTTCTGCCGCAAGATCGTAATCCACCAGCACAATAAAGGGATGGCGGGCGATGTCAACCGCTGGCCCTTCCGGTGGATGCTCCCGCTGGTTTACAGGAACACCAAGGTCATAATCGTTTCATGGCGCCTTTATCAGGACATAGAAAAAGTTGTCCCGAGAGAGAATGTAGTAATCTGCCCTAACGGGATAAAAGTTGACAGCGAGGCTTCGTCATATGAGCGCGCCGGGAATGAGATCCCGCGCCTGCTGTTCCTGGGCAATCTTATTGAAAGCAAAGGGGTCCTCATCCTTCTGGACGCCCTCAAGATGCTGCAGGGCAAAGGGATACCGTTTGAATGCGACATAGTAGGAGCTGAGAGCAAAGACATCGATTCTGCCCGCATGGCTGAGGAAGTGGAGCGTCGCGGACTGAGAGGGTCCGTGTCCTGGCTGGGGCGCAAGACTGGAGATGAGAAGGAGGATATTTTCAGGAGGAGCGACATATTCGTCTTCCCGACATATGAGGATTGCTTCCCTCTCGTCCTGCTCGAGGCTTTGGCCCACCGGCTGCCTGTGGTAACCACCGATGAAGGAGGTATTCCCGATATAGTCCAGGATGGAGTCAACGGACTCATCTGCGAGCGGAGGGATCCCGAATCCCTTGCCGACTGCATCGATACCCTTCTTGCCAATCCGGACCTGGGGAGGAAGATGGGAGAAGAAGGGCACAGGATCTTTCTGGAGAAATTTACGGAGGAAACGTTCATCCAGAGAATTTGCGATATTTTTCTTAACTTGTAAACCAATAACACACTAATACCGACATGAAAAACAGACTGACATTTATCCTGCTGACTGTTGCAGCAGCTTTGAGCATATGCTTAAGTGCTTCAGCAGCAAATGATTCTAAGAAAAAAGCCGAAAGAGAGATCATCGACCGCGTAGCCACGTGGCAGGTCCAGCACCACGCCGAGAGCAAGCACGCGCTCACCGACTGGACCAACGGTGCCCTCTACCGCGGAATGTATGAATGGGCCGTCTACTCCGGAGACAAGACCTATATGGATTTCCTGATGGACATATGCAACCGCACCTCCTGGGGCCTGGGCAAGAGGGTCTATCATGCTGATGACGTCTGCGTCGGACAACTTTACACTGAGCTTTACAAGCGCTTCGGGGATGAGAAGATGATTGACAGGCTCAAGTACAGGATGGAATATGTGATGAACCATCCCAACACTGAGATCCTCCAGCACACCAACCCCAAGGCACGTGACCGCTGGACCTGGTGCGACGCACTGTTCATGGCTCCCCCGGTCTATGTAGAGATGTACAATATCACCGGGGATGAGAAATACCTCCAGTTCATGGACCGTGAGTACAAGCTCTGTACTGATTCTCTCTACAACAGGACTGACCACCTCTATTACAGGGACAACAGCTATATTCCCAAGAGGGAAAAGAACGGGAAGAACATCTACTGGGGCCGCGGAAACGGCTGGGTGTTCGCCGGACTGGCCATCATGCTGGAGCGCTTCCCGAAACAGCACTATACCTACAACTATTACCTGAATATCTACAAGGAACTGGCGGCCGCCATTATCCGCTGCCAGGATGCTGACGGTTCCTGGCATGCCAGCATGCTGGATCCGGATTCCTACCCTCTAGCCGAGAACAGCGCATCAGGGTTCTTTACATATGGCCTTGCATGGGGATGGAACCACGGAATCCTCACCGATCCCGCATACAAGCAGGCTGCATTGAAAGGCTGGGAGGCTCTCAAGAAATATGTCCACGATGACGGTTTCCTGGGCAATGTACAGCCAATCGGCGCGGCCCCCGGTGCCACTGGTCCGGACAAGACCGAGGTTTACGGTGTAGGTGCATTCCTCCTCGCCGGAACGCAGATTATGGCTATGCCCAAGGGGACTCCCAAGGCAGCGCCCGCAGTTGCAACTCCGGCCCCGGAGACCGCAGACAGGAAGTTCTGGGTCGAGAGCATGACCAAGATCATCGATCCCCTCTACGAAAACCTCAGCCGCGGAACCCTCCGCAAGAATATGCCTGTCGAGACAAATGACGGCTACAATATGGGCAATTCACGTAAGGACGTGACCCACCTCGAGGCTCTCGGACGTTCCTTCGACGGCATCGCACCCTGGCTCAACCTGGGTAAAGACGACACTGAGGAAGGTAAGATCCGTGCACACTATATCGACTTGGTGGTCAAGGCAATAGCTACAGCAGTAGATCCGTCTTCCCCGGACTACCTGACATTCGACGGTCCTGGCACCCAGCCCCTCGTGGATGCTGCTTTCTTCGCACAGGGTCTTCTCAGGTCCAAAGACGTGATCTGGCCCGCACTCGACGCGACAACGAAGCAGAGGATAATCGACCAGTTCAAAGCTTCCCGCAAGATCAAACCGTGGGAAAACAACTGGCTCCTCTTCTCTGCCACCATCGAAGCAGCCCTCCTGGAGTTCACCGGCGAATATGACGAGGAGAAGATCGACTACGCTTTCAGCAAACACGCGGAGTGGTACAAGGGTGACGGCTGGTACGGTGACGGCCCGTCCTTCCACCTGGACTACTACAACAGCTATGTTATCCAGCCCATGATCCTGGATGTAAGCGCAGTCCTCAAGGAGCACGGGAAGAAATGGGGAGACTTCTATGATGTGGAACTGCCCCGCCTGGTCCGCTATGCAGAGCAGCAGGAGCGCCTGATCTCACCTGAGGGAACCTATCCGGTCCTCGGCCGCTCCAGCGGTTACCGCTTCGGATCCTTCCAGGTCCTTTCGCAAGTCTGCCTGCTTGAGAAGCTTCCGCTTTACATCGAGCCTGCACAGGTACGCTGTGCCCTTACAGCCGTCCTTCGCAACCAGCTGGTTGACGAGAGTTTCGACAAGGACGGATGGCTCACACTCGGCTTCTGCGGCCATCAGCCGGGCGTTGCAGACAATTATGTTTCCACCGGAAGCGCATACCTCTGCACCTTCATGTTCCTTCCCCTTGGCCTTCCGGCCGACAATCAGTTCTGGGCTGCCCCGGCCGCTGACTGGTCTTCGAAGCGCACATGGAAGGGACTTCCCATCAGGGACGACCACGCAATACGCTAAACCATTAAGAACCTGAAACATATGCATAAGCATCCTTCGCTAGTAAAATCCATATGCCTCCTCATCCCGTTGGCATTGCTGACATTTACCGCTCCCCTTTCCCGGGCGCAGAACCCTGTCTCATTCCAGCTGGACAAAGGCGGCAGGGCATCCCTCCAGGGAGGTACCTGGATCGAGGCCAAAGCCCCGTGTACCCTTTCGGTAATAATGGACGGAGACATCATCAAGGAGATTACCGTTGCGCCGAAGGATGTGTCTTCCAGGACGATAGAGTTCACCACGAACAAGGCGATCAACACTCCGAACAACCGTATCACCACCATATGGGATGATGCGAAAGGCGAAGAGACCCTCATCGTCCGTATGCACGCCCCATCTGCCAAGCCGTCTGTTACCTTCGAGGTAATGGACGGGCCGATCACCTCAGACGAGGAATTCTTCACCAAGGTCCTCAACCTGGATTTCCCGGGTCTGGCCGACGTAAAGGCTGCCGCTACGAGGAAGGACTGGACCGGGGCAAGGACTGCATATGTGAAATACCTCAAGACCCGCAGGACTCCGGTCTGGTCCTTTGACTGGAGAGACAAGGACAAGGCGGAGTCCCGGATTGAAGGGTTCGACAGGGCCAGGGCAGATGATGCTGTGGCCAACCTGCTCACCAGCTGCGATGTCCCCTATCAGTTCGGTTCCCATGTCAACTGGTCGATAAACCCGACTCCGCTGGAGTATTGCGAGTGGCCGTGGCAGCTCAGCCGCCATCCTTTCTGGAGAAGCCTCGGAAGGGCCTACTGGGCGACAGGAGACGAGAAATATGCCAAGGCTTTCGTAAACCAGATGAGGGGATGGATAATCGACAATCCCCTTCCCGACAATGCTGCAAGGGAGGAGTACTCTCGCTGGAGGACCATCGAAGCCGGAATCAGGACGTCAGGTTCCTGGCCGGACGCCTTCTTCCGTTTCCTGGGGTCCCCGTCATTTGATGATGAGTCCATCCTGATGATGGTCAAGTCTTTCTATGAGCACGGGAAGCACCTGAGGGCCCACCACTCAGCACATAACAACTGGCTGACCATGGAGATGAACGGGTTGTACCATATTGCCACTCTCTTCCCGGAATTCAACAGTTCGAAGGCATGGGGGGATTTTGTGGTGCAGACTCTCCTTGAGGAAGAGCGGAGTCAGTTCTATCCTGACAACACCCAGGTTGAACTAGCACCGAACTATCACGGGGTCAGCCTCAACAACATCCTCGCTCCCTACAGGCTGGCGAAACTCAACGGGAAGCAGTTCCCGGAAGAGTACATGAAGAACCTGGAGGGGATGTACGATTATTACCTTAAGATCTGCCTCCCTTGCGGACATATGCCTGCGCTGAATGAGTCAGGCACCGGAAACGGATGGTATGACTGCAGGAGGCCTCTGGCAACCGGCTTCGAACTCTTCCCTCAAAGAACTGATTTCCAATATGTAGCTACATCGGGTAAGGAAGGGACGGTTCCATCTTTCACTTCGTCCTGGATGCCTTGGGCGGGATGGTACGTTATGCGCTCCGGCTGGACCGCCGATGCCCTTCAGGCCCATTTCGAGGTCGGTCCCTATTCGGGGGCGCACTCCCAGGAGGACAAACTTTCCATCATCCTCGAAGCATATGGCAACCGCGTCCTTACCGAGGCAGGGACCTACCCATATGATGAGTCGCAGTGGCGTAAATATGCAGCTTCAGCCCGTGGGCACAACCTTACGAGGGTTGATGGAAAGGACCAGAACAGGGACGCCCGGGCGGGTGAGGAGCTGATCCGCTACTCCCGCAAACCTATGGAGAACAGATGGATCTCCAATGACAGCTTCGATTTCGGGGAAGGCTGGTACACTGAAGGATTCGGGCCTGACCTCGATTCTACCGTGACTCAGTACCGCGCCCTGCTCTTCCTTAAGGACAAATGCTGGCTGATGTTCGATGTCTTCACCCCATCGGACAAGAATATTCATAGCTATGAAACGTCGTTCCACCTGGATGCGCCCGGAGCCACGGTAAATGACGCGCTTAAGTCAGTTACCGGCGAAAGGCCTGGCGAAGCGGTGCTGTCCGTGATTCCGGTTCACAAGGAAGGGCTTGACGTAAAGGTAATTACGGGGCAGGAAACGCCAGAGGTGCAAGGTTGGGCTCATGATGAGACTACCACTCCATATGGGGTCAAGCCAGTGGCTACACCGGTGTTCAGCCGCAAGGTTTCCGGCCAGTGGGTCGAACCCTATATCCTGTGGCCCGTCAAGGCTGGTGAGCAGTGCCCTGTCGCCGGCATTTCAGCCAAAGGACCTGGGAAGTTTACAGTCCGCTTCACGGATGGTTCGACCATCAGCGTCAATGCCGTGACAGCCGGAGACAACCTCGGCAGCCTCTCCTACACCATCAAAGGTAAAGGCCGCAAATCTTCCGTCAAGGTCCTCTGATCCCTCCGCAGGGCAGATTTGCCCTCGCAAACCCGTAGCCGTCCACGGCGTCGTTGAGTGGAAGGGGCCCACAAGCGAAGCGAAGTGGGAAGGATGAGCGAAGCGAAGGTTTGCAGGGCTACCTGCCCTGTGGAACGAAGATAAGATTTGCTAATATACAGTTTTTTACGAATTTTAGGATGTTCCCGGACATATCATCCTACTTTTGGGCCGGATGATTTGGAGGGAAAACATATGACATTCAAAGCATGGTTGTTTACGACCGCATTCGCGGCAATGGCAGCATTCTCCTGCACAAAAGACCATAACATCGAAAAGAAAGAAATATTCACGGAGCTGGACAGTGAAATTGGGAAGGTCACTGACTCCATCTACATCGTCCCGCGTCCGCAGTGGGGCACCCTGGACGGGGAGAAGGACGTGAGAGCCTGGTTCCCTCTCAGGTGGGACTACATGGGAAGCGTAAACCAGGGAATGGCGGTATATGGGGACACTGCAGTTGTATTATGCAATAAAGGCTGGGTGCGGATCCTGAACCTGAAAAAAGAAAAGGTGGTACAGGAAACTGTCCTTGCCTCTTTCTCCGAAACCAACCATGCCAACACGGCCCAGTTCGGACGGAAGGAAAACCCATCTGACAAACTTCCCCTCCTCTACGTTTCGGAATGCACATCCCCCTGCCGGTGCTTTGTGGAAAGATACACTGGAGACGGATTCGAACTGGTTCAGGAAATCTCAACAGACATGGGTGTCATTGACTGGATAGCCGATGCCTCAGAAGGATTCATCTATTCATATGAACACGGCGGGAGAAGGGACAGCATGGTTATCAGGAGGTTCCACCTGCCAGACCCATCTGGCGGGGATGTGGAGCTCAGGAGGGAAGATGCCCTTGCGACATGGAGGTTCGGTGTCACCTATCCTCACACGATCCAGGGTGGAACGATTCTCAACGGCACTCTGATAATGACCTATGGGACCACAACGCGGCCCAGGGGCCTGCATTTCATCGACCTGGAAAGGGGCGAGTTGAAAGACCTGGATCTCACCGGAGACCTAGACGTGGAACCGGAAGACATAGACATATGGAGAGGGCACATAATAATGTACGCCTTCGCAGGATCCCTGTTCACAATAATGAAGTTGAAGGGATATGCAGGATAATTTTCTAATAAGTATGAACGCTGGTGCTCCTGGCTGAGGGCAGATAATTGATTCCCCACCAGCACACCTGGAGCATCACGAAGCCGATGATTATGAGCCAGAGTGCGGTCCTGCGGTCACTGTGGCTGACAAGACGCCAGTGGATGTAGACAAGGAAGGAAAACCAAGTTATCGCAGCCCAGGTTTCTTTCGGGTCCCAGGTCCAGTAACTTCCCCACGCAGCTTTCGCCCACAGGGCTCCGAATAGCATTCCGATGGTAAGGAAGGAGACCCCGAGATAGATTAGATTGTCACACAGGGATATTTCCTCCTCCGAGATGCTACCGTCTCCCTTCTTGAAAAAAAGCAGGTATATGGCCGCCAGGGCCGCAGCACCAATCATCGCATATGCGAACATGTACACTATGACGTGGGGAGCGAACCACGGGCTCTGGAGGGCCGGCATCAGGGTCTTGCTGTGGATTTCGGGCTTGAAGAGATTCACGCACATGAAAACCACCGACATGAATGTGCTGAAGGTCAGGATCCACTTATAGCTCCACCTGGAGTAGATTATAAGGCCGACCAGCGGGAGGAAGAAAGAGTACCAGAGACGGGTCTCCCCCATCGTCCTCATCGGAGGGCGCTGCAGGGCGATCCACATCCAGAGAATATAGGTAAAGAAGACCACGAGCCCCGATACTGTCAGGGCCATGGCCGGACGCCTCCTGGCCTTCCAGGCGAAAAAGGCTCCGCAGGCCCAGAGAAGTATCGCTATGATGGCGAAGTACTCGAAATAATTCCAGATCATGGCAATAGTTTCATTATTTCATAGATTCCGTTGTTCCCGTTGACCACCAACAGCAGGGAGTTTCCATAGAAATCCACATCTTCGGGTTCTTCATTTAACGAACCTCTGAGATCCATTTCAACCAGATTCCCGGAAGTAAGGTCTATGACATGGACTCCGCGGTCAGTATCCGCATAGCCATATGCGATGAGCAGATTACCCCTGCCGCAGACTCCCCCCTGGACGATATGGCGATAATCAAAATCATAATGCCATTTGTCGAGGAGATCCTCTTCAGTCAGGACCACTTCCTCCGTGGAAGGGTCAGGGAACGGGAAGAAGTAAATGTTCATCCCGGTGCTGGCTTCCGTCTGAAGGGCCAGAAGCCGTTTGCCCTCCTTATCCACGAACCATTCCGTAGCCCTGAACCAACAACTTATGGTCTGATGAGGATGGAAAGTCGTCCCGTCGAAACTCTCCACTAAACATCGTCCCTTCCCATTACACTCCGAAATGTAGATAAGCGGGAACTGGTCGCCTTCATTAGCATATGTGGGGCCGAACTGGGCCGAATTGGCGTGGTTGGTCTCAGAGAATGAAGCAAGGATTGTTTCACAGACAAGAGTCTTCCTATTCAGGTTGTAGATACGGCACCAGCCTTTATTGCTGAAGACAAAGGCGTAATCGCCGTGAATGGCCATTCCTTGAGTGCTGCAATCGTGGTATCGGTAGTCAACTTTTATCAGGCTGTGGACGTCACGGAATCCGCGCAGGGACCCATATTCATCAGGTTCAGGAGTAAGATATTCCACAGGGTCATCCACAAGAAGAGGATCCTTGCTACAGCCGACAGTCAAGAGCGCCAGTAATGGTAATATGTACAGAAAACGCCTCATCAGCTGTCTCCTTTGATTTTCAGCATCGCCTCATCAAGGGCCTGGCAGAACCGGATCCCCATCAGGCTTTCCCTTACACTCAAGGTCTCCTTGAGCGGAACTTTATCCAGGACAAGTCTAAGTTTGTCTGAGAGATCCGCAACATTTCCCGCCTCGAAGACTACTCCATTGACTCCTGGTTCGACTATAGTCCTGGCCCCGCATTTGTGTGACAATACGCTCGGACATCCCGCTAGCAGGGCCTCGTTCACAACGGCGCCGAAGGGTTCACGGACAGAGGGAAGTACATGGACATCAGCGATATTGTACCATGAAAGCAATTCGTCACCTTCAAGCAGTCCCGTAAAGACAGCACCTGTCCCGAGTTCACGGTCCAGTTCCCTGAGTTCTTGCATCTGTTCTCCGTCACCGACTATTACCAGTACATTGTCTGGCGCCTTTACCGATGCATATGCCCTTATCAGATCGCCAGCTCTTTTCACACTGACCAGCCTGCCGATATAAAGGACTGTCTTCCTGTGTGCCAGGCCATACTTCCTCTCATTTTCAAAGGATAAAGGCAAAGCATCCTCAAGACGTGCCCGGAAGACGGTTTCATTTGCGATAACAGGGAAATAAACTCCTTTCCCGTAGTGTTTTCTGTACCAGCTGCAAGCCTCCTTGTCTGAGGAAAAGATATCATCAACCAGATGAGGAACGAATCTCCGGCCAATCCTATGCGCAAACGTAAAGTCGTTACCATCAATCATGTCAATGCTGTCGTCACACACAGACACTATCCTGCCTTTCAATCCGAGAAGGAACCTTATCAGGACAGCGCATATGGTTACGATTGAGAATTCGGGAGTGAAGACAATCTCGGGACGATTCTCTTTCATTATCTTCCACAGCAGGCGGAATCCCTTGAATCCCAGGGTTTTGCCTCCGGGAATGAAACGCTTCGGGAATACGGCCTTCGCATAAAGGAGGTCAGAAGAAATCCCGGCGGTACCTTCTTCGAAAAGATGGTAGATATCGAAATCGTAATCTGTGTACAGATTATTGCACAGATCCACCCTATATGGAGACAGGCATATGCCTATGTAGATATTCCTCATAAGCCGGCACCGTTAGCCCCCTCAGGGAAGAATCTGTCGTACAAACTCGGCAGAAGCATATGGAAGAAACTGGTAACCAGCGTCTTGACTGCGGGGAGGAATCCGCAGAAACGTCTGCGGAAACGGAAGAATTCCATACCGGTACTGCCATACGGGCTGAAGAAATCCTTCCACCTGACTTTCAGAGGCATCTGGCTGTCCTTCCATTTGGCCGGACGTTCATGCCTGTCGCACACGCCAAAAAATCCCTTGCCGATAAAGATCTCGATTCCGGCCCGGCCTGCCCTGTAGCCATAATCACGATCCCCTAATGCATGATGGTATGAGCGTTCATTCTTACCAAGGATCTCATACACATATCGCGGAATCAGTATGATATTGCCTCCAATGGTGTCGCAGGGCACCTCAGATGAGACGTCTTTTATAAGACCAGACTTATCCGTCCAGCCTCCATATGTTATAACCGAAGGATCAGTTGATGAACAAGTGCTTCCGACTATGATTGCTTTGTCTCCGTGTCCTTGTGAAGAATCAAGCAGCCGTACGAGCGCATCCTCAACGAGATCGGTGTCATCATTGAGCCAGAACCAGAAATCGTAGTCTCCCCCCTCTTCCGCCGCACTCCAGGCAGCATACGTCCCCCTGTTCCAGTAAAGGGAACCGTCGCCATGAACGATATTCACATATGGGAACCTCTCTCTGACAGCCTCCGCAGTCCCGTCGGTGCAACCGTCATCCGTCATCCAGACATCCACGTCGACCCTGCCTTCAAGTCCTGTCTGTGCCTGAAGCAGCCCAAGGCATCTGAGTGTCTTGTCCTTGCGGTTATGTACGGTCATCAGGACCGCTATCCTGGGAATCATTTCACTTTTGTATTCCCGCCATAAAGGCATGTTCCGTCTTCCCTGCCCTCGAAACGGATATCTCCATCCGTGCTGTTGAGAAGGACCGAGTTGTTGAAGTTCGTTTTCCTGGCCTTTGAATCCTGTCTGGTTTCCAGGTCCTTAACCCTTCTGGAATCTATACTGAAGCTGTTGGGGACACCGGTGATCTTGTTCCTGTAGATCTTGACATTAGAAGATCCGTCATCAAGGAAAATACCCCTGTTGTCCTTGACTCCCTTGTAGTCATGGATGTAATTGTCCCGGATAATGAGCTGGTCATTCTGGGTATAAACGTAGATCGCACCGGAATCCATCATCGTATGGGAGAGATAGTCGGCATAATACTGCGGGGTGTAATAGATCTCATTGTGTTCTACTATACCGCTGCTCTCATATTTCTTTTCGACGGCAAAATGGCGTCCGAGATTCATGGCCGAATAGGGGAAATCCTTGAAGACATTGTGTCCGATGTAGTACTTCCTGCCGCTTGAGTTGAGTATCGGAGTATTACTTGCCGGCATTGCCGCCCCGTCGAACGTGTTTCCTACGATCCAGGTCCCCTCAGTGTTTTCATCATTCCAGATGACGTCAGCCATATTTCCCGTGAAGACATTGTCCGCGATAGTCACGTTACGCGAAGATGCTAAATGGACTGCCCTCCAGCGCAAGTTCGTGAAGGTGTTCTTCTCGAATAGAAAGTCCTCGCCTCCGCTGCGAACAAGTTCAAAAACGTAGCGGGTTCCGCCAGCCCCGGAGAAAGTCAATCCGCTGACACGCATAGACCTCAAAGTCACATCCTGGAAGAAGAGGAATGATGAGGCGGCCTTGTCTTCCGCCCTGCAATAGAGCTGATAACGGGGCATCACTTTACCGTAAGTGAAATCTGCATTGACGTTGTCGCCACCAGACATCTTGTAAAGGTCTATGGTAAAGTAGAGCCATCCTCCGGAGACTTTCTCGACCTTGCCGTAAGAAGTACGGAACCACTGGGTAAGAAGTATTTTCAGGTCGCCTTTCTTCAAAGCATCCTGAGCTTCCTTGGGCAATGCACCGGAGTATTTTATCCTGCACATATTCTTAGCCGCATCAACTATCTCGACCTTCGCTCCGACACTTTTCATTCCGGTCAGCGGCCTGAATGTCGCTGTGTTGAAACCTTCAGCGGTCAGTACGGCCCCCTCTCCTGTGAAAGTGAGGCTGACTTCAGGAAGTTTTTTATTGGTGAGCTGAACAGACCTGTGCTTATACTGATAATTGCCTTTGGCAAATCTCACTACAATGTTCTTTTCTCCCTTGCTTATAGCGCTGGATATGGCAGCTCCAAGTCCGGGCATGTCACTCTGACGGCTGACATTGATTACATATTCACGACCGTATGGTACCGGATGGCTGCGACGGGAGTAACTGATCCTGTCCAGAGCCTTGATCTCGCGGTTAAAGGCCCTCTTGTTAAGGGTACGTACACTTCTTACGACTGCCGAACTCTGGAGAGAGAGCAGAAACAGAACGCAGGTGGTCAGCAAGGCTGCGATTATGGCATTTTTTTTCATATGGATTATTCTACTTATTTAGGATAGACTTATATGCTGACAATAACTCGTTTTTAATCTTTGCCTTGTCATGCCTTTTAATGGCATCGGCCATCTGGTTGTCTTCCGGGGTGATGCGCATTATGCTGGCAGCCAGGGCATGAGCATCACCAGCCGGCACAAGGTTCCAGGGCTGCGATGCCATAAGCGTAGAGACGCCTCCCACATTGGTTGCAACAGCAGGGACACCAAGGTATTGCGCCTCACAGAGGCTGTTGGGACTGTTGTCTATATAAGAGGGATGAACGTACACGGAAGCATCCTGAAGCAAGGATATTATCTTATCCGCCAAGAGCACGCCGGCGCATTCGACATTCACCTCCGTATGGGATATCCCGTAATGCTTCTCGAAAAACTTCACAGTAGGATCTGAAGGACTCACTCCGACCACTGTCCATGTGAAGTCATCAACCATGTCCTTCAGGATTGCAGCCGTTCGCAGGATAAGGTCGAAGCCTTTATACAGAGTATCGGAAATAGTTGATACAATGGAGAGATGCCCTGACTTAGGTCTCCACTTTCCTGCTCCGTAGAAAGGAGGTCGGAGGACTTCGTCAACATGGAAATAGGTTGCATATGGATTGACGGTGTTCACCATCGACCGGTCCCAGTCAGTCCTCCCCATGAAAAAACGGCAGAGACGCATATATTCATATTCCCTCTTTGCCCTGATTCCCATTTCACGGTAGTTGAACAGTATACCGTTACGAAGGACTTTCTCGCGAAAGCTCATGAATTCCCTCCTGAACATCTTTTCGTTAATGTCCAGCGGGAAGAAAGCCCGGTGATATGCTTCAAGCAACCCTTGAAGATGTATCACGCAGGGCACATCAGTCTGAGACATAATGAAAGCCATGTCGGACTCAGTACCGAAGATCTGGATAATATCCGGCTTGAAAGCTTCGATTGCAGGGAGCAGTAATGGTGTGATGTGGTCTTCAGACAAATACTTCCTGTAACCTCCATAATAATAAGCCAGCTTCGCAAGGGCGGATCTTTCAGGACGGTACAATGGAAAGTAAACAGTTCTGCCGTGTTTTCCGCTGAATGGGATATTGTCTTTGGTCGGGAAAACCAATGCGAGTTCTACTCCGGGATCTTCCTCAAGCAGTCCCTGCAGGGAAGATATCCAGCTTGCTCCATTGTAGCTGTTGTTACCGGGCCGCAAGATCCCCGGAGATGTGGATGCAAGCATGATTCTCATTTTCAATCTTCGAAGGTTTTATCCGATGAAACAATGACATGGTCCCATGTGCTGTTATGAGGCCTCAGAATCAAAAACAGGGACTTGAGCCACGCCTTGAATTCCTTGTCCGACATGGACCTGAAGTTTTCTGACAGACACATGGCCAATCCCATCCACATGCTTATGTTCTGGATGTCGAACCTGTTACAGTCTTCCACAAAACCGTAGAAAAAATGGAATGCAGCAAAAAGGCCGATAATCTTCATCGGGATGTTCCTGGACCTGTAAACCCCGAGCCAGGCCGCCCTAAGGAAAATCAGGCAGTAAAGGATGATTCCAATGAGACCTGTCCAAGTAAAGACATTCAGGAAGCCCACTTCGTTCGAAGGACGCTCGAACCTGTTAACCTGCAGTTGGTTGGCTATCTTCTCGCCGAAATATGCAGAATCATTTCCCCTGGCAGGAGTCCTCCCCCATATGACATAATTGTTGTTGACAGCAGAGGAAATAACTTCTTCATAAAGGAAAGTTCGTGTATTTGCTCCGAATTCCTCAATATTATCCCTGGCTTCCATATCCATCGTATCGGAAGCAGCATCAGAAGAAACTGAGGCAAAATACGTAAAAACGTCCTGACTACCCAACATCCCAGCCAGAAGCAGGACAAAGGGTAAGAAGCACATCAGGATATGTGCAAACTTCACCAGGACAAAGGGGACGATCTTCCTGAAAACGTACAACAAGGAGAGCATTATCGGCAATAAGGCCTTGATCATCTGGCTCCTTGCACCGAAATCTATGAAGATCATCACAAAGAACAGGATCAGTGCCGGCCATTTCCACTCATTGGGAATCAAGGGAAGCAGGCAGCCTATCAGCAGGAACGGCCCAACATAGAAGACTATCGCGCCTCTATGTAGAAACATGCATATAAAAACGAATAACAGAGATGCCCAGGGGAACCAGACCCTAAGCGGCCTGTGAACCGCAACCGGGTCGCAGAATATAAGGCAGAACAAAGGCAGCAGCAAAGCAAAACTGGCTTCGATCAGGTTCTTCCACTGCCAATAGTCTGACGCTTCAAAACAGCCGCGGACGATACAGATCACTATCCATGCGAGATAGATATATATAATCTTCCTGTCAGCATCCCTGAGCTTGTCCTTGTCGTAATAATTGAAGATATAGAAAAGGATGAAGAACAGGAAGATGAAGTACAGGGAAAACCTTATCAAGGCTAGTGAGAACCTGATGCGAAGCCACAGCTCTACTGATACAGGGGTAATAGCTAATATCAACACAGCCAGCCAGTTGATGACTTGCCTGTAAGAGATGACTTTTCCACCGAATCCTCTCATGGAAGATACAAATCTGCTTAATTTACTAAATTAGCCATTCACCCTGAATAATCCAAATCAGCCCTCAGGTACCGGATTGTCCTTCATATAGGCAAGAGTCCCGTGATTTACCCTTTTCTCAACGGGAGGTAACTCCATATAATTCCCATAAAGTTCTCCCATCATTTCCCTATACCCCGCAAATGCGCTAAACTCCTTGTCTTCAAAAGGAATCCGGACATATGAACTGAACCATTCCGCCTTGTAATGGGGATTCTTGTAAAACCTCATGTCCGCATCGCAATAGATGCCGGAATTGTAATATTCAGGATTGTTCGAGTCTTTGTCAATCATGCGGCAAAGCTCAACTGCCGAAGTTCCGGCAAGCAAGATCTTCCACTTCAGGACACGCAGGAACTTATACGGCTTCAAAGGCGAAGGAAGTCCGGAGATCTTCCAATACCTTTTCGCACAAAGATCAATGCTGCGACGTGCCGCAGCTTCGTTCAAATCGGGTTCTGCAGGAACCCAGTCTTGGGGAAAGATATCTATGTTTACCCCGATCTGCGGCAAATTGGTACGGGTCCCGTTTATAAGGACAGTACGTTCGTCGCTGACCTTCATATATGGCACCGGGTAGCCGTCGTGGTCATATGTGTGGAGCTTGAACCACGGGTGGTTATCCTTCGAAAAGAGCTCCTTGAAGCGCTCGAACTCGGGCCGTAGCATGCATATGTCTATATCGTCATCCCAGGGGATGAAACCGCCATGCCGAACGGCACCCAGCATCGTTCCCCCGTCAAGGGAATACTTGATGTCGTTGCGCTTGCAGAAATCATCCACATATACGAGGATGTCTTTCAGGCAGGATTTTACTTCAGCGTCACTTAGTTTCTTCATCATTGTGCCTCCTCTCTGCCAAGAAGAAGCTTCTCAATGAACGGAAGATCTTCTTTATAAGTTATTTTCATATTTGACACTTCCCCGGATACAAGATAAATCTTCTCCTCGGGAAGATATTTCTTCACTATACCGCAGTCGTCAGTAGCCCTGAGGGCTGGATCGAGCATGGCTTTTTCATATGCCCTCCTGATGGTTCCGAGCCTGAAAGCCTGGGGCGTCTGCCCGTTGCGGAGCAAGGCGCGAGGAGGGACAGAAGCTATTGTGTTATCCTCAGGATCAGCTTGGATTATGGTGTCAGTGGTCGGGATCACGACGTCAGCGGCGTTAAACCTGTCAAGGGCATCGATGCAGTCTGTAATGATCCTTTCTGTCACCATGGGCCTGACGGCATCATGGAAGATCATCTTGGTGTCATCATCGGTGAAATGCTTTATGGCAGCAAGGCTGGAATGATACCTCTCCGCTCCGCCCGGAAGGACGGCCTCAACCTTTGAGTATCCATTCCGGCTGACAATCTCCTCAACGAAACAGACATTCCCGGGATTGGTCACTATGACTATGACATCAATCCCCGGATGCCTCTCGAACACTTCGACAGTGTGTTCGATAACCATCTTTCCGGCAACCCGGAGAAACTGTTTGGGAGTATCTCCTCCCAACCTGGACCCGCTCCCGGCGGCCAGAATAATTCCTACGTTCATGGCTGTTTTTTAAATACCTGCCGAAGCAGACGTTTAACTAAATCCCTAGTGAACTCTCTCTCGTCATCCGTCATGACAAAGAACCATGAGATCGAGAAAAAGACGCCCCACATAAACGCGAAATTCAGGACCAGACGGATGAACCCGGGTCCGAAAACACGTGTTACAAATAGACCGGATAAAAGCGTAAGCACAGTCAGGATAGTAATCGGCATGGCTACGCTGCGTATGTACCGGCTATAAGGAAGTGTACACCATATGTGTACGAGACGAAGAAGGAGAACCTGCTTTAAAACAGACATCGCAAACATTGTAATGTACATCCACACCGGGCTGGCTCCAGATTTGAACAGGATCCATTCAATAACCAGAGGGGCCAGGTTAAGGACACTGTTCTGGATATTCTTGGTCTTTATATGTCCTGTCGCTTCCAATGCGGTACCGAGACCATAGAAGGCACACTCCATGAGAATGGTCATCAGGGATAGCCTGAGGAAGACAATGGTCCATTCGGGAACATCTTTCAACCATATGTCCAGGATAATCGGAGCCTCAACGATTACCGGAATGGCCAGCCACGCCAGCAGGATGAACGAGAAGCGGCAGCAAACAATCGACCACTTCTGAGCCTCCGGCCTGTTCCCAGCCCCTTCGGACTTTATTATTACAGGCCTGATAGACCTGGTCATATTGTTTGTAAAGACAAGGATCTGCCCTTGCAACTGGCTGACGACCCCCTGGGCAGCATTCACTATAACGCCGAAGAAGTGATTGACCAGTATATTCTGTCCATATCGCCCGAATAGTGATGTTGTAGCTCCAAGGAAATTCCAGCCCGTATAACTTAATATCTTCTCCAGAAGGCCCTTGTCCCAGTATTGTTTCGGTCTGAAATAACATTCTTCGTATTTCCTACGGCAATAGACTCGCATAATAGCCATGGAAATCATCGAGACGAATGACATAAGGATGCCATAAATAATGAGCCTGTCCCCGCCATATTTTACGCAGATGAATGCCACAAAGAGTTTGAGGAGGGAGACAATTATACCGATAACGGCATAATACAGCATATTCTCATGTGCCGTCACAACCGCGTCATATGGAACTGTCATCACCGTAAACACGGTACTGACTATGAGTGCTCCATATACCACCTTTGCGGCGAAAAGCCTGTCAGGGGGGATGTTCAGGACTCCGTTGAACAGAAACAATCCTCCAACGACATACACCACGATGGTGAGCGCGGCAACAAGCAGGTGAAGGACTACACTGATGTTGAAAATCGTCCTCTCATTGCCTATATCCCCTTCCCCCTGACTGTAGGAGATGAACCTCTGGGTAGCATTGGAAAGGGTCGAATTCAAGAATCCGAGCATGGTGAGGGCACCTCCTACCACATTGTAGATCCCGAAGTCGGATGCTCCGAGGGATGCAAGGATGAGCCTCGTCGTCCACAGGGAAATCAGGAAATTCACAGCCACCTTCGCATAAAGGTAGCTCGTATTCTTTATTATCCTGACTCCAGTCGACATATGCCTAATACGCCATCTTGTCATGCTTGAACAGGAGACCGCGCACGCTCTTGACTATGATGGATAAGTCCTTGCGAAGGCTCCAGTTCTCAATGTATTCTATATCCTTTACGACTCTCCCCTCCATCAGGCTCACCTCCTTGGTCTCTCCTCTCCATCCGTTCACCTGGGCCCAGCCGGTAATCCCCTGCTTCATGTAAAGTCTCAGCTTGTAATGCGGCACCAGTTTCGAATAGTAATCAGTGTGATAAACCATATGCGCACGCGGGCCAATTATGCTCATCTCTCCCTTGAGGACATTGATGAACTGGGGAAGCTCATCAATCCCAGTAATACGCATAAAAGCTCCGAACGGGAAGACCCTTTCGTCGCCCTTTACGGCCTGCACCTCTTCATTCTTGTTGTTTGCATCCATGCTCCTGAACTTCAGGCAGAGGAAATCCTTGTTGTCCCTGCCGGAGCGGAGCTGACGGAAGATGACAGGCCCCGGGGACTGTTTCCGGATGATAATAGCAACCACGACATACAGCCACCAATAGACCAGCACCAGGAATGCCAGGGACGCAGTTATGTCCACAAGGCGCTTGCATATGCGGAAGAAAGCATGGTCATATGTCAGGTCCTTCACCGCGAAGACCGGTTCCGCACCGGACACATCCACCGTGGTCCATCTCCAGAGGCACTCGCAGAGCGACGGAACCTCAATGAAATAGATTCCTTTTTCCCGGCATATGTCCCGCACTGTTTCCTTCTCGGGAGATGAAGGATCACCCCAGAAAACATATTCAGGAGAATCTGTCTCGCCCGAAAGAAGGTAATCCTTGACGCAGCCGACCGTTCCCCTGTATGGCAAGGGAGCGAATACAGCGTCATTCACAGGAGCGAATACCCCTGATGCAGAACCGGCGCCGGCATCAACCCAGATCTCATATAGATTGGCTGAGTCACCTGCTATGACACATGGCTGCGTGATGGCTATTTGCTTCATATCTTCACTTGTTGCCGCTTGAGCGACCTTTCTTTTTTCAACAATGCAGGAAGATTCCTCAGAACCCTGGCGTACTGACGCCCCTTCCTTCCCGGATCATGGATCCAGCGCCACAGGAACTCCATGCGGCATTTCACCGCCCACGAAGGAGCCCGTTCCATGCTCTCCACCCCGCTCATGAATCCGAACACCGCACCGACTGCTATCAAAACTCCCCTTTCAAGCTGCGGAGAGAGCATATGCATGAACCTCTCTTGCTTCGGCGCTCCGAGGGACACCCACACGATATCCGGGGCATATGCATTTAGTTCCTCTGCAATTCCTTTATAATCAAAATCTTCCACATCACAGAAAGGCAGTTCGATGAAGGGCATGTCCGCTATGGAAGGATCTATTTTGCTGAGCGAACCCTTCAACGCTTCCAGTATCGTGGACGGGCCTCCGAGGAATGCCATCCTGTATTTCTTCATTCCGATAATGGTCGAGAAAAGCTCGGACCCAGACGTCTGGGGTGGCTTCACTCCCCATATCCACTTGATGAATATCGGAATCCAGCCGCTGTCACATACGGTGAACTCCGACTCGGAAAGGACCTTGCTGTACTCCGGATCCAGGAAAGCCTGAACGACCACGTTGGCATCAGCCACGCAGACATATGAACTCCTGTCCGACTTCACGAGGCTGTCAACAGCCCCGGTGATGTCGTCCCGACCGAACATATAGTCTATGTCAAAATACCTTCCTGCCGGCATCCTTCCTTACTTTTCGTCTGCTATTCTCAACAGATACTGTCCATACTGGTTCTTGGCCATAGGCCTGGCGATTTCACGGAGTCTCTCCGCATCTATCCAGCCATTGCGGAATGCTATCTCCTCCGGGCACGCCACTTTCATTCCCTGCCTCTTCTCGATAACCTCTATGTAGGTTGAAGCTTCGGCGAGGGAATCATGGGTGCCGGTGTCCAGCCAGGCGAATCCTCTTCCAAGGGATATAACCTTGAGCTTCCCGCGGCGGAGGAATTCCTGGTTTACGGACGTTATCTCCAGCTCTCCACGTGCGGACGGCTTCACGCCGGCAGCGACTTCCACCACCTCGTTAGGATAGAAATACAATCCGGTAACAGCATAGTGAGACTTCGGATTGGCGGGTTTCTCTTCGATACTGAGGCAATTACCGTCGGCATCGAATTCAGCCACTCCGTAACGCTCGGGATCGCTCACCCAATAACCGAAAACAGTAGCTTTCCCGTCTTCTTCAGCATCATGGACAGCATGCTCCAGCATGGGAATAAAGCCATTCCCGTGGAAAATATTGTCTCCCAGGACCATGCATACGGAATCCTCTCCTATGAATTCCCTCCCGAGGATGAAAGCCTGTGCCAGACCGTCCGGAGAAGGCTGAGGCACATAGCTGAAATGGACACCGTAGTCACTTCCGTCACCGAGGAGCCTCTCGAAAGAGGGCAGGTCCATCGGGGTGGAAATGATCAGGATATCCCTGATTCCGGCATGCATCAACACCGAAATGGGATAGTAAACCATAGGTTTGTCGAATATGGGAAGCAACTGCTTGCTCACTCCCTTGGTGATGGGATAAAGCCGTGTTCCACTACCGCCTGCCAGTACGATGCCTTTCATATCCTATTGCCTTTCAATTGTTTCTATTCTGTCAATACATTTACGGAGAGAGTCCTGCCACCAAGGGAGGGACACTCCGAACACATTCTTCACACGGGACTTGTCAAGCACGGAATAATGCGGACGACGGGCCTTTGTGGGATACTCCGAAGATGTGCATGGACGTATGTCGCACACGTTCCCTGACATCCGGCATATGGCCACGGCAAAATCGTACCATGACGTTACCCCCTCATCTGTGAAATTATATGTCCCGGTAAGCGAAATCTGTCTCTTCGCAACAATCCCGGCTATGAACTCCGCGAGGTCCCTGGCATATGTCGGGGTCCCGACCTGGTCAGCTACGACCTTTATGTTATCACGTCCGGAGGTGAGATTCCGCATGGTCTTCACGAAATTCTTCCCATATGGAGAGTAGAGCCAGGCAGTGCGGAGGATTATGGCCTTGCAGCCGGATCTCTGTATCGCGCACTCCCCTGCATACTTTGTAGCCCCGTATATGCCGAGCGGAGACGGCTGGGCGTCTTCCGCTATGGGGGCGAAGGCTTCTCCGTTGAATATGTAGTCGGTTGAAATGTGGATGAGGGCCGCTTTCCGCTTCGACGCGACTGAAGAGAGGTTCTTCACTGCGGTGTGGTTGAGAAGTTCCGCCATAGCAGGATCATCCTCCGCCATGTCCACGTTGGTATACGCTGCGCAGTTGATTATCAGATCCACCTTTTCGGATTCACAGATAATCTCCACCGCGCTGGCATTAGTAATGTCCAGGCTCACGGTCTCAACGCCGGGAAGCTCGTTCACGTCGGAAAAGATCCAGTGGTCCTTCGACCCGGATGATACGTTCCTGAGCTCGGTTCCGAGCTGCCCGTTTGCACCTGTTACCAGAATATTCATATCCGCTAAAAGCCTTTCAAACCTTTGAGTATAAAGTGCCCGAAGAAGGACAGAGTCTCTTTCGGAAAAACGATGATCTGCCTCGCGAAATACGGGAGGTAGAACATGAGCGTATGGAACTTCCGGACAATCTTATTCTCATATTCCCCCTTCCTTCGCCCGTCATTGACTCCGAAATTTCCCCTCTTGAGTACATACCTCCATGCCATCGAAGCACGGGTGGCTTCTCCCGCGTCGTAGAGGGGCATCAGGGAAGGGTCGAGACCGACACGGTCCACCAGCATCTTTCCCAACACCTTCCAGGGGCCCTCAAGGCCCGCTTCTTTCACGATCCCGACAGCCTTGCTGAAATCAGTGTCATCCTTGTGCCCGGCCATATACAAGGCCCAGTCGCTTAGTTGCCGGAGCCCGAGCCCTTCGAAGAAATAATGCTTGCACAGGTGGATGAAGACATATGCGGCGTTGTAGTCATATGACGGCACAGGACAATCATAGCCTCCGATGGGGACTGTGACGGTTCCGCCGTCGGAGAATATGGCATCCTGCATATCTGACAGCACGGAATCTACCCGGGAATTCAGCATGGTGGAAAGGGTTCCGTGGATTTCAAGGGTGATACTGCCGAACTCGTAATCCTGGTGAAGTATCGACTCGGCCTCTTCTCCTACGGAAGTCGCATGCTGGGACAGCAGGTCCCTGGCAGAAGCGTAATCCTCTCCATGGAGAAGGAGGTCGATGTCTCCCGGGCTGCGGTGACTCGGTACGGGCCAGTCGCATGAAAGTCCCTGCCCCTTGACCAGGACCGGCCTGATTCCATTACCGGTCAGGAATTTCATCACCTTCGGGATGAATTCATCCATCTTCCTGTTCTTCTTCTCAGTAGAGAGAACTTCCCTGGAGAACTGGAGACGCTCATTTTCCAACGGGCCGTATCCCGGGGCAAGGGTGTCGATCCCATCTGAAACCGGTCCGACAACAGCCTGCTGGTAAGCTAATTCGTAAATGGCATTCCAGTCCACTTCCCCGCGGAAAAGTGAACTGTCAGCATCTTTTCTCCAAAGTCCCGCGCGGAGGAGTTCCTGGAACCTTGCCTGCGCAAGCCTGCGGGCCCTGCGCTTCGGACAAAGGCCCTGCCCTACCTTAATGCCATTGTAAGAGGACTTGCCGCTACGGAGTGCGATACCCGGGAAATTCTTCAACGCAAAGCATCTGGCTCCATTACCGGAGACCAGGCACTGGGCAGCACGTCCGGCACGGGGAAGATATGATCCATCATATAAAGGCATATCCTCGGCAGGACACAGTCCTGCTCCAACAGCGGCAGCGGCAAAAACACGCCATGCGCAGGACAATCCAGCCATGGAAAGGTCTTCTTCCAAAGTGTTCCTGTCGACCCTGATTCCTTTTTCACGCATATGGAAGGCCCAGTCGCCGAAACTCTCGGCTGATGGCTCTCCCTTGACGAACGTCTCGAAAAAACGGACGAAGACCTCAAGGGCGGAAAGGTTCACGGGAAGCGCCTGGATATCCGACGATTTGACCCTGACGGTATTCTCCTGCCCCGGAAGCCCGGAGTACTTTATATAAGCCTTCCCAAATACCTCCCGGATTACCTGATCCCGTGCCAGTAAACCCTTCAGACGGACCTCCCGTCCTCCCAAGGGCACTGAGAAGGTCATGTCCGGATAATCTGCCACACCGTCCTGTCCGAGGATGGAGCGAAGGGCGTACATCCCCTTGTAGAAACCGTCCTCAGTATCAGTATGAAGGGAAATGCATTTCCCGGTCCTTTCAAGCAAGGGGAAATGCACTCCATAAGAAACGACTGACGCCATAAGGGAAGAAATGATGGCATCGTATTCAATGATACCATCACCCATCTTACTCCGTAATTGGGAGAAAATACGGTTATCAATGGATCCTTCCCTTCCCATGCCGGTCTCCTACGATGTCTTCACGGGAGTCCCGAGGGGCCTTCCTGCAGGAGATGCCTGCGCTGCGGCAGGGGCGGCAGGAGCCTGGGGCTGAGCCGGCCTGGGAGCCTGACGGGGAGTGAGGTTTTCAGTCAGCTTGGCGAAATCCTGTTCGTTGATCATCTTGCAGATGCCGTTGAACTTGGCATCCAGGTCGACCTGGAGCCTCTTGATGTGAAGGTCGCCTTCTACTGTGCAGGATGATTTGAGTGACAATGTGTCCTTGACATAGAAATTGCCCCTCATACGGCCCCAGAAATCGACATTGGTACCGATGATGTCACCTGTGACCACTGCCTTCTCTCCAATGACCACGCGGCCCTGGGAGATGACTTTGCCTTCAAATGTTCCGTCGATACGGATGTCGTTCGGGGAGGATATCTCACCCTTGATGACTGTGCCGGTGGAGACTCTGCTCACCTCGTTCACATTCACTTCCTGTTCTCTGATTGGTGTTGCCATAATGGTTGTATTATTTATATGTTTAGTCTTGGAAACTTCTGATTGTTAAACGATTCCCTTGCCGTGGCAGTTCTTGTACTTCAGACCGCTGCCGCAGGGGCAGGGATCGTTGCGGCCGACTTTCTTATCGACTCTGACGGGAGTGTTGGACTTCTGTTCCCCGTTCGTGGAGAGCTGGCTGCGGGACACCTGCATGCGGGACATGTCCGTCCTGCGGGAAGCTGCCGCCTGCCTGAGGTTGGGCCTCTGCCTGCCCTGGTCCTCAGCCGAATCGCGAAGGGGTATGAAGGACCTGAGGAGGAAACGGAGGACGTCTTTGTTCAGCCCCTGGAGCATCTCCGAGAAGAGGTTGTAAGACTCGAGCTTATAGACCACGAGCGGGTCCTTCTGCTCATATGCGGCGTTCTGTACACTCTGGCGGAGGTCGTCCATTTCACGAAGGTGCTCTTTCCAGTGATCGTCTATCTGCCAGAGTATGAGGGTGCGGCTGAGGGATTTCTCGATCTCCCTGGCCTGGTTCTCATATGCTTTCTTCAGGGGCACGGAGAGATTAAGGCCTTTCTTGCCGTCGGAGATCGGGAGGGCTATGTTCTCGTACATACTTCCCTGCTTCTCATATACCTCCTTGATGAAAGGATAGACCTTCTCTTCCATAGTGTCCATACGCCTGCGATAGACTTCCTGCATATGCTCGAAGAGCTTGCGGGCCTTGTCCTGAGGCGCGGCATGCTCGTAGAAATCCGCGTCGAATCCAGGTTCTATGGAAAGCTGGCCCATTACGTCTTCTTCAAACGCCTCGAAGGGAAATCCCTCGTCATTCTCCACTATGATGTTAGCCTCGTCGAGCATCATGTTCATCACATCGATCTCGATGCGCTCACCGGAGAGGGCGTTGCGGCGCCTGGAATAGACAGCCTCCCTCTGATAGTTCATGACGTCGTCATATTCGATAAGCCTCTTACGGATGCCGAAATTGTTCTCTTCAACCTTCCGCTGTGCCCTTTCGATCTGCTTTGAGAGCATTCCGCTCTCGAGAGCCTCATCATCCTGCATTCCCAGCTTGTCGACTACTCCTGCGATCCTTTCAGAGCCGAAGAGCCTCATGAGCTTATCCTCGAGTGAGACGTAGAACCTTGAAGAACCCGGGTCTCCCTGGCGGCCTGCACGTCCGCGGAGCTGTCTGTCAACACGCCTGGAATCGTGTCTTTCCGTACCGATGATAGCAAGTCCGCCGGCTTTCTTCACCTCGGGGGACAACTTGATGTCGGTTCCTCGTCCAGCCATGTTTGTAGCGATGGTGACAGTGGAGGACTGTCCGGCCTGGGCGACTATCTCGGCCTCACGTGCATGCTCCTTGGCATTGAGGACATTGTGCTTGATACCCCTGATGCGGAGCATTCGGCTGAGGAGTTCCGAAGTCTCGACGTCGGTGGTACCGACGAGGACAGGACGTCCCGCCTTTACAAGGCTCTGGACCTCAGCTATTACCGCGGCATATTTGGCTTTCTTGGTCTTGTAGATGAGATCATCCTGGTCGTCGCGGATTACCGGACGGTTGGTCGGGATGACAACTACATCCAGCTTGTAGATCGACCAGAACTCCCCAGCCTCAGTCTCGGCAGTACCGGTCATACCGGAGAGCTTGTGGTACATCCTGAAGTAGTTCTGCAGGGTGATGGTAGCGAAAGTCTGGGTCGCGGCCTCAACCTTTACATTCTCCTTGGCCTCTACCGCCTGATGGAGTCCGTCGCTCCAGCGCCTTCCCTCCATGATACGGCCGGTCTGCTCATCGACTATCTTGACCTTGTTGTCGATGACGATGTAGTCCACGTCCTTGGTGAACATCGCATATGCCTTGAGCAGCTGGGTGACAGTGTGCACCCTCTCGCTCTTGAGGGAGTAGTCCTCCATGAGTGCGTCTTTCTTCTGCTGCTTCTCCTCGGCCGAAAGAGACTGGTCGTTTGTGATGGCTGCAATCTCGCTTCCTACGTCAGGAAGGACGAAGAAATTGGAGTCGGAAACTGCGTTGGCAAGAAGGTCGTGCCCCTTGTCGGTCATCGTCACTGAATTCTGCTGCTCCTCGATTACGAAGTACAGGGGATCAGTCACTGTAGGCATCTCCTTCTCATTGTCCTGCATATAGAAGTTTTCCGCCTTCTGCATCATCTGCTTCATGCCTTGTTCGCTGAGGAACTTGATGAGGGGCTGGTATTTGGGAAGGCCCTTCTTAGCACGGAGAAGGAGCATTCCGCCTTCGTCTTCCTTACCTTCGGCAATAGCCTTCTTGGCATCGTTGAGAACCTGGTTGACAAGGCTGCGCTGTTTCTGGTAGAGACTTTCGATGTAAGGCCTGAACTCCATGCACTGGTCATCAGCAGCGTCCTTGCCGACAGGGCCGGATATGATGAGCGGGGTCCTGGCATCATCGATGAGGACTGAGTCCACCTCGTCGACTATGGCATAGTGATGCTTGCGCTGCACGAGGTCCTGATGGCGTATGGCCATGTTGTCACGCAGGTAATCGAAGCCGAATTCATTGTTGGTTCCGAAAGTGATGTCGCAGTCATATGCCCTCTTGCGGGAGTCGCTGTTCGGTTCGTGCTTGTCGATGCAATCGACCGAAAGGCCATGGAACATGTAAAGCGGTCCCATCCACTCGGAGTCACGCTTTGACAGGTAGTCGTTGACAGTGACCACATGCACGCCTTTACCAGCAAGCGCGTTCAGGAAGACAGGAAGGGTTGCGACGAGGGTCTTACCTTCTCCGGTGGCCATCTCGGCGATCTTGCCCTGATGAAGCACTATACCTCCGATGAGCTGGACATCGTAATGGATCATATCCCAGGTGACCTCATTGCCGCCGGCCTTCCAGTGATTGTGCCATATGGCCTTGTCTTCCTCTATGTGTACGAAATCGTGGTCGATCGATAGTTTCTTGTCGAAGTCGGTGGCAGTCACCTCGATGGTCTCATTCTGGGCGAACCTCCTGGCGGTGGACTTCATGATGGCGAATGCCTCGGGAAGGATCTCATCGAGTTTCTTTTCAATGGCCTCGTCTTCTTCCTTAACCAGCTTGTCAGCCTCGGTAGCCAGTTTTTCCTTTTCGCTTACGGGGATGTCGCCGTCGAGCTCAGCCTTGATCTCGGCAATACGCTTCTCAAACGGAGCCTCAGCCTCGGCTATGCGCTCGCGCAAGACCTGCGAATGGGCACGGAGATCATCGTTGGATAATTTGTCTATACTTTCATATGCTGACAACACCTTCATGAGAACAGGCCTCACGGCCTTCATATCTCTGTCGGACTTTGAACCGAAAATTTTCCTCAGAACTTCAACTACTGGCATTTCTCTACTTATCTATATGATTATCAATTGTTTCTATCATGCAAAGGAAATAATCCTGCTATCTTGCAAATTTAATGAAAATAGGTGACAAAACAAACAGTCTGCCACGCAATTATGCGTGACAGACTGTCATATTCCGATAAAGGTCTAAAACCTAGAAAAGATAGGCGACTCCGAAGTTGAAATCTGTATCATATGTCCATAAGTCCGGACAGGGCGGAAAGGACTTCCTTTGAAAGGACCTTACCCTGATACTGTCCCTGGATTGAGCGGAACCGATGGCAATCGGAACCTGCCATGTCATACCACCCTTTCGACAGAAGCGCCTCTGCTTTCAGTTTCACCGTCTCGCCATAGACCCCGATAATGGAAGGAAGGTTCAGCTGAAGGGTACAACCCATCTGCCTCAGCCTCTCATAATCAGGCATATGCATGTAACGATAGCGTTCAGGGTGTGCTATCATCGGACTGAATCCCTTTGAAATCATCTTGTCCAGGAGGTCCCAGAAATCAATGGGGGCACCCCATATGGATGTCTCGACGAGTACTTTGTTGTCCCCGTGAGTCAGGAAATCCCCATTCTCAAGATGTTCTTCAAAAAGACGGTCCATCATATACTCCGATGCAAGATGCAGCTCGATGGGGCCTTTGTAAACGTCCAGCAACTCCTGGAAACGCTTCTTCAGTCCTTCGGTAGTATTCGGAACATCTTCCATCGTGTGGGGGGTAAGCCACAAAGTCCGTACCTGAAGGCTTTCCAGCCATGAAAGGATAGACAGGGTCTCCTCCTGAGAAGAAACCCCGTCGTCAAGTCCCCAAAGTATATGTGAATGATTATCTACGGCTCCCTTTAGAAGCCCGCTGTCTATAAGTGACTTTCTGCTGCTGAAAAAACCGAACATTAAGCAGATTTAATAACGTCTCCGGTGTTGCCGGGATCATTCTCGAAAGAAGATTTCTTTGTACTCTTCTTTCGTGACTTGCCGCTGGGAGTATCCTGCTCCCCATAGCCGTAACCGTAGCCATAGCCATTACCGTAGCCATAACCGTAGCCATAGTGTCCGTAATGGCTTCCGGAGCCCATGACACCATTCAGGACAATGGCCATCCTGTTGTACATTCCCTTGTTGTAGAGGTCCTCTACTGCAGGCAGGGCTCTGCGGTCGAACAGACCGGCCCTGAGGATGAACACAGTAATGTCGGCATGGCGTGCGATAATGGAAGTATCAGCCACAACATCCACCGGAGGACAGTCGATGAAGATGTTGTCATACTCGGTACGCAGCTGCTCCATGAAATCCTTGAACTTGTCGGACACCAGGATCTCGGCCGGGTTCGGGGGAAGGGTTCCCACGGAAAGGAGAGAGAGGTTGTCCTCAAGTTTCTGTACGACAGAATGATAGTCGTCTATCTTTCCAGTAAGATAAGCCGCGGATCCGGTGCTGTTCTTCCTGAGAGCCTTGCTCAAGGTCGCCTTGCGGAGGTCCAGGTCGAGAAGGAGGACCCTGGTCCCCTTAAGGGCCATGGACGCAGCCATATTCATGATAGTAAAGGTCTTACCGGCATTGGGGTTAAAGGAAGTAACCATGAAGACGTGGCTCTGTCCCTTTTCCTGCGATGCCATGACATCAAGGTTCGTCCTGAGGACTCGGAATGCCTCATTGATGGCATCTCGTTTCCCGCTCCTGACCTGTATCTTACAGTTGTCGTCATTGTACTTGTTCAGACGAAGCTTCTCCCAGAAGTTCTCCGGTATGCCCATCTGGGGAATTTCAGCCAGGAACGGAGCAGAGAGTGATGCCAGGTCTGCCTTGGTCTTCACAGAAGTCTCCAGGGAGTTCTTGAGGAAATAATAGGCGAAAGGAATGCCGAGTCCCATCATAAGGGCTATCAGCAAGACCAGTTTCTTATTGGGAGCCACCGGAGCGGAACCGCCGTTGGGGTTCATGATGGTCCTGGTGTTCGCGACATTAACAAGAGATGCTATCTCATTCTCCTCACGCTTCTGGAGAAGGTAAACGTAAAGCGATTCGGTCACCTTCTGCTGCCTTTCGATGGAGAGCAGCTGGAGTTCCTGTCCGGAAGTGTTGGCGATCCTGTTGAGAATCTCGTTCTCCCGTGCGGAGATGTCATCAGCCTGCAGTTTAAGAGCAGCAATAAGGTTGTCGATTGACCTGTTGATCGATACCTTCATCGCATCGATGGAATTGTTCAGGTCAATGATGAGGGGGTTGTTGGTACCGGCATCACGGAGAAGGTTGTCCCTCTTGAGCACCAGGGCATTATACTCCTGGATAGAACTCTCGACTCCCACGTTGGTAAGTCCGGAGTTAGACGGGATAAGGTCCCTCTCGTGCTTGGGATCGTTCAGGTAGGACTTGATGAACCTGGCTATTGAAAGCTGGTTGTTGACTTCGAAAGCCCTGGACTGGTACTGGGATGACTCTGCCAGATAAGAATCAGAAATAGACTGGATGTTGGTAATTTTGTTGGCTTCCTTGTACTCCCTGAGGTCGTCCTCGACACCGCCGAGTTCAGCGTTAATAACCTTCAGCCTGTCATCGATAAAGGCAGTGGTGTTACGCGCAGCCCTTGTCTGGTTCTGGATCCACTGCTCGTTATAAATATCTATAAGAGTGGAAATTACACTCTGAGCACGAGCCGGGAAGAGATCTTCGATGGAAAGCACCACGACTGAAGTCTCCTTTCCGGAGAGACTCACGTGGAGCCTGCCGGCATATGATTTGGCCCTGGACATGGAATTCGCCCAGAGGACGGTGATGTCGTTGCTCCATTTGTCGGCATGGATAGTCGGCATAAGCGCCAGGCGTCCGACAGGAGTTACGAGGGTGTCCCCCATCGCACCCTGGACTGATTTGCCTTTGATAGGCTGGCCGGCAACGGCGAATTCATCCAGGAGGAAGGATTCCCCGGACTTCTTGACTACCCTGAAAGAAAGGGAGGAAGTGGGGTTATCACCGGCAAGGACCATCACGAAAGGAGTCCCTGTGTAAAGTTCCCTTTTGCGGAGGAACTGGTCCTCGACATATGATGTCTCGAGCCCGAGTCTTTCGACCACCTTCTGCATGATGTCCGGAGAAGAGAATGCCTCCATCTCATTGTAGACATTGGCGGAAGATGCATAATATCTTGACCTGGCCGAACTTGCAGAGAAAGAGGCGAGGTCCCTCAGTGTCGAGTTCTCAGCGCTCTCATCCACTATCACCTTTGCGGTACGGCTCCAGGTCTTGGGCGTCCGGTAAAGATAGAACAGTGCGATGAACAGGCACAGCGCCGTGAATATGACATATGCCCATTTGTGGCTGGTGAACATCGCCAGTATGTCGGAAAGCTGCAGTGCGCTCTCTTCGTTGTCACTGCCGTTCCATTTGGAGAAGTTTTTGTCTTCAGACATAATGTTCTGGATTATAGTTAATTACCGGGTCAGGATCAGGATAATCATGTTGGTTATCGTAACGAGGGTGGAGCCCATCGTCATCCAGAACGATACGCTCCTGAAATTGTTCTCGTTGATAGTAGACTGACCTGCACGCACCGCGTTCGGGGTGACGTAAACGATATCGTTCTGCTGGAGATAGTAAGCCGGGGAATTGAAAATGTCGGTGTCCCTGATGTCCACTATGTAGACCTGCCTCTTACCGTTGATCTCACGGAAGACGCGGATATTGTCACGACGGCCGTAGATCGTAAGGTCACGCGCCATCGAAAGGGCCTGGAGGATGTTGATACGGTCTCCCTGGTTGGTGTAAGTTCCGGGGGCGACGACCTCGCCGAGGACTGAGAACTTGAAGTTCATGAATTCCACGGTGACAACAGGATCCAGGAGGAGGCCGTTGTCGATAAGCTCACGCCTGATCCTGTCGCAAAGCTGCCAGCGGTTCATTCCGGCGACATGGATCTTTCCAAGTTTAGGAAATTCTATATTACCCTCATTGTCAACTACATATCCGAGCAGCCTCTGATAGCCGCTGTTGGTGTTGTTCAACTCCGATCCGGCCTGATATGACGCAACGGGAAGGTTGTAGATGGCTGAAGCGGCAGGGTTGCTGGAAGAGACGATGATGGAAATCATGTCCTTCTCCTGGATCAGGATACCCTGATTCACCGCCATGTTCATGACCGTATCATTCTGTACGTCCTGGAAATAATTGATGTTCTTGTAGGTCTTTGAACTGCAAGATGCTGCAAAAAGTGCAACGGTTGCGATAAGGGAAAGCCCGAATATCCTTTTCATGCTGATGCAATAACTTTATTTCAAATTGTCTTAAGAATACAAAATTAACTACTAAATTTAAGTTTAGCAAAAAAACCGCCAAAAAAGGCTATCTTTGTATTCCAGTAAACATTCAGGGAACATGCCACAAAGGCCACCAATATTCCTCTACACCGACGGAGCCGCCAGCGGCAACCCCGGCCCGGGAGGCTATGGGATAGTCCTGGTCTGCGGGAAGGCCCGAAAGGAGATGTCCGGGGGCTTCGCCCTTACGACCAACAACCGCATGGAACTCCTGGCAGTAATCCTGGGACTCGAAGCTGTACGCTGGGAACATGCCAGGATCGAAGTGTGGAGCGATTCGTCATATGTAGTTAATGCCGTGACGATGGGATGGCTCACCCAATGGGAGGCTACCGGTTTCAGGAAAAAGAAGAATCCGGACCTGTGGATGCGCTTCCTGGAGGTTTACAGAAAACATGATGTGTCTTTCCACTGGATCAAGGGACACGCCGGACACCCGGAGAATGAAAGGTGCGACAGCCTTGCAGTGCAGGCCAGAAGCCTGCCTGACCTCCCCGCCGACGAAGGTTTCCTGGCTTCGATGGAGCAGACCGGAACAATTGAAGATTTTTGAGAAATGGACAATCACAGGACACAGGGTGCAAGGCGCCCGCTTGTAGGGATCACCCAGGGAGACTGGAACGGAATAGGTTACGAAGTCATTATCAAGGCCCTCTCGGACGAGAGGATACTCGAGGCTTTCACCCCGGTAATCTACGGCTCGTCCAAACTGTTCGGCTTCTACAAGAAGACCCTGTCAGAAATAGGCCCGGCAGAGGCTTTCGTAATCAACGGACCCAGGCAGGCAAGGCCGCGTAAGATAAACATTATCAACTGCCTTCCCGACGGGATAGTCCCGGAACCGGGGCAGGCCACAGTCGAGGCTGCCAGAGGTGCGATGACCTCCCTGCAGACTGCTGTTGACGACCTGAAAGCAGGGGATATCGACATCCTGGTTACAGCGCCAGTAAACAAGCGTTCAATGGACAAGGCCGGCTTCGGCAGCACCGGACACACCGAGTACCTCCAGAAACAGTTCGGAGTAGAGGATGTCCTGATGTTCATGGTAAGCGACAGCCTCAGGGTCGGGGTGGCGACTGGGCACATCCCCCTCAGGGAAGTGGCCGGCGCACTCAACACCCAGATGCTTGTAGACAAGCTCAGGATAATGAAAGACTCCCTGACCAGGGATTTCCGCATTGATTCCCCGAAGATTGCCGTCCTGGGCCTCAACCCACATTGCGGCGACGGCGGATTGATCGGAACTGAGGAGTCTGATATTATCGCCCCTGCAGTCAAACAGGCATGCGACGAAGGTATCAACGCCTTCGGCCCCTACTCCGCCGACGGATTCTTCAGCCTGGGGAACTATACCAGGTTCGACGCGGTTCTGGCAATGTACCATGACCAGGGACTGGCCCCGTTCAAGGCTATATCTTTCGAAGACGGAGTCAATTTCACGGCCGGACTGCCTATTGTACGCACATCCCCGGACCACGGGACCGCTTTCGAGAAGGCCGGGAGGGGCATATCCGATCCGGACTCTATGAGAAACGCCATCTACAAGGCTGTAGACATATGGAGGAACCGTCTGGAATACGATGACCTTCTCAGCGACAAGATGCCTGAAAGGCGGCTTGACAACGGACGCGGACACGAAGGCGGAAAGAACGGACGTCCTCAGATAGCCTGACGGTTCCCTTTAAGCGAAAGGACATTGTCACAATACTCTGCTATCTTCTCACGGTGAGTGATGAAGATCAGGGTCTTGTTCTCCGAGACTGACATGAGCCTCTGCATCAGCAATGCCTCGGTCTCAGGATCCAGCGAGGACGAGAACTCGTCCAGGAGCAATATGCTTCCGGGACGGAGGAGGCCCCTGGCGATTGCTATCCTCTGAGCCTGGCCTTCGGACAATCCGGTACCATGCTCACCGCAGGAAGCATCGAGTCCGCCGGGAAGATCCTTCACGAAATCCGCCGCGGCGGTACCGAGTACCTTCCACAGCATCTCATCCGTTGCATCAGGATTACCCAGGAGGAGATTCTCACGTATAGTACCGCTGAAAAGCGTGTTGCCCTGGGGAACATATGCAAAATTGGCCCGCGTCATCGGAGACACCGGCACGGAAACATCTCCGTCATATATGCTTATGCTTCCGGATGTAGGACGCAGAAGCGACAGCATGAGCTTTATCATGGTGCTCTTCCCTACCCCCGTCTCGCCGACAATGGCAGTTCGGGAATGCGGCGGGAAGTCATATGTAATGTCTTCAAGCACATTCTCTTCCCCGTCGGGATAGCGGAAGGTCATGCCGGAGAGAGAGACTCCCCCGACTCCGGAAAGCATTATATCCTCGCCCCTCTCTTCCTTAGGAGCTTCAGAAAGTTCCATTATCCTGTCGATGGAAGATGTCGCGTAGATGAACGACGGGATCTGCCTGGTCAGGCGCATGGTCGGATTCTGGATCTGGCCGACCAACTGGAGGAAGGCGGTCATCACACCGAAGGTGATCGTCCCCCTGAAAATACCGGTCGCTCCCCATAGGAAAGCGGCCATATAGCCGAAACTGAACGTAGCTCCGACTATCAGGCGTGCGACAACGTTGAAGTTGGCACGCCGCATTACCTGACCATATTCAACTGCCTGGATATCATCCAGTTGCTCCTCCATCATGTCGCTCTTCTGGAGAGACTGTATGACAGTCTTGTGCTGGATGCTCTCCTGGATGTGGCTCTGCACCTTGCTCTCGCTCTCACGGATATCCTTCGTCAGGGAGCGCATCTTGTGGGCGAAAATCTTGCTGAGTCCCAGGAAGACGGGAGTAATCAGCACAATGACGGAAGCCAGGCGCCAGTCCATCGTACAGAGGAACCCGAAGGCGGCGACCATCTGGAAAAGGGTCGTAATCAGGGCCGGGGAATCCGTGCATATGATCCTCGTCACAGTGTCCACATCCGTCATCATCCGGTTAAGGGTGTCCCCTGAGTGGAATCTCTCACGCCCCTGCCACTGAGAAAGAAGGAGCATGGAATAGACCCGCTTGCGGATGAGGAAATTCATCTTCGAGGAAGTGATGGCTTCCAGCCTTGTGTTCATAGCTCCGACTACCAGGCGGGCCAGGATGACCACGGCCATCACCAAGGCCCAGAACAAAAGGGTCTTCCCCCTGTGTCCGGTAGCGAAATCGCCTGTCGCTACATCGACTATCCTCTTGCTGATAAAGATGAAATAGAGGTTCAGGGCCACGTTTGCAATCCCCAGCAGCACATTGGCTGCCAGGGCCCCGCGCACGCCGGCGGAATTCTTCCAGAGCCAGACGGCATATTTACGAATCGCTCCCAATGGCCTTGGATTTCATTATGTCAGTCTTCCACCAGGCCGAGTTCACGCCACTGGGAGATCATCGCATGGATATCCTTCTCTGCCACTTCTTTTTCCACCTCATATTCATCGAGAAGGCGGGAAACCAGCGCTTCTTCAGTGAAATCCCCCTCCTGAGCTGCCTTCCAAAGGAATGTAGCAGTGTCGTTCAGGCTGATCAGCTTGCTGAAATTGACCTGGTCCAGGCCTTCTCCCGAGATGACGTTCTGCCCGCATATGGTCCGCAGGACGAATCCTTTTTTAATCTTCATAATGTAAATATGGCGAATTTATTTGATATGACGGTTATTATCGGCAAAAGCCGGGCCAGACGAGGCGCCTGTAAAGCGCAAGCATGTAGCGGCGCAGCGGCCGCATCAACTCCCATATGCGCCATACTGCCATCCTCCCCCCGGTGTACGGGTCCACAGGACGCTCCCCCTTCTTGATAATACGCTTTACTCGACCGAATACCTCCTCCCTGGAAGGATATTCACAGCCCTCCGGAACCCCGTCGCCGCGGATCACGATTTTCTCGCCGGACGGATCCAGGACCCTGTGGAGGATGTACCGTCCCGCATAACGGAAAAGGACGATATCCCCCCTGGACACGGAACGCCCGGCCCCCGCGCCGCAGAGGGACTCCAGCTCGACGCTGTCTCTCTCCCCCTTGATGAAAGGCAGCATGCTCACCCCCTTGACCGGGATGGTGACAGTCTTGCCCTCCCGGAGGAGTTCAACCACCTTTGAGAAAAGAATGTCGTTATTGATTATCAACTTTTCCACATAGCAAAGTTAAGACTATTTTTTAGTATCTTTGTAATTCACGCGGACAAAAAAGAATGCAGAGCACTCTGACATCGGATATACAGTACTTGCCAGGTGTCGGGCCGAGGAGGGCACAACTGTTGCGTTCCGAACTCGGGCTCGGGACATTCGGTGACCTGATCCATTTCTACCCCTTCCGCTACATCGACAGAAGTACCATCCAGCCAATCGCTTCCGTGCTGCCTGACATGGCATATGTCCAGATACTGGGCACCGTGATGCGCGCCGACCTTATAGCGAAGGGCGGAGTCCAGGTAACCCCGGACAAGTCCCAGCGGGCCACCAGGCTCAGCGTCTGGGTAAGCGACCAGAGCGGCTCCATCGAACTGGTGTTTTTCCGCGGCATCAAGTACACATATGAAAAACTCCGTCCGGGGCAGACGTTTCTGTTCTTCGGGAAGCCTACCGCATTCGGGAACAGGCTGAACATAGTTCACCCTGAGATAGACACTCCGCCTGCAGCAGGGGCCGACACCTCCGGCCTCACCATGACAGGAGTATACACCTCGACCGAGAAACTGAAAAACGCAGGAGTCACAGGAAAAGTGATGCTGAGAATGGTGAGTGCAGCCCTGAATTCCTGCATGGACAGCATACAGGAGACCCTCCCTGAGTACATATTGAAGGAAAAAGGTCTCGTGCCTCTTAAATATGCCCTGAGGAACATACACTTCCCATCCGATGCCCAGGCCCTCTCAAAGGCCAGGTACAGGCTGAAATTCGAAGAGCTGTTCTACCTTCAGCTCTCCCTGGTGCGCCAGAAATATGTCCGCAGCCGCTCCGAGAACGGGATAGTGATGCCTCATGTGGGAGAAGCGTTCCACAAATGCTACAATGCCCTTCCATATGAACTCACAGGAGCGCAGAAAAGGGTCATTAAGGAAATCAGGGCCGACATGGCCAGCGGACACCAGATGAACCGCCTGCTCCAGGGAGACGTCGGTTCCGGGAAGACCATGGTTGCGGTCCTATGCTCACTGATAGCCATAGGAAACGGCTGGCAATCCTGCATCATGGCCCCCACGGAAGTGCTTGCACAACAGCACTATAAGAACATATGCCGCTATCTGGAACCGACCGGATGCAAATGCGCCCTTCTCACCGGAAGCACTCCGGCAAAAGAGAGGAACTCAATCCTCGCCGGACTGCAAGACGGATCGATAGGCATATGCATAGGCACCCATGCCCTCATCGAAGACAGCGTGATCTTCCACAGGCTCGGGCTCGCCGTCATTGACGAACAGCACCGGTTCGGGGTTGAACAGAGATCCCGGCTGTGGGCCAAATCGCCTGGACAGACTCTCCCTCATGTGCTAGTAATGACCGCCACCCCTATCCCGCGCACACTGGCCATGACCCTTTACGGGGACCTGGACGTCTCCGTAATCGATGAAATGCCCCCGGGAAGGAAACCGGTCGAAACCCTTCAGATTGCAGCCAACCGCCGCCCTGAACTCTACAGGTTCATGAAAAAGCAGATCGAGGCCGGCAGACAGGTATTCGTGGTGTACCCTCTGATCTTCGAAAGCGAGAAAGTCGATTACCAGAATCTGGAGCAAGGATGGCAGGACATTGTCGACCACTTCCCTTTCCCTCCTTACAAAGTCGCCATAGTGCATGGAAAGCAGACCTCAGAGGAAAAGACCTTCAACATGGACGCTTTCTCCTCGGGAAGGGCCAACATCCTGGTTTCCACCACTGTGGTCGAAGTGGGAGTCGATGTCCCGAATGCCTCTGTGATGGTGATCGAGAATGCCGAACGCTTCGGCCTTTCAACCCTCCACCAGCTTCGTGGAAGGGTCGGAAGAGGTGCCGAAAAATCCTTCTGCATCCTGGTCAAGGGACAGAAGGTCTCCGCAGAATCGAGCAAGAGGCTGGACCTGATGTGCTCTACGGAAAACGGATTCGAACTCGCAGAGGAAGACATGAAGATGAGGGGCCCCGGAGACTTGGAGGGGACCCAGCAGAGCGGGCTTCCGATCGAACTCAAGATAGCTTCCCTCGCCCATGACGGGACGATCCTGACCCTGGCCAGGGAATACGCCGTCAGCATCCTGGAGAGGGATCCTTCCCTTTCCCGAAGTGAAAACGCCATCCTGGTACTGGTCCTTCAAGGGGGAAAATACGACATCAAGAACTTCAGCAAAATCTCCTGAGAATGGTAGCCGGACTCATACAGAAATACGTCTGGCTCATCCAGACATTCACAGACGCCCAGGAGCGGGGTCTGACCCTGGAGGAACTGCAGGACAAATGGGAGGACAATTTCGGGGCGGCACTTGCCAGGAGTTCCTTCGTCAACCACAGGAAGGCCATTGAAGACATATTCGGAATCAGCATCCTGTGCGACCGCTCCACCAACCGCTATTACCTCCCCTTCGCGGACGATGCCATCGACATGGATTCCTCCCAGCGCTGGCTCGTCAACACATTCACAGTCAGCAATATGCTATCCCTTGGAAGGGAGAGGCTCAGCGGCAGGGTCTCGGTAGAGGACATCCCTTCCGGACACAAGTTCCTCCCCACGGTGATGGACGCTATGCTGAAGTCTTCCACCCTCGAGATCGAATACGGCAAATACACCCAGGACATGACAAGCACGAGGCACGTCCATCCATATGCCGTGAAAGAATATGCAAAGCGCTGGTATCTGGTCGGTTACAGCGAGGAGCGGGACTCCGTAAGGGTTTACAGCCTTGACAGGATCAGGCGTGCGTCCCTCACCGGCACATCATTCAAACTTCCGAAGGGTTTCGACGTGGACCAGCTGTTCGAGAACAGTTTCGGCATATACATACCTTCCCCGGACCAGACTCCGGTTACCATCCGCTTCCAGGCCGACGGGATCGATGCCGGCTATCTCAGGGACCTGCCTCTTCACCGTGCCCAACGTGAGATCGATCCGCAGAATCACATATTCCGGATGAAGGTAGTTCCCACTCCGGACCTTTACATGCAACTCTGCAGCTTTGCAGGGCGCATACGGATCCTCTCCCCTGACTCGGTCCGCGAAAATATGCTCGCACTCCTCGAAAAGGGATGCGCGATGAATGGAAACAACAACGAAAACAAGGATACATATGAAAAAATCAATTCTTCTGATGACAGCAGCAGCGATCATGGCTATGGGATGCAAGAATGAGAAACAGGCTCCCCAGGGAAGCTATATCGGTCCGTCCGACATCACCATCAGTGACGGGCATTTCTCTCCCGAGGTAATGCTTTCCCTCGGAAGGCTCTCCGATCCTCAGCTCTCTCCTGACGGCACAAAGATCCTCTACGGCGTGAGTTACACCTCTGTGAAAGACAACAGGAGCGTCCGCAACCTCTTCATATGCAATGTGGACGGCAGCGGAAAGGTCCAGCTCACCTCTGAAGGGAAGAGCGTCTCCAATGCGAGATGGTCCCGCGACGGCAAGCACATCTATTACCTGAAAGGCGGACAGCTTTACAAGGCCCCCTACAAGGACGGCGCGCTGGGAAGAAGCCGCTGCCTGAGCGATGTGAAGGACGGAATCGGTGAGTTCAGTCTCTCTCCCGATGAGAGCCGCGTAATGTGGAGCGGCACTGTCCCAAACCCGAAACTGACCGGCCCGTCCGACCTTGATCCCGCCCTCGACAAGGCCAAGGCATATGTCACCGAAGACCTGATGTACCGCCACTGGGACCACTGGGTAGAGACCCTTCCCCAGACATATGTAGCCGATCTGGGCAAGACGGCATTCACCCAGGATGGCTCGGTGAACATCCTCGGCGAGGACGCCGGAAAGTACGAACTCCCCATCGAGCCCTTCAGCGGACTGGAGCAGTGCTCCTGGAGTCCCGACGGGAGATACATCGCCTATTCCTGCAAAAAGCTCTCGGGAAAGGAATACGCTTTTTCCACCAATACCGAGATCTATGTCTGGGACAGCAGGGACGGAAAGACTTCCTGCATCCCCGTAGGAGGAGGCTATGACACCGATCCCCTCTGGAGTCCGGACGGCACAAAACTGGCCTGGATCCGCATGGCCAGGGACGGATATGAGGCCGACAAGACCGACATCATGGTCACTGACGTGATTGACGGAGCAGACGGCAGCCTCTCCTTCAATAACATCAGGAATCTCACCCAGAACTTCAAATACAATGCAGCAGGCCTCGTGTGGTCAGATGATTCCAAATCCCTCTACTTCAACTCATCCGCAGAAGGGATCCAGGGAATCTTCCTGGCAAGGGAATCCAAAGGCGACATCGTCCGCCTGACTGACGAGAACCTCTGGTACAACTTCAACTCTCCCTTCGCTGTACTTGAGGACGGGACTCTCCTTACCAGCTACTGCAGCCTGGAATTCCCCAACGAACTGGTCGCAGTAAAATGCGGCACCGGGGAGGCCAGCCTTACCGGCCGCACCGATGCGCTCTCCCTCGATCCCGTAAATGGCGAGGAGATAGTAAAGGACAAATTCCTCTATGCCGAATGCCCTGTAATCCACGGAGCTACAGTTACCAGGATCACCCATGAGAATGACCACATCTTGGACCAGCTGGATCCGGTTACCATGGAAGCCCGCTGGACCAGGACGATTGACGGAGAAAGGATGCTGACCTGGATCCTCTATCCCCCGAAATTCGACCCGTCAAAGACCTATCCGGCTATCGAGATCCTTCTCGGAGGCCCTCAGGGAGCCCTTGACCAGGGGTGGTCCTACCGCTGGAATTATCGGCTGATGGCTTCACAGGGCTTCATAGTGACAATGCCCAACCGAAGAGGGACCACCTCTTTCGGCCAGCCATGGTGCGAAGAGATTTCCGGAGACTATCCAGGCCTCAACATGCAGGATTACCTTACCGCAGGACGCAACATCAAGGCTGAACCATATGTCGGGAAACTCGCCGGATGCGGAGCTTCATATGGCGGTTATTCAGTTTATTATCTGGCTGGTGTCCATGGCGACCTTTATGATTGCTTCATCGCGCATGCCGGCATATTCGATGAGAAATACATGTGGTCCGAGACAGAGGAGATGTGGTTCCCGAACTGGGACAACGGCGGCCTGACGGAGTATGCATATGAGCCCGGAAAGACCGGTCCTGAGGGAGACGGGATAACATTCGGCGGCCTGCAGCAGGCAGGTGCTCCATGGAGTTCTTCTCCAAAGGCCTTCAGGCATTATTTCAACTCTCCCATGGACAGGGTGACTTCATGGCATACCCCCATCCTCTGCATCCACGGAATGATGGACTTCAGGATCCCATATGACCAGGGTATGGCGGCCTTCAATTCAGCGCAGATGATGGGAGTTCCTTCGAAACTGATTGTGTTCCCGGAAGAATGCCACTGGATCCTTCAGCCGCAGAACGCCCTGTTCTGGCACAAGGAATATTTCAACTGGCTCGACCGCTGGTGCAAAGACTGACAATAATCTCATATGACCATGAAAATCAGGACTGCCACCATAGGCACCAATTTCATAGTAGACTCCTTCATCAAAGGAGCCAGGATGGACGAGCGCTTCGACTACGCTGCAGTCTATTCCCGCAATCAGGAAACCGCCTCGGCATTCGCCTCAAAATACGGCGCCCGCAGAACCTTCACTTCGCTTCAGGAACTGGCGGAAAGTCCTGACATTGATGCAGTTTACATTGCTTCACCCAACATATGCCACCCCTCTCATGCGATCATGATGATGGATCACGGCAAGCATGTCATATGCGAAAAGCCGATGGCCCCCTCCCCTTCAGAAGCCATATCCATGATAGAGGCTTCACGGAGGAACGGGGTTGCATTGATGGAAGCGATGAAGACTACCCTCCTGCCGAATTTCAGGAATGTAAAAGATGCGCTGGGGCGCATAGGGAAAGTCAGGTGCTACAACTCCTCATTCTGCCAGTATTCTTCCAGATTCGCGGCATTCCTCCAGGGCGGCCCTGTCGCCAATGTGTTCAATCCTGCAATGAAGGGAGGATCGCTTCGTGACTTGGGAGTCTATTGCATAGCCCCGATGGTCCACCTTTTCGGTGTCCCGTGGGAGGGAGAGTACACCATGGAGAAGATGCTGGACTGCGTTTCAGTCACTCCGATGATGATGCTCCCCGGAGGCTGCAATGATCCCTCCTGCGCGATCGACGTCCAGGGATCGATGGTCGTTTCATATCCCGGGATGCAGGCTACAATTACCTGGTCCAAGGCCTGTGACGGGGCATGGGGCACCCAGATCCTGGGTGAAGACGGCACGATAGAGATCACCAAGACTTCCACTATGATTGCTCCCAGGATCAGGCTCCGCACCGGAGTCGGTGATGCAGGACTGAGGAAAGGGACCGACGAGTGGGAAGACCTCAGTACTCCGACCCCGGATTTCATGTACCCAGAAGTCAAGGAGTTCTTCGACCTTATAGAATCAGGAAAGACAGAGTCCGCAATCAATACCCACCAGCGCAGTCTGGACACTGCCAGGATCGTGGACAGCCTTTACAGGGTCGGCTGACATATGTTCCATCCCTTCCTGTACATCCTCTCTGTGTCATTATTCCTGAATCTCCAGCCTCAGGACACCACCGTTTCAGGCGGCGTCCTGAAGGAGTCATCCGTCAAGGGCCTCCGTTCAGCCGCGTCAGCATATGCCGGAGACAGGGTCGCTGCGGATGAACTGCGCAGAGCCACTGACCTTTCGGATGCCGTAAGGGTGTTCGGGGGGCTCCAGGTGAAGGATTACGGGGGCGTGGGTGGACTGAAAACAGTGAACATACGCAGCCTGGGAAGCGAGTTTACAGGGGTATTCATCGACGGGATCCAGGTGTCGAATGCCCAGAATATGCAGGTGGACCTGGGGCGATTCGGAGCCGATGAATTCTCCTCGGCGGCCCTGTCATATGGCGAGGGTTCTAATTCTGTTGGAGCCGCCGTTCCCGGGGCCAGGGAGGAAGCGGGTGGAAACAATCTGATGCTGACAAGCGGTGAGCCTCGCTTTTTCCCGGGCAGGAAGGACACATGGTCTGTGCGCCTGAGGGGAGGCTCTTTCGGAACTGTCTCGCCCTCAATGGCATGGAATCACAGGGCAGGCAACCTGACCAGCCGGCTATCAGCGGAATGGATAAAGACGGACGGACGCTACCGCTTCCACGACACCGGTGCCGGCTACGACACCACAATGGTGCGGGAGAACAGCGACCTGCAGAGTTTCCGGGCATCATGGAGGCTTTCAGGAAAGTCCGGGAACAACTCGTGGCGCACACTAGCGCATTTCTATGATTCAGAGAGGGGCCTGCCCGGCCCGGTAGTGAGAAGGGCATCGGCGGCCATAACTACAAAGGACCGCCAGCGTGACAGGGACATTTTCGTACAGTGGAGCGGAGAGCATCGCTTCAGCAACTCCAGCATAATAGGCGCAAAGGCAAGATATTCATATGCTTACACGAATTACCGCACTAATCCATATGAAGATCCCGCTGCCATGCCGGTGGACAACCGCTTCGCCCTAAGCACTGCATATCTTTCCCTGTCCCATGTGTTTACACCTGTCCAGTGGTGGAAAGGGACACTCGCCGCAGACTATGAGTTCAGCTATCTTCACTCCAATCAGAGGAGTTTCGTATTCCCGAGGAGGCACAGCATATTCCTGCTCTGGGGTAACTCCTTCTATTTCAAGAACCTTCAAATAGATTTGAAGCTCCCTGCACAATTTGCGTTCGACAAACTGGGAGCAGAGGGACCTGCCGGTTTCCCGTCCGTGGAGAAGGACCGCTCCGCCTTTACCCCGTCAATCTCGGCGATCTGGCTCCCCTCAAGGCTGAAACACCTGACTTTCAACGGTTTCATCCGCCGCTCCTTTAGGATGCCTTCCTTCAATGACCTCTACTACACCTTCGTCGGCAATTCCTCGCTCAAGCCTGAGAATGCAATGCAATACGACTTGGGATTCCGGCATGGTTTCGAACCAGTCCGGGGACTGGAATCTGAATTCAAGGCTGATTTCTACTATAACATGGTTACGGACAAGATCATCGCCGTCCCGACAGCGAACCAGTTCCGCTGGACGATGTACAACATAGGGCGGGTACATGTCCAGGGAATGGACCTGAAATGGAGCCTTAACTGGGACAAGAAGGCCCAGGATGCCCTCAAGGCGTCACTTACCATGCGTTACAGTTTCCAGCGCTCCAGAGACTTCTCTACTCCGGGAAGCGTCACATGGAAAGGCCAGATCCCTTACATCCCGATGCACAGCGGATCGGCCACGGGAACAGTCGGCTGGAAGGACTGGGACCTCAGCCTCAACTATGTAGCCAGCTCGACCAGGTGGAGTTCCTCAGCGAACATCCCGGATTACAGGACAGCCCCCTTCCAGACCCTGGATGCATGGATCTCCAGGACTTTCAAGGAAAAAGGTTCCGCAGGGCGGCCGGGGGAACTGACCCTCAGGCTCGCACTGCGGAACCTTATGGATGAGAAGTACGAAGTGGTCCAGGGCTACCCGATGCCGGGATTCAATCTGCTGGCCACAATTGAATACTCCTTCTGAATCCTACCTCTGGGTGATGGTGATCTTGTAGCTGCCCTTCAACGGAGCATTAGCAGATGACTTGAGCATTATCCTGCTGATCTGGTCGCCCCAGACAGTGGTAATGTTCCTGTCATCCAAAGGTTTCTCTTCAACCGTTACTGAGAGGGTCTTCGGATACGCTATCTGAAGGACGGTGTTCCCGTCATGGATCAGGACCATTCCTTCTGCTATTGTCTGTCCGTCGAACACATCTCCCGGGATGAAGACATCACCTGCGGTAATGAAGTGCTCCTCATCGGCACCGAGCCTCTTGGAAAGCGAATAGGTGTCGGTAATGGTCATTACACTGCCCTTCTTCCCTTCGCTGACATTGATGCTCCTCTTCCAGGAATTGCATGAAGCATCGGGAAGATATGCACCCTTGAGGTCCATCGAAAGGGTTGAAGCTGAGCCTTTGCTGCTGAAAGAGATGTCGGAAGCCTTGTACTGCTTTCCTTCTTTCTGCTCGAAACCGTTGATAACCGGAGCATTGTGCCATCCGGACTGCATCGCGAAGATCTGGTACCTTTCAGACGAGAAAGTCTGGCGGGTGTAAGTCGGCTGGCCTACGTCGATAAGGACCGGATGCCCGCCGGCTGACAGGATGAATGAACCGATATCATTATGGTTGTGGCTTTCTCCGTTGTGTCCACCCTTGGCGGCGATGCTCCAGTCGGAGGTGTGCATGAAGGCAACCTCGGTCTGGTCGTACCAGGTGTTGGAGGGAACGTCCTTGCGCAGTGAAGCCACTACATTTTCATATCCTTCTTTCTTACAGCGTTCGTTGAGGGCTTCAATCTCCTTGACCATGAGGGCACGGTTCCATATCGTCTCAAGACCTCCTCCTGCATTTCCTGAACCTGCAGCAGTAGGGATATTGAAACCATCCTTACCATTACGCATGCAGTAAAGGCCGTAGTTCACGAGCTCCGGGCTGCCCATTGCCTTGCCATAGTTCCACAGTGAAAGACCACCGGGATTCATCCTGGCACGTGCATCGGCGAAATTGGCCATGAAGCCTCCTCCCATGTCCGCCCTGGATTCGTATTCGCCCATGCGGCGGATCTTGTCGTTGTCGAAGGGATTGAATTTGCCGCCTGATGCGTCGTACATCTCCTGCATCCACCTGAACATGATTCCTGCTGCTACCGTAAAATAGGACGGGCCCTCGTCGCAGGCGCCGTCATCAGGGAACTGGTCGATGTAGATGTCTACGCTCCTGACACTTCTGGCAACCGCTTCATTGATCTTGGCCTGGTCTTCCTCCACAAGCAGGAAAGCCTGGATGACATTGTAGTTACACCACGGATTCCAGTTGTTGACACCCTCACCGCGGAATCCCATCCACCACTGCTGCGGTTCCTTGTCGGGATCCAGGAACGGATTGATGATGTTGTCGTTGAGTGCCCTGCGGGTTGCGCGACATATGAATGGGTCTATTTTATCCACCTCTTCTTTCATGAAATAGAGACACCATGAAATGACAGAGCATGCCTCTCCGTCAAAGAGATCGATGAAATGATAGTCTCCGCTGGGAAGGGAACTGCCACCGGGCTGCCTCACGATGTGGGCGGCGATGATCCATGCAGGCATGAAGGCGAAATAATACATTCCGTCGGCGATCTTGGGGATGAAACGCCCTTTTCCCTCAGCGAGTTCAGCTAGAAGCAGGCGGGAAAGTGCAGTCCTGTTCGCGCTGTACGGGTTCTCCATGATGGTACGGTTGCCCGATTTGTTGAACTCCAGGTAAGAAGAAGCGGGGATGTACTTCCACTCGTAGTCGAGATAGTCCTCTCCCGATGCAATGATCTTTGCCGCCTCCTCCTTCCCAAGCACCTTATCCCATGCGGCACGGTCCTTATAGGCAGGATACTTCTTACCGAGGCAACCGGGAGTAAAGGATTCAGCTACGCCCGGCTGGGATAGTACCCCCTGCATGAATTTCCTGGGACTGGACTGCGCTGATGCTTCGCTGGAGGTAAGCAGCATTACCAACCCCGTAAATAACGATAAAAAGACGATTTTGTGTTTTAACATGATACTATGATAAATTGAACTGAAATTATCATTTGATCTATTTCTGCGTTATCGTCATCTTGTAGGTCCCCTTAACCGGAGCATTGGGAGCGGACCTGAGGACGATCCTGCTGATCTTCGGACCCCAGACATTGGATATCTTGGGATCATCCAATTCCTTCTCTTCTACCGAAGGAGTCAGGGTCTTGGGATATGCGATTTCGAGAACGGTGTTGCCGTCATGTACCAGGACTTTCCCTTCTGCGACCGCAGTTCCGTCGAAGACGTCTCCGGGCAGGTAAACCTCACCTGCAGTCATGAAGCGTTCCTCATCGGCTGCTTTCCTTGAAGACAGGGAATAGGTGTCGGTAATCGTCATCACGCTCCCCTTCTTTCCGTCAGTGACGGTAAAGGTCCTGACCCACGAATTGCAGGCAGCTTCAGGCAGATAAGCGCCCTTGAGATCCATGGAAAGGGTGCTTGTAGCTCCTTTGGTCTTGAATGAGGTATTGGAAGCGGCAAACTCCTCTCCATCCTTCTGCTCTGTGCCATTGATAATCGGAACATTGTGCCAGCCGGACTGCATGGTGAAGATTCCATATCTCTCATCGGAGAATGTCTGGCGGGTATATGTCGGGGCACCTACGTCTATCAAGACAGGATGGTCGTTGGATGAAAGGATGAAATTACCGATGTCGTTGTGGTTGTGGCTCTCACCGTTGTTTCCACCCTTAGCTGCTATGTTCCAGTCGGAAGTGTGGAGGAATGCTACTTCGGTCTGGGGATACCAGGTGTTTGCCGGCACACTCTTCCTCAGAGAAGCGAGTACCTTGTCATATCCCTCGCTTGCAACTCTGGCATTGACAGCATCTACATCACTTCCTATCTTGGATGCATTCCATATGCGTTCAAGTGCCCTTCCGACATTTGACTCAGCAACCACCTTCGGTTTGTCGAAACCGCCATTGTCATTGCGAAGGCAGAAGAGACCGTAGTCTACTAGTTCCTGGCTATCAAATGCCTTTCCATAATTCCAAAGCAGACTGCCGTCCGGACGAAGTTTTGCAGCCGCGTCAGCGAAATTGGCCATATATCCTCCGCCCATGTCAGCCCTGGATTCAAACTCGCCCATGCGGCGGATCTTGTCATTTCCAAAGGCGTTGAACTTACCGCCGGAAGCATCATACATTTCCTGTATCCAATTGTAAAGCATTCCTGCTGCACGGTCGAAATAGCCCGGGCCTTCATCGCAAGCGCCATCATCGTTGAACTGGTCTATATAGATGTCAATACTCTTGATACTCCTTGCAACAGCCTCATTGATCTTGGCTTGGTCTTTTTCCACCAAGAGGAAGGCCTGCATAGCATTGTAATTGCACCAAGGGTTCCAGTTGTTCACAAAGCCTCCATCAAAGCCCATCCACCATTGAGCGGTCTCCTGGGCAGGATCAAGGAACGGATTGATAATATTATTGTCAAGAGCCCTGCGCACAGCACGGCAGATTACAGGATCGAGCTTGTCCACTTCATCCTCAATGTAATAGAGGCACCAGGAAATCACCGAGCCAACTTCTCCGTCGAAAAGATCAATGAAGAAATCATCTCCGCTCGGGAGAGGACCGTTCCCTGGCTTATAATGATTATGCGCGGCAATGATCCAGGCAGGCATGAACGCGAAATAATACATTCCGTCTGCGATCTTTTGTATGAACCGACCTTTCCCTTCTGCTAGTTCAGCAAAGAGCAAAGCGGCAAGCGCAGCTCTGTTCTGGCTATGGGGCCTTTCCATGTTAGTCCTGTTTCCTGACCTGTTGAATTCCAGGTAGACCGAAGCAGGAATATGCTGCCAAATGTAATCCAGATAACTCTCTCCATTCTCAATAATCTGCGCGGTCATATCCTTTCCCAGCAGTTTCGCCCAACCTGCACGGTCGGAATAGGCCGGATACTTCTTCCCCAGACAACCGGGTGTGAAAGATTCCGCTACTCCTGGCTGGGAATATAGCTTCTGCATATATTTTCTCGGGCTGTCCTGTGCCGACGCTCCAGCACAGAACAGCAACGACGCAAAAACTGCAATCGCCGTCAAAATGGTTTTGTTCTTCAACATGGTTATTAATCTTAGTTAGGTTAGACTTTATTTCTGTGTAACAGTGAGTTTATACGTACCCTTCAGAGGAGCGTTCGGAGCCGATTTGAGGATGATCCTGCGGATCTGGGGTCCCCAGACCATTGCGATACGCCTGTCATCCAGATCCCTGACCTCGACCGATGGAGTAAGGTTCCTGGAATAGGCGATTTCAAGCACATTCTCTCCGTCCTTGACGAACAAGGTACCGGGACTCACAGTCCTTCCTTCGAAACTGTCACCGGGCACGAAGACAAGTCCGGCAGTAATCAGGTGTTCCTCGTCCGGAGCATTCCTTGAAGAGAGAGAATAGGTGTCAGTGATTGTCATCACGCTCCCCTTGCTGCTCCCGTTGACAATGAAGGTCCTCTTCCAGGAGTCACATGCAGCTTTAGCCGGATATGCGCCCTCTATGTTGAGGGAGAAGGTACTGGTGCTCCCTTTTGACTTGAACGATGTGTTCGAAGCCGCATATTGCTCACCGTCCATTTGCTCGACTCCGTTGATGACAGGAGTATTGTGCCAGCCGGACTGCATCGCGAAGATAGTATACCTCTCAGCCGAGAAAGTCTGACGGACATATGTAGTCTGTCCTACATCTATCAATGCCGGGTGCTCCCTGGAAGAGAGGATGAAAGAACCGATGTCGTTATGGTTGTGGTTCTCGTTGTTGTGGCCTCCCTTTGCGGCGAAATTCCAGTCAGGAGTGGTGACGAAAAGTACCTGGGTCTGTGGGAACCAAGAGTTCGCAGGCACGTCTTTCCTGAGGGAAGCGAGCACCTTCTCATATCCCTCGGTCTGGCACCTTGCATTAAGAGCATCTACATCCTTGTAGAGCTCGTCTGCTTCTTTGATGCGCTGTAGAGCCCTGCCTACGTTTCCGGTAACACCGGGAGCGGGCTTGTTGAAACCATCCTTGTCGTTCCTCAGGCAGTACAGGCCGAAGTCCTCCAGTTCCTTGCTGCCGAGGGATTTTCCGTAGCTCCAGAGAAGGGAGCCGGAAGGACGGAGCCTAGCCGCGGCATCGGCGAAATTGGCCATATAACCTCCCTTCATGTCCGCCCTGGATTCATACTCGCCCATGCGGCGGATCTTGGGATTGTTGAAGCAGTCGAATTTGCCGCCTGAAGCCTCATACATCTCCTGCATCCAGCTGTAAAGCATTCCGGCAGCCTGATTGAAATACGACGGGCCTTCGTCGCAGGCGCCGTCATCCCTGAACTGATCGATGAAAATGTCGTTGCTCCTGACGCACCTCGAAAGAGCCTCGTCAATCTTCGCCTGGTCTTTTTCCACCAGCAGGAAAGCCTGCATGCAGTTGAAATTGCACCAGGGGGTCCAGTTGCACACTATCTCATCATGGAATCCCATCCACCACTGCGGGACTTCCTTGTTGAAATCCAGGTATGGCTCTATGATGTTCTTGTCCAGAGCCCTGCGTGCGGCCCTGCATATGAACGGATCCAGTTTGTCCACTTCATCCTCCATGAAATACAGGCACCAGGAGACAAGTCCTCCTACCTCACCGTCAAAGAGGTCTATGAAATGATAATCCCCGCTGGGAAGCGAACTTCCGGTAGGCTGACGCCATATGTGCGCAGCGATGATCCAGGCCGGCATGAAGGCGAAATAATACAAACCGTCACCGATCTTGGGGACGAAACGGCCCTTTCCTTCAGCCAGTTCAGCGAAAAGCAATGCGGCAAGCGCAGCCCTGTTCTGGCCATGGGGCCCTTCCATGACGGTCCTGTTGCCCGACTTGTTGAATTCCAGGTAAGCAGAGGCTGGAATATACTTCCATTCGTAATCCAGATAGCGTTCCCCGGTCTCGATGATCTGCCTGGTAAGGTCTTCACCCAGGAGATCCGCCCAGCCTTCACGGTCGATGTAGGAAGGATAAGCCCTTCCAAGGCACCCTGGAGTAAAGGACTCCGCGACTCCCGGCTGGGAATACAAGGTCTCCATGAAATTGCGGGGAGTGTCCGATTCTTGTGCTGCAGAGGAAAAAACGCAGAACTGCAATCCCAGGAGGCACAATAAATAGATTAATCCGGTCTTTATTTTAGACATAGTATTGCTATGGTTATTAATTGAATGATTGTTTGAGTGTTAGTATGTAGCGAATTTAACAAATTTTTCTATTAGTTGCCACACTGGCGAAAAAAAGTTATTTTTGTCCTGCAAACAACAATCAAGTTCTATGAAATCGAAAGCACTGCTGGTTTTCAGCATGGTGGCCGTGGCGATAGCCGCAGGCTGCACCAAAGATGAAACTGCCTCCAGGGACGAGGACCTTGCGGGCATCAATGTCGCAGTAGGTGAAACTTCGGGGCCTTATCAGAAGCTCTTTGTACTCAACGAGGGGAAACAAGGCACCAACAATGCTACACTGGACTTTTTCCGTTTCTCTGACGGGAACTATGTCCAGAGCACGTTCAGAAAAATGAACCCGACCGTCACGGGCGGATTGGGCGACACCGGAAACGACTTGAAAATAGACAAAGACAAGGCCTGGGCCGTACTAAACGGAGGCCCCGGGCTGGTAGAAGTATTGTCCGCGAAGAACGAGACGCACATCGCGACCATCAGCATCCCGACTCCCAGGAACATCGCGTTCGACGATGACTACGCATATGTAAGTTCGTGGTCCGGAGCATATTACGGCGGAGCGGACAGGAAAGGTGCGGTCGTCCGCGTTCGGAAAAGCAAGTACGAGGTAGTTGACTCGGTAACAGTAGGCTATCAGCCCGAAGGGATAGCGGTATATGACGGGAAGATCTATGTAGCCTGCTGCGGCGGAGCGAAGAGCGATTATTCATATGATGACAGGATATTCGTTCTGGATGCAAAGACCTTCAAGCCTACCGACACCATCACGGTCGCAAAGAACCTGAAGGACATCTTCATTGACTCCAAGGGGAACGGATGGGTTACCGCCATGGGTGACTTCTTCAGCATACACTCCGGAGTGTACAAGTTCCTCGGCGATAACGCAGAATCCTGCAACTCAACTGTTTCCGATACCCCGGTCAGGTTCTCGTGCGCGACCCTTTCCGAGGGGGCGTCCGGCAGTAACCTTTACATCATAGGGACTGAAGACGAATGGGTCTGGGACCCGAAGGCAGAGAAAAACTGGAAACTTTACACTGTAAACACCGGCACCGGTGCCGTGGCCGTGGAAGACTTCACCCCGGAAGGAGCCGCACTCGGACCAAGATCCGCTGTTCCCTACGGCATATGCGTGAACGGATCCAACGGTGACCTTTACATCGGTGATGCAGGTGACTATGTCGCCCCTGGGACGATAAGCTGCTACTCCCAAGACCTGCGCCTGAAATGGATGACCACTGCCGGAGTGGATCCGGGACATATGGCCTTATACCGGAAATAAATACGACAACGCCTCCGGTCCCTCATTGAACAGGAGGTCAAGAGCAGAGAGCCCTCCGCAGAATCCGAAACGTTCTGAGAAGACCTGCCAGTAAGGCCTGTCAAGCCCAAGGTCCGCCATTATATGGTCTGGACGTTTCGGGTGTATGACATAACGGTAATCCCCTTCGGGGCATTCCGCCGACCCAGGCGCCACGAAAGCCACGGTGCAGGAGAGATCGCAGACAATCTTCAGCTTGTCAAGCAGATATTCCAGGCTCAGGGTATTGAGTTCAAAAAGGGTTTCGGGACGGGAATCCAGGACATCGAAGAGGGAATCCTTGTAGAAATCGAAGAAAGGAGAACTTTCATATGCCGAAACAAGGGCTCTCTTGAAACGGGTCACCCAGGGGACCGAATAGTCCACCTTCACCTCAGTGACAGGGCGCCCGAGCGCCGGACGGACTACCGGATAGCTGAAATCTTCGGGACCCGATGAGGACAGGAAGCGGCACCTGTTGCGCCAGCTCTGCTTCTGGTAATTCTCGCAGGCCTCCAGGGAAACCTTTGACGCAATGACGGTTCCGGAAGGATTCTCCGGAACCGTCATGCCGCTGGCGATGAGCGCCAGGTATTCCACAGGGGGAAAGAATGCCGTCGAAAGGAGCAGCATCTACTCTATGTCTCCCCTCTCTTTTATATCGTTCGCGCGGATGATGCCGCGACGGGAGTTCTTGATGAAAGACAGGATCTGATCACGCTCGGGTGTCTGCGGGAAACCGGCTTCCACCTTGGAACAACCGTCGGTTATGTTGTAACCCTGGAAGTAGATGGTGTCGTAGATGTCCTTGATCTCCCTGATTACGGAAGACTCGAAACCGCGCCTCTTGAGGCCGACCAGGTTGATTCCGCAGTAGCAGATGGGATCACGGCCTGCAAGCACGAAGGGCGGGATGTCCTTGTTGATCTTGGAGGCACCTCCGATCATTGCATGCGCACCGATCCTGGAGAACTGGTGAGCCTTGGCACCACCACCGAGGATAGCCCAGTCTTCGACGTCGGTCTCGCCTGCGATCCCTACATAACTTACGAGGATGCAATGCTTTCCGACATTGCAGTCGTGGGCGATGTGGACATATGACATGATGAGGCTGTCGTCCCCTACCTTGGTCACACCTTTGCCGCTGGCCTTGGTGCCTCTGTTGATAGTGGCGCATTCGCGGATAGTGACATTGTCACCAATTTCCACATATGAAACCTCTCCGTCATATTTGAGGTCCTGCGGTATTGCTCCTACGACTGCACCGGGGAAAACCGTACAGTTCCTGCCCATGCGGACATATTGGAAAATAACTGCGTGAGGAAGTATCCTGCAACCGTCACCGATCTCGACGTCAGCATCTATGAATGCATATGGTCCTATCTCGATATTGTCTCCCAGCTTCGCAGCAGGACTGACAGTTGCCAAAGGGCTGATGTTGTTCATTACGATAAAAAATTATTCTTCGGATGCGGTAGTGAGCAATTTCCGTACCGCTTTAGCTGCGTTGGTGTTGATCCTGTGTCCCGGCTTGTAGGCAGTGACCTTAGCCCTGAGCCTGCCTCCGCAAAGGCAGAAGTCCCCCATGATGTCGAGAAGCTTGTGGCGGCCGCATTCATTCGGAAAATGCAGCTTGAGGTTGCTGAGATATCCTTCGGGGGTGACAAAGAGCCCGTGATAGCCAAGGCTGGACGCGATTTCGTCCAGGTGCTCCTGCTCTACCGGCTTCTCCACCACAATGATTGCATTGTCGATGTCACCGCCCTTGATAAGGCCATGGCTGAGGAGGAACTCGATCTCATGAAGGAACACGAAGGTGCGGCATATGCCGATCTCGCAGGGATAATCGACATCTTCATCCCAATGGGCGGTCTGGACGCCGAGGACTCTGGAGCCGAAATCGGCAGTGACGTCGAATGATGGGGCATCGGCCGGTTCGACCCGTACCCATGATCCACTTTCATCGTCCTTTATCTCAATTGCTTCCGGAATCTCGACATACCTGCGCTCCGCATCCTGCTCCTCAAGTCCGTCAGCGGTTATTGCCTCGATGTAAGGCCTTGCACTGCCGTCCAGGATGGGTACTTCGAGATTGTCAAGGGAAATCTTCGCATTGTCAACACCAAGGCCTAAAAGCGCCGAAAGGATGTGCTCGACAGTGACGGCCTGGGCCTCGCCGTAAGCGATGGTAGTGCTCCTTGCGGTAGTAGTGACAAATTCAGCGAGAGCCGGAATCTGAGCGTCCTCCATGTCGGTACGTACGAAGACGATACCGGTGTCCACGGGGGCCGGAGACAACGTCATATGAGAGAAAGTGCCGGTGTGAAGGCCCTTTCCCTCGAATTCATATGCTCTCTTCAAAGTCCTTTGCTTCATCTCGAAACAAGATTGGGGCTGCAAAGATAGCAATTTATTTTAATACCAAAGCTATTTACTTTCCGAACCCCTCTTTGCCGTTCTTGCGGAAGACGGCATAGCCCCTCATGTACTCTTTGACCGGAATGGCGGGAGAACCGAGGAGAGTCTCCCCTTCTTTCTTCGGGCTGCCGATGACTCCGGCCTGGGCCCCGATGGTGGTGTGGTCGGGGATGACTATATGTCCGACGATGCCGACCTGTCCGGCGAGAATGCAGTTCTTTCCGATCTTGGTGGATCCTGCTATTCCGCACTGGGCGGCCATTACGGTATTGTCACCTATCTGGACGTTGTGTGCAATCTGGCAGAGGTTGTCGATCTTGACTCCCTTGCCGATGATGGTGGATTCCATTTCAGCCCGGTCGATAGTGGTGCCGGCCCCTATCTCGCAATTGTCGCCGATTATCACGTTGCCAAGATGCTCGATCTTCTCCCACGTGCCGTCGCTCTGGGGCACGTTGCCGAAACCGTCGGAGCCTATCACGGCATTTGCATGGATGATGACATTGTCACCTATAACCATACCGGGATAGATGACAACGCCGGGATAGATGATGCAGTTCTTTCCGATGCGGGTGTCATCACCGACGTACACATTCTCGTAAATCTTGGTGAAATCCCCTACATATGCATGATGTCCGACATATGAATGGCTTCCCAGATAGACCTTCTTGCCGAATTTTGTGGTCAGGAAATATGACGAACGGAATCCGCGGTGACGGCCGGAAGTACGCTTCTGCGTGGCGGCATACTTGAGGAGAGTGGCGATGGCTTCATATGAATTATCTACCCTCACCATTGTGGGGGTCACCTTCTCCTTGGGCTGGAAATCCTTGTTTACCAGCAGGATGCTGGCCTTGCAGGTGTAAACGTAGTTCTCGTATTTGGGATTTGCGAAAAAGCAGAGCTGTCCGCTCTTGCCGTGCTCGATCTTGGCGAATGATGTAATAGTTGCAGCGGGATCGCCCTCTACCGTACCCTTCAGGATCCTTGCTAACTGTTTTGCAGTTAATTCCATTTGCGCTTTTTGGATATAATTTTGGTTTACAAATGTAAGTATATTTTTTGAATTAAAATAAATATTCGTATCTTTGCACCGTTGATATGTGGGATAGGGGCCGAAAGGTTCCTATCCCTTGTTTTAAGGAAAATGCCGATGAACGGAAAGGATATCCTCGAAAAGATGACTCCCGTGGTGGAAAGCCGCGGTTGTTTCGTAGTGGATGTGGAAGTGTCCCCGGACAATGACATCACTTTCACTATCGAGAAGACGGAGGGTGCCGTGGAGATGGATGACTGCATAGCTGTCAACAACGCGTTCCTGGACTCGTTCGACCGCGACGTGGAAGACTACTCCCTGACAGTTACTTCCGCCGGACTGGACCAGCCCCTGAAGGTATATGCCCAGTTCCGCAAGGCTCTCGGCACGGAAGTCACCGTAAGCCTCAAGGGCGGCAGGCGTCACACCGGCACGCTCACCGCCGCGGACGAAGAAGGCATATGCCTGCGTTACACGGCAAACGAGGCGGTTGAAGGCAAGAAGAAAAAAGTGGCCGTGGAGCACGAGGAGAATTTCCCGTTCACCCAGATCAACTCGGTCATTCCATACATAGAATTCAAATAACAGAAAAATAAAATGGCAAAGAAAACCGAAAAAGAAGACACCCTCATTGATGCTTTCAAGATTTTCAAGGAAGAAAAGAACATTGACCGTCCGGTCATGATGGGTGTGCTCAAGGATGTGTTCCTGACCCAGATAACGAAGACATATGGTTCTTCGGACAATTTCGACGTGATCATCAACGTCGACAAGGGTGACTGTGAGATCTACCAGAACTTCGAGATAGTCGAAGAGGTTGAGAATCCCAACACTCAGATGACACTTGAGCAGGTGACCGAGGATTCCGGCGATGACGATTACGAAATCGGAGACACCTACACGAAGAAGCTCAGCCTCGAGTCCTTCGGCCGCAGGGGTATCCTCAACATCCGCCAGAACCTTCAGGGCCGCATCATGGACATCGACAAGGCCAATGTGTACAAGAAATACAGCGAGAAGGTCGGCGACCTCTTCAACGGTGAGATCTACCAGACCTGGTCGAAAGAAGTCCTCATCCTCGATGAAGACGGAAACGAGCTCCATCTTCCCAGGACCGAGCAGATTCCTGGTGAGCACTTCAAGAAGAACGACACTGTCCGCGCCATAATCAAGAGCGTGGAGATGAAGAACAACACTACTCCCTACATCACCCTTTCCCGTACATCGAACGAGTTCCTCGAGAAGCTTTTCGAGCAGGAAGTGCCTGAGATCCTCGACGGTCTCATCACTATCAAGAAAGTCGTCCGTATCCCGGGAGAGCGCTCCAAGGTCGCTGTCGAGTCATATGACGACAGGGTCGATCCCATCGGAGCCTGCATCGGTGTGAAGGGATCCAGGATCATAGGAATAGTACACGAGCTCCATAACGAGAACATCGACGTGCTCCAGTGGACGAACAACACCCAGCTCCTGATCCAGAGGGCCCTGAATCCTGCAAAGATATCTTCCTTCGACATGGGAACCTCCGACCAGGACACCATCAAGGTCTACATGCAGCCTGACGAGGTCCGCATAGGTATCGGCCGCGGCGGATGCAACATCAAGCTCGCAAGCATGCTGGCAGGCAGGGAAATCGAAGTCTGGAGGGAGTCACCCAAGGGTGTTGACGAAGAGGAGGACGACGTGCTTCTCGACGAATTCGACAACGAAATCGAGCCTTGGGTGATCGACCAGCTCAAGAGCATCGGATGCGAGACCGCCAAGAGCGTACTCGCCTTCCCCGAAGAGGACATCGCAAACAGGGCCGACCTGGACGAAGAGACAGTCAAGCACGTGTTTGAAGTACTGAAAGCTGAATTCGAAGACTAATACAGAAAGACTAAGCCAACAACAAACAGGGGTCAATATATGGCAGAAATCAGATTAAACAAGATTTTCAAAAAGTACAACATCGGACTTCAGACTCTGGTGGATTTCCTGAACAGCAAAGGAGCCGGAATAGAAGCCAACCCGAATCTCAAGATATCGGATTCATGGATTCCCGACATCGAGAAGCAGTTCGGCAAGGACCTGGCGCTTAAGGAAGCATCCGAGAAGGTGGACATCAAACTCACCGAGATTCTCGAGAAGAACACCCGCAAACAGGAAGAGGAGACAGAAGAAGAACCTGAAAGGGAGACCATCATCAAGAGCACCAGCCTGATGCATGACAGGAAACCCAAGTCCCAGGCGTCTGCCCAGCAGGAAAGCCCTGTTGAATCCGCACCTGAACCTGCTCCGGAGAAGGCTCCGGAACCGCAGCAGCCCCAGGAGACCGCACCGGAACCAGCCGAGCCCAAGCAGGAAACACCTGCAGAAGAGAAGGTCGAAATCCCGGCTTCCAAGGAAGAAATCCCCGAGCCGGTTAAAGAACCTGAAATCGCAGAACATCCTGAAGGCCAGGTGGAAAGCGAGACCTCCAAGACCCCGGAGGAAAGCGTTCCCGAAGCCGAAGAGGTTAATGCCCCTGCAACGGTGGAACCCGAGCCCCAGCCCGAGGAGGAGCCTGAATCAAGTGCTCCGCTGATGGAGGAGGATGAGGAAGCCGCACCCCAGGAGGCTGACGCCTCACAGGCCAATGTCCCAGGCCTGAAAGTCCTCGGAAAGATCGACGTTTCCCAGTTCGAAAGGAAGAGCAAGAAGCGTGAGAGAATCACCAAGGGCTCCCAGAAAGTGGATGTCGAGAAGGTAGGAAAGACTGCCGAGAACACCAACAGGCGCGACAAGAAGGCAGCTCCGGCTCCTGCAGCCGCTGCTGGAAAAGGCAAGAGAAGCCGCGCCCGCGACCGCTTCAAGCCCGCGATGACCGAGGCCGAGCAGGAAGAGATGCAGAAAGAGATCCAGAAGCAGGTCAAGGAGACATATGCGCGCATGAACGAAACCAAGACGAAGAACGCGTTCGGCGCCAAGTACCGCAAGGAGAAGAGAGAGGCTGCAGCCGCCAGGACCATGGAGGAATCGGCAGAGCTCGCAGCGATGAAGAAGACCCTGAAGGTGACCGAGTTCCTTACCGTAAACGACCTCGCGACCCTCATGGACAACACTCCGGTAGTGAAGGTGATCTCAGCCTGCATGTCACTCGGACTTATGGTTTCCATCAACCAGAGGCTCGATGCCGAGACCATCGTCCTGGTCGCCGAGGAATTCGGCTACAAGGTCGAATTCGTAACGGCCGAACTTACTGAAGAAATCAACAAAGATGATGTCGCGGACGATGAGAAGGACCTCGTGGAGAGGCCTCCGATCATTACCGTCATGGGTCATGTAGACCACGGTAAGACTTCATTGCTCGACTACATCCGCAAGTCCAACGTCATCGCAGGAGAGGCCGGAGGTATCACCCAGCACATCGGTGCCTACACTGTCGTCCTCCCCAGCGGAAAGAGGATCACTTTCCTCGACACCCCTGGACATGAGGCGTTTACAGCCATGCGTGCCCGTGGAGCCCAGCTCACCGACCTTGCAATCATCATCATCGCCGCAGACGACGCGGTCATGCCGCAGACTATCGAGGCCATCAACCACGCACAGGCTGCCGGAGTCCCGATGGTGTTCGCAATCAACAAGATAGACAAGCCCGGCGCTAATGCCGACAGGATCTACCAGCAGCTTTCCCAGATGAACATCCTGACGGAGAACTGGGGAGGTAAATACCAGTGTGAGGAAATTTCCGCGAAGAAGGGCCTCAACGTGGACAAACTTCTCGATAAAGTCCTCCTTGAGACCGACCTCCTTGAACTTAAGGCCAATCCCAAGAGGATAGCCCAGGGTGCCGTCATAGAATCCTCCCTCGACAAGGGACGCGGATTCCTGGCAACCGTCCTCGTCCAGAACGGAACCCTCAGGACCGGAGACATGATCCTTTCCGGAATCTATTTCGGACGCGTCAAGGCCATGTTCAACGAACGTGGGCAGAAGGTTGACGAGGCAGGTCCCTCCACCCCTGTTTCGGTACTCGGACTCAACGGCGCTCCCTCCGCAGGTGACAAGTTCAATGTCATGCTCGATGAGAAGGAAGCCAAGTCCATCGCGAACAAGAGGGAACAGCTCATCCGCATCCAGGGTATCAAGACCCAGAAGCATATGACTCTCGAGGAGATAGGCCGCCGTATCGCAATCGGCAACTTCAAGGAACTCAACACCATCGTCAAGGGCGATGTGGACGGATCCGTGGAGGCTATGGCCGACTCTCTCATCAAGCTCTCGACCGAGCAGGTCAAGGTCAACGTCATCCACAAAGCCGTCGGAGCCATCACCGAATCCGATGTCCTGCTTGCAGAGGCATCCGATGCCATCATCATCGGATTCCAGGTACGCCCGACTACGGAAGCCAAGAAGACTGCCGAACAGGAAGGCATCGAAATCCGTCTCTACTCTGTCATCTACGACGCCATCAACGAAGTCAAGGACGGTATCGAAGGTATGCTGGAGCCTATCAAGAAGGAGGAGGTCACTGCGACTGTCGAAATCAAGCAGACATTCCACATCTCCAAGGTCGGCACGATCGCCGGCTGCCTCGTCAGGGACGGAAAGATCTCCAAAGATGCACAGGTCAGGGTTATCCGCGACGGTATCGTCGTACACACCGGACCGCTCGCTTCCCTCAAGAGGGTCAAGGACGATGTCAAGGAGGTTTCCGCCGGAATGGAATGCGGCGTCGCCCTCCAGTCCTACAACGACATCCTCCCGGGAGATATACTAGAGGCATTCAAGATAGTGGAAATCAAGCAGACCCTGTAATCCCGGGACATCATGCTCGTAGTAATGGAAGGCCTGGACGGCTCAGGCAAGTCCACACAGGTCAGGAAACTGAGGGAACACCTGGAGAGTATTTCCGGGACAGTGGAATACATCCACTTCCCCCGCTACGACGCTCCGGTGTATGGAGAGCTCATAAGCCGTTTCCTCAGAGGTGATTACGGTTCCAATGAGCTGGTTCATCCGCAGTTGGTGGCACTTCTCTACGCCGAGGACAGGCACGGAGCTGCGCCTCAGATGAATGCCGCCCTTTCCCGCGGGGAGACTGTCCTCCTGGACAGGTACGTCTATTCCAATGTAGCATACCAGTGCGCCAAGGTGGACAATGTGGATGAAAGGGAAGAACTCAGGGAATGGATCCTGAACACCGAGTTCGGGGAATTCGGACTTCCCCGTCCGGACCTGAACATATTCCTCGACGTCCCCATCGGCTTCGTGGAAGCAAAGCTTACCTCCAGCCGTACCGGAGCCGACCGGAGCTATCTGGAAGGGCACAGGGACATCCATGAGGCAGATCTCGGATTCCAGAAGAAGGTGAGGGATGTCTATCTGCGCCAGGCTTCCCTGGATCCTAACTTCATCCGGATAGACTGTTCTTCTCCCGAAGGGGAGATGCTTCCTCCTGAGGAAATCTCTTCGAAGGTCAGGGCGGCTGTAGATGCTTTCCTTGCCTCCGGGAAATAAATTTCATATGAACATAGCATACCACCGTATCAGACGTACCGCAGCAATCCTGACAGGGCTTGTTTTCTTTTTCGCGGGCGCGCTGAAGCTCATGGACCCAACGGGCGCAGGGCTGGTGGTAGCAGACTATCTTTCTTTTTTCCACCTTGGATTCCTGTCTCCGCTTTCCAAAGCGATTGGCGTAGGGATGGCCTTTCTCGAGACAGCAGTCGGTGCGGCGCTGATACTCGGAGTGTGGAAAAAAGTCGTTGCGATAATCACCTCGGTGCTGATCGCCATATTCACGATCATCACCCTGATCCTGGCCATATTCAATCCCCAGATGGACTGCGGCTGCTTCGGTGAAGCCATCCACCTCAGCCATATGCAGACATTCCTGAAGAACCTGGGGCTCTGCCTTGTCGCCGCCCTGGCCTTCCTCCCCTTCCGGGAGCTGGGAGGCAACAGGACCCGCAAGCTCGTCACATTCCCGATAGTCCTCGTGCTTATCGCTCTGTTTACCATCCACCAGCTTTTCTCCCTGCCGCTCATAGACTTCACTTCATTCAGGCCGGGAACCGAACTGTCTGCCGGATGGACGGAAGACCTGGAAAATCTGGATGTCATGCCTCCTGCTCAATTCATATACGAGAAGGACGGCCAGAGACAGACCTTCTCCCTGGAAAACCTCCCGGATTCCACATGGACATTCGTCGATGCGATCGCACCTGAGATTCCCACGAAGGCAGATAATGACGGTTTCGTAAACCTTCCCTTCCGGGATGCGGAAGGCAACTCGCGTGACTCCCTGGCAATCACCGGAAAAGTCTTCGCGATTTCGGTTACACAGCCTTCCAAACTCAGCCCTGCACAATGGCAGAAAGCAGCATCAGCCCTTTCAGCTGCATCGGACAACGGGTTCACTCCCCTGCTCCTGGCTGCAGCTACACCTGCATCCCTCGAAGAGATGATCAAGCCCATGTCCCTTCAAAACGGCGCCGAAGCCATCCTGCTGATGAACGCATACAGCGCGGACTACAGGACGCTCATCTCCCTGAACCGCTCCAACGGCGGCGCGACATGGTTCGATGACGGACAGCTCATATGCAAATGGCCTGCAGGGAAACTGCCCTCATCTTCCGCCCTCAGGCAAGCTGCGGCGGACAATCCGCTCGAGCATATGATTTCATATGACACCCGCGGCCGCATCGCATCCCAGGCATGGCTCATTGCCGTTTTCGCGGTAATGATACTCTTCTGATGGGAAGCAAGTTTTTAACTTTGGAGTGTTGATAACTTTATTTGCGGACAGCCTAAAAAGTCTCTAAATTAGAACCCCGGAAAACATAAACCTAAATTCTATTATGTCTTACGGGAAAAAGCTGACCCTGGGCCTTCAGCACATGTTCGCCATGTTCGGCGCAACTGTCCTGGTCCCAGTTATCACCGGACTCTCGATGTCCGCGACCCTCCTCTTCGCCGGTATCGGCACTCTCCTGTTCCACCTTTGCACCAAAATGAAAGTCCCTGCATTCCTGGGATCTTCATTCGCATTCCTCGGAGGCTACGCTTCTGTAGTACAGATGGGCATGGCGAATGGACTGACTCAGGCTCAGGCACTTCCATATGCATGCATCGGTGTTTTCTGCGCCGGCCTCATCTATTTCATCGTGGCTGCCCTCTTCAAGATGTTCGGTCCCAAGAGGGTCATGCGCTACTTCCCGCCGATCGTTACCGGCCCCATCATCATCGCAATCGGCCTGACTCTCTCCGGCTCGGCAATCAGCAGCTGCTCTTCCAACTGGTGGATCGCACTGCTCGCCATCGCGATAGTGATCATATGCAACATATGGGGCAAGGGAATGATCAAGATCATCCCCATCCTTCTGGGAATCGTCGGCTCATATCTGGTTGCAGCATGCTTCGGAATGTGTGACTTCAGTCCGGTCAAGGATGCAGCCTGGATCGGAATGCCGGTCAAATGGCAGAACACCGCCCTTTCCGTTTTCAGCAATCCCGACTGGGGTCTGGTCGTAGCGGCCATAATCGCTATCGTCCCCATTTCGATCGCTACTATGATGGAGCACATCGGAGACGTCTGCGCAATCTCCTCGACCGTCGGCGAGAACTTCATCGAGGATCCCGGCCTTCACCGCACCCTCTTTGGTGACGGTCTTGCAACGGCTGTCGCTTCCATGTTCGGCGCTCCCGCCAACACTACCTACGGCGAGAACACCGGCGTCCTGAATCTTACCCGGGTTTACGACCCCGGCATCATCCGCATAGCCGCAGTCTTCGCAATCGTACTCTCCTTCTGCCCGAAGTTCTCCGCAATGATATCCTGCATGCCGGCAGCCACCATCGGCGGTGTCTCCCTTGTGCTCTACGGTATGATTTCGGCTGTAGGTGTGCGCAACATCGTTGAGAACCAAGTTGATTTCAAGGCCTCCCGCAACGTTATAATCGCAGCCCTCATCCTCGTTCTCGCTATCGGTATCAAATACGGAGCGAATGACGCCCTCGACCTGGGATTCACCTCCCTCTCCGGCCTCGCTGTCGCCGCCCTCGTGGGTGTAATCCTCAACGCCATCCTTCCCGGAAAGGACTATGAATTCGGCATCAACCCGCAGGGTGACACCTCCGTCGAGCTCAGCGGCAAAGCCGAGAAACACTGAGGCGCAAGCCATTATCGGAAAACACCTTAAAAACTCAAACACATATGAACAAAAAATTACTGTTCACAGCTGCAACTGCAGCAGGGCTTCTGGTGGCTTCCATCGCTGAAGCACAGACCAATTTCCAGACCTTCTATGATTTCAGCCGCGAGCATTTCACCACGACTCTTGAAGGATTCTACGGTGATGACTGGGGTAACACCTTCTTCTTCATCGATTACGATTTCAACGGAAAGAACGGCGACGGAGCGAAGAGTCTCGCAAGCGGAAGCTATTTCGAGATCGCACGCTGCCTGAATTTCTGGCAGGATTCCGCCCTGGGTGCCCTCAGTGCACATGTTGAGTATAACGGTGGAGTAGGTTTCCCGAGCCAGAACTTCCTCTTCGGTGTTGACTACTTCGTTCACAATGCCAATTTCAGCAACACATTCAACTTCAAGCTGCTCTACAAGACTTTCAGCAAGGGAACCACCAGCGACCTCCCGCTCCAGTTCACCTTCGTCTGGGGCATGCAGGACATCTTCGGAGTCAAAGGCCTGCGCTTCAGCGGCTTTGCAGATTTCTGGGGTGAGGACGTAGTTGCATTCGCAGAGGATCCCGATAGCGACAAATTCCTCAAGGAAGGACACTTCGTATTCCTCTCCGAGCCACAGCTCTGGTACAACATCGGACAGCACTTCGGCTGCAAGAATTTCAACATCGGCGGCGAGGTCGAGTTCTCTTACAATTTCGCCGGATACGACGGATTCAAGGTCCGCCCCTGCATCGGTACCAAGTGGGTCTTCTAAATTAATCCTATACTGTCATGGCATCATTTCTTGAAAAAGCCTTCGGGTTCAAGTCTGGTGTAAATTCCGTCCGCACCGAGGTCCTGGCCGGAATCACCACCTTCCTTACGATGGCCTACATCCTGGCCGTCAACCCGAACATCTTCAGCGCACTTGAGGGGATGCCCCGCGGATCTGTCTTCACGGCAACCGCACTGGCCGCCCTCATAGGTACCCTTGTGATGGCCTTCCTCGCCAAGAAGCCTTTTGCACTGGCTCCGGGAATGGGCCTGAATGCCTTCTTCGTATTCACTGTCTGCCTCACCATGGGCAAGACATGGCAGTTCGCACTGACAGCTGTCTTCCTTGAAGGTATCATCTTCATAATCCTGACGCTCACCAAAGTACGTTCATGGATCCTGAATGCGATCCCGCTGACCCTGAAACACGCGATCGGCGCAGGTATCGGCCTGTTCATAGCCTTCATCGGCCTCCAGAACGCAGGGATCATCGCCAACAATGACGCCACCCTCGTTGCTCTCGGCGAGATCACAAAAGGCACCGCCCTGCTGGCTGTCATCGGCATCGCAATCACCGGCGCCCTGGTAATCCTCAAGGTCAAGGGAGGCATCCTCCTCGGCATCCTGGCCACTACGGTCCTCGGTCTCTTCATCAAGGATCCCGCAACCGGTGAAGCCATCACCAAGTTCTCCGGCCTGGTGTCCACTCCGGACAGCGTTTCCCCGATCTTCTGCAAGTTCGAGTGGGGACAGATCCTGACATGGGACATGCTCGCAGTTGTCTTCACCTTCCTCTTCATCGACATGTTCGACACAATGGGTACCGTCATCGGCGTTTCCCAGAAGGCCGGCATGGTGGACGAGAAGGGCAACGTGGATGGTATCGACAAGATGTTCATGGCTGACTCCATCGCAACTGTCTGCGGTGCATGCCTTGGAACTTCCACTACCACTACATATGTCGAGAGCGCATCCGGCGTCGGCGCCGGCGGACGTACAGGCCTCACCGCCTTCACAACCGCGGCCCTTTTCGCCCTTGCACTCCTGTTCTCTCCCCTCTTCCTCGCGATCCCCGGTGCCGCAACGGCTCCCGCCCTTGTCATCGTGGGTGTGATGATGATGGGACCGATCGTGAAGATTGACTGGGATGATTTCTCAGAGAGCATTCCTGCATTCATCACAGTGCTCCTGATGCCCGTCGCCTATTCTATTTCCGACGGTATCCTGATCGGTGTCATTTCATATGTCCTGCTGAATGCATGCGCCGGCAAGTTCAAGAAGATATCCCCGACCATGTGGGTACTTGCCGCCCTGTTCATCTGCAAGTACATATTCATCTAGCGCTGGATAGTCCGTTCCCCGGGCCAGTGCCCTGCAGCTCATAAGTCGCATCCGCTCAAATCGCTGCAGGGCACTGGCCCGGGGAGCCGCTTTTTCCAAGCCGAAAACTATTTCACGACGTTCTTGTAACGCTCGAATGAGGTCTTGGAGAGGTCGGCCAGGAATGCCGCATACTCTTCATCTGTGAGCGTATGGAACGGGAGGCGTGTGGGGCCCATATCGAATCCTGCCGCCTTCATGAAAGCCTTTCCCGCACCGTTGCCGTATTTCCCGAGGAGCTGGATCATCCTGTTCGTCTCCAGCTGAAGGGCAGCCGCCTTCTTCATGTCGCCTGAAGCATATGCTTTCATGAGTTCGTGATAGACAGGGGCGCTGTAGCCATATGTACTGCCAATGAAAGTGTCGGCTCCCACTGAAAGCGCCGGGAGCATCATTTCGTCGCGACCGTACATTATCTTGTACTTGCGGTCTTTGAACTCCACGCAGAGCTGGAAGTCCATAAGGTCTTCATATGTGTACTTGATGCCGGCGAAGTTCGGTATCATGCTGTCAGCGAGCTTAAGCACCTCGATCATATGGAAGTTTACATGGGTCAGGACCGGGATATGATAGTAGAAAAACGGGGTCTCGGGCACCGCTGAGGCCACTTCGCTGAGGGTCAGGACCAGATCCCTGACATTCGCCGCCTTCTGGTAATAGGGGGCAGTCATGGCCACGGCATCGACTCCGATCTCACTGGCATAACGGGCAAGCGAGATGCATTCCCTGGTGCTGGTCCCGCCCAGGAAGGCAATCACCGCAAAACCCGGCTCCCTGTACTTAACCCACTCTTTGAGAAGGAGTTTCTTCTCCTCCATCGTCAGGGCAGAGCCCTCTCCGGTCGTACCGCAGGCGAAAACCCCGGAAATGCCATTGTCCTTATAATACTTCTGCTGAGCCTCGACGCGGCCATAATCCACATCGCCCGAAGCGGTAAAAGCCGTATAGGGAGCGGCCACCAAACCTTTGACTGAAATCATATCCCGTTTTTTTTGACAAATTTATCACTTTATTCGTATTTTCGTGCATGGGACTGAAGAAATCACTCCTGCAGGCACTTCTGGCCATCCTGCTCTTCTTCACGGCATCCGGGGCATATGCTTCGGACATGGTCATTTCCCGCTCATATGGACTGTTCCCGGGGCCAGGTCGTGGCACTGCGGGCGCATTCATCGGTGCGCTGGACCCCGAAACCATTATCGTTGCCGGAGGCTCCGATTTCATTGACCTTCCGCCGTGGAAAGGCGGACAGAAGACCTGGCTGGACAACATATGGCTGGTCAGGCGCGACGGTGGCGCCGAGGAGATGGTGCTCACAGAAGCACATCTTCCGGTCGCTTTGGGGAACGGATGCACCGCTGTGGTTTCAGGCACAATGTACTGCTTCGGAGGCCGGAATGCAGAAGGTTCCTCCGACAAGGTGATCACCATAAGCAAGGGCGCTGATGGGCTGTCCATCACCACCGTGTGCTCCCTTCCTGAAGGCTTTGTCCCGGCCGGAGCAACCGAAGACAACGGAATGGTGTTCGTCCATGGAACCACCTCAGGCAGAAACAGTTTATACAGATTCACCCCCGGATCGAATTCATGGAAGGAGCTCTCTCCCCTCCCCGGTGCTACGCTCTCTGAAGGCGTTACTCTCGTCCACAGGCACAACGGCCTCGAAGACGCGATCTATCTTATCGGCGGAAGGCACCAGGAAGGCAGCGAGGTCCACATCGCCGGCCATGTCTGGGAATACCAGACCGCACATGACATATGGAAGGAAAAAGCCGCATACACAGATGACGGAAAGCCTCTGCAGCTGATGTACAGCGCCGCCGTGCCATATGGTTCTTCGCATATCCTGGTGTTCGGCGGGGACGACGGAGTGGAGTTTCTCAGACGCATGCACCTGGAAGAAGCCGGAGACTTGGAAGCTCTGACGGAGGCCTTCGAATCGCATCCCGGATTCGACCGGAACGTCTATGCCTATCACGTGATAACTGACACCTGGATAACCCTGTGCAAGGCTCCGGAGCCGCTCCCGGCGGTCACTACTGCAGTGAGGTCCGGGAAAGACATCCTTCTCCCCGGCGGAGAAGCCAGGCCAGGAGTCAGGAGCGGAGACCTGGTGGTCGCCAAGGTGGTGGAGCAGCCCCGGTTCGGGACCTGGAACTACATCGTCCTGATCGCCTATCTGGCAGTCATGCTAGGGATGGGCTTCTATTTCTCAAAGCGTAACAACGCTTCCGACAAGTTCTTCAAGGGAGGCGGGAAAATCCCCTGGTGGGCGGCCGGAATCAGCATATTCGCAACCGCTCTGAGCGCCATTACATTCCTGTCCATCCCTGCCAAGACATATTCCGGAGACTGGAGGATGTTCATGTACAACATGGCCATAATCATGGTTGTACCGATAGTCATCAACTTCTTCCTTCCATATGTCAAGAAACTGAAGGTGGCGTCCATCTACCAGTACCTGGAAGAGCGTTTCAGCCCGGCTGCGAGGTACATGGCCTCGGTGTTTTTCTGCCTCTTCATGCTGGCCAGGATAGCCATAGTGCTTTTCCTGCCCTCACTCGCCCTGAATGCCGTCACCGGGCTGGACATATACCTATGCATCCTGCTGATGGGAGTCATAACCATTGTCTATTCGGCCATGGGAGGTATCGAAGCCGTTGTCTGGGGCGATGTCATACAGGGCTTCCTGCTGGTGGGCGGAGCGATAATATCCCTCATATGGATAATTTCGGGGATAGACGGCGGACTAGGGACCATGGTGGACGTCGCGGTTTCGGACAATAAATTCCACATCCTGGACTTCGCCTTGGATTTCACCCAGCCGGTCTTCTGGGTAACTCTTCTGGGAGGTCTCTCCAACCAGCTCCTGACATATTCCAGCGACCAGTCCGTAGTTCAGAAGTATCTTACTGTCAAGGACTTTTCCCAGACAAAAAGAGGTCTGTGGCTGAACGGGATAATCACAATCCCCATCACCATCCTGTTCTTCTCCATAGGAACCGCCCTCTTCGTCTTCTTCAAGACCCATCCGCAGCTGCTCAGTGTCGGAATGCCGAACAATGATTCCATCTATCCTCACTACATGATGAGCCAGCTTCCGGCAGGAGTCGCCGGACTGCTCATAGCAGCTGTTTTCGCGGCGGCGATGTCAACCCTCTCCTCGAACATAAATTCCTCTGCCACGGTCCTTTCCGAAGACTTCTACTCGAGGTTCAGCCGAGGCGGGAAGGACGATTCCCGCAAGATGCGCTTCGCCCGTTTTTCGAGCGTGGCGGTTGGACTGCTGGGAATGTGTATGGCCCTGGTCCTGGCCAGCTTCGACATCGTCTCCCTATGGGACCAGTTCAATTTCTTCCTCGGACTGCTTACCAGCGGAGTAGGAGGCCTCTTCGTCATGGGAGTTGCGGCGCCGAGGATCGGCCCGCGCAGCGCGCTCACCGGCTTCGTGGCCAGCATCGTCCTGCTGGTACTCTGCAACATGTACAGCGGGATATCCTCAACCCTGTACGGCTTCATCGGCCTGATTTCCAGCTTCATCTTCGCCTTGACCGCCAGCTTAATCTACGGAAAGGGGCGGTAAGTTCTGTCTCTGCTCTCCCGAGCGTGGGGAGGGAGGCCTGAAAGTGGTCACAGAATGGGGTTTTCGTTACCTACAGCCATTCTGTCGCACTGAAACGCCTCTAAAACCTGGAAGGACTGCGATAGAATGAGAATTTGCCCCCCTACAGCCACTCTGTGGTAATGGACTGCCGACTGCACGCCCGGTCCGGAGGAGACGACGGCATCCCAGGTTCCCCGTCGCGCACAGTTTTGCCTGTTTTTGTGCTCGACTGAGAACTTAGGATCTTACTCGAGCACGTTTTAACGTTTTTTCGTGTGCGACCGGGAACCTTTTACCGGGATTCGTATTATAACGTTGACAATGCCGCTCCCCGGACCGGGACAAGCCGATTTGGAGACGTCAGGTTCCCGGCAGGACGAGTGGAACCGGCGCCTCGCGACGGCGAGTGTTTGAGGAACGTTATACGCCGTCAGGCGGATAAAAGTTCCGAGTTAGCCGTCGAGCCGGTGGAGCGAAGTCCTGCCCTGACGTCGACGCATGAGGCGCGTCCCAGTCCGGGGAGCAACAGCCTCAGAGCAACCTATAAAGATTGACGGTGCGGACTGCTTCGGCTACGTCATGGACGCGGAGGATGTCGGCTCCGCCCTGGAGCGCAGACATATGCACGAGCTGGGTGGCACTGAGCGATTCAGCGGCAGTGATGCCCAGTGGCTTGTATATGAAGCTTTTCCGCGACACTCCGACCAGCATAGGACGCCCGAAGCGTTCCTTCAGCGCAGGCAGGGCGCGAAGCAGTTCGTAATTCTGGACTACCGTTTTGCTGAAGCCGAAGCCGGGGTCCAGCCACCAGTCCTGGAGCCCTGCGGACTCGGCACGGGAAGAAAACTTTTCGAACCAATCCGTCACCGAATCCACAACGGATCCTATAGATGGAGTCATGGAAGTATCTCCCGGCCAGTGCATTGCGACATATGTAAGGCCGAGTTCCGAGGCAGTTTCGAGCATTGAAGCGGAGCCATATGCACAATCCTGTCCCGCCGAGGTAACGTCGTTCACTATCACCGGCCCGACCAGGTCATATGCCTTGCGGATCACTGATGGCCAATAGGTGTCAAGCGACAGGACAGCGTCAGGGAAGGTATCCCGAATCATAGGAAGGGCACTCTCAAAACGCCTCCATTCCATCTCCTCTCCTACAGGCTCCGATCCCGGGCGCGTAGAACATGCCCCCAGGTCGATTATGTCCGCCCCTTCGGAAAGCATAGTGCCAACCCTGTCGAGAAGGACATCAGGAGCAGTCCCTGCCGGAATGCGGCTGGGGCCATAGAAAGAATCGTCAGTCAGATTGACGATTCCCATTATCCTGATCGTCCTGTTTTTGTCCATAATCGGTGTAAAAATACAATAATTAACTGAAATTATTTCTTAAATTTGAAATTGGGAAAATCGACATCAAATCACAACAACACTAAACCATCTCCAAATGAAATTCACCGGAAGATTCATCTCCTTCATCGCTGCCGGGATAGCAGCATTGATAATCGCAGGATGCAACAGCGGAAGCAAGACCGCAGTCACGACTCCTGCAAAGAGCCTGGACGAGGCTGACCTGTCCACCCTGACAGCACAGAACCATCCCCGCCTGTTCATCAATGCAGGGACATTCAAATACATACGCAAATCCCTCAAGAAGAACCCCCTACTGGCCAACCTCCACGGCCAGATGATGCAGCAGGCTCAGGACTTCGGCCTGGCTGAGGCGCCTCTGGTTTACAAGAAAGACCAGAGCAACAGGAGGATCCTCCACGTATCGCGCGCCGCAATGACCAGGATAGCATCAGCGGCATATGCTTACAGGATGACAGGCGACAAGAGGTATCTTGAGCATGCTGAGAAAGACCTGAATGACGTCTGCGACTTCGCGAACTGGAATCCCTCACACTACCTGGACACAGGCGAGATGTCACTTGCAGTTTCGATCGGATACGACTGGCTCTACGATGTGCTCAGCCCCGAAACGAAGAAAAAGATTGAAGAAAAACTGGTGGAATACGCTTTCAACACCTCCGAAGGACAGGCTTTCTACAACCGCACAAACAACTGGAACCAGGTCTGCAACGCCGGACTCATCTCTGCTGCGCTTACCATATGGGAGACCAATCCTGAATTCTACAAGGCACAGGTAGCCAAGTCCATAGAAAGTAACAAGGGAGCCCTGAAAGCAGGTTACTCCCCCGACGGCGCCTATCCGGAAGGTTCAACCTACTGGGAATACGGGACAGAGTTCCAGTGCATAATGGTTTCAGCCCTTGAGAGCACCCTCGGAAGCGACTTCGGCATATGCTCGGCTGAAGGATTCGACAAGACCGCCGACTACCAGATGCATTCGGTTAGCAACACGCTCGAGCGTTTCAACTATTCTGATTGCGGAAGTGGTTTCAGGGCCAATCCCGCCTTGTGGTTCTTCGCGGTCAGGTTCAACAGACCGGACGTACTTTATCTCGAGCAGGCCGCCCTGGAAAGGAAAGCATATGTAGACAACCGCACCCTTTTCCTCGCCCTGACATGCGCTGCAAAGGCCGGCTTCTCAACGATTCCAACTCCCGAAAAAAATATGTACACCGGAGCCGGAATCACCCCGGTTGCGATGATGCGCACCGGATGGGATGAAAAGGACCTCTACCTCGGCGTCAAGGGAGGAAAATCGTCGAACCCGCACGGACATATGGACATCGGAGAGTTCGTATTCGATGCATATGGATACCGCTGGGCCGTCGATTACGGCCAGCCGGCGTATTCCATCATCGAGTCGTTCTTCATCAAGGAACTGGGAAGCAGTCCCCTTTTCAACGGCAGGCAGGATTCCCCGCGCTGGGATCTCTTCTCCTACAACTGCAAGCAACACAACACCATAACTATCAACGACAGTAAGTTCGACGTAAGCGCCTTCTGCCCCATCACCGCGACTTCCGACGACCCGATGAGGATGAGCGCCACCGTGGACCTCACAGCATCCTATTTCGGAGCCGTGGAATCCGTGGTACGCACCGCCGCCATAGTCGACAAGGCATATCTCGAAGTAAAGGACAACCTCAAGGGCGGATCGAAGCCTGCCCGTGTACGCTGGACCCTCGTCACCCGCGGCGAGCCTGAATTCACTGATGACGGCATAATCCTCAGCCAGGGAGGGATCAAGATGAAACTCCATGCCGACGGAGCCGCAGTCACCTACAAGAGCTGGCCGACTGACGAGGAATCTATGGGCCTGGACGGAAAGGATTTCGTCCAGCTGGTCAGCGGAAGCTGGATCGTAGGATACGAATTCGACCTCCAGAAGAATGCCGAGGTCAATCTCGTTACTACCCTGAAAAAAATCTGACGATGAAACTCTTGAAACACTCTGTTTCTGTACTCACCGTCCTTGTGGCACTCCTGCTTGCCGCAGGATGCAATGGAGGTGGTGTAACCTCAACGACAACCCCGGCCAAGACTCTGGACGAAGCTGACTTTTCCGTCCTCACCGCCGCGAACCATCCCCGTCTCTTCCTGGATGCCAAGACCTTCAAGGACATTCGGAAATCCCTCAAAAAGAATCACATCCTCTCCAATCTCCATGAACAGATGATGGAGCAAGCCGAAAAATACGGCCTGGCGGAGGCACCTGTCCTGCTCGAGAAAGACGAATCCAACAAGAGGATTCAGAATGTCACGAAGATCGCGACCCGGATCACTGCAGCCGCATATGCCTACAGGATGACCGGGGACAGGAAGTATCTGGAGCACGCAGAGAAAGACATCAATGACGTGTGTGACTTCCCGACCTGGAATCCCGCCCATTTCCTGGATACCGGCGGACTCTCGCTGGGAGTCGCGATAGGATACGACTGGCTTTACGACGTCCTCAGCCCTGAGACAAAGAAGAAGGTTGAGGAAACTCTTGTCAAATATGCATTTGAAACTGCTGATGGGAGGGATTTCTACACGAAGGCCAGCAATTGGAACCAGGTCTGCAACGCCGGGCTCATCTCTGCCGCGCTGGCAATCTGGGAGACCAATCCAGAAATCTGCAAGACAATAGTCACCAAAGGAGTGGAAAGCAACAAGGCGGCACTTGAAGCATGCTACTCCCCTGACGGCGCCTTCCCGGAGGGATCCAGCTACTGGGCTTACGGCACGGAACACCAGTGCATCATGACCGCAGCCCTGGAAAGTGCCCTCGGAAGTGATTTCGGCATATGCTCATCAGACGGGTTCGACAGGACTGCCGACTATCAGATGCATTCCATCGGCAATTCTCTCAAGCGATTCAATTATTCCGACTGCGTGGAGAAAAAGGGATTCAGTCCGGGCATGTTCTTCTTCGCGACCCGTTTCAACAAGCCCTACCTGCTGTTTTATGAGCGCGAAGCGATAGAGAACAATGGCTATGTAGGCAATCATTCCCTCTTCCTGGGCATTTCCTGCATTGCCAAAAGCAATATATCGGAAATCCCTGATCCGCCGGAAAATATGTATTCAGGCAAGGGACACACTCCTGTCGCCCTGATGCGCACGGGGTGGGATGAGAAGGACCTCTACCTCGGCATCAAGGGAGGCAAAGGCGCAGGTCGCCACGGTCATCTGGACTCAGGCTCCTTTGTGTTCGATGCATATGGCTACCGCTGGGCTTCCGACTACGGTATCGCTCCATATGCCAGGATGGAAGCCTTCTTCATAAAAAACGGAACAGGAGAATCCGACCTGTGGGAACTGACTCAGGACTCCAAACGCTGGGACCTTTTCCTGTATAACAACAAGCAGCATAACACGATCACTGTCAATGACAAAGATTTTGACGTGGACAGCTTCACCCCGCTGACCGCCGTCGAGGACACGCCTTCGAAGATGAGCGCCACCTTCGACATGACCTCATGCTACTTCGGAAACGTCCAGTCCGCAGTCCGCACCGCAGCCATAGTGGACAAGGCATATCTCGAAATCAAGGATGACCTCAAGGGCGGATCGAAGCCTGCCCGCGTCCGCTGGACCCTGGTCACCCGTGGAGAACCTGAATTCACTGATGACGGCATAATCCTCAGCCAGGGTGATGTAAAGATGAAACTCCACGCCGAGGGAGCAGCGGTAACCTATAAATCCTGGCCTACCGACGTGGATTCCATGGGGCTTGCAGGAGAAGAATTCGTCCAGTTTGTCAAAGGCTCCTTCATCGTAGGCTATGAGATGACCCTTCAGAAGAACGCCGAAGTCAACCTCGTTACGACACTTAAAAAAATCTGATATATCTCAACCACTTAAACCACTTAAACATGAAACTATTGAAAAACCTGATCCCCGCTGCCGCAGCGCTCATGGCGCTCATGCTCGCAGCAGGATGCAACGGAGGCAAGAAGGCCCCGGCGGCACCTCCGGCCAAGACATTTGAGGAGGCTGATTTCTCCGTCCTCACAGCCGCGAACCACCCCCGTGTCTTCGCAGATGCAAACACTTTCAAGATCATTAAGAAGTCCATCAAGAAGAACGCGCTTCTAGCCAACCTGCATGACCAGATGATGCAGAAGGCCGAGAAATACGGTCTGGCCGAGGAACCTCTTGAGTATAAGAAAGATGCGAGCAACAAAAGGATCCTCCACGTTTCCAATGCAGCGGTAAACCGCATCTCCGCCGCCGCATATGCTTACAGGATGACGGGAGACAAGAGGTATCTGGCACATGCCGAGAAAGACATCAATGACGTGTGCAACTTCCCGGATTGGAATCCGTCCCACTTCCTGGATACCGGTGAGATGTCCCTGGCAGTAGCCATAGGATACGACTGGCTCTACGATGTCCTCAGCCCCGAGACAAAGAAGAAAGTAGAGGAAACACTTGTCACATATGCATTTGAAGCTTCAAATGACAGGTGGTTCTATCTGGCCGGCAACAACTGGAACCAGGTCTGCAACGCCGGTCTGGTCTCTGCCGCACTGGCCATCTGGGAAAGCAATCCGGAAATCTGCAAGGCTCAGGTAGCCAAATCTATCGAGAGCAACAAGACTCCGCTGAAAGCAGGCTACTCCCCCGACGGAGCCTATCCTGAGGGATCTGGCTACTGGGGATACGGAACCGGCTTCCAGTGCATCCTGATCGCAGCCCTGGAAAGTGCGCTTGGAAGCGATTTCGGCATCTGCTCGTCCCAGGGGTTCGACAAAACAGCAGACTATGAATTGTTTACCATAGGCAATACCACCAAACGCTTCAATTATTCCGACTGCGCTGAAGGAAAGGGCGGCATGTCTACGATGATGTTCTTCGCTACCCGCTTCAACAAACCTTATCTGCTCTATTTCGAGCGTCCGGAAATCGAGAACGGAGGCTATGTAAACGACCGCACCCTCTTCCTGGGCATAACCTCGATTGCCAAGAGCAACATAACCGATATCCCTGCCCCCACGGACAAGATGTACTCCGGAAAGGGAGATACCCCCGTTGCAATGATGCGCACCGGCTGGGGTGAAAAAGACCTTTACCTGGGCATCAAGGGTGGCAAGGGTGCAGGCCCTCACGGACACTTTGATTCAGGAAATTTCGTATACGATGCATATGGCTATCGCTGGGCTTCCGACTTCGGTGCTCCTCCCTATGCCAAGCTGGAAGCTTTCTTCATCAGTTTGGGAGGCACTAGCGAAGACCTGTGGGGCAGTGGCCAGGATGCCTATCGCTGGCAGCTTTTCCCGTATAACAACAAGGCTCATAACACTATCACGATCAACGACAAAGATTTTGATATAGCAAGTTTCTCCCCGCTGACCGCAGTAGAGAACACGGCCTCCAGGATGAGCGCGACCTTCGACCTGACTTCCTGCTACTTCGGGAATGTACAGTCCGCAGTCCGCACCGCTGCCATAGTGGACAATGCGTATCTTGAAATCAAGGATGATCTCAAGGGAGGAGCCAAGCCCGCAAGCGTGCGCTGGACTTTCATCACCAAGGCCAAGCCAGAGATCACAGCTGACGGCATCGTACTCAGCCAGGGCGACGTCAAGATGAAACTCCACGCCGAAGGGGCGGCGGTCACCTACAAGAGCTGGCCTACCGATGCCAAGTCACTCGGACTTGCCGGCGAAGAGATCGCCCCGACCGTTGAAGGATCATATGTAGTCGGCTATGAACTGCCTCTGCAAAAGAACGCAGAAGTCAATCTCGTAACTACTTTGAAGAAGATCTAAGGATCAAAGCTGAGCGGCATGGCGGATAACCATGCTAGCCAGAGTCATTCCAAAGGTGGCTGTCACCGGCGCCATACTGCCGTTGATGGCCACCTTTCTTGTGTCATGTACCTCTTCATCAGAATCGAATGGCTGATTCTTAAGCGCTTCCGGGGACCATACGCATTGGAATTTCCGGGAGGGGAAGACACCTTCATGACGGAATTTCCTGCGCAGGGCGGCAGCCAGGGAACAACCGTTCACATCCCAGAATTCCGACACGCGCACCTTGGTAGGATCCAGCTTCAATGCAGCGCCCATAGAGCTGAAGAACACGGCACCGCTGTCACAGGCCTTTAGGATGAGCTCCGCCTTGCATTGGAGGGTGTCAATGGCATCTATGACATAATCGAAAGAATCCAGGTCAAATAAGGACGAAGTCTCGGGAGAATAGGACCCCTGGATTGCAACTATGTCAGCATCCGGATTGATCTCCAGTAACCTCTCCCGCATGGCCTCGGACTTCTGGCGTCCTATTGTTGCGGAGGTCGCCGGCAGCTGCCTGTTGACATTGGAAGGGGTAATGACATCATCGTCCACTACGGTTAGATGGGTGACTCCACTGCGGACCAGTCCCTCGGCACACCAGCTTCCTACGCCCCCCAGTCCGAAAATCACGACGCGCACCTTCGACAGTCTGTCAAGCGCCTCCGAACCGAGCAGTAGCCCGGACCTGTTGAAAAAATCCGATCCCACTGCGAGAAACTATTTGTCGACTATATAGACATCATCGCCCGGCTCGGCGAAGTTGAAATTCTCACGGGCATACCTCTCCAGGGAATCACGGTCGTTTGACAGCATCTTCACCTTGGCGTCCATCCTGTCGATTTCCTGCTGGTAAATTTCCATCTGGCGTTCCTGCTTGCGGATCGTCAGGCCGGCACGCACCCAAGCGATGATATTGTCGTGATTGAACAGGCCGAAGCCGACCAGGATGACGAATATGGACGTAGAGATTATGAAATACCGCAGGAAAGAACGCTGTTCCTTCTTGTTACCGTCTTTCGACCTGTCCCATATGTCCATAAACCTGCCCATTACCGGTGCGATTTTCAAATATATGCAAAAATAGCTATTTTTGTTCGATTAAAAGCTAATGTCAGTACTAAACTATAGTTGAATCATGAAACCAACCCTTCTTGTCCTTGCAGCCGGTATGGGCAGCAGATACGGTGGACTCAAACAGATGGACGGCGTCGGCCCCAGCGGAGAGACTATCATCGATTACTCTATCTACGATGCAGTCAATGCCGGGTTCGGTAAAGTCGTCTATATCGTCAGAGAGTCCTTCAAAGAACAATTCGAGCAGACAGTAAGAGAGAAATATTCCAACGTAAGATGCTTCGACGGCTCCCCTCTGGAGTTCGTCTTCGTAACGCAGGAACTGGACAAGATACCCCAGGGATTCGAAACCAATCCCGAAAGGCAGAAACCGTGGGGAACCGCCCACGCAGTCCTCATGGCAAAGGATGTAATCCATGAGCCGTTTGCCGTCATCAACGGGGACGACTACTATGGAAAGGAGTCCTTCAGGATTCTCGGCGGATGGCTCCGCGACCACCAGGACAGCAAAGGACTCTACAGCATAGTGGGCTTCCAGCTCAACCACACCCTCTCCGAATCCGGAGGCGTCTCCAGAGGCATATGCTTCTATGATGAACTCCAGCACCTTACCGACATCGCCGAGCACCTGAACATAGCCAGGGAAGAAGACGGAAAAGTCTACGGAGACAATTCCGTCAACGGAGCTTCACATGTCGAACTTGACGGCACAGCCCTGTGCTCCATGAATATGTGGGGATTCACTCCTGACTACTTCGACCTCAGCCTCGAAGTGTTCAAGGACTTCCTCAAAACCAACGGAACCGATCTCAAGAAAGAGTTCTATATCCCATATGCAATCGACTGCATAATTAAGGATGGAAAGGCTGAATGCGACGTGCTTTCCACTCCGTCCCATTGGTTCGGCGTAACCTACAAGGCCGACCGTCCGGGCGTAGTGGCCAAATTCGCTTCTCTCGCAGAAGAAGGTGTATACCCAACCCCACTCTACAAATAATGGCAAGAAAAGTACAAGATTACAAGATTTTCGGCAACCACGCCTACTACACGCCGGGAATCAGCGGAATGATCGCCCTGTTCGGGTGGTTCATACTGGGATCCGTCATCGGATCGATCCTGGCAGCCCTCCTTGTCCCCATAGGTATGAGCGACTACGCGTTCATGATATCATATGTCGTCTCCTTCATCCCGGCTATGATGTTCGTCGCTTCGCGCGGAGTCAGGAACGCCGGTTTCGACACAGGATACGTCCTGGACAACAACAATTTCGCCCCGGTAAAGGGCTGGGTGCTCGCTGTAATGGTGATCCTGGGCACACTCTCCATGAGCTATATCGCCGACTTCTTCACCACCCTGCTTCCCCCGATGCCTGACTTCCTGAAAGAGATGATGGAGAAACTGACCCAGGACAGCCCCATCTGGGTCTCATTCATAACGGTCAGCCTCATGGCTCCGTTCTTTGAAGAATGGCTGTGCCGTGGTGTGGTCCTCCGCGGTCTGCTCCATTTCAAGCACACCGTAAGGGTCAGCACTCCTACAGAAGAAGAGGCTCTCGCCGGAGTGAAACCGGGAGATGTGGTTACCAGGCACGGTCTCAAACCAGTCTGGGCCATAGTCATTTCCGCCCTCTTCTTCGCAGTACTCCACATGAATCCATGGCAGGGAATCGCAGCCTTCCTCCTGGGCTACCTGTTCGGCTATGTCTATTGGAAGACCGGTTCGCTGAAGCTTACAATGCTGATGCACTTCACCAACAACACCTTCGCCCTGATCCTGGCCAACTGCTTCCCGGAATATGCTGATGCCGAGAGCATAATGGACATCCTCCCGCTCTGGCAGTATGCGATCGGCGCGGTCCTGTGCATCGCCATCCTGGTCGTTTTCTTCTGCGTTTTCCGCAAAGTCCAGATCAGGGACATCCACGGCAACAGCGATCCGATAGAAGCTACTCTTCCCGAATGAATTCTTCCACATATGCCAGATCGGAGATCTTCCCGGCATCTATGACGCGCAGGTTCTCCGGGCATATGCCCCAGACCGGATAACGGTCACAATTATCGATATAGAAATCTGCAATCGAAAAGCTGGTCCCGTCCTCGAGGCCGGCTTTTTCGAATGCCTGGAATATGCCGGACGAAAGCATATGCACCCCATTGAAGGCGAACTTACGGCAACTGTCGGGATCGAAATCTGGATACGGGCTGCGGACGATCCCCTTCTTCTCATCGACCCATCCGCAAAGGCGCATGTCCCCGTCAAAGAGGAAATACCTTCCGCTGCGTGAAATCCTGCTGCTGACAAGGATGGATGAAATACCATCTTTACGGGATGCTTCCCCGCTGAAGGCCGCTATGTCCAGGTTCGAGAAGATGTCCACGTTGTGGACCAGGAAACGGCCGCAACCTTCCAGGAAAGGCCTTGCATGGAGGATTCCTCCTCCGGTGTCGAGGAGGTCAGGGGTTTCTTCCGACAGGTGTATCTCCAGTCCGAAATCCTTCTTCCCTTCCAGGAAACTGCGGACCATCGGGGCGAAATGATGGATGTTTATGACAAACCTGCCGTAACCGGCTCCCGAGAGTTTCCCGAGGATATGCTCGAGCATGGGACGTCCTCCGACCTCTACAAGAGCTTTCGGCCGGGACTGGGTCAGTACTCCGAGACGGGATCCGAGGCCCGCGGCGAGCACCATTGCAGTCTTTGTTTCGAGATGAGTATCCATATGTCCCCTATCGCCGCAAAATTAATCAAAATACGTATATTTGTAAAATTTAAACTTACAGCCATGCCACTACCGAATTTCGCATATTGCTCCGACAAGTACCAGTACACTATGGGAAAGTCCTTCTTCCAGACAGGCAGGAAAGACCGTATCGCAGTTTTCAACCTATTCTACCGCGTCGCCCCGGAACACAACAACTGGGCTGTAGTCAGCGGAACGGAAGAAGTCATCGAAATGATAGGTAAACTCGGGCAGGAAGCTCCTGATTTCTACGAGAAATTCCTCCCCGGCGATCTCTACAAGGATTTCCGGGAGTACCTGAGTACCATGAAGTTCACCGGCGAGGTTTACGCCATGAGGGAGGGAGAGATCGCGTTCCCCAACCAGCCGATAATCACTGTCAAGGCTCCTATAATCGAGGCCCAGGTGCTTGAGACCCCGATGCTCTGCATAATGAACCACCAGATGGCTGTAGCCACCAAGGCTTCCAGGGTCTGCAGGGCTACGAAGCATCCGGTAAGCGAATTCGGATCACGCCGCGCCCATGGCCCATGGGCTGCCACCTTCGGGGCAAAGGCCGCCATAATCGCCGGATGTGCAAGCACTTCCAATATCCTCACGGGAGTCATGAACGGAGTTCCCTCTACAGGGACCATGGCCCACAGTTTCATCACCTCATATGGCAGCACTGTCGAAGGCGAGCACAAAGCCTTCACGGATTACATAAAGACGCATATGGGTGAGAACCTCATCCTCCTGATCGATACATATGACACCCTCAAGTGCGGCATCCTCAACGCGATCCGCTCATTCAAGGAATGCGGTATCGACGACAGTTATCCGGGTGGATACGGCATACGTCTCGACAGCGGAGACCTCGCCTACCTGTCGGTAAAGGTCAGGAATATCCTCGACGAGCATGGACTGACTAAATGCAAGATTTTCGCTACGAACGGACTGGACGAGTACCTGATCACCGACCTGGAGATCCAGGGAGCCAGGATCGATTCATATGGAGTCGGTGACGCCATCGCAACTTCGAAGGCCGCCCCATGTTTCGGCGGGGTTTACAAACTTGTCCAGATTGACGACGAGCCTGTCCTGAAACGCTCCGAGGACACCATCAAGCTTATCAACCCGGGCTTCCAGGTGACTTACCGCATCTTCAAGACCGATCCTGAATCCGAAACCGGGGAGATAGTAAAGGCCGACGTGACATGCCTCAGGGGCGATGCCACGGCCCAGGCGATCGAAAAAGGGGAAAGTTTCACTATCTACGACGAGCAGGACCGCTTCAAGCACAAGACCTTTGAAGCCGGATCATATGTCGCCCGTCCCCTTCAGGCCCAGGTCATCAAGGACGGGGCATGCACGGCCCAGCCTCACAGCCTGACCGAGAAGGCCGCCTATTTCCAGAAGAACCTTCACAGTTTCAGCCCTTCGGAAAGACGACTTATCAATCCGCACTATTCCAAAGTGGACATCTCGGAAGAACTCCGCAGCCTGAAACTCGGCATCCTCGAGAAACTCAATAAGGAAATCGCCGAATTCAGCATAGACTGATCCCCATATGCAACAGCTCTGCGACTTATACAGGAAATTAACCGGAACTGATGCGGTAGCCGAGCCGCTTCCCTCCTCCGGCAGCCACAGGAGATATTTCAGGCTCAGCGGTCCATCCGGCCAGATGATCGGAGTAATCGGGACCTCGGTAGACGAGAACAAGGCTTTCACAGGCCTTGACCGGCACTTCGCCTCCAAGGGGCTCAGGGTCCCGAAGGTCCTGGCAATCAGTGAGGACCACACCCGCTACCTCCAGGAAGATTTAGGCAACGTCCTGCTGTTCGACGCAGTAGCCGAGGGACGGGAGAACGGCCGGTACTCCCCCGAAGAAAGGGAGCTCCTGATCAAGACCATATCATCCCTTCCGGCCCTCCAGTTCAAAGGGGCGGAAGGACTCGACTGGAACATATGCTGGCCCGAGCCGGCTTTCGACGGCCGTCTGGTAATGTTCGACCTGAACTACTTCAAGTACTGTTTCCTGAAAGCTACCGGATTGGAATTCGATGAGATCCGCCTGCAGGACGACTTCGAAAAACTCAGGGACGACCTCCTGTGCGATGACACCGACACATTCATGTACAGGGATTTCCAGTCCAGGAATGTAATGGTCAAGGACGGGGAGCCATGGTTCATCGACTTCCAGGGCGGAAGACGCGGACCGATCTGGTACGACGTCGCATCCTTCATATGGCAGGCAAGGGCGCGTTACCCCGAAGACCTTCGCGAAGAGATGGTCGCCGCCTACCTTGAGGCCCTCAAGCCATATATGGACATCGACCCGGCCCGGTTCCGCGAGCGTCTGCGCATATTCGTCCTGTTCCGCACCCTGCAGGTACTCGGAGCATATGGTTTCCGCGGCTATTTCGAAAAGAAGCCCCATTTCATCGCAAGCGTCCCATATGCGCTCGGAAACCTGAGGAGGCTGCTCAGAACTCCGTTCGAAAGGTATCCCTATCTCAACGGCCTGCTGCTCCTTCTGGCGAATATGCCTGAATTCAACACTATGGCTGACGACAAGAGACTGGAGGTCAGGATATTCAGCTTCGCCTACAAGAAAGGTATCCCTGCCGACACATCGGGAAACGGAGGCGGCTACGTCTTCGACTGCAGGGCCATAAACAATCCCGGGAAATTCGAACGGTTCCGCAAGTTTACTGGGCTCGATCCGGAAGTAATTGAATACCTTGAAGATGACGGCGGAGTCCTCACCTTCCTGGATCATGTGTACGCCCTGGTGGACGCCCATGCAAAGAGATTCATTGAAAGGAAGTTCACCCACCTTCAGGTGTGCATGGGATGCACCGGAGGACAGCACCGCTCAGTGTACTGCGCCGAGCACCTCGCTGCCCACCTGGCATCGAAGTTCGACATCAAGGTAGTTGTAAACCACCGTGAACTCGGTATTGAAAAGATACTCTGAAAGCTGGTTTGAAAAAAGCCTGAAAAATTTGGACTTTCAGTTTTTTCGCGTATCTTTGCACTCCCGTTTGAACAAGTGCTGTTCACGGACTGCTTCGGGAGCATAGCTCAGTCGGTTCAGAGCGTCTGCCTTACAAGCAGAGGGTCGGCGGTTCGAATCCGTCTGCTCCCACCCTCTATTTAATCCCCACTATATACATTTATGCCTAAAGGACCGAAGAGAAATCTTCGAGGTCCTTTCTTTGGCTATGGCGTGGACTTGGTCCGGCATCAGGTACTCCTACGGGGAAAAGGCACACGATCTCGTAACCTTCCGTCTCGGGGAAATCCGCTTTGATTTTCGCCGGGTCGAAGGAGCCTACCCATACGTTTCCGAGCCCCAGGGCAGATGCCTCGAGCATTATGTGGGTTCCCACGATGGCAGCGTCGATTTCAGCTCCGTTCTTGCCGTCATACTTGCGCACCCAGGCATCCTCGTACCTGCAGCCTACCATGAAAACGGCAGGAGCCCCATAAGTGTATTCAGTCGCACCCTTGAGCTTTTCAAGGGCTTCCGCGCTCTTTACAACCCACACATGGACCGGTTGCTTGTTTACCGCTGATGGAGCCAGCCTCGCGGCTTCGAGGATATGGTTGATCTGGAACTCAGTCAAAGGAGTGGACTTGAATGCACGGCAGGAATAACGCTCCTTGGCAATCGCACGGAAGGTGCTTTCCCTAGTCGGCAGTCTGTCAGGTATGTCAGAAAAAGCAGCCCTGTGATGTATATGGGTCAAGTCAGAAAGCTTGTGGAGAAATTTATTCAACATGTGTCGTTCTTTTATGAATTGACCGGAAATATAACGTTTTTTCGCGAGATTTCAAAGTCAGACGCGTCCCAAACGAGGCAATCGCAGGATGCTATTGCTTGCGTCTCTGGAAGGCCAGAGGAGTCTCCCCCGTCGCCTTCAGGTAATAGCGTCCGAAATACGACGGATTGGGAAAATGAAGCATATGACTGACCTGTTGGACGTTAAGTTCTCCCTGAGAAAGCAGGAGCTGCGCCTCGGATATGACATTGTCCCTGATAAGGTCCACCGCCCGCCGGCCTGATACCCGGGTGACGACGCGTGACAGGTATTTTGGAGATATGTACAATGCTTCCGCGTAGAATGGCAGGTCACGGTGTTCCCTGCAGTTTTTCTGGACCATATCCAAGAACCTGTCGAGCAGGTACCTCTCCCTGGAGCTGTGTTCTGGCGCCTGCTGGTGCTCCAGGATCATTTTGGCAAGACCGCCGGAAAGCATCTCCGCAAATCCGGCTATGATATCTTCACGGAAATAGTATTCAGGCCCTCCGGATGCCACATGGAGGGTGATACTCAACAGCTGGACGTACCGGTCCATACGCTCCCTGCTGATAGGCAGATGAAGGGGTGCGACCATCGCACGACGGAGTATATGGGCCGAACGGGAATTCATAGTGGCGAAAAGCTGCGCCGAATTCCACGCGATAATGAGGAAGCGGGTCCCGGCCTGATACTCTATCGAGTGCAGTACCGCTCCGGAGGGAACAAGCAGGATCGAACAGGCATTCATCCTGTAAGAACTGGTGTTTATCACGCTGTCAACCCTTCCTGTCTCTACGAAAAGGATGCAACTGAAATCCAGGCGGTAAGGGAAACGCATGCCATATGGCCGGAGGGTCCTGGTAGGCAGGCCTGCCGCCAGCAGGGACGCTATCCTGGAAGGAAGGCGTATGTCCAGGTTGTCGGATATTACGAAGGCGTCCTTCACGTGAAGCGTTCGCGCCATCCGAGGTACCATCTCAAGTCTGAAAATCTGATCATCCATGGCGTAAAGATAGGAAATTTAGATAAGATTTAACTGTTTCCAATCAAAAAATGTCCATATTTCCCACAAAGATAGCGCTTATTCCATACTGATTTAGAGAATGCGGAACAATCAGATAATTTTGTTCCCGAATTAAAAAACAAACCTATGACCGGATTCAAGGAAATATTCGAAACCCACTATACGTGGCTCGAAGGATTCATGCGCAACGTGCGCCGCTACTCCAACCGCACTGCTATGATTGATCCGCAGACTGACAGCGTCTGGACATATGACGCGCTGAACCGGGATGCGAACCGGTTCGCCAACGCCATCAATGCAGATGGATTCAGCAAAGGTGACGTCATCATGGCAATGCTCCCGAACTGCCCGGAATTCGTTTTCTGTTACCTCGCAGCCCATAAGACCGGAGGGATCTTCTGCCCGGCGAGTTTCCGCCTCAGCGCAGGCGAGCTGGCTTATAGCATAGATGACTCCAAACCTTTCATATTCATATACGACAAAAGCTTCGAAAAAACTGTCAGCCAGGCACTTTCAATGAGTGAATGGAAGCCCTCGCGAATCCTCGTCACAGGCGACGGAGCCCCGGAAGGATCCAGGACATATGATGAATTTGTCAGTTCCGCTCCCACCTCGGACCCCGCCCTTCCCGACGGATGCACCATCTTCGATGAGACGACACGCCTATATACTTCTGGCACTACGGGGCATCCGAAAGGAGTTCCGATGACCAGCATAAACGAGGTCCTCTCCGCACATGACGTAATGATACATTTCCCGATGGGATACCAGGACATAACGATGAACACTACTCCCTGGTTCCACCGAGGAGGACTGCATTGCGCAGGGCCGTGCCCCGCTTTCTACGCCGGAGCAGCCATAGTGATAATGAGGAAATTCGATGCCGCGACGACCCTGGAGTACACCTCCCGCTACGGCATCACGTTCCTGATCGGGGTCCCGACAGTCCTCGGCGCACTCGCGGATGAGAAAGAGAACGGGGATTACGACCTTCCGACCCTTAAAGGAATCGTGACTATGGGCAGCCCGCTCGAGAAAGAGGCCTGTATCCGTTACCAGAAGGTCCTGACTCCCAACATCTTCAACGGATACGGCACGACCGAAACATTCTGGAACACCTTCCTCAGGCCGTTCAACCTGCCCGAAGGGGCAGGCACAGCCGGGGCATCCTGCATCGACGACGATGTAAGGGTGGTGAAAGTCTATGAAGACCGCCGTGCGGAACCGGATGACCTGGCTGCTTGCGACGGGACGGAGATTGGCGAAGTAATCATATCCTCCCCTGCAAAATCCCCATATGCATATTTCAACAACGACGCTGAAACGCAGCGGAAGTACTACAAGGGATTCCTCTACACCAACGACCTGGCAAGCTGGGACGAGCAGCAGTTCATCACCATTGCAGGCCGCAAGGATGACATGATCATCTCTTCAGGTGAGAACATCTATCCTACTGAAATAGAGGCCGTACTGAATACAAATGAGAAAGTGCGCGACTGCATCGTGACATCAGTGCCTGACAAGGTGCGCGGCCAGAAAGTTGTGGCATATGTGATACCTTCCGACCCGTCGCTGACTGCCGCCGACCTCGACCTTTTCTGCAAGGCGAGTCCCATGCTGGCCAATTTCAAGCGCCCGAGGCTCTACCGCTTCACGGACACCATCCCGTACACCGCGACGGGGAAGAAAAGGCATGTGGAAATAAAGGAAACCGCATTGCGGGACCTGGAATCAGGCCGCCTCATGGAGCCCTGAGGGACTCTCTGAGCCTTTGATGGTACCTCCGCAGGGATTCGAACCCTGATCGTCAGAACCGGAATCTGAAATCCTATCCATTAGACTACAGAGGCATACGCCGAATCATGCATATCTGCACATGAATGACATTGCAAAGTTAGCATTTTTTCAGATAAAAGGCTAACTTTGCATCATTACGTGTTAACAAACCTGACTATGAAGAAAGCATACATCTTTCCAGGACAAGGGTCACAATACCCAGGGATGGGCAAAGACCTGTACGACAAGATTCCCAAAGCCAGGGAAATGTTCGAGACCGCCAACGGGATCCTCGGATTCCGGATAACCGACATAATGTTCGACGGCACTGCCGAAGATCTCAAGCAGACAAGGGTCACGCAGCCCGCCATCTTCCTCCACTCAACGATACTTGCCGCATGCCTCGACGATTTCGAGCCTGACATGGTTGCAGGGCACTCGCTGGGAGAGTTCTCGGCCCTCACCGCCGCAGGCGCCATAAGGTTCGAGGACGGGGTCAGGCTGGTTTCCATCCGCGCCTCCGAAATGCAGAAATGCTGCGAGCATATCCCCGGAGGGATGGCTGCCATCATTGGACTCGATGACGAACAGGTCCAGCAGATCTGCATGGGCTGCGACGGAATCGTGATTCCCGCGAACTACAACTGCAACGGACAGGTCGTCATCTCAGGCGAGCAGGCTTCCGTCGCCCAGGCATGCGCATTCGCCAAGGAAGCAGGTGCAAAGCGCGCCCTTCCCCTGGCGGTCAGCGGAGCCTTCCACTCTCCCCTGATGGAGCCGGCCCGCGAAGAACTTGCAAAGGCCATCGACAAGACTGAAATCACGGCTCCGCGCTGCCCTGTTTACCAGAACGTATCCGCAAAGGCCGAGACAGATCCGGCCGTCATCCGGAAGAACCTGCTCGCGCAGCTGACCTCCCCGGTCTGCTGGACACAGTCCGTAAAGAACATGATTGCGGACGGAGCCGGCTTCTTCATGGAGCTCGGCCCGGGGGCTGTGCTGCAGGGACTGGTGAAGCGCATCGCAGGTGCCACAGAAGGGATCACACTCGCCGGAAAATCCTCCCTTGAGTAAATAAATCAACTGATTAATACCACAAAAAACCGTTATTGCGAATTTTTGATTAAATTTGCATAATTTGTGACCAATCAAATAATAATTCTTTTATAAACTATGGCTAAAGAAAAAAAATTCATCACTTGTGACGGGAACACCGCGGTGGCCAACATCGCATACCTGTTCAGCGAGCACGCCGCGATCTATCCCATCACACCGTCATCTCCGATGGCAGAAAACATTGATGAATGGGCAGCCCACGGGAAAACCAACCTGTGGGGCGAAACTGTAAAGGTAACTGAGATGGAAAGTGAGGGAGGTGCCTCCGGTGCGGTCCACGGATCGCTTCAGGCAGGCGTCCTTACCACCACTTACACTGCATCCCAGGGACTGCTCCTCATGATTCCGAACATGTACAAGATTGCCGGTGAGATGCTTCCCGCTGTCTTCCATGTTTCAGCACGTTCCCTTGCAACCCATGCCCTTTCCATCTTCGGTGACCACCAGGACGTAATGGCTTGCCGCCAGACCGGCTTCGCGCTCCTCGCATCCGGTTCTGTCCAGGAGGCACAGGACCTCGCAGCCGTCGCACACCTGTCGGCAATAAAGTCCAGCATTCCTTTCCTCCACTTCTTCGACGGATTCCGCACATCACACGAGATCCAGAAGATCGAGGCCCTGGACAAAGATGACCTGGCTCCGCTTGTAAGCACCAAGTCCCTCGAGAAGTTCCGCCTCCGCGCCCTGAATCCCGACGTGCCCGTCACCCGCGGTACCGCACAGAACGGCGACGTCTATTTCCAGGCCGTAGAATCCAGGAATGAAGCATATGCTGCAGTCCCCGACATCGTAGCCCGCTACATGGGCGAGATCAGCGAGATCACCGGACGCGAGTACAGGCCCTTCACCTATTACGGTGCACCTGACGCAGAGAAGGTCATCGTCGCCATGGGTTCAGTCACCGAGACCGCCAAGGAGACTATCGACTACCTCGCATCCAAAGGCCGCAAGTACGGTCTTATCACCGTCCACCTCTACAGGCCCTTCTCGGAGGATTACTTCTTCAAAGTACTTCCCAAGACCGTCAAGAGGATTGCAGTCCTCGACAGGACCAAGGAGCCCGGATCGCTCGGAGAGCCCCTCTTCCTCGATGTCAAGGCCCTCTTCCAGGGCAAAGAGAACCAGCCCCTCGTAATCGGAGGACGTTACGGTCTCTCTTCCAAGGACACCACTCCCGCACAGATCGTGGCAGTCTTCGACAACCTTGAGAACGAGAAGCCCAAGACCGATTTCACCATCGGTATCGTAGATGACGTCACCTTCAAGTCCCTGCCGATCAAGAACGAGATTTCCATCGTCAAGCCCGGCACCACTGAGTGCAAGTTCTACGGACTCGGATCCGACGGTACCGTAGGTGCCAACAAGAACACCATCAAGATCATCGGCGGCCACACGCAGCTCTACAGCCAGGCTTACTTCGACTACGACTCCAAGAAGTCCGGCGGTTACACCTGCTCTCACCTCCGTTTCGGCCCGGTGCCCATCAAGGCCCCCTACCTGGTCTCCACTCCTGACTTCGTAGCCTGCCACGTTCCCTCCTACCTCGAGAAATACGATGTCCTCAAGGGCATCAAGGACGGCGGCACCCTCCTCCTCAACAGCCTCTGGGATGAAGAGGAGACAGTCAAGAGGATTCCCGACCATGTCAAGTCAATCATCGGCAAGAAGCACATACGCCTCTTCATTATCAACGCCACCAAGATCGCACGCGAGATAGGACTCGGCGGAAGGACAAACACCATCCTCCAGTCCGCATTCTTCAAGATTACCAGCATCATCCCATATGAGGACGCTGTCAAGTACATGAAGGATGCCATAGTGCACAGCTACGGCAAGAAGGGCGAGAATGTGGTCAATATGAACTACGCTGCCGTTGACCGCGGCGGAGAGTACACCGAGGTCACCGTTCCCGCAGAGTGGGCCAAGATTTCCGCCAAGTTCGAGAACGACAAGAAAGACAGACTCGCTCCCGAATTCGTGAAGAAGGTCGCCGACATAGTGAACGCACAGGCAGGTGACACACTCCCCGTAAGCGCATTCACCAAGTACTCAGACGGCACCATGCCTTCAGGCACTTCAGCATATGAGAAACGCGGAGTGGCCGTCATGGTTCCCGAGTGGGATGCAGACAAGTGTATCCAGTGCAACACCTGTGCATTCGTCTGCCCGCACGCCGCCATCCGTCCGTTCCTCCTCACTGACGAGCAGGCTGCCGGAGTTCCCGAAGGACTCAAGCTCGCACAGGGCAAGGGCCTCCAGAAGGAATTCAAGTATGCAATGTCGATCTCTGTTGACGACTGCACCGGTTGCGGTAACTGCGTCGACGTCTGCCTCGCCAAGCCCGAGAAGGCCCTCAAGCTCGTTTCCGCTCAGGAACAGGAGCAGGAGCAGGCCAACTTCGACTGGCTCAACACAAAGGTCGGTTACACCGACGAATGGCTGAAGAAGGGTGTCAATCTCAAGAACGCCCAGTTCGCACAGCCTCTGTTCGAGTTCTCCGGCGCATGCGCAGGCTGCGGTGAGACTCCTTACATCAAGAACATCACCCAGCTCTTCGGCGACCATATGATGATTGCCAACGCTACCGGCTGCTCTTCGATCTACGGAGCTTCCTTCCCGGCATCACCCTACTGCACCAACGCCCAGGGTCACGGTCCGGCATGGCAGAACTCCCTGTTCGAGGACAACGCCGAGTTCGGACTCGGAATGAAACTCGGTAGCGACCGTGCAAGGGAGACCGTGGCGGAATACATGCTCAAGGGACTCCAGAGCGACAGGTTCTCCGACGAGGTCAAGGCCCTCTTCCAGAAGTGGCTCGACAACAAGAACGTCTATGCCGCTACCCGCGAAGTCGCCGACGAACTCCTTCCGCTCATCAAGGACAAGAGGGATGCCATCAGCAAGAAACTCATTGAGTACAGGCACTTCATCCCGTCCCGTTCACAGTGGATATTCGGTGGTGACGGCTGGGCATATGACATCGGTTACGGCGGACTCGACCACGTCCTCGCCTCCGGTGAGAATGTCAATGTCCTCGTACTTGACACCGAGGTTTACTCCAACACCGGCGGACAGTCCTCCAAGGCCACACCGGCCGGAGCTATCGCCAAGTTCGCAGCCTCCGGAAAGAAGATCCGCAAGAAGGACCTCGGAATGATGGCCATCAGCTACGGATACGTCTATGTCGCCCAGGTTGCAATGGGAGCCAGCCCCGCACAGTACATGAATGCCATCAAAGAGGCCGAGGCATATGACGGACCTTCCCTCATAATTGCATATGCTCCGTGTATCAACCACGGTCTGAGGGCAGGTATGGGTCTTAGCCAGAAAGAGGAGAAGCTCGCAGTGGATTGCGGCTACTGGCACCTCTACAGGTACAACCCGATGCTCGAGGGAACCGACAAGAATCCGTTCACTCTCGACAGCAAGGAGCCTGACTGGAGCAAGTTCCAGGACTTCCTCAAGGGCGAGGTCCGTTTCTCATCTCTCTACAAGCTCTTCCCCGACAGGGCTCAGGAGCTTCTGGACAAGACCGAGGAATTCGCCAAGATCCGTCTCGCTACTTACAAGCGCATGGCAGGCAAATAATCCAGAATCATAAATGGATAAGAAACTCTTTATCGCGGCGCTGCTCCTTGGGGGCAGCGTCGCCTTTTCTCTCCAGGCACAGACTCCCGTGTGCCCCTGCAATCTCAAACCGAATGAGTCCTATCTCCTCTACCCGAAAGGACAGGGAGTGGATGAGGGAATCATGGTAGAAAAAACCGTAGTCCTGGACAAGGCGGCAGCCCGCAAGGCCCGCTCCAAGACCTCGGTGGTACGCACTCCGATCACTCTCGGCCCGGGTGAATCCAACGGCTACACTGTCCCGGAGAGCATGAACAGCAATGGCAACATCGAGTTCGTAGGAGACAGTGCCAGGATAGACATATACATACCGGAACATCCTAACGGCCAGATGGTTGTCAACTGCGCCGGTGGCGGCTACCGCATCGTTTCCTCCTGGAATGAGGGAGTGTACGCGGCAAACTGGCTGGTAAGCCAGGGTATCACCGCATGCATAGTGACTTACCGCCTCCCGAACGGCCACTGGGAAATCCCTCTGCGTGACATGCAGAACGCCTTCCGCTGGTGCAGGGCCAATGCCAAGCGCCTTGGGGTAGACCAGATCGGTGTGATGGGTTATTCGGCCGGAGGACATCTCGCAGCCAGCGTATCCACAATGTACGTTGACTCTCTCACCCGCCCGGATTTCTCGGTGCTTATCTATCCTGTCATCACACTGGAGAAGCGCGACACCCATATGGGGACCCGCCAGTACCTCCTCGGCAAGGATGCGGAATGGGCTGAGAAGGCCCAGAACGGAGATGCATATGCCGAGGCTGTCCACTACGGTCTTCAGGCGCGCTATTCCCTCCAAAACAACGTCACACCTGACACTCCCCCGACTTTCATGGCCCTCAGTGCCAACGACAAGACAGTCCCTGTCAGCAACAGCCTCATGTACTTCCAGAAACTGGTAGACAACAAAGTGCCTTGCGAGATGCACATCTATCCCACAGGAGGACACGGATGGGGTTTCACCACGTCAGAATTCGGTGCAGGAGGACGGGACGGGATCAAAGAATACCGCTCAGAATTCTTCACGGCGCTTTCGCGTTTCCTCAAGGACGTCCACAGCAAGAAATGAGTCTCTCAGAGGTTGTCTGACAGGATTTCCGCGAACTTCCTTCCCAGGGGAGAATCCCCGGCCCGGAGGCGCAGGTCGCACTGAAGGTGCGGAAGCGGGACGGAAATCAACTGCAGACCGGATGACTTTACGGCCGGAAACGGCAGTATTCCAATGGTTTCGGTTTCGGCCGAAACCATTTGTTTTATCATCCCGGCCGATTCACCGGCAAGGCATATGCGCGAGGTGATGTCCAAGGGAAGGAACTGGACATATGGCTTCCAGACCGCGAAGCGCACTCCCGGCCCGGCATCTTCGAGGGCGGCAAGCGAAGCATATGCATGATTCGAGGTGAAAGCCACCGCCCGAACCGTCCCGGCTATTTCTCCGCTGAAATCCAGGACTCCGTTGCGGCGCGATAAAGAGAGGCTGATGTCCGGCTCTTCATCATAAGCTGAAATTATGAAATCCAGCTCGGGATCAGATGCTTTCAAAGCGAGAATTACAGGGGGAAGGATATAATCTGCCACCATTTCACCGGCCATCAGACGTATCGGGCGCTTAGGGACTCCGGGACCAAGGGTCGCGAACATATCCGACACAGCGCCGTACCAGTACTGTATCTTATCAGCATATGACTTGAATACAAGGCCTTGCTGTGTCAGTGTAACCTCGTTTCGTCCCCTTTCGAAGAGCTGCCGTCCGAGATCTTTCTCAAGCTGTGCAACGCTCTGGCTGACTGCTGGTTGGGTTATGCCAAGTTCGCGTGCCGCACGGGTGAAATTCCCGGTGCGCGCCACAGTCAGAAATATTTTGAGCCTGGAGTCTTCGAACATAAGTTTGGCTTATGATGCAAAAATAAATAATTGCTGTATATTTGCATACTTTTTTGCACAATTATTTCATTATCTGATTCTAATATGAAAAGAAGCTTAATCTTGGTTGTTTCCCTCCTGCTCGCAGGCGTGACACTCTTTGCCCAGGGACAGCCCCAGGTCCTTCCGAACGATCCTGAAGTACGTCAGGGTAAGCTCGAAAACGGGATGACCTACTACATCCGTCACAATGCACTGCCTGAAAAGAGGGCAGAGTTCTATCTTGCCACCAACGTCGGTGCAATCCAGGAGACTCCCGACCAGGACGGTCTTGCCCACTTCCTGGAGCATATGTGCTTCAATGGGACGAAGAATTTCCCCGGAAAGGGAATCCTTGACTGGCTCCAGAGCATCGGTGCTTCCTTCGGAGGAAATGTAAATGCATCCACCGGTTTCGAAGAGACCCAGTACATGCTCAATAACATTCCCCTTGTCCGCCAGAGCGTTATCGACACATGTATCCTCATCCTCCACGACTACTCCCACTTCGTAACCAACGACCCGAAGGAGATAGACCTTGAGCGCCCTGTGATCCTCGAGGAGCGCCGCGCCAGGCGCAATGCCAGCTGGAGGACCTTCGAGCGTTCCCTTCCCTACTACTATGCAGACAGTAAATATGCTACCTGCACCCTTATCGGAAGCGAAGAGAACCTCAAGACCTTCAAGCCCGAAAGCCTCTGGAACTTCTACAAGACCTGGTACACTCCTGACAAGCAGGCTATCATAGTAGTCGGAGACGTAGATGTGGATTATGTAGAGAATGTACTCAAGAAGACTTTCGCCGACATCCCCGCAGCCGAGAACCCCGCCGAGAAGGCCTACATCAAGGTCCCTGGATGTGCTGAGCCCAGGATCGGAATCATCACCGACCCGGAAACCACAGCCTCCTCCATCGAGATGCTCTGGCTGAGCGAAGCCATGCCGGAAATCTACAACAGCACAATCGTAGGTGAGCTCACAGACATCATGAAGGACATCATCAGCCAGGTAATGGCCGAGCGCTTCGAGGACATCACCGCCAAGCCGGATGCACCGTTCCTTTCCGGTTCCTTCGGCATCGGGAACCTCTGCGAGACCACCGAGGCCTCCATGGCCGATGTAAGGCTCTCACCCGACAACATCCTCGCCGGCTTTGAAGCTTTCTACACTGAAATCGAGAAAATGCGCCGCTTCGGCCTCGGAGACGCTGAGGTAGAACGTGCCAAGAGCAACATCCTCTCTTACTATGAGTCCGCTGCTAAGAAGGCTGAGACCCGCAAGAACCCCGAGTTCGTGCGCCCGCTCATCCAGAACTTCTTCGACAGCTACGCATATATGGATCCTAACACCGAGTACGAACTGGTCCAGCAGATCATGCCTATGATCAATGCCCAGGCCGTCAACCAGGCAGCCCAGACATGCGTCACCGACTCCAACCTCGTAGTCATATATTCGGCTCCCGAGAAGGCCGGCATGAATCACCCGACCCAGGCCCAGCTCCTGGAAATCATCAACAAGGTAAAGGCATCTGACATCAAGGCCAATGTCGAAGAAGCAGTTGTCACCGAACTCCTCGACCCGTCAGCCCTTAAGGGCTCCAAGGTAAAGAAGACCGCAGACGCCATCTACGGTGCCAAGGAAATCGCTCTCAAGAACGGAGTTACCGTTCTCCTTTATCCTTCTGACAGGGAGAAAGACAGGATTTCCTTCACACTCGAGAAGAAGGGCGGCCTTTCCATCCTTCCCGTAGAGGACATGCCCAGCTTCGATGAGAACATCATGAGTCTCTTCGAGAGGAACCAGGGTGTTTCCAAGTTCAGCAGCACAGACCTCACGAAGGCCCTTTCCGGAAAGAACGTTTCCGTCAATCCTTACATCAGTGAACTGTTCCACGGAATCTCCGGAAACAGCACTGTGAAAGACCTGGAGACCGCATTCCAGCTGATGTATCTCTACTTCACGGATCCCCGCTTCGACCAGAACGAGTATGACACTGCCATCAAGTCGCTCAACGCTATCCTCCCGAACTTCATGAGCACTCCGACCTATCCGCTCTACAAGGCCCTTTACAAGACAGCCTACGGCGACAATCCCCGCAAGCTTTTCGTCTCACCCGAGATCGTTGAAAAGGCAAATCTCCAGACCATTGAAAAGGACTACCGCAAGCTCTTCAGCGATGCTGCCGGTGCAGTCGCCATAATTGTCGGAGATTTCAAGGTAGATGAGATCACTCCGCTAGTAGTGAAGTATTTCGGTTCCCTGCCCAAGGGTAAGAAAGCCACTGACTGGGTAGATCCCAAGACCGACGTCCTTCCGGGTGCCCGCACCAATGACTTCACGACCGACATGGAGACCCCGATGACCACCGTCATCGACATCTACTCCGCCGATGCGGAGTATTCCGAGAAACTCCGTGCAGCCATCAGTGCAGTCGATTACATCCTCAACATGAGGTACGTCACTTCCCTGCGTGAGGAAGCAGGCGGCACCTATGGTGCAAGCGTCAGCGCCTCCCTGGAAAGGATCCCGACTCCTAAGGCAGAAGTCCAGATTTCCTTCAACAGCAAGCCGGCTTCAGCCGACCAGCTCCGTGAACTTGCAGCCAAGGGCTTCAAGGAACTTGCTGAGCAGGGTCCGACCGATTCCGAGTTCGACATGACGATCAAGAATCTCCAGAAGAACATCCCGGAGAGCCGCCAGCGCAATGCTTACTGGACCTCTGCTATCCGCACCAACTACTACTATGGTGAGGACCGCGACCAGGCCTGGGAGGCTGCCGTGAATGCCCTCACCGCCGATGACATCAAGGCTGCCGCCGCCCTCGTCTATGGTGCAGGCAACTTCGTCGAAATCGTCCAGAGACCCGGCTCCACCTCCGAGAAAGAGTAGAGAGTTCCCTACTGGGATTCCATTTTTAACGCGACCCCCGTATTTTCATCAATTAACGGGGGTCGTGCTATATTTTCTGCCCAAAACGGCATTTTAAGCTGCGCGACCACGCTGATTCACGTAAACTACAGGGGTCGTGCAATCCTTCTCTCCCCCGGACCGGGACGAGCCTCATACGTCACCGGCAGGGCAGGACTTCGCACCGCCGGCTCGACGGCTGACTCGGAACTTTTATCCGCCTTACGGCGTATAACGTTCCTCAGACACTCGCCGTCGCGGGACACCGGCTCCACTCGTCCTGCCGGGAACCTGCCGTCTCCAAATCGGCTCGCCCCGGTCCGGGGGAGAGGCAACTGAAATTCTCATTCTGTGGACCGTTGAAGTAGCTTCAAATACCACGATTGCGCACAATTTATATTTTATTTTTTGTAGATTTACGGTCAGAACACTAATCACTTACAACCATGAAAGCATCCAGATTAATCGCGGCAGCGACAGTTTTCTTTATTGCAGCTGCGCCTATGTCCGCCCAGGGCTTCCTGAAAAACTTGGCTGAAAAGGCAAAGAGTGAAGTAAACAAGGCCGTAAACAATGCTGTCGGGACCACCGACAACAACGGATCGAATGCTTCTTCCAACGCCGTCAAAAGCGTTACTTCTGCTATCCCCGCCGCCAAGGGAAAGACTTATTACGTAAGCGCTTCTACCGGTTCTGCCCGCGCAGACGGTCTCACTCCCTCCACTGCAATGAGAGACCTTCAGAAAGCCATAGATACGGCCGAGGACAATGACCAGATCTTTGTCGCGGAAGGCAATTATCTCGGGAACCTTGACAGGGGCTATATCCAGGTCGGAAAATTCGGAGATGCCACTCATGATTTCGGAAAATTCATCAGCCTTTATGGAGGATACTCTCCGGACTTCAGCGAACGGAATGTCATCAAGCATGTGACCAAGTTCCAGCCCGTAGACCAGCAGTTCACCGCCCCGCTGTTCAACTTCAACGCCAGGAGACCTTACGGTTACACCGGACCGGAAGGGACAGTGGTAATCGACGGCTTCGTCTTCGACTTCGGAGAGAACAACCTCTACTGCGTCGCAAATGTGGACGACCATGTTACGGGAACCCCCAATGAAGGTGTCCTTACCGGCCGTTTCATCGAACCCGGTGCATCAGTCAGCGTTCCCAAGGTAGGATACGCCAACGGAGATGAATACGGCCTGCATATGGATGTTGAAGGCAAGGTCCGCATTTCGAACTGCATATTCGTCAACTGCCGCGACTACGGTATCCAGGCACTTATGGGCAAGGGACATATGGAGATATGCAACAACATTTTCATCGCCTGCCGTTATGCCGCATGCCAGGTCAGGGGCAATGTCAAGGATGCCGACATCGAAAAAGTCTCCCTTGATTTCCATCACAACACCGTCCTCTTCAGCTGGACCCGCACCAAGGCATATGAAGACATGGGACAGGGCTTCCGCTTCATGAACGGAATCCGCACCATCAATGTTTACAACAACATATTCGGCTGCAACAGCAACTGTGCAGTCGAAAGGGTGTACTACGAAGCCAACAAAGAACTTGAGAAACTCAAGGTAAGCAACCTGTACAACAATTACTTCTTCGCCAACCGCAGGGACCTCGAGATCGCAGCATCCGGTGCTGCATCCATTTCAGTACCTGCCGCGAGGATCGATGAGGCTGAGCAGATCGGTCCCAAATACGAAGGGAACATGGAAATGCCGGAAGGCAACGATGCATTCATCAATGCAATCGACAAGTCTTATCTCGAGGGATTCATGACCCTGAAGATCATCCAGTCCCAGAGCTACAACGCCAACTCCGCCGCCAACCAGGTCAACCGCCTCTTCGGCCTGAACCAGCAGGGCAGCGAGATAGTCCGTCCCAGCATGTACTTCAACAAGTACCCATGGGAAAAGGCTAAGGACCTCTTCGGCAGGGTTTCCGGCTACGGCGCCCAGATGCCGAAATAACCGGCACAAGAACGCAGCCTTCATAAACATGAATAAACATGAAAAAGATCCTTCTATTATTCACGCTATCATTCCTGGCCTGCTTCCTCTCCCCGGATGCAAGGTCCTGGGATGAACTGGGACATGCGACTGTGGCCAAGATCGCCCAGGACCATCTGACCCCGAAGGCCCGCAAAATCCTCATGAAATACCTTGGAGTTCCACTTGCTGCCATAGCCTCTGACGCTGATTCCTATCGTGCTGTTTGGACCATGGACCTCGGTTTCATCCCAACCAATCCGGATGATGCAAGGGTAAGTTTCCTGAAATCCTTCGATTTCTCTACGCCCTTGAACATCTCCCCATGGAGCCACTCCATAACGGTAGATGAGAACTTCAAGTGCTTCCCTACGGATAACCTGGACGGAGCCTACATCAACAACGACGCCTATTATGTCTCCAAACTGGCCAAGAAGCTCAGGGATGACGCCGAAAACATGGACTCGCATGAGCGTTATAAAGCCATAGCCCTGATCGTCCATTTCCTCGGTGACATGCACTGCCCTATGCACATAGTGTATCTGCCCGCAAACCAGCTGAAAGGGCATATAAACGTGGAATTCCAGCACAAGAAACTGGTGCTCCACAACTTTTGGGATTCGACCGTTTTCGAAATGAACTTCCCAAAGAGCATCAGTTGCATGGACTTAGCATATTACGCAGATACTGCAACCGCAAAAGAAATCCTGGAAATCACGGAAGGCGATGTCTTTGACTGGGCAGGACGAAGCGCTGAAAAATGCTGGCCGCTCAACGATGCATGGCATGAAGGCGACACACTCCCTTGGAGATACCATCTTGAAGTCAGGCCGATTTTACTCAGCCAACTGCGGGATGCAGGTTACAGGCTTGCCAAGGTCTTTAATGAGATCTTCAAATAGGATCTGACAGTTCACATCAGAAAAAAGAGCCGGCTCAGATGAGTCGGCTCTTTTAAACTGGATAGATAAATTATTCAACCGGATGGATAGCACCCATCGGGCAAGCGTCAGCGCAAGTTCCGCAACCTACGCATGCATCCGGATCGATGCGATAAACATCACCTTCGAGGATTGCTCCGTTGGGGCATTCTCCCTGACATGTGCCGCATGCGACACAATCTTCTTCGTTAATCTTGTAAACCATATCTTTTCTGTTTTAGCTTAGTTTCGTGGCTGCAAATGTAGTCAATATATTCGAAATCTCAAGTTTTGGCGGAAAATTTGCTATATTGTCATTGAGATTTACAATAATGGTACCATTGAGAAAAATATGGCTTGCAATCGTCGCCTTCATGGCCCTGGGAATATGCTCATATGCCCAGACGGACCTCGGCGGCGGCATACGCATCGACAAGACAGTGCATGACTTCGGGGACGTACTCCTGTCAGACGGCCCACTGGGATGCGACTTCACCGTAACGAACACAGGCTCAAAACCCATCGCCATCTACAATGTAAGCACCTCATGCGGATGCACCGGTGTCACATGGACACGTGAACCAGTACAGCCAGGGAAGACGGGCAACATACATGTGATTTACCAGAACGAGGACGGTCCCTATCCGTTCGAAAAGACCCTTACGGTCTATTTCTCATCAATGACACAGCCTGTAGTCCTGAGGCTCAAGGGAGTAGCCAGCGAGAAGAAACTCTCCCTGGAAGAAGCCTATCCCGAAAGGGCAGGACAGATCGGGTTCAAGGAGACTGTCATCAAAGCCGGGAACCTCAGGCAGGAGCAGAAACGAAGCGGAGAATTCACCCTGGCCAATTTAGGCAAGAACAACGCGACCGTTTCATTCAGGAATGTCTCCCCCGGCCTGGTAATCAGCTCCGCTCCTAACCCTGTCGGCGGGAAGAAGACAGCCAAGGCTACCTGGACGATCACGGCTGACAGGAGCCGCTGGGGAAAGAATCATTACTACGCCGAGGTGGTAGTAAACGGCTCTCCGACCGGAAAGAAACTGGACATATGGGCGATGACCGGAGAGAACTTCACCGGATGGACCGACTCGCAGAAAAAGAACGCCTCGCTCCCGGAGTTCAAGACGAGTTCTTTCTCCATGAACAAGTTCAAGACAGGAACCCAGTTCGATGCTGAATTCGACTTCACCAATGAAGGTAAGAGCGACTTCATAATCTACAAGGCTGACAGTGACTCCCCGAATGCCACCCTGACAGGGACTCTGCCAAAGGTCGCTCCGGGCGGCAAGGGAAAGATAAGGATGCACATCAACACGTCCGGCCTGCCTAAAGGCGAGACACTGATCATAGTATCCCTGACTACGAACTGTCCTTCAAGGCCTCTGATCAATCTGTTCATAACCGGATGGGCGGAATAAGCTGTATGCAAGAATGAACCTGCCCTTTTTCATAGCGAGGAGATACCTCTTTGCACGCAAGTCCCACAATGTAATCAACATCATTTCCGCCATCAGCGCGGTCGGGATGGCCATAGGGACTGCAGCCCTCATCATAGTGCTCTCGGTCTATAACGGCTTCGATTCACTGGTCAGGCAGTCCCTCAGCGAGACCGACCCAGACCTGAAAGTCGTTCCTGTCAATGGGAAGTCATTCGTACCTGACAGTTCCGCCTTCGCCTGGGTCTATGACAGGGATGAAGTCTACAACATGAGCAGCGTGGTTGAAGAGAATGTCTTCATCAGCTACGAGCAGCAGCAATGCGTCGCGAAGGCAAAGGGTGTAGATGCCGTTTACGAAGAAGAGAGCCAGATCGCAGACCACGTCACCGCAGGCCAGTTCTACCTTCACAGAGGCGAAGTTCCTATGTGCGCAATGGGTGCAGGTGTCGCTTACACCCTGGGGGCCAATCCCTCATTCCTGACCAAAGCCAGGATCCATTTCCCGATACGCGACCAGGCCATATCCCTCTCCAATCCCGCCGCATCGATCAAATCCGTCGACATAAAGCCATCATGCATATTCTCAATTAATTCCGAGATCGATGCCAGTCTCGTGCTCCTCCCGCTGGAGACAATGCGCGAGCTGATGGGCTACAACGACGAAGTCAGTGCAATAGAGATCCGTCTCCAGCCCGGACTGGGACAGAAGGCTGCGAACGCATTCCGTTCGGAGCTTCAGTCACGCCTGGGCAGCGGCTTCAAAGTCTCCACCAGGATTGAACAGAACGCTGCCCTCTACAAGATGATGCGCTACGAGAAACTGGCCATATGGCTGATCCTCATCTTCGTGGTCATCATTATCGCCTTCAACATCTTCGGTTCGCTGACCATGCTCATAATCGAGAAGAAGGAAGACATAGGCACACTGAGTTCCCTTGGAGCCCCGCTGGGACTCACCCGGCACATATTCGTACTGGAAGGGTGGATGATATCCCTCCTGGGACTGGCCGTCGGAATAATCCTGGGAGTGGGTTTCGCCCTGCTCCAGCAACGTTTCGGCTTTATCAAGATGCCCGGAAACTTCATGGTAACATCCTATCCTGTAATCATACAATGGACCGACGTAGTCCTTACGGCCATATCCGTAGCCCTCATCGGCTGGCTGATCGCCTTCATACCGGTCCGTTCAAACCTGAAATAACAAAGACATGACCCAGAAGAAAGAAATTCCGGTACTGTTGCTTACCGGATACCTCGGAAGCGGAAAGACAACACTCGTAAACAGGATCCTTAACAACCGTCGCGGAATACGTTTCGCCGTCATAGTAAACGACCTCGGAGAGGTCAACATCGACTCCGAACTGATTGAAAAAGGCGGAGTCGTTGCCCAGAAAGACGACAACCTCGTCGCGCTCCAGAACGGATGCATATGCTGCACCCTGAAAATGGACCTCATCGAACAATTGAGCGGGATAGCACGCACCGGCCGCTTCGACTACATAGTCATCGAAGCCAGCGGAATATGCGAACCCGTCCCCATCGCCCAGACCATATGCTCCATCCCCCAGCTGGGTCCCCAGTACAACGACAGCAACTGCGAGCCCGTCCTGGACAGCATAGTCACTGTTGTTGATGCCCTTCGCATGCAGAACGAGTTCAGCTGCGGCGACACCCTTCCTCTTCGCAATTTCGACGAAGACGATCTGGAAAGTCTTATTATCCAGCAGATTGAGTTCTGCAACACAGTCCTTCTCAACAAGGCCTCGACCATACGCCCCGAAGAACTCGGCCGGGTCCGTTCCGTCATAAGCCAGCTCAATCCCGGCGTCGAAATCATCGAATGCGATTTCTGCGACGTGGACCTTGACAAGATTATCGGGACCGGGAAATTCGACTTCGACAAGGTTGCCACTTCCGCTGCATGGATCCAGGCCATAGAAGAAGAGGAGCCCCACAACGAGGAAGAAGGAGAGGCTGACGAATACGGGATAGGGACATATGTCTATTTCCGCCGCAAGCCATTCGATATCAACAAGCTGGACTGGTTCGTGAGCAAGAAGTGGCCCACATCGGTCATCAGGGCAAAAGGCATATGCTGGTTCGCTGACCAGCCCGACAAATGCTGCCTGCTGGAACAGGCAGGAGTCCAGAAGACCCTCAGCAATGCCGGCCAGTGGTATGCCACGATGCCTGAGGAGAAGATTAAGGAGATGAGGCGGCTGAATCCCGCCCTTGACAGGGACTGGGACCCCGTATGGGGCGACAGGATGCAGAAACTGGTCTTTATCGGCCAGAATCTCGACAAGAAAGCCATAGCCGAAGGACTGGACCTCTGCCTGGTCGATACTGACAGGCCCTGATCCCTTCCATGACAAGACGCACACATATGCTTTTCATCCTGGGGGCGGTCCTCGTCGTGGCCTTAGCCGCGGCGGACGTCTTCACCGGGCAGGTGCGTCTTGACGGATCCGAACTGTCGCGGACCGTTTTCTGGCATATCCGCGCTCCGAGGATCCTCATTGCCATCCTCGCAGGAGCTTCCCTGTCGCTTGCCGGCGCACAGATGCAGGCCATTTTCCGCAATCCCCTGGCAGACCCGCACATAATGGGAATCAGCGGAGGAGCAGGGCTGGGGGCAGCGATAGCTACCGCCGGGACCGGTTCAGCCCTGACCGCCGGAGGATCAATCCTGTCCGGCATCCCGGTTACTGCCGCAGCCTTTGCAGGAGCAGTCCTCACTACGATACTGATAATCGGCATATCCTCGCGTATAAGAAGCAATACGACATTACTGGTGTTCGGGGTGATGCTGGGCTTCATTTTCAGTGCAATAATCTCTATAATAGAATATTCCACATCCGAAGAGAGCCTTAAGGCCTTTTATGGCTGGTCTGCCGGGAGCTTTACCTCTACAGGAGCAACGGCACAGTGGACGATCGCAGTCGCCCTTGCTGCGGGCATATGCATAGCCCTCGCCGTGTCCAAAGGTCTGGACCTGTCGCTCTTCGGAGAAGAATATGCATCCCTTGCAGGGAGCAACACCTCCCTTACCAGGAACCTGTCCCTGACCGGATGCTGCCTGGTTACCGGAGCCGTAACCGCTTTCTGCGGCCCGATCGGCTTCGTTGGAATAATCGCCCCTCACATTACCCGGGCTCTCTCTGGTACATCCAGGCATGCCGCCGTACTGCCTTTGTGCATGATTACCGGAGCGGTGATAAGCCTGTGCGCAGACATCCTTTCCAACGTCTGGAGCACTCCCCTTCCGGTGGGAAGCACTATGGCCTTGATAGGTATCCCGATAGTCATTTACATCCTGCTGAAGAAATGATTACGGCGAGGAACATATCCATAGGCTACAGAAGCAGGATCATAAGGGAGGGCATCACCTTTGACGCTCCCCAGGGAGAATGCATCCTTCTGTGCGGGGCCAACGGTACCGGAAAGAGCACACTGCTGCGGACCCTGGCCGGAATCCTCCCCCTTCCCGCTGATCCAAGGGGCATGGAATCTGACCGGAAACTCATAGTAAAGGGCAGCACCGTCCTCGTCCCTACACGTATCCCGAAGATCAAAGGATTCACTGTAAAGGACTTCGTAAGAACCGGAATGTACAGGGACAGCGGATGGGCATGGAAACTCAATCCCGCGGGAGAAGCGAAACTCCAAGGCAGCCTGGAACTTCTCGGACTCGAAGGGATAGCCTCCGAAGACATATCCAGGATCAGTGACGGACAGTTCCAGAAAGCCTGCATAGCGACAGCTCTGGTCCGCCGACCCGACAACATGCTCCTGGATGAACCTACCGCCTTCCTTGACCCCGACAACAGGGAGATGGTCCTTGAAACTCTCAAACGTGTCGCAGGCGAGACAGGAGCCACGGTGATTTTCTCCTCCCATGACATCCATGATTCGCTGGCATATGTAGATGAGATATTTACGATGTCTCCATATATGAAACTTTTTGAAACATTTTCAGGAAAAGTTTCATATCTTTGAAGCCCATATGAACAGATTATTCCTCATAGACGGGCATGCTCTCGTCTTCAAGATGTACTACGCCTTCCTGCGCCGCCCGATGGTCAATTCCAAAGGAGCGGACACTTCCATCCTCTACGGTTTCACCAAGTACCTGCTGGAACTGATAGAGAGGGAGAAACCGACTCATATCGCGGTGGCGTTCGACCCCCCGGGAGGTACCTTCCGCAATGAAATGTATCCGGAGTACAAGGCCAACCGTCCACCCGCACCCCAGCTGGTAATCGATGCCCTGGATCCGCTTAAGGAAATAGTTGCCGCCCTGAACATCCCTGTCCTGATGGTAAAGGGATTCGAGGCTGACGATGTCATAGGTTCGATGTCTAAGCGATGCGCCGCCGAAGGGGACTTCGACGTGTACATGGTCACTCCGGATAAAGACTACGGGCAGCTCATCGACGAGCATATATTCCAGTATAAACCAGGCAAATCCGGCAGTGAGAACGAAGTTCTGGGAGTACCGGAGATATGCTCCAGATATGGAATCGAGAAGCCCTCGCAGGTAATTGAGATGCTGGCCATATGCGGAGACGCTTCGGACAACGTTCCCGGAGTCAAAGGCGTCGGAGAGGTCGGTGCCGCGAAGCTGATAGCCAAGTACGGAAGCGTGGACGGGATCTATGCCCATCTGGATGAACTGTCTCCGAGACAGAAGGCGATGTTCGAAGAAGCACGCGGACATATGGCCCTGAGCCATGACCTCGTCACTATCAAAACAGACATCCAGCTGGAGACCACCGACGAGGAAATGGAACTCGACATGGACTGGTCCCCTGCCATCGCGGACATATTCAACAAGTACGAATTCCCATCCCTTGAGAAATACATTTCAGGAGTCCGCAGAAAGGAGAAGACTGAGCCGGAAGTGAAACTCGAGATCGAGGAAGTTTCACCTGCCGTCCTCGAGAAGACCGCACGGGAAGCCGGGCGCTGCGCTTTAATTACCGAAGCCACCTCAGGAGACATCTTCGCTGAAGTCACCCGGGTCACTCTGAGCTGTCCATATGATGGCAGACTGATAGTTTCCAAATCAGACGCCGAGGATTTCAGGTCCCTGCTTGAAGACCCGTCTGTCACCAAATACGGTTACGATCTCAAGCTCCAGATGAACCAGCTCGCAAAGGCCGGAATCACTCTCGGAGGCAAGCTTATGGACGTGGCCCTGATGCATTACCTCCTCGATCCGGAGAAGAGCCATCAGCTGGACATGCTGGTGCGTTCATACCTGGGTATCGACCTGGAAGCTCCTGAGGATGAGGATAATGCAGTTACAGGCGACCTTTTCGCCGAGGCAGCGGAGCCCCAGGAGAAGAACCGGTCAAAGGAAGCTGCAGCCATCCTGATGGTCTCGGACAAGATCATCGGACAGATGGAGAAAGAAGGGGTGATGGAACTCTATGACAAGATTGAGGAGCCTCTGGCCAGGGTGCTGGGAAAGATGGAAAGGGCCGGAGTCCGGGTGGACCTGGGCTCGATGCAGGATTTCTCCGACGAACTCCGAAGCGAAATGAACCTACGGGAGGCCAAGGTCCGCGAAATCACAGGAGAACCGGACCTCAATGTCAGCTCTCCCCTTCAGATCGGACAGGTCCTCTTCGGAAAGATGCAGCTTGACCCCAGGGTACGGAAGAACTCCAGGGGGGCCTACCCTACCGATGAGAACACCCTGCTTAAACTTCAGGACAAAAGTCCCGTAATCGACGAAATCCTGGAATACAGGACCGTTAAGAAGCTCCTTTCTACCTACATAGAGCCCTTCGGAAAATGGATAAGCCCTGTTGACGGCAAAGTGCACACCACTTTCAACCAGGCACTTACATCGACCGGCAGACTAAGTTCTTCGGCCCCTAACCTACAGAACATCCCTATCCGTACCGAGAGGGGCAGGACTATCCGGAAGGCTTTCGTTCCTTCTACCCCCCAAGGTCTGCTCCTGTCCGCAGACTACTCACAGATAGAGCTCCGGGTCATGGCCCACTTCAGCCGCGACGAGCATATGGTTACAGCCTTCAATGAAGGTACGGACGTGCACAAGGCCACCGCTTCCAAGATATTCGGCACCCCGATGGACGAAGTCACTGCAGACCAGAGGCGTATCGCCAAGACCGCGAACTTCGGAATCATGTACGGAATCTCTTCGTTCGGCCTGGCGGAAAGGCTCCACATAGGCCGGAGCGAGGCCAAGAAGATCATAGAAGACTACTTCAATTCGTTCCCCTCCATCCAGTCGTTCATCAACGCGACCCTTGACAAAGCCAGGAAAGACGGATACGTTGAAACCCTCTTCGGGAGAAGGCGTTACATCCCTGACATCAACACCAGGAATGCGACTCTCAGGGCCCTGGCAGAGCGAAACGCAGTAAATGCTCCCATCCAGGGTACCGCCGCCGACATCATCAAACTGGCCATGATCCACGTGGACAAGCGGATTGGAGAGGCAGGACTTAGGAGCCGCATGGTGCTCCAGATCCATGATGAACTGGTCTTCGACACCTTCCCGGATGAAGTTGAGACCCTAAAGGAGATAGTCGTTTCGGAAATGGAGGGAGTGATAAAGCTCAATGTACCGCTAACCGTTGAATGCAACTATGGAAAAAACTGGCTTGAAGCCCATTGACGAACTCGTCGAACTCGCCAGCGCGGGGAACGGCCTGGCGTTCACGGCCCTTTGGGACAGGCACATCGACCAGCTGAGGGCCTACATCAACAGCTATTTCAAAGGCCTGAGCAGTCCAGACGTGGACGACATATGCTCCAGGAGCTTTGAGAAGGCTTTCCGGCAGATACAGAACTTCGATACGTCGAAGGGCCTGTTCTCGACCTGGCTGAAAACCATTGCCAGGAACACAGCATTGGACCTCCTTCAGTCCGAAGCGAGGATACATCCGCGCAACCAATACGTATCGCTGGACGGACAGACCCGCGCAGCCTCGGAAGCAAACGGTATCCCTACGATCGACAATCCCCTTGACAGCATAATCAAGGATGAGGACAAACAGAAGAAAGAGACTTATATAGAGGCCCTTCCGGAGCTATACCGTGAGATTGCCCGCAGGAGGATAATCTTCGGCATGTCCTACAAGGACATAGCAGATGAGATGGACCTGGAGCTCAACACAGTCCGAACCCGCATCCGCAGAGCCAAGGCCCTGATAGAGAAAATACGTGAAGATAACGAAGAAGATGTCTGAGCATATGGATTTCGAGCAGTTTTACTCATTCGTGCAAGGCACGTTCAATCATATGGCTCCACAGCAGGAAGAGCAGTTCCGCGCACTGGAGGGACTCTACCGGGACTGGAACTCAAAGATCAACGTGATATCCCGCAAGGACATCGACAACCTCTACGAGCACCACGTACTCCACAGCCTTGCTGTCGCCCGCTATATAGCTCTTAAAGGGCGTCCCGAAGGTCCCGGAAAAGGGGCGAAAGTCCTGGATCTCGGCACCGGCGGAGGCTTTCCGGGCATCCCGCTGGCAATCCTCTGGCCTGAAGCCGATTTTACATTGTGTGATTCCATTGGGAAGAAAGTCCTTGTAGCAGGCGAGGTGGCAAAAGGGCTCTCCCTGGACAATGTCAGGACTGTCAATGCCAGGGCTGAGTCCCTGAAGGAAAAATATGACTGGATAGTTTCACGGGCAGTGGCTCCCCTGCCGGAGCTCTACGGCTGGGTAAAGGGAAAATACAACGAAGGGTTGATATGTCTGAAAGGAGGAGAGGTAAACGAAGAAATCGAGGCCGCTATGTCCAGGTTCAAACTCAAGAAAGGAGCTGTCAGGACATGGGATCTCTCGACTTGGCTGACAGGAGACTGGTTCAAAGGAAAATTCGTTATAGAAATCCGCTGAAAAGTTTTGCTTTTAATCACAAAATGACTACCTTTGCAGTCCCTTGTACCAAAATACTCGGGTCACTCCAGAACAAAAATATAAAATAGCATACAATGAAAAGGACATTCCAACCCAACGTTCACAAACGTATCCACAAGCACGGTTTCCGCGAGCGCATGAGCACTGCCAACGGTCGCCGCGTGCTTTCTGCCCGTCGCCGTCATGGCCGCAAGAAACTCACAGTTTCTGACGAGGACAGATTCTAATAAGACACAGACTCTTAAAAAGAGACCAGCTTGTATTTTCAGGCTGGTCTCTTTCTTTTTACAGCTATCACCTTTTCAGCCAAGGCCTCCCTCACTAAGTCACCCGAAGCGGCCCTCTTTACAATGTCTTATGAGGTCACCCCAACGTGGCTAATGTCTTTCCCTGAAAAAAGTTGACTCGCAAAACACACGAGTCATAATGTTTCAGTATCAAACAAAGACACGAGATCTTTACTATGACAAAGCGATTGATTTGTATGTAAGAGAGGGCCTCTCATACAGACAG
>JAFRXO010000012.1 GCA_017443465.1 Bacteroidales bacterium
CTGTCTGTATGAGAGGCCCTCTCTTACATACAAATCAATCGCTTTGTCATAGTAAAGATCTCGTGTCTTTGTTTGATACTGAAACATTATGACTCGTGTGTTTTGCGAGTCAACTTTTTTCAGGGAAAGACATTAGCCACGATGCTGAGGGGTACATTGACAGGGTACCCTGCACTCCAAAGCAAAAGCGGAGGCCTGGTTGAGGGGTTAGCCGCGTATAGCGGCGCAAGGGGATCCTTCCCCTTGTTGCCCCTTGGGGCAGCGGCGAAGCCGCGGGGGTCGGCAGGGTGCAACGCACCCCAAAGCAAAAGCAGACGTCTTGTAGGACGTCTGCTTTTGCTTTGGGGTGCTCGGAGGGACTCGAACCCTCGACAACCAGAACCACAATCTGGCGCTCTACCAACTGAACTACGAGCACCGTATTAAAACTATTTGGGATTGCAAAGTTACAAAAAAAATTGTTCCTTGCAAGGAATTATCCGTATCTTTGCAAAACAAATCAAGGTTATATGGCTAAACAAATAAAATTCTCCCTCGTTTACAGGGACATGTGGCAGTCCTCCGGCAAGTACGTTCCCAGGGTTGACCAGCTCGTCGAAGTAGCTCCCGCTATCATCGACAGGGGATGCTTTGACCGCGTCGAAACCAACGGAGGTGCTTTCGAGCAGGTGAACCTGCTCTTTGGAGAGAACCCCAACGTAGCAGTCCGCAAATGGACCGCTCCCTTCCATAAGGTAGGCATTCAGACCCATATGCTTGAAAGGGGCTTGAATGCGTTGAGGATGTATCCGGTCCCGGCAGACGTCAGGGAACTCATGTTCAAGGTAAAGAAAGTCCAGGGTACCGACATCTCCCGTTCTTTCTGCGCCCTGAATGACCCGAGGAACCTCAAGCGTTCAGTCATATATGCCAAGAAAGCCGGCATGATCTCCCAGGCTGCCCTCTCGGTCACCTGGTCTCCGGTTCACACGGTAGAGTACTACATGGGCATAGTCGACAAGGTCGTCGAGTACGGAGCAGATGAGATCTGCCTCAAGGACATGGCCGGAATCGGCCGTCCGACAGCCTTGGGAAAACTCGTCTATGAGATCAAGAAGAAATATCCCAACATCGTAGTCCAATACCACGGACACACCGGTCCTGGATTCTCCCCCGCTTCGATGCTGGAGGTCGCACGTGCCGGCGCCGACTATCTCGATGTAGCTGTCGAGCCCCTCTCATGGGGTAAGGTCCATCCCGATGTAATCACCATCAGGGAGATGATGAAAGCCGACGGCTTCCTCGTCAAGGACCTCAACATGGACGCCTACATGGAAGTCCGCCGCCTGACCCAGAAGTTCATGGACGACTTCCTCGGCTATTGGATCAACCCCTCCAACAAGGTGATGAGCTCCCTCCTCGTAGGGTGCGGACTCCCGGGAGGAATGATGGGTTCCATGATGGCCGACCTGAAGGGATTCCAGGGCGCAATCAACGCCACGCAGAGAGCCCACGGACGTCCTGAGATGAGTCTTGACACATTGATGGTCAAGCTGTTCCAGGAAGTCGAATACGTATGGCCGCGCCTCGGCTATCCGCCGCTTGTCACCCCGTGCAGCCAGTACGTCAAGAACACCGCACTGATGAACCTCCTCGGAACCCTCAACGGGAAACCGCGTTGGGCTACCATCGACAAGGACACCTGGGGAATGATCCTCGGAAAGATGGGTACCCTTCCCGGAAAACTCGACCCCGAAGTCGTACAGATCGCGAAAGAAAGGGGTATGGAATTCTACGAAGGCGATCCTCAGGACATGTATCCTGACGAACTCCCGCACTTCCGCAAGATGATGGAAGAAGAAGGCTGGGATGTCGGACAGGACGAAGAGGAGCTCTTCGAGTTCGCCATGCATGAGCGCCAGTACCGCGACTACAAGAGCGGACTTGCCAAGGAGCGCTTCAACAAGGAACTTGCGGACCTCAAGGCCAAGGCCAACGCCCCGATCAACGTAGTCCGTCCAATAGTCGAAATGCCTAAATTCGACATTGACGAATACGTCAAGAGGTATCCGGGTGCCATCCCCGTACAGGCTCCGGCAAAGGGAGAGCTCATATGGCAGAATGACATGACCGATGACTCTTCAGCTCCTATTACCGGAACCGAAGTCAAAGCAGGCAAACCGCTTGGTTACGTCCAGACCTATTATGGGATGGAAGAGATCCTGCCGGCCGTAAACGGACGCATCGTCGCGGTTACAGGAAAGCAGGGAGCAAAAGTAGTAAAGGGAGAGATAATCGCTTTCGTCGAGAAATAACTCCTTTTCAGAAGCACCCTACACCAGAGAGCAAATCAATGTCGCGGACGTACAGTCATCCACTCGTACGTCCGCGTATTGTCCTGGGCTGAGAACACGGTCCCCGGCTGAGAACACGCACATCTTGTTATTGGAAGCACGGCCGCAAAGCTGTCCGTCCCCTTTCTTGGACGGTCCTTCAACCAGCACGGTGAAGACCTTGCCCACATCGTTCCTGTTGCTCTTCAGGCTGCACTCGCTTTGGAGTGCTATGATTTCATTCAGTCTGCGGACCTTTACGTCATATGGCACGTCATCCGCATATTTTTTCGCAGCAAGGGTCCCAGGACGCTCAGAATAGGCAAACATGAAGGCCGAGTCGAAACAGACCTCCCGGAACAGGCTCAGCGTAAGCATATGGTCTTCTTCCGTCTCACCGCAGAAACCGGCTATCACATCGGTAGTCAGGCCGCATCCGGGAAGCACCTCGCGGATACGGCGCACCCTGGAAAGATACCACTCCCGGCTGTAGCGCCTGCGCATCCTCTCCAGCATCACATCGCTTCCGGACTGGACTGGAAGATGGATATGCCTGGCAATGTTCTCATTAGCCGCCATGACCTCCAGGACCCTGTCGGAGATATCCTGGGGGTTTGAAGAAGTGAATCGAACACGGAGCTGGGGAGATACTTCCGCGACCATTGCCAGCAGGCCGGCAAAATCCTGGGTCTCACCTTCCGGACCTCGCCAGAGATAGGAATCCACATTCTGCCCCAGAAGGGTGACCTCGCGGTATCCGCGTTCGAAAAGGTCGCACGCCTCACGCACAATTGTGTGGGGGTCACGGCTGCGCTCAGCCCCGCGGGTGTAAGGCACCACGCAATATGAACAGACATTGTTGCAGCCACGCATAATGGATATGAATGCGCTCACGCCGTCGCGGTCGATCCTCACCGGAGTGATGTCGCCATATGTCTCCTCGTGAGACAGGGCGACGTTTATGGCAGGATGTCCGTCACGGACCGAATCGACCAGGGCGGGAAGGGAACGATAGGCGTCAGGGCCGGCCACCAGATCGACCTTGTGGGTATCCAGAAGTGCGTCTTTAAGCCTTCCGGCCATGCAGCCTACAATGCCGACCACCACCTCCGGCCTCTCCTTCTTGACCAGGCGGAACTGCTCGATGCGTCCCCAGATCCTCTGCTCGGCATTGTCCCGGACTGAACATGTATTGGCCAGGATGATGTCTGCCGAAGACATGTCTTCGGTGCGCTCGTAGCCGGCTTTGGCCATGATTGCGAAGATGACTTCCGTGTCGTTCACGTTCATCTGGCAACCATATGTCTCGATATATATTCTTCCCATGGGCTGCAAAGATAGGTTTTTTTCTTATCTTTTCGATGCCTGCCAGGAAAGAAGAGGGATGGCAGGGAACAAGATGTAGATCAATTTCTTACAGCGCTCCGTTCCGTTTGCCCGGAAAATGATGGGACAAAAACGGGACAAGAATCAGATTTATCAAATCAAAGAGCCGTCTGTCCGGATGCCCCGCTCAGATCACGTCTGCATCCTTCAATTACAAAGTTAACAATTAGTTCCGTCATTAGCAAGAGGACAGATACGATTCCTCCCTTACCCGGCTCTGACAGCTTCCGTCCCGCAGGGTCAGAGTACCGTGAAAACACCCGAAATCGGGTACTCTGATACCCTTGCCGAAAAAAGTTGAAAATTTTTTTCACTTTTTTTTGATGGCACTTTCTTCTCCGACATTGCCATCTTCTCAGTCGTGCATTGTACAAGACGGTGCTTCTCTGTTTGCCGCCCGTTTTGCCGCGTTCATTATGCCGGGATTATACAACCAGCGGCTCCGTCAAGTCCTCAATCTCACCGAACTGTCCGTTTCGGTAGGTGCACCAAGTGCCATGTTTCCGTGGTGTTCATTGTAATTATCATTTGCCGTCTGAGTTCAGTCGGATTTGCCATGCCGGCTCCATAAAAGTGTCGGCAAAAGTGGTCTTTATAGCGCACCTAACACGCTATGCATCAACATTATACGCTTGTTTATTTAGAGATTTATTCCATATCTTTGCAGCAGAAATGAGACACGAAAACTCTAAAAAACAACGAATATGTCAGAAGTTAACGAAACCAAGAAAAGCCAGGCCGTCCATGAGGGCGATTGTAAGTTCACGGACCTTCAGTCGAGGGTCCGGACACTGGAGAACCTCTGCTACTCCGCGAAGGAGGTCCTGAACCTCGAGGAAGCCGCCAGTTTCCTGGGTATTGCCAAGAGCACGCTCTACAAGATGACCCACGAGAACCGGATTCCGTTCTACAAGCCTGCGGGCAAACTGATCTATTTCGAGAAGAGCGTCCTGCTGGACTGGATCCGCAGCAACC
>JAFRXO010000013.1 GCA_017443465.1 Bacteroidales bacterium
ACACATCCAGGCTGGAGCCAAGAAGGTTATCATGTCCGCTCCCTCAAAGGACGCCACTCCTATGTTCGTCTATGGTGTGAACCACACGACCTACGCTGGACAGGACATCATCTCCAACGCTTCCTGCACCACCAACTGCCTCGCGCCCCTTACCAAGGTCCTGAACGACGCATTCGGCGTAAAGCGCGGCCTTATGACCACCGTTCACGCTGCCACCGCCACCCAGAAGACCGTTGACGGTCCTTCCAAGAAGGATTGGCGCGGCGGCCGCGGCATCCTCGAGAACATCATCCCTTCCAGCACCGGCGCTGCCAAGGCTGTAGGTAAGGTTCTCCCCGAGCTCAACGGAAAACTCACCGGTATGAGCCTCCGCGTTCCCACCAGCGACGTTTCCTTCGTCGACCTCACTGTCGAACTCAACAAGGAAGTTTCCTACGACGAGATCTGCGCCGCGATGAAGAAGGCTTCCGAGGGCGAGCTCAAGGGTGTTCTCGGATACACCGACGAGGCCGTGGTCTCCACCGACTTCCGTGGTGACGCCCGCACTTCCATCTTCGATGTGAAGGCCGGTATCCAGCTCGATCCCACCTTCGTAAAGGTTTGCGCCTGGTACGACAACGAATGGGGTTACAGCAACAAGGTCCTCGAGATGGCCAAGGTCATCATGAAGTAATTCAGGGGATTGATCATTTTAGGGCCGTGCAGCGATGCGCGGCCTTTTTTCATTTCCTCACCTTCCTGACGGAGAGATCGACGTGGCCTGGGACTCCGTAGACGACTGCCTTGTCGGTGAACTGCCAGTAGGTCCAGCCGTCGAAGGCCGGGGAGGACGTGCCGTAATGGGCTATCCAGATTTCATAGTTGTCCGTAATCTCGCGGGAAAGGTTGTCACGAGCGAAGGAAGCGCCGGAATATACTATGGGCTTGCGACCGTACCTTTTTTCCACCGCCCTGAGCCACTGAAGGGCCCTTTCGTTGAGCAGTTCACGGCTGCAGCCCAGGTGGATGGACTCGATGTCGAGGACAGGGGGCAGGTCCCTTGCGCTGAGGTCTCCGACGGTTGCTATGAAATGGGCCGCCTGGTCGTTCCCGTCCTTTGAAGAACGGAAGAAATGGTAGGCCCCACGTCGGAGTCCCGCCTTCCCCGATTCCTTCCAGTTCTTCCGGAAATCAGAGTCTTTCATCGAAACCCCTTCGGTGGCCTTTATGAAGACGAAACTTACAGGCTTTATGTCATATGCTTCGGAGATCGAACGGACCGTCCTCCCGCGGTTGTCCGTCATCACCCTGAGGGAATCCCAGACAAAACGTCCGCCGTTATGGTGGCTTACGTCGATGCCGTATAGATAATCGCCTTTCGGGACCTTGTCACCTGATTCTACGCCGGGCCTGTTCCAGAAGAGAGAGGGAACGTAAATGGTGAGGAGAAGGATGGCGGTCAGGACTGCAATCTGCTTCAGCCGGCGGACTATCTCGCCGGACTGTCCTCTCTTTCTCTTATTCCTTTTCCTCGTCTTGGCCATGGCCATAATTAATAATCTATTGTAAAATTAATGGATTTTTCTTAAATTTGTGTATTGACCGAACAAATCGAAATCATTATGGCTGAACTAAAAGATTCAAAGACCTGGCAGAACCTCCAGACCGCGTTCGCAGGGGAATCCCAGGCACACACTAAGTACCTCTATTATGCTTCCAAGGCCCGTAAGGAAGGCTATGTCCAGATAGGCGACCTGTTCGAGGCGACCGCCAAGAACGAGAAGGAACACGCCAAGATATGGTTCAAGTTCCTGCACGGCGGAGCAATTCCCGAGACCACCGAGAACCTCCTCGACGCCGCGACCGGAGAGAACTTCGAGTGGACCGACATGTACGACGGCTTCGCAAAGACTGCCGAGGAAGAGGGCTTCAAGGAGATCGCCTTCCTGTTCGCGAAGGTGGGCGCCATCGAGAAGGAGCACGAGGCCAGGTACCGTAAGCTCCTGTCCAACATCAAGGAAGGCATCGTGTTCTCAAGGGACGGAGACGCCATCTGGGAGTGCTCCAACTGCGGGCATATCGTCATCGGCCCCAAGGCACCGGAACTCTGCCCCGTGTGCAAGCACCCGAGGAGTTATTTCAAACTTCGCGCTGAGAACTATTAGGATTCCTGACGCCTGGTGGACGGAATGACCGCGAAAGCCAGGTTCATCAGAATATAGACGATGAAGGTGGTGAGGACTGCCAACGACCAGTTGAGCCTCATCACCGTTATCGTTATTGCAATGCACGCAGTGATGCACAGGAAGGCGGTGCGTCGGATTCCCGTGGAATAATCCTCCTTTCCGTGGGAATGGAATTTCATCGAGAACATAGGGATCTCGGAAACCAGGAGGATGGAAAGGATGACAGCCAGGGCGGGTATGAGGACCGGACCGGAACACCACTGTGCCAGCAGGGAAGACGGATGAACGGCCGCGAAATAGGCCAGGGAACCGCAGATCATCGCGGAGGCCGGCGTGGGAAGGCCGAGGAAACTCTCTCCCTGACGGGTGTCAAGATTGAATTTTGCCAGACGGAAGGCCGACATTATCGCAATCAGGAGTGGGATGAAGATGAACCAGGAACGGGTGCTCTTGAACATCGTCTCAAACAGCATCACGGAAGGAAGGACTCCGAAACTGACCAGGTCGGCCAGGGAGTCGAGTTCCTTGCCAAGGCCTGAACAGGCGTTGAGAAGCCGTGCCGCCAGTCCGTCCAGGAAATCGAAGACGGCGGCCAGGATCATCAGTATGAAAGCCGGGGCGACAGCCCCTTTCAATGCGAGAATCACTCCCAGAATCCCGCAGAGGAGATTCATGGAAGTGATCGCATCGGGAATGTATTTTCGCATCTGCGGCTACTTTATGCCGAGCTTCTTGCGGAGATCCTTGGGAAGGGCGTCCTTATGGACCATTATGTCCAGGGACTTTCCCTTGACGAAGTTCTCGGAGCAGTACCAGATGCCCTTGTATTTGCCGGTCTCGCCCCAGGAATTCTTCACCATATAGAATTTGGTGCCGTTCTGGTCCTTGGCGATGCCGTAGATGTGCATTCCGTGGTCGTCGGTCGTAGTCTTGTTGTCGAAGCCTTTCTGACGGTATTCCTGGTCGGGAACCACCTCTTCCGGAGCCTTGGGCTCAGCCTCTCCTTCCTCGGGTTTGCGGCCTACCCAGCGCTCCTGGTCTGAGCCGGTGGATGCGGTCACGTCGGGAAGCAGGACGCCTATTCCGTTGCGGTTGAAACCCCTTTCGCTGCAGTCGGTGCCCCACGCGAGGGTATATCCTTTCTCGATTGCATTGTCAATCACGGCCATGAACTCGTCGATGGGGACATTCCAGGCGGTGTCCCAGCGCCAGTTGTCGCTTACCTCGACCGCGAATTCGGTGTAGAAGGGATGATGGGTGAAGGAGGTGAGGGTTACATAATTGGAAGGATCTATGCCCATCGCGTCGCGGTAGGAGGCGGGGGTGTAGGTGACTCCGTCCACCGTGAAGGTCTCGGGGCATTCGCCGAGGAATGTGTCCACGATGGCATTGAAACCCTTCTTCCAGTTGGGGGAGAGGGTGCGGTTGGGATTCTTCGCGATGGCTTCCACATAGGACTTGGTCGTTGCGTCAAGTTCTCCGTGGACGGGAAGGGGCTGGAGTCCGGGCATGGCCTCCTGCGGTACCAGGCCGTAGTCCTTCGCAACGTGGAGGACGTCGTCAGCCTCGCTGCCGGCGCTGAAGCCTAGGTTGCCGTCTACGCGGACATATTTCTCGGCCCTGTCCTGATAGGATTTGCTGACAACGTACATCTCGGAAAAATCGGGATACTTCGCAGGGTCGGTGATATTCTTGATCCTGATCGCCTCGGACTCAAGGAAGGAGAGCGTAGAGAAGCACCAGCAGGTGCCTGAACGGTTCTGATTCTTGATCGAGGTGATGGGGAGTTCCTTGACGGTGGTGAATTGATAGTCGTAAGGTTTGGGTGCCGGAACGGGCCCGGGCTGGGCGAATGCGGCGGAAGTCAGGGCGACTGCGGCCGCTGCCAGGATGAATCTTATGCTTTTCATATCTTGCATTGTATTGGTTTCCTATTCTCACAAATATAATCAAATTTTCTATTTTTGCACTGTATGGAAAAAACAATTCTGTATATCCACGGTATGGGCGGGGGAGGCGACAGCAGGATTCCCTCCATCCTGAAGGAACGCCTCGGTGACTTCCTTCCGGAGAGTGTGTCGATGAATGTCATTATCAGGACTTATCCCTTCGCTCCGGAAGATGGAAGAAGGCTCATTTCCCAGTGGGTGGATGAGTATCGTCCCGACATCGTGATAGGGGAGTCGATGGGAGCGATCCACGCCCTTGCTGTCAAGGGGTTGCCCCATATCCTCGTTTCTCCGTCCCTGGGAGCCCCGAGAGCCCTTACAATACTTTCGGCACTTTCGGTTATTCCCGGGATGAGCCGGCTTTTCTCGAAGATCTGGCATCCGAAAGAAGGTGACCGCCAGGAACTTGTCTTCGACAGGAAACACCTCTCCGGATGGATGGGTTCCCGGAAAAGGGCCTTGCTTAATTCTCCCAGATGCGGTGGAAGGGACGGATTCTTCGCATTTTTCGGAAAACACGACCACTACCGCCGGTCAGGTGTAGTGAGCGTCAGGAAATGGATAAAGTATTACGGCAGGGACAGTTACCGCCTCTACGACGGCACCCATTTCATGGAGGAGGAATACATCATCTCGATGCTCATCCCCAAGATAATCGAGACTGCGGGGATCTAGGCGGTCCTTCCAGGATAGGCCAGGAGTCCCTTGGCCAGGATGTCGAGGGCCTTCCTCAACTCTTCAACCTCAAGCACATAGGCTAGCCTCACGTGGTTGATGCCCTTTCCCGGCGTCTTGTAGAACGACGCCGCGGGAGTTACCATCGTGGTCTCTCCTCCGACGCGGAATTCTGAAAGCATCCACCTGCAGAAGGATTCGGCGTCGTCCACGGGGATTTCGACTATCGTGTAGAAAGCGCCCATCGGAAGGGGAGAGAACACTCCAGGCATCGCATTGAGGGCGTTGACGGCGAAATCCCTTCTCCTGATGTATTCCTCGCGGACTTCGGCGAAATACTCCTGCGGGGTGTCGAGGGCGCCGAGGGCGGCCAGCTGACCGAAAACGGGAGGGCAGAGGCGTGCCTGTGCGTATTTCATCGCAGCGGTCATCACCGCCTGGTTGCGTGAGGCGATGGTGCCGAGACGGCAGCCACAGAGGTTGTATCTCTTCGACACAGAATCGACCAGGATGACGTTCTGGTCCGCTCCGGGAATGTTCATAGCGGAGAAATGGGGCTGGTCTGTGTAGCAGAACTCCCTGTAGACCTCGTCGGAAATGAGGAAGATGTCGTGTTTCAGGCAGAGCTCTCCGAGGGCAAGGACTTCTTCCTTTGAATAGAGGGTGCCCGTGGGATTGCCGGGATTACTGATGAGTATGGCCTTCGTCTTCGGGGTGATGAGTTTCTCGAATTCGCTCATCGGAGGCACCTTGAATCCCTCACGCAAGTCTGTGGGAACGGCCTTCAGGGTGATTCCGTTCATGAAGCAGAAGGTGTTGTAGTTGGTGTAATAAGGCTCCATCACGACCAGTTCGTCTCCCTGGTCGCAGGTGATCTTCAGAGCCATGTCCACGGCTTCGCTACCGGCCACCGTCATCAGGAGGTCCTTCGGCTCGAGGTCGATGCCTATCTTGCGGTAGTACTTCTCGCACATCCCCTTCCTGAGTTCCATCAGGCCGGCCGAGTTGGTGTAGGACACGTGATCCAGGGTGTTGTCCTTCACCGCGTCAAGCGCGCACGCGGGAGACTTGATGTCTGGGGCGCCGACGTTGAGATGATAGACTTTGATACCCTGTGCCTTGGCGGCGTCGGAAAGGGGGACGAGTTTCCTGATAGCAGATGCGGGCATCAGCTCCGCTTTGTGGGAAATGTTTGCCATTGAATGCCTTGTTTTAATAAAAAACTACGAACTAGGTTCAAAGATAGTGATTATTATTTTATCTTTGCACAGGACTTGACAAATAAAATCGATACAGGCTATGGCAACATTCAGGCAAATCGCATTTTTATCACTTCTTGTCATAATTCTGTCCCTTGCCTCCTGCATCGAGGTCAAGGTCCCTTCCGGTGACGCCATTCCTTATGTGGCCCGAGTGTTGGGCAATCCGTCGTCGACGGAACACCAGGCTCTTTTCTCCGCTGACGGGTCGGACGTTTCCGGCGCCATTGCCATCATCGGCGCCCCCGAGGCCTGCGTCCGTCTCACCGAGAAATTCCTCGGCGGAGATGATTTCGACAACATAGACGGAAGGAAGGTCCCCGACGGGCTTCCCGATTTCGCCGGGGAGACCTTCATCTCCTATATGGATGCCGCAAACGCACCGTATGAGGGTTATGCCGAAAAGGGGAACCAGATGATGCTCAGGGAGATTGCCGTAAGGAACTTCCTAAAGGCGCTCGACACCCTCGCCCTTGAGACCCCTTTCGGCGACTCTTCATCCGTCACCAAACCCAGGGCCAAGATGGTCGTTATGGCATCCCCGCTGCTGGCCGATGCCAAAGCGGACATCGACACTCTCCTGCACATTTCCGGCAGGGACATTCCCATTGTCTGGGCAGCTTCCGAGATATCCTCCGAGGACTCACTGGGCGTCGCAGCCAATGCGGTCGCCTGTGAATGCTACAGGATAATGAGGGACAGGAATTCCTTCACCCACAACATCGCCTGGCCCCAGGCGAAAGCCTACCTGTCGTTCCCTGCATATGGCTTTGATCCCCAGGATTATACTGAGGGTGGATTCTTCGAGGAGAACTACAGGTACTCCCGTCCAAACAATAGTGAAACAGATACTTACACATTCATAAAGTATAGTGACGAATATATGCCTGAAGACCTTCTGGACTATCTGAGGACAGAGGCGATACGGACATATCGGTATTATGTACAAGATTAGTATCGGCGCGGAGGAAATCGAAAACCTGGAACCCGGTGGTTTCACCGGAGACATTGTCGTCGTCGACTCCGAGGGTTCGGAATTCGAAGCGGCGATCTGTTATCTAAAGAAGCAGAAGGTGCTTGGATTCGACACCGAGAGCAGGCCCTGTTTCTCACCCGACCAGCCTCACTACGGAACGTCTCTTCTCCAGTTGTCCGGTCCGAGGAGGGCTTATCTGTTCAGGGTGAAGAAAATGGGCATACCACGTAAGCTCAGGGCGATTCTCGCGACTCCCAAGATTGTCAAGGTAGGAGCGGCCGTCGCAGATGACATCCGCGGCTTGCAAAGGATAGAACACTTCGACGCCAGGTCTTTCGCGGACCTTCAGAAGATTGTCTGGGAATACGGCATAAAGGACAAGAGCGTCAAGAAGATGACTGCCATCATCCTGGGAATCAGGATTTCCAAGACCCAGCAGCTTTCCAATTGGGAGGCGGTGAACCTGAGCGAGGCCCAGCAGAAATACGCAGCTACCGACGCCTGGGTGTGCAGGGAGATGTATCTGCGGCTTATGGCGTCCGAAAAGAATCCTCTGACAGAGGAACAGATGAAATGACAAAGGTTATTCTTAAGAAAGGCAGGGAGGATTCCCTCCTGAGGTTCCATCCGTGGGTGTTCTCCGGTTCCGTAGCCCAGGTGGTCGGCAATCCTGCGGAAGGTGACGTCGTGGGCGTATATGCCAGCGACGGCAGTTTCCTGGCTTCCGGCCACTGGCAGATAGGTTCCATTGCCGTCAGGGTGCTCAGTTTCTCATCCAATGCACTCGCTCCCGATTTCTGGGAGGATATGCTTTCAAAAGCCCTCGAGGAGAGGAAAGCGGCCGGACTGGCAGGTTCTTCCAGCACGAACTGCTACAGGCTCGTACACGGAGAAGGCGACGGCCTGCCGGGCCTGATAATCGACTGGTATGACGGAGTCTGCGTGATGCAGGCCCATTCCGTCGGAATGTTCAGGGCCAGGAAGCAGATATGCGAGGCTCTCCAAAATGTATATGGTGATTCCATCAAAGCCGTCTATGACAAGAGTTCAGGGACGGCTCCATACAAGGCCGGACTCGACCTCGTGGACGGGTATCTGTTCCGCAGGAACGGTTTCTCCGACGACCAGCAGGAAGTCTTTGAGAACGGCCATCGTTTCCTGGTGAACTGGACTGAGGGGCAGAAGACCGGTTTTTTCCTTGACCAAAGGGAGAACAGGGCGCTGGTGGAGAGGTATGCTTCAGGGAAGAATGTCCTCAACTTGTTCTGCTACACCGGCGGTTTCTCAATCTATGCCCTTGGCGGAGGAGCGGTCCACGTCGATTCCGTGGATTCCTCGGCCAAGGCTATGGCGATGGTGGACAGGAACGTCGCCCTCAACGGCTTCGATAGTTCAAGGCACGGCTCTTTCTGCGGTGATGCGATGGAGTTCCTGAAAAATGTCCCGGAAGGGAAGTATGACCTTATGATCGTCGATCCTCCTGCATTCGCAAAGCACAGGGGAGCCGTTTCCAACGCCCTGCGGGCCTACCAGAGACTCAATGCCTCCGCCATTTCAAAAGTGGATTCAGGCGGTTTGATTTTCACATTCAGCTGTTCACAGGTGGTTGATAAGGAGCAGTTCGCCCTTGCCGTATTCTCGGCCGCCGTCCAGACCAGAAGGGGAGTACGGATCCTGGACCGTCTCAACCAGCCTGCAGACCATGCGGTGAACATATACCATCCGGAAGGGGAGTACCTCAAGGGTCTGCTTCTCTATGTGGAATAAAGGAACAGATATTTGCAGTTAGGATAAAAAAGTCTATATTTGCAATCCCAATCGGTGCGATGGCCGAGCGGTCAGGCACAGGTCTGCAAAACCTGGTACAGCGGTTCGATTCCGCTTCGCACCTCAAAAATGCTTCTACAGCTATCTGCAGAAGCATTTTTGTTTTTATCTCTACCAACCGTTGTTACATTTTATTAAAATTTTTAGTCAAAAACTTGTTTTCTAAATTTTTTCTTTCTAAATTGCAGTCGAATATTTGGTTTAATTTTTAATGGCACGCACCCGTAATAATCAGCAGAAGCAGTCCCAGAACCAGCAGGTTCAGGGTGCTTCTCCGTGCGTATAATTCCAGCCGTATGCGGCACATAATTGAAAGAAGCAGATAAAAGATAGTTCAGAGGCTGGTCCCGAGGGGATCAGCCTCTCTTCTTATATAAAAGAAAAAAGGTAGTTAGTTTAATTAATAGTGTATTCTTATGGATAGATTTGATTTGGTTAAGGAATCCTTTGAACGGAAAGAGGTTCCGGCTGAAGTCCCGGAAGGCAAGACTTCAGAGTATTTCGGCGAACTTGTGTTCGACCGGAAGAAAATGTGCAAATACCTCGATGCCGACTGTCTCCAGGCCCTGCTGGCTTGCATCGAGGGCGGCAAGGCACTCGACCGCGACACTGCTGACGGTGTGGCCCGCGGCATGAAGGAATGGGCGATGGAACACGGCGTGACGCACGTTACCCACTGGTTCCAGCCACTCACCGAAGGTACTGCAGAAAAACACGATTCCCTGATCGACTATGACGGAAAGGGTGGAGTGATCGAGACTTTCGACGGAAAGATGCTCGCACAGCAGGAGCCGGACGCTTCCTCTTTCCCGAGCGGTGGCATCCGCGCCACCTTCGAGGCCAGGGGCTATACCGCCTGGGATCCGACTTCTCCTGTCTTCATCCTGGACGATACGCTATGCATTCCGACGGTATTCATATCCTATACCGGAGAGGCACTGGATTACAAAACTCCTCTCAAGAAAGCCCTCAAGGCGGTCAGCGACGCAGCCGTACCTATTTGTAAACTCTTTGACCCGGCCGTCAGCAAGGTCTATTCCTACCTTGGCTGGGAGCAGGAATACTTCCTTGTGGATGAGGCCCTCTATTCCGCACGGACCGACCTGATGATAACAGGACGCACCCTGTTCGGTCACAATTCCTCCAAGAACCAGCAGCTGGAGGACCACTATTTCGGCGCCATCCCCACAAGGGTAGCCGCTTTCATGCGTGACCTGGAGGTGGCCGGCCATCGCCTGGGCATCCCTCTGAAGACCCGTCACAACGAGGTAGCGCCCAACCAGTTCGAACTCGCTCCTATATATGGTGAAACAAATCTCTCGAACGACCAGAACCAGATAATAATGAACTTGATGGGCCGTATCGCCAGAAAGCACGGTTTCGTCGTACTGCTGCACGAGAAACCATTCGACGGGGTGAACGGCTCGGGCAAGCACAACAACTGGTCTCTCGGGACCGACCGCGGTACGCCCCTTCTTGCTCCAGGCAAGGATGCAAAGGGCAACTTGCAGTTCATCACCTTCTTCGTCAACGTCCTTGCGGCCGTTCAGAAGCACAATGCGCTGCTGAAGGCCTCCATAGCCAGCGCTACCAATGCCCACCGTCTTGGAGCCAACGAGGCTCCTCCCGCAATCGTGTCCGCCTTCCTCGGCCGCACGATGACCGAAGTGCTGCACAAACTCCTTGAACTTCCTTCCGATACGCCGATCGAGATTGCCGGAAAGAAGGGCAAGAGCGTGGGACTGGTCGAGATTCCCGAGATATTCGTGGACAACACCGACCGCAACCGCACCTCTCCGTTCGCCTTCACGGGTAACCGTTTCGAGTTCCGCGCCGTCGGTTCCTGCGCCAACTGTGCGGGAGCAATGACCACCCTCAACGCCGCCGTTGCGGAACAGTTGCTTGACTTCAAGGCCGCTCTGGACAAGGAGCTCGCTTCCGGCAAGAACACCCAGGTTGCAATAATGGATGTCCTGAAGCCTATGATAAAGTCGGTGCTGGATGTCGTCTGCTTCGACGGGAACGGTTATACTGAGGAATGGAAAAAAGAGGCTGAGCGCCGTGGACTCGATGTGGAGACTAACGTTCCCAAGATGTTCTGCGAGTTCACCAAGCCTTACGCCGTGGAGATGTTCACCAAGACAGGAGTCTATACCGAGAAGGAACTGAAGGCCCGCAACGAGGTGAAATGGGAAACCTACATCAAGAAAGTCCAGATCGAATCCCGTGTGATGGTGCGTATGGCGCTGAATCACATCGTTCCCGCCGCTCTTGAATACAAGTCCACGCTGCTTAAGGAGGTGACGCTCGCAAAGGGTATCTACGGCGACCTGGACAACTGCAAGACTGAAATGCTCATCCTCGATGACATCAACAGGTTCGTGGAGGACGTGCGTGTCAAGGCCACTGCGATGAAGGAAGCGCGCAAGGCTGCCAACCAGATCGAAGACGGCTACGAGAGGGCGCTTGCCTATCACGAGATTGCCGAAAGCTTCCCTGCCCTGCGCCGTCCCATAGACAAGCTCGAGGAAGTGGTAGATAACAAGATCTGGCCGTTGCCCAAGTATCGCGAGCTGCTATTTATCAATTAATTACATAGGTTACCTAAATTATGGGTAAAGGTCTGTACAACTCGGCATCAGAACATGATGCCTGTGGGGTCGGTATGGTTGTGAACATCCGTGGCGACAAGACCCACGAGCTCGTGAACAACGCCCTTTCAGTGCTGGAGAACATGAGTCATCGCGGAGCCGAGGGCGCGGACGGGAAGTCTGGGGACGGAGCCGGAATCATGGTCCAGATACCCCACGAATACATCCTGCTCCAGGGAGTTCCCGTCCCTGAGAAGGGACACTATGGCACCGGCCTGGCATTTCTGCCGAAAGATGCCGCGGAACGGTCCGAAATCCTGGATGCGATCCGCACGGAGGCTGAACGTGAGGGATGCCGGCTCGCATTTGTCAGGGATGTTCCGGTACAGTCGGCATGCCTTGGCGAAGAAGCGGCGAAAGGCGAGCCGCATACGGCCCAGATTTTCGTAACCAGTCAGGAATACCTTGAAGAATCGGTGCTGGAAAGGAAACTCTACCGCATCCGCAAGCATTTGGAGCGTTTGGGCGGGGAATGTTATATATGTTCCCTGTCCACTCGCAACATCGTGTATAAGGGTATGCTGACCAGCCGTCAGTTGCGCGAGTATTACACAGACCTGACAAGTCCCTGGTTCACGAGCGCGATGGCGATAGTGCATTCCCGATTTTCAACCAATACCTTTCCTCAATGGAGTCTTGCCCAGCCTTTCAGGATGTTGTGTCACAATGGGGAGATAAATACGATCAGGGGTAATCGCAGTTGGATGCAGGCGAGGGAGAGCGTACTGGGATCCGGAGCATTGGGCGACATTACGGATATCACACCAGTCATCCAGCCGGGAATGAGTGATTCCGCGAGCCTTGACAATGTCCTTGAATTTCTGATTCATAGCGGATTAGGCCTTCCTCAGGCCGTTTCAGTGCTGATGCCTGAAAGTATTGATGAGACCAATCCCATGTCCGAGGACCTGCATGCTTTCTATGAATATCATTCCATCCTGATGGAACCCTGGGACGGACCGGCCACGGTACTTTTCAGCGATGGCCGTTTCGCTGGTGGAATCCAGGACAGGAACGGCCTCAGGCCCGGACGATATACGATTACGAAGGGCGGACTGCTAGTTGTAGCCAGCGAAGTAGGAGTACTTGATTTCGATCCTGCTGAAATTGCTTGCAAAGGACGCCTGGAGCCAGGGAAGATGCTCCTTGTGGACACCAAGGAGGGACGCATTTATTACGATGCGGAAATAAAGGAGAGCCTGGCCGCCGAACATCCGTACAGGCAGTGGCTCTCTTCCGGACGCATCCAGCTCGAGGACCTGCACAGCGGCCGGAAAGTTGAACATAATGAGGACGACCTGTTACAGAAGGAGCTCCTCTTCGGCTGCACGGCCGAGGATGTAGACAACACGTTGAAACCGATGTGTGAGCGGGGCCTGGAACCTATTTCCTCGATGGGTAACGACACGCCGCTTGCGGTCCTTACCGAACGGCCCCAGAGTTTCTTCAATTATTTCCGCCAGCAATTCGCACAGGTGACCAACCCGCCCATAGACTCCATACGCGAACAGATGGTGATGTCTCTGTTTGAATATATAGGACGCGTGGGAACGGGCATCCTGACTCCGGACGGAGACAACTGCAAGATGGTGCGCCTGCCCCATCCCATACTGACGAACACGCAGCTGGACCTGCTGTGCAACATACGCTACAAGGGGTTCAAGACTGAGAAACTGCCGATCCTGTTCCCTTGCGCCCCGGATACGGGATCGGCTGCGGCCAACCTTAAACAGTCACTTGCGGAACTGTGCCGAAAGGCGGAAACCTGCGTGGACGAAGGCGTGAACTATATCATTCTTTCCGACCGGGATGTGGATGAAGGGCATGCCCCGATTCCGTCCCTGCTGGCTGTCAGTGCGGTGCATCACCATCTGATTGCCGCCGGAAAGCGCGTGCAAACCGCCCTTATAGTCGAGAGCGGGGAAATACGCGAAACGATGCACGCTGCGCTGCTTCTGGGTTACGGAGCTTCGGCAATAAACCCGTACCTGTCGTTCGCCATCATCTCCAGTCTTGCTCACGGAGGCAAGATTCAATTGAATTATTCCACCGCCCGAACCAATTATATCGAGGCGATGAAGAAGGGCCTGCTCAAGATCATGGCCAAGATGGGCATCTCGACGATACGCTCCTACAGGGGTGCCAAAATCTTTGAGAGCATAGGTCTCGATGCCGGTCTTTTGAAGGAGTATTTCGGAACTGAAGAGTCCTCCATAGGCGGTATAGGCCTGAAGACGATTGCGCGTGATGCGATGTATTTCCACGCCAAGGCATTTGCCTTACGGCCTGATACGGATTACCTGCCGGTGGCCGGATTGTTCCACTACCGCAAAGGCGGGATCACCCATGCCTGGAATCCGGAGACCATATCCACCCTCCAGCAGGCCACCCGTCTCGGCAGTTACAAGAAATTCAAGGAATTCACAGCCATTGCGGACAGCCGCGGCGAGGCGTTGTTCCTGCGTGACCTTCTTGATTTCAAACGATCTCCGATAGCTTTGGATGAGGTAGAGCCTGAGACGGAGATAGTGAAGCATTTCGTTGTCAGCGCGATGAGTTTCGGCGCCCTCAGCATCGAGGCGCACGAAGCCATAGCCCTGGCGATGAACCGCCTTGGCAGCCGTTCCAACACAGGAGAGGGTGGCGAGGACAATGCCCGTTATCACAGTGACGTGGACGGAATTTCGCTTTCCAGCAAGACCAAGCAGGTGGCCTCAGGTCGTTTCGGGGTGACGGCTGAATACCTTGTCAATGCGGAGGAGATCCAGATAAAGATCGCCCAGGGCGCCAAGCCAGGCGAGGGCGGCCAGCTTCCCGGATTCAAGGTAAACGAGATTATCGCCAAGACCCGCAACTCCATTCCAGGGATATCGCTGATATCGCCACCCCCGCATCATGACATATATTCCATCGAGGATCTGTCACAGTTGATTTTCGATCTCAAGAATGTCAATCCCTCTGCTGCTGTAAGCGTGAAACTTGTCGCTGAAAGTGGAGTGGGCACCATTGCCGCCGGCGTTGCCAAGGCCAAGGCCGACCTCATCGTTGTATCGGGAGCGGAAGGCGGCACAGGTGCGTCTCCGGCTTCATCGATGCGTTTTGCGGGAATCAGTCCCGAAATAGGGCTCTCGGATGCTCAGCAGACCCTGGTGAGGAATGGCCTTCGGGAAACGGTTCGCCTACAGGTGGACGGCCAGTTGAAAACCGGCAGGGACGTGGTCCTGATGGCTCTGCTGGGTGCGGACGAATTCGGCTTCGGCACCCTTCCGCTTATAGTGATGGGATGTGTGATGATGCGCAAATGCAGTCTGAACACCTGTCCGACAGGGGTTGCAACCCAGGATCCCCGTCTCAGGGCGCATTTCATGGGCAAAGCCGATTACCTGGTCAACTACTTCACCTTCCTGGCGCGTGAGGTTCGGGAATACCTTGCCGAAATGGGTTTCCGTCATTTTTCCGACATAGTAGGCCATACGGAACTTCTGGTCCGTAAACCATCCTTACCAGGCACAAAAGCCTCCTTTGTCGACTTGTCCCGCTTGCTGTTCCGTGAGGAAGGAGCCCTTTGCTGGGCCGGAGGTCCGTTGCATGCTCTTCCGTCCGTCCTGGACCGTGAAATCATCAAATCGGCCGGGCCGGCTATTGATCGAAAGGAAGGAATAAGCCTTGATTATCCGATAGCGAATACCGACAGGGCCGTCTGTACAATGCTCAGCGGACGGATCGCCGAAAAATATGGAGCTGAAGGCCTGCCGGATTCTATCATCAATATAAATTTCAAGGGATCAGCCGGGCAGAGTTTCTGTGCCTTTCTAGCCGCGGGGGTCAATGTCTGTCTGGAAGGGGAGGCCAACGACTATGTAGGGAAAGGCCTCAGCGGCGGACGCATCACTATCCGTCCTTCATCGCAGGTTACTTATGATGCCGAAGACAACATGATTGCCGGTAACACCTGCCTGTACGGGGCTACAGGAGGCGAAATGTATGTCTCGGGCCGTGTCGGCCAGCGGTTCGCAGTGCGCAATTCCGGAGCCAACGCCGTCGTGGAAGGCGCCGGAGACCATTGTTGCGAGTACATGACAGGAGGACGCGTCGTGGTGCTCGGTCCTGTCGGACGCAACTTCGCAGCCGGAATGTCCGGTGGCTTAGCCTACGTACTGGACCCGAATCGTGTTTTCGATTTCTATTGCAACATGGACATGGTCGAAATATCGCTTGTGGACGACAAACTGGACCGGGAGGAACTGGAGGAACTGGTCCGGCGGCATTGTCATTATACCGGCTCGGCCATTGCCAGGAAACTGCTGAACGACTGGAACCGATACGTTGACGATTTCATCAAGGTCATTCCGATTGAATACAAGCACGTTCTCGAGCGGGAAAGGCTCCGTGCCCTGGAAGAGAAGGTTCAGAACCTGCAATACCAATATTGACGCGTTATGGGAGACTACAAGGCATTTTTGACAATTCCCCGCAAGGAAGCCGGATACCGGCCTTTGCATGACAGGATACACGATTTCGGGGAAGTAGAACAGACCCTCAATGAGGGAGACCGCCGACAGCAGGCATCCCGATGCATGGATTGCGGAGTTCCGTTCTGCAACTGGGCCTGCCCGTTGGGAAACCGTCCTCCCGAGTGGAACGACGCCGTGTACAAGGGTGACTTCGAACGAGCTTACAGACTGCTGAACGAGACGAACCCGTTCCCTGAATTCACGGGACGGGTATGTCCAGCCCTCTGCGAGAAAGCCTGCGTGTTGAACCTTACGCTTCACGAGCCTACCACCAACCGGGAAAACGAGGCGGCAATCACTGAGATCGCATACCGCGAGAACTATGTACGTCCCTTCTCGCCCCAAAGGAACGGAAGGAACGTGGCAGTGGTTGGAGCCGGTCCTTCCGGGTTGGCAGCGGCTAACCGGCTCAACAGGATGGGTTACAGGGTGACGGTCTTTGAACGAAATGAAAAGGCCGGCGGCCTGCTACGCTTCGGTATTCCGAATTTCAAACTGAACAAGACTGTCATTGACCGCCGCATCTCCTTGATGGAACAGGAAGGAATAGTGTTCCGGTATGGCGAAGACGTGTCTCCGGACAGGCTCCCTGAAGGATTTGATGCCTATGTCCTTGCAACCGGCACACCCCAGGCCCGGGATCTCAAGGTCCCCGGACGCGAACTCTCAGGGGTGTATTTCGCCCTGGAACTGCTTTCGCAGCAGAACCGCGTCCTTTTCGGCGCCGAAATTCCCGCTAATGAGAGAGTAACTTGCAAGGGCAAGAACGTTTTGGTCATAGGTGGCGGAGATACGGGTTCTGACTGTATCGGTACGGCCCACCGCCAGGGCTGCCGCAGTGTTACGCAGATTGAGATAATGCCGAAACCGCCTGCCGGTCCGGACGATCCGGCAAATCCCTGGCCGCTCTGGCCCCGCACTCTCAAGACTTCCTCATCCCACGAAGAAGGATGTCTGCGCAGGTGGAATATCAACACCCTGCGTTTCCTGGGAGAGAACGGCCATCTGACCGGCGTTGAAATCCAGCCTATAGAATGGGAACCGGATCTGCAGGGAGGACGCCCCAAGATGGTCCCGGCAGGCGAGCCTGAGGTAATCGAAGCCGAAATAGCCCTTCTCGCCATGGGTTTCCTGAAACCTGTGCTTCCGTCGGTACCGGAGAATGTATTTTTCGCCGGAGACCTCTACAGCGGAGCATCCCTGGTGGTCAGGGCGATGGCATCGGGACAGGCCGCCGCGCAGGCGGTGGACGAGTATTGCAAAAAAGAAAAGAGATGATGGATACTAAGTATGTTTTCATAACCGGAGGTGTGGTTTCTTCCCTCGGAAAGGGTATAATCTCCGCCAGCCTCGGGAAACTGCTGCAGGCACGCGGTTTCAAGGTGACCATCCAGAAGTTCGATCCTTATATCAATATCGACCCCGGTACGCTGAATCCCTATGAGCACGGGGAGTGCTACGTTACGGCCGACGGGATGGAGACGGACCTCGATCTCGGCCACTATGAACGCTTTACGGGTATCCGCACCTCACGCCACAATTCCATCACTACGGGACGTATCTACAAGACTGTCATAGACAGGGAACGTCGTGGGGACTATTTGGGCAAGACCATACAGGTCGTCCCGCATATCACCGACGAAATCAAGCGGAGGATGCTCCGTGAGGACGAGAAGGATGAAAGCCTGGACTTTGTCATCACTGAGGTGGGTGGTACCATCGGTGACATTGAAAGCGCTCCTTTCATGGAGGCCATCCGCCAGCTTCGGCGCCAGCTTGGACGTGACGCCGTGTGCGTTCACCTGACATACGTCCCATACCTGAAAGCGGCCGACGAGTTGAAGACCAAGCCTACTCAACACAGTGTAAAGGAATTACAGGGTATGGGCATACAGCCGGACATAGTAGTCCTGCGTACCGAACGACACCTTGACGACTCTCTTAGGATGAAAGTGGCCTCTTTCTGCAATGTAGACCTGGAGTGTGTAGTGCAGAGCGAGGATATGCCCAGCATATACGAAGTGCCCGTCAGCATGCAGCGTCAGGGGCTTGACGCAGCCATAATGCGCAAGATAGGCATTCCCGTGGGGGAGACTCCGGCAATGAAGTCCTGGCACGAATTCCTTGCCAAGCAGAGTGGCGCCACCAGGAAGATGAAGATAGCCCTTGTCGGCAAATATGACCTTCAGGATGCATACAAGAGCATAAGGGAGAGCCTGAATCTGGCCGGGACCTTCAATGATGTGAAGGTAAATATCAATTTCGTCAACAGCGAGGGCATCACGAAGGAAAACGTTTCCGACCTCCTCTCGGGAATGGCCGGCGTCGTGATATGCCCGGGATTCGGCCAGCGTGGCATAGAAGGCAAGATTGTCGCTGCGGAATACGCCCGTACGCATGATAAGCCCTGTTTCGGCATCTGCCTCGGGATGCAGATGATGGTCATAGAGTTCGCACGCGACGTGCTGGGCCTTCCCGATGCCGACAGCTGCGAAATGAACCCTGATACGCAGCACAATGTAATAGACATCATGGAGGATCAGAAAAACATCACGCAGATGGGTGGTACCATGCGGTTGGGCGAGTATTCCTGCCTGATCCGGCCCGGTAGCCGCACCTTCTATGCGTACGGCGGAAAAGAGTTCATACGGGAACGTCACCGACACAGATATGAGTTCAACAACAGGTACCGGGAAGCCTTCGAACGTGCTGGAATGCAGTGCGTGGGCGTGAATCCTGACTCTGACCTTGTCGAAATCGTGGAGATACCTTCCCTGCGATGGTACGTCGGCACCCAGTTCCATCCTGAGTATTCCTCTACTGTGCTTAACCCCCATCCGCTTTTCATTTCATTCATCAAGGCCTGTTTATATGGAACCTCTTAAACACGAGTGCGGAGTAGCGGCGATCCGCCTGCTGAAGCCTCTTTCGTACTACGAACGGAAGTACGGCACCTGGCGCTACGGTCAGGACAAACTCTACCTTATGATGGAGAAACAGCATAACCGCGGCCAGGAAGGCGCCGGCGTAGCCTGCGTCAGCCTCGATGCCAAGGTAGGGGAAGAGTATATGTTCCGTGAGAGGGCGGAGGGAAAGGATGCGATTGCGGAAGTGTTCAAGAGGGTGGACGGTTCCTTCGCGGGGCAGTTGTATATGGGACATCTTCGTTATTCCACCACGGGAAAGGGAGGATTGCAATATGTACATCCTTTCCTGCGCAGGAACAACTGGCGGGCGAAGAACCTGTGTCTGTGCGGTAATTTCAATATGACGAACATCGACGAGGTGTTCGCTTTCCTGACCTCGCAGGGCCAGTCCCCTCGAATAACCGGAGACTCCTACATAGCCCTGGAACTTATGGGTCACAGGCTTGATAGGGAGGTGGAACGCCTCTTCAATGACGCCAGGGAGCAGGGGCTGGAAGGGCTGGACATTACGAGGTACATTGAAAACAACGTCAGGATGGACAATGTCCTGCGTACTACAATGTCACACTTCGACGGCGGTTACGTTATGAGCGGGCTCACAGGGAGCGGTGAAATGTTCACAATGCGCGATCCCTGGGGTATCCGTCCGGCATTCTGGTACAGGAACGACGAGATGGTGGTCGTGGCGAGCGAGCGTCCCGTCATCCAGACCACATTCGATCTGCAGACTGACGAGATCCTTGAGCTGCAGCCCGGCCAGGCACTCATCGTGACAAAGAATGGCGATTTCCGTCTGGAGCAGATCCTTCCCGCTCAGGCCCGTCAGGCTTGTTCTTTTGAACGGATTTACTTCAGCCGGGGTTCAGACCGGGACATATACCTTGAGCGCAAGCGTCTGGGGGAACAGCTGACACCATCAATAATGGAGGCCATCGACGGCGATGTGGAGCATACGGTCTTCTCATATATACCCAACACGGCGGAGGTAGCCTTTCTTGGAATGACAGACGGTGTCCGGCGCCAGAACCAGAAGGTGCGTATAGAAAAAGTCGTATGGAAGGACATCAAGCTCCGCACTTTCATCACGGAAGATTCTGAACGGAACGACCTTGCAGCCCACGTCTACGACATTACCTATGGATCCCTCGTCCCATATGAGGACAACCTTGTCATAATTGACGATTCCATAGTGCGGGGCACCACCCTGCGTGAGAGCATTTTCAAGATACTGGACCGTCTGAATCCCAGGAAGATCGTGATGGTGTCGAGTTCTCCGCAGATCCGCTATCCCGACTACTATGGCATCGACATGTCACATCTCGAAGAACTGTGCGCCTTCCGTGCCGCCATCGCCCTCCTGGTGGAGAGGGGAATGATTCAACTGATAGACGATACCTGTCAGGCTTGCAAGACGGATCCACAGTCCTCCAACCACGTCCGGAATATCTATGCTCCTTTCTCCGTCGGGGAAATCAACGCAAAAATAGTGGAGATGCTTCGTCCGGAAGGTATGCGGACTCCTGTAGAGCTGGTTTTCCAATGCATTGAAGGATTGCATAACGCTTGTCCCGAGCATACGGGTGACTGGTATTTTACTGGACATTATCCTACACCGGGCGGTATCCGCCTCTGCAATGATGCATTTGTAAACTACGTTGAAAAAGTATTGGACCATCAAATTCAACCGCAGTAGGCAATAATCTTTATTAAATTGATATATAGATACTTGCGAAAGAATGGATTTCGCTTGTAAGGGGGATTATTTGCCTTCTGATAGGAAAGCGGAGCAAAAATATAAACTAAAAGTTAGTAGTGCAATGATGAAAAAGATTGAAGCGATAGTGCGGAAAACGCACTTTGAAGATGTCAAGCAGGCGTTGTTCGACGCTGACATCAACTGGTTCTCCTATTCGGAAGTCAAGGCTATCGGCCAGGACAGGGAGGACCGTATTTACCGCGGCGTCATGTACAGCACGGACGTTATTTCCCGGATAGAGATCACGATAATATGTCGTGATCAGTTCGTCGAGCCTGCAGTAAAGGCCATCCTGGCTTCCGCCCATACGGGAGAAGTCGGTGACGGACGCATTTTTGTCAGTGACGTGATCGATACCTGGTCCATCAGGACCGGCGAGCACGGGGACACGGTTTTGCGGGACAAAAAGTAAACCTCTGAAAACCATGTAATCATGAACGAGATAGCCTTGTCTTTGGATACAGTCTGGATGCTGCTGGCAGCAATGCTCGTTTTCTGGATGCAACCGGGATTCGCACTATGTGAAGCCGGATTCACACGCAGCAAGAATACGGTGAATATCCTGATGAAGAACTTCGTGGACTTCATGTTCGGCTCGCTCCTGTTCTTCTTCATCGGTTTCGGTTTCATGTTTGGCAGTGAAGGGGCTGGTTTCATCGGGGCTCCCAACTGGGGGAGTCTCTCCTTTTACAAAGGCAATCTGCCTGTCGAAGGCTTTTTGATTTTCGAGACAGTCTTCTGTGCCACTTCCGCCACAATAGTCAGCGGTGCTATGGCGGAAAGGACCAAATTTTCGATGTACTTGATTTACAGTGCATTCATATCCCTGTTCGTTTATCCAATCGAGGGCCATTGGACCTGGGGCGGAGGCTGGCTTAGCCAGATGGGCTTCCACGATTTCGCTGGAAGCGCTATCGTGCACAGCGTCGGGGGAGTACTTGCCCTCATCGGAGCCATGGCCCTCGGCCCCCGTATCGGGAAATATGGAAAAGACAAGAAGAGCAGGGCTATTCCGGGCCATAATCTTGCCCTGGCGGCTCTCGGCGTTTTCATCCTGTGGCTCGGATGGTTCGGATTCAATCCTGGCAGTCAGCTTGCGGCAAGCGGTGAAGTGAACCGAACCGCAATATCGCACGTTTTTTTGACTACGAATCTGGCTGCGGCTGCAGGCGGGGCTGCGACAATGTTCCTGACGTGGATCAAATACGGGAAGCCGTCACTCTCCCTGATGCTGAACGGCATACTGGCCGGCCTTGTGGGTATAACGGCAGGCTGCGATGTCGTGTCGCCGTGGGGAGCCGTGGTCATAGGTCTTGTATGTGGTACAATCCTGGTGTTCGCCATTGAATTCATCGACCATAAACTGCACATAGATGACCCTGTCGGCGCCTCTTCCGTGCATGGTGTATGTGGTATCCTCGGCACACTGATGACAGGCCTTCTCGCGACGGAAGGAGGCGTGTTTTACGGAGGTGGATGGAATTTTATCGGAGTCCAGGCACTGGGTGTTATCGTGATAGACCTGTGGGCTGCAGTTTGCGGATTCATTCTGTTTTTTGGCATAAAAAGAGCCTTCGGCCTGCGTGTCGAACCCCGTGTGGAAGAGGAAGGCCTCGATGTCTATGAACACGGCGAAAGCTGCTACAATTAAATCAATTGCCATATGTGTGGAATAATAGGTATTTTCAACCTGCGTGAACAATCCGACGAAATGCGCCGGAAAGCGTTGCAGATGAGCCGTAAGATCCGGCATCGCGGACCGGATTGGAGCGGCATATGGTGCGGAGGAAGCGCCATTCTGTGCCACGAGCGCCTGAGTATCGTGGACCCTGAGTCGGGTGGTCAGCCGCTGTTTTCCCCAGACGGGAAACAGGTGCTGGCGGTGAATGGAGAAATATACAACCATCAGGTAATACGCCATCGCTATGCCGGCATGTACGATTTTCGGACAGGCAGCGACTGTGAGGTCATACTTGCGCTATACCGGGATAAGGGACCTGATTTCCTGGAGGACTTGAGCGGCATTTTCGCCTTTGCGCTTTATGATGCCGAGCAGGATGCCTTCCTTATCGCACGTGATCCTATCGGGGTTATTCCCTTGTACATAGGTTTCGACGATTCCGATGGCAAGGTATATGTCGCCAGCGAACTGAAGGCTCTTGAGGGCCAGTGCGAGCGCTATGAGCCGTTCCTGCCCGGTCACTGTTATTGGAGCAAGGAGCGCAGAATGAAACGCTGGTATAAAAGAGACTGGATGGAATACGAGGCTGTAAAGGACAACGGTGCCTCGAGCCGGGCTGTCCGCGAGGCCCTGATGGACGCGGTGAAACGGCAGTTGATGTCGGATGTGCCTTACGGAGTATTGCTCTCCGGCGGACTTGATTCTTCCGTCATATCCGCCATTGCGGAGTGCTTCAGCGCAATGCGGATAGAGGATGACTCACAGACACGTGCATGGTGGCCGCGCCTGCATTCCTTTGCCGTCGGTTTGAAAGGGGCTCCTGACCTGGCCAAGGCCAGACTTGTGGCCGAACATATCGGCACCGTCCACCACGAGATAAACTACACCATACAAGAAGGACTGGACGCAATCCGCGATGTGATTTATTTCACTGAGACCTATGACGTTACAACTATCAGAGCCTCCACCCCCATGTACCTGCTTGCCCGTGTCATCAAATCTATGGGTATCAAGATGGTCTTGTCAGGGGAGGGAGCGGATGAGATATTCGGCGGATACCTTTATTTCCACAAAGCCCCTTCCGCCCGGGATTTTCACGAGGAGACGGTGCGCAAACTGTCCAAGCTGCATCTTTACGACTGTCTCAGGGCAAACAAGAGTCTCGCGGCCTGGGGAGTGGAAGGACGCGTGCCATTCCTGGACAAGGAGTTCCTTGACGTTGCTATGAGTGTCAACCCTGAAGAGAAGCTTTGCCCGGGAGACGTCATTGAGAAACGTATTGTCCGTGAGGCGTTCTCCGACATGCTTCCCGAAGAGATTGTCTGGCGGCAGAAGGAGCAGTTCAGCGACGGAGTGGGTTATTCCTGGATAGACACCTTGAAACGCATTGCGTCTGAAGCAGTCTCAGATGAGCAGATGGCTCATGCGGCAGATCGTTTCCCCGTTCATCCGCCTCTTTGCAAGGAGGAATACTATTACCGTTCCATTTTTGCGGAACTCTTCCCGAGCGAAAGTGCCGCGCGGAGCGTGCCGAGCGAGGCGAGCGTTGCCTGTTCAACAGCCATCGCCCTGGAATGGGATGCGGCGTTCAAGAACAGGAACGATCCCAGCGGCCGCGCGGTCGCCGGAGTCCACAGGCAGGCGTATGGACACTGAAAAAGGAAAGAAATACTATTCTTCGAACAATTTTATGACAGGCCAGCCGTAGTCCTTTATCATCTTTGCCGGGATGCCCTTGCTCTCAACGAATCGTCTGACGGTTTCCTTACGGACAGCCTCGCGGCTGATGTCGTCCGAATAGGCAGCGCTGAATTCTTCGAACTTGTCGCCGAATATCCTCCTGGCTTCAGGTTCGTAGCTCGAGCCGTCGCCGACACGCTCGAAATCAAATACTTCATATCCGCCGTCGCCGGTTTTGCGCACGTGCATCCTACCCGGATGGTTGCCTCCCGACATCGTCTTGAGGGTGTCTCCCGAGAGGTCGTAGTTCAGGATCCAGAAGTCGCCCAGCACCTTTATGTCGCTCTCGTCGGCATCGTCTATGGAAATGTAGTCATTGAAAGGAATGCAATAGTCTGCGGGAGGATAAAACACTCCCAAGCTGTCAGCCATATACTTTTCTACGGCCTCGATGCAGGTGAGCGCCTTTTCTCCCACTTCCGTTTCTGTCTTAACCGTTTTCTTCCGGTTGCATCCGGGCATCAGGAGCAGGGAAACGGCAACGGCCGTCATAAGCGCCGTCAGGCTGATCTTTTTCATCGTTTTCATATCGGTTCAGTTTGTCGTCAGTCATTCATTCCCTGCAAATTTACCAATAATTGTCGTTTTATCCATAAAGATGTAACGGGGTAATGCTTATGCGGGAATTATGATTATTTTTGTAAGGTAAGTTAAACGTAAAGAACTGAATTGCATATGTGTATGGATAATAATAAAATGGCTGCCGCCCCGGTTCCGGGGAAGGATGGTAACAAGTATGTACCTTACGGGCAGAGGTCTGGGAACGAGTCGATAGTCTATTTTACGCGTGACCTGTCGGCGGAAGGACTTGCAAAGGCATACGAAAAGGTCTGCGGCAACATCGTCGGCCGCGTGGGCGTGAAACTTCATACCGGCGAGCAGCACGGTCCCAATATTATTCCCCGTCCCTGGGTGAAGTCACTCTTCGAAAAGGATATTCCCGATGCTACCATCATTGAGACAAACACTTACTATGAGGGTGACCGCTACACTACGGATAAGCACAGAGAGACCCTTGGAATCAACGGATGGACCTTCTGTCCAGTGGACATAATGGATGAAGAAGGAACGGTGATACTTCCGGTCAAGGGAGGGAAGTGGTTTGACAAGATGTCTGTCGGCACCCATCTTCTGAATTATGACTCTATGGTAACCCTCACCCATTTCAAGGGCCACACGACCGGCGGATTCGGGGGGAGCAACAAAAACATCGGCATAGGCTGCGCCGACGGCCGCCTGGGCAAGGCCTGGATTCACACCTATCCCGGGTCGGACGACCAGTGGAGCATCGTGGAAGAGGAGTTCATGGAGAGGATGACGGAATCCACAAAGGCCACCATAGACCATTTCGGGAAGCACGTCACCTATGTGAACGTAATGCGCAACATGTCTGTTTCCTGTGACTGTGAAGGAGTTGCGGCCGCTCCCGTGGTGACGCCCAACGTAGGTATCCTTTCCTCCACAGACATTCTTGCCGTCGACCAGGCCTGCGTCGACATCGTGTTCGCGATGACGGATAAGGAGCACCACGACCTTGTGGAAAGGATGGTCACGCGTCACGGACTGCGCCAGCTTTCTTATATGAAGGAACTCGGTATGGGCAACGACCGCTACGTGCTCATCGACCTCGACAACGGCGGAATCCGCATCACCGCCGAGGATGCAGCAAAGGATCTCAAGCCTTTTGTGGCATGAAATTGGGAGAGAATACATTAAAAGTATTTTAATTATCGTTTAAACAATGAAACATCTTCTTTTTACCATTGCTCTCGTGTTCGCCGGAGTCATCGCGTTCGCTCAGAACATTCCTGCGGGAATGAGGATGGAACTGACTGAATGTGAGGAGAACAACAGGGAGTACTCCGTTTTCTCCTACAAGGATGCGGACGGCACATACGGCTATTACCTCAGCCTCGGAAGGGAGTTCCGTCTCATTGAAAGCAATCGTGAAGACGGAACCGTCAGCGGTCATATAGACCACATCGACGAGACGTGCATCCTGCTTGGAAGCACGATGGATGAGGCGATCGCTTCGCTGGATTCCCTTCTCGACCTTTTGAACGAGGATCCCGGAACCGTGCTTGAGTTCCCCTGCAGACTCGCTACCGGTGCCGAAAGGCTGGGAGAACCCAGTACCGCCACCTGTTTCATAACCAAACGGATCCTTCAGGGCAAGCGCCTCTGCTTCCAATTCATAAGCGGACGCCACACGGCCCAGACCGACCTTACAAAGTCGTCGATCAAATCCCTCAAATCAGGCGTAAAGCTATATAAGAAACTTCACCCCAAACAGGTTTAAACAAGTTCAGTTCAATATAAAGGCCGGCGTTTTCGCCGGCCTTTTTCGTACTATCTGTTTGTAGTGCAGCGAAATGCCTGACCCTTTATTTCAATCCCCATTCTTTGTTGGGCTCGGGACCCATTTCCAGTTCGAGAGTGCCGCCTCCGAGGAGTTCGGATGCAGGGAACCAGAAGGATTCTAAAGGTTTGCCGTTCAACTTGGCGGATTGGACATATATGTTCTTCCTGGATGTGCCGTTCGCCTTTATGACGAAGCGGTCGCCCCTTCCATATCTTCCGCCGAGGTCGATCACGACTTCCTCGAATACGGGACTTCCGATCTCATATCTGGGCTCGACAGAGCAGCCTCCGTCCATCTGGAACAGGCCCAGGGCCACCATCACGGCCCAGGCGCTCATCTGTCCCTGGTCCTCGTCTCCGAGGTATGCATTGCCCGTTCCTATGCCATAATAACGGTCCAGTATGCTCCTGCTCCATTTCTGGGTGTCCCAGGGTTGTCCGGCATAGTTGAACAGCCAGGCGAAATGCATCGACTGCTGGTTACCGTGGCAGACTGGATGATCCCAGTATTGGTCTCCGGGAGCGTTGTAGCGCCATTTTTCATCTTGGTTGAAGCCCCATTCGAGCCTTTCAGTGAACCGGTCCTTTCCAAGCATTTCAACGAGTTCCGGGACATCCTGGGGAACGAAGAAGGTGAGCTGCCAGGCATTGCCTTCCACGTAATGCCTGTTGGCGCCGCTGCGGAAGAAATCGAAATCCTCCATCCAGTTGCCGTGGCTGTCTTTCATATGGCAGTATCCCTCGTCGTCGATAACGTTCTTCCACCAGTATCCACGGTCGTTGAAACGCCTGTAAACGTCTTCGTGCCCGAGGGCCTTGGCAAGCTGGCCGACCGTCCAGTCGTCGAAGGAATACTCCATGGTGTTGGAGAAACGTCCGAGGTCGTACGGGACATAATGATACTTCATATATGCGGCAAGGTCCCTGTTGCCCGCGAAGCCCTTGAACACCTTGCGGCCCGGGGTAGTCTGCATCTTGACGGCGGCCTGGAGCACCTTCTCAGGGTCAAAGCCTCCAATGCCCATCTGGCAGGCGCCGACAAGCAGGGGGATTTCGTGCTCGGCGACCATCACGGGGATGTAATTGAGGCCTGCGGGACCCTTTGCGAGCCAGCCGTTCGCATCGTAAAGCGACAGCTGTGAGCGGACCCAGCGGGAAGACCATTCGGGAATGACGAGGTTCCAGTACTGGTTCAGGTTCCAGAAAGTGTTCCAGAACGCGTCGCAGCCGAGCATGACGTCGTCCGAAGGATCGGCCACCTTGCAGAGCCTGCCGTCGGTGGAGATCCATTCGCCGTTCAGGTCGCTCCAGATGTTGCGGCCGCAGGTAGCACGGTACATATTGTTGTAGAACTTCACCTTCTCGAGACGGTCTTCCGTCTTGACAGCGACGCGTTCGAAGATGTCGTTCCATACCTTCTTCTGATTCTCCCTCACTGCGTCGAAATCCCAGCCGAACGGCTCGGTGACCTCTTTCTGGAGGTTCTCCCTTGCTCCCTGTATGCTGACGGGAGAAATTCCAGTCCTCACACCAACCGTCCCGCCGCCGGGAACTTCCACATAGAAGCCTCCCTTCACGCACTGTTCCCATTTGAACGCAGGGACATCCTCGGTGACATCGGCTTCCTTCCAGCATCCCATCTTCCCGAGCGGGCGGTCGAACTCGAATACGAAGTGAAGGACATAGTCCTGGTCGGCATCGCGGCTCCAAACACCAGGGGAGTATAGGTGGCACTCTCCTTCGATGCACGTGTCGGAGATACGCCGGACCGCGGCGTCACGGATGAATGTGCGGTACTCGTGAGGGATGTTGAAATCCACCTGGATGCGGTTGCCCTCACGGTCCGCAGGGAAATTGAAGCGCTCCACGCCGCAACGGGTTGTCGCAGTCAGTTCGGCGAGGATACCATAATCCTCAAGAATGACGCTGTAATAGCCTATAGGGGCCTTTTCGGTCTGTTTGTCGATGCGCGAACGGTAGCCTTCGTCAGGCTTCTGTTCGTGTCCGGGAACAGTCATCAGCGGGCCGTTCGTCGCCATCAATCCCAGTCCTCCCAATGTCCATTCGTGAATGTGGGAGAAGCAGGCGACGCTTTCGAAAGACGGCTGATATCCGGACTGCCAGCCGGAGTTCTGGTTGTCCGGCGCCATCTTGACCATGCTGAAGGGCATCCAGGGGCCGGGAGCGATCATCCAGCGGGAATGCCCCGTTCCTATGCGTGTGTCCACATAGTCTGCAGGTGTCTGGATGCTCTTGGGAGCCCTTTCAACCTTTCCAGAGGCGATCTTGCGCTTGCCGCAGAGAACCTCATAATTGCTCGTGACAGGGTCCTGTACGGCCGGCATCGGGGCCTCGAGGCAGTACCGTCCTCCATCTATCTCTTTCTCAAGGATGGTTTTTCCGTCCAGCCTGACATCTATCTTCTGTACACCGTCAAGATGCTCAAGGTCGACCAGAAGAGCCTGCGAATTCTCATCCAGCTGATACTCTGCTGCTTCCACCTTTCTCGCATACACTCCGGACGGTTTCTGTACTTTAATCGAGCTCGTGCCGCACAGTTCCACGGCATCGAAGAGTATCCATCCACCTTCAATTATTGTAATGACGGCTTCGTTGCCACCCTCGAGAAGGTCTCCTGCCTCCAGGGGGAGGGAAATTGTCATTGGAGTAGCCGTGGAGAAGTCACCGGAAATGGAAAGAGTGTCCGCAACCGGCTCCCTGCTGGTGGCGTTCTTCTGATTAAGGAACTCTTCCGTACCGTCCCCGATCTGCTCCTTGAAGACCTTGGAGTTGACGCTCACTTTCACAAGCGGCAGGAACCTCTTCTCATAGTCCGCAAGCTTCAAGTCCAGCCTGTAGGATCCTTTGGAGGGTTTCTTGTCCAGTCCGAACAGGATGTGGATTTCGTGGGTCCTCCATCCGGCCGTGCTCCAGGTGCCAGCCCAGATGTCCACGGGGCCTGGAAGTACGTACGGGAAATCTTTTTCCGGAGAGGAATGTCCTACCAGATAATATTTGTCTTCGAAACCGAAGTCATATTCCTGGAAATTCCGGAAACCGTCGGGCGCGAGGGCCAGACCGGTAGGCCTTCCGTCGGTATCTCCGATTCTCCAAATTACATTATCCTTGTTGCAGGAAAGAAGTGCCGCAAGGCAAAGAATGGCGAGTATTTTTTTCATATAGGAATGGATTTATTCAAATATAGATAAAAAAACTTAATAATATAAATGAATCCGCGAATAACGTGTCCTTGCGAAAGTCGCCGCAAGGATTTATATTTGTATAAACATATGCTGAAAAATGGAACAGAAATTTTGTCAGAGTTGCGGAATGCCGCTCACGGAGGTATTGCTCGGCACCAATGCTGACGGCAGCAAGAACGAAGATTACTGCATCTATTGCTATAAGGACGGGGCGTTCACGAACGACTGCACGATGGATGAGATGATCGAATTCTGCGCTCAGTTCGTCGATGAGGTGAACAAGAATATGCCGAAACCCGTCACTAAGGAGGAGTACAAGCAGATGATGCACCGGTACTTCCCGATGCTCAAGCGCTGGAAACAGAAATAAGACTTATATATGAAGCATTTATATCTCATAACCCTGCTGTTGTTCTCCCTGCCGTTCCTTTCTGCCGCCCAGACGGGTACCTGGTCAGGGAAACTCGATGTCCAGGGGACGAAACTGTCGATCGTTTTCCATCTGGACGGAGACAAGCCCTCGGCGGATTCTCCGGATCAGGGCGTGAAAGGCATACCGATCCAGTTGGAAAAATCCGCCACCGGAAACGTAAAGATCTCGATCCCGTCGATCGGTGCAAACTATGAAGGTCTATGGATGGGCAACAAGATAGTAGGGTCTTTCACTCAAATGGGCGTCTCCTTCCCTCTGACCCTCACTGAGGGAGAGGAGAAGATGAACCGGCCGCAGACTCCCCAGGGACCGTTCCCTTATGCTACTGAAGAAGTGACCTTTACGAACGGAGATGCCGTGCTGAAGGGGACGCTGGTTCTGCCTGAGGGTTGTTCGCGCAAGACGCCCGTACTTATTATGGTTACTGGCAGCGGCCTTCAGAACCGTGACGAGGAAATATTTGAGCACAAGCCTTTTGCAGTCGTCGCGGATGCGCTTGCCCGTGCAGGGATCGCCACTTTGCGTTATGACGACAGGGGATTTGGCGAATCGACCGGAGATATCGTCAACTGCACTACCGAGGACCTGAAGAACGACGCCCTTGCGGGCATAAAGCTTCTCAGGGAGCGCTTTGACAAGGTAGGTGTCCTCGGTCACAGCGAAGGTGGTACCATCGCATTGATGCTGGCTTCGGAAAAGCAGGCCGATTTCATCGTCAGCCTGGCCGGTATGGTCCTTTCCGGAGCGGAGACCCTGGTCTGGCAGAGCAGGACGGCCCTCCTTGCCGCCGGATTCCCGGAATCGACCGTAGAAGAGTATTGCAAGGTCATATCCGAGGCCTATCACGTGAGGGTCCACGGCGGAAGGATGCCCCAGGCTGACAATCTGGACCTTCCCGACGAGCTGAAGCAGAATTATATTTCCGTGCTGACGCAGATACAGAGCCCTTATATGATCAGATTCCTCTCCCTGGACATGCGTCCCCTGCTTGAAAGCATCACCTGCCCGGTCCTTGCCCTCAATGGCACTAAGGACATCCAGGTAGAGTATGAAGGCAATCTCGGAGCCCTTCGCAGCGGCCTGCCTGCCAATCCAAGGAACATGATCGAACCTGTCGAGGGGGTGAACCATCTGTTCCAGCACTGCGCTACCGGGGCCGTCAACGAATATCGTGAAATAGAGGAAACATTTGCGCCTGAGGCGCTTGAGAAGATTGTCCGGTGGCTGTCGCAGGAGACCGACTGATCACCGGTAAAAAATCTTTTTATTACATTTACGGCATGTTACTGAAGATTTTACTCCTGATCCTGTTCTTCGCGGTGATGATCGGCGTCGGCATCTACTGCCGCAGGACCGCATCCGACGTGCAGGGTTTCGTGCTCGGAGGCCGCAACGTAGGCTCCTGGCTCACCGCTTTCGCATTCGGCACATCTTATTTTTCGGCAGTCATCTTCGTGGGATATGCCGGACAGTTCGGCTGGAAGTACGGCCTCTCCGCCACCTGGATTGGTATCGGCAACGCCCTTATCGGCTCGCTGCTGGCCTGGAGGATCCTGGGGCGGAGGACACGCCTGATGACTCAATATCTCCAGAGCGCCACTATGCCCGATTTCTTCGGGAAGCGCTTCTTCAGCGGGGCGCTCAAGGTAGCCGCGTCAGTTATCGTCTTCGTCTTCCTCATCCCTTATACGGCATCATTGTATAACGGATTGTCAAGACTTTTCAGCATGGCGTTCAATGTCGATTACCTGTGGTGCGTGCTGGCTATGGCGGTGCTTACGGGCATATACGTTCTTGTAGGAGGATATATGGCGACCGCAGTGAACGATTTCATTCAGGGTATGATCATGCTGGTTGGTATTTGCGCGGTGATAGTCGCCGTACTCAACGGCAACGGTGGATTCAGTTCTGCGGTGGCGAGCCTTTCAAATATCCAGTCAGAAGTCGCCCCTGAACTTAACGGCGCATTCGTGTCATTCCTGGGACCGCAGCCGATATACCTTCTTGGAGTCGTGCTGCTGACTTCCCTGGGAACCTGGGGACTGCCTCAGATGGTGGGCAAGTTCTACGCAATCCGCAACGAGGCCGCCATCCGCAAGGGAACGTTCATCTCCACGTTCTTCGCAATCATCGTGGCAGGAGGCTGCTATTTCCTCGGCGGATTCGGCAGGCTCTACGGCCAGAGCATCGAATATACTGCTGCAGGCACTCCGGTTTATGACAGCATTGTGCCGTCGATGCTGGCTTCACTCCCTGACCTTATGATCGGAGTGGTAATCATCCTGGTGCTTTCGGCTTCGATGTCAACCCTTTCCTCGCTGGTGCTCACCTCCGGGTCGACCCTCACCCTGGACATAATCGACCCGGCCGTCGCCAAGGTCCGCAAAGGAGTCCGGATGAATGACCGCAGGCAACTCCTCTGCATCCGTCTGCTGGTGCTCTTCTTCATTCTGGTCTCTTCGGTCCTCGCAATTGTACAGGCAAAGAGTTCCGTGACCTTCATCGCCCAGCTGATGGGTATTTCGTGGGGAGCGCTTGCAGGAGCCTTCCTGGCCCCGTTCCTTTACGGCCTTTACTGGAAACGTACTACGTCCGCATCGGTCTGGGCCTCCTTCATCGCTGGCGTGGCCGTAATGTGCGGATGTATGTACTGCACTTTCACCGGCAAGGTTTTCATCAGCCCGTACTTCACTTCGCCCATCAATGCAGGCGTTCTGGCGATGCTGCTGGGCCTGGTCATAGTCCCTGTGGTGAGCCTTGTCAGCAGGATGGGCCACAAAGAGGAAGTCAGGCGGATGTTCGCCTGCTACGACAACACTGTCGTCGTCCACGCATCGACCTCGCTTGTGGACGAAGAAAACTGATACTGTCAGAAGACGAAGGTGTAGCCTACGCCCAGAAGATGACAGGCGGCAGTATGGCCGGCCTGGTCAAAGAGGTGGTACATATAGAACAAGTCCAGCGAGTGTCCGCCTCCAAGGCTGATGTCGGAGCCTGCGTAGTGGAGTGAACGGATCCATCCCTTGCCGTCCAGGCTGCTGAAATACTCGTACATCAGATAGGGGGTGAAGATGCTGTCCGGAATCTTGTATTGTCCGCGCAGCCTTGTCCTGAGGGTATTGCTGAACGATTTGGAGGCAGGGTTGTATGCCAGTTCGTATTTCTCCCTCAGGGCCACTGCGAGGCCGTCGCGCTTAAGGGTTTCGGTGAAGCAGAGTACTCCTTTGTGCAGTTCCATTTTCCCGGCCGAAGGGATGCTCCAGTATTCATAGCTGAGGTCTCCCTTGAGCCAGCTGTTGAAATTATATCCTCCGCCGGCCATCGCGAACCAGCATTCCGTGCTGCGCAGGTTGTCGAAGGAACGGTGTTCCAGACGGGCCATCGCATATGGCGCTCCGAAGGACTTCACAAGTTGGATACTGCTCCAGGTTCCGAAGTCGGATTCGGACTGGGCATTGGCCCGTGCGGCGGATATCGCCAGTACGGACAGGATGATAATAAAAGACTTTTTCATACGCTACTAACTTCACAAAGGTACAAATTAAATTTTCTG
>JAFRXO010000014.1 GCA_017443465.1 Bacteroidales bacterium
GACGAGATCGATTCCAAAGGGGAACTTTTCCCTGAGACTACGGTGGCTTCCGTGCTGGATGTCATCGGCCGCCTTTCTCATGAGGCGACACTGATTCGCCGGTCCGAGGCCCGCATGCTCCAGAGGCGCAAGGATATGAAGCCCAAGACGGAGAAGGAAGGGGTCAGGATGAAGAAGGAGAAGACCGTCGTGAGCATGTACAACGCTGGTCACTCTATCGACGATATCTGGAAGGTCAGTGGTTACCGCAGCCGTACCAGCGTGTTCCGTGTCCTTAACAGGAATGGCGTCCAGCTCAACAGGGGCCGCCACCAGGGACCACTTCCGAGGAAGAACAAAAAGACCAAGTGAGATGGCCGAGATGTAGGCATTCTTATAGGTATAATGAAAGACAGCAGGCCTTGAAGCCTGCTGTTCCTACATAAAAGCGTGTTCTCGTTTTAACCTATCAGGTTTGTCCGTGCCTGTGGGTTATTCTTCCAGATCATCGCCACGATGGGGCATGATTCCATTTCGGAACAGTCGCGACAGGTCTCGTATCCCCTGCCCGTAGCGCATTTTCGGATCTCGCAAAGATCGCTGCAGTAGTAGGTCTTCATGCCATCCAAACGGCAGCCGTCACAGTTGATGTGCTCGGGCAGGATGGGTGCATCGTTGAGTTCCGCCCATTTCTTTGCGACCCTTTCGCGCAGGGCCTGGTCGTCATTCTTCCGGGCTATGTAGGCTTCGCACTTCTCGCAGTCGAGCCCGCAGTAGGCAATCTGTTTTCTCATGGGTTCCTATCGTTTATTCGTTGAAAGATCCTATTTCTATCAGGTTTCCGTCAGGGTCGGTCACATAACAAGTGCGCTGTCCCCAAGGCTCCGTCGTAGGATAGAGGATGGAGGCGGCACCGTAGTCGAGCGCATGGCGGTATTCCCTGTCCACATCCTCGAAGGTCGGCACGTCGAAGGCAAGTTCCATCGTGCCGTTCATGCCATCAGGATACTTGAACCGGTGCGATACCATCTGCTCGAACGCTTCACGGGGAAAGAGTATGATACGCATCTGGCCGAGTGTCATCTCCACATTCGGCTGGATGCCGTCCCAGTCGGTTGAGAAGCCAAAAACCTTCGTATAAAAGTCTACCATCGAACGGTTATCGCGGGTAAACAAACCAACCGTATTAAAACGAAATCGTTCACTCATTTCTTCAATCATTACTGTGACAACTTATCAAACAGGACCGACTTCTCCTTCAGAGATATCTTGACCACGGAGTAGCCGTATCCATCGAGCTCCTTCTTGAAGTTCAGGAAGGAGTGGTCTATCGGGAATCCCAGGACGGATTCGATGTCGGCGAAGGATAACTTGATCCTATCTATGCCGTTATCTCTGATATGCTCCCAGAGCGGCGTGTATTTGCTCATAATCGTGAAGGCTTATTGTTTGTACTCAAAAAAATAGAAATCAGTCCATCCGGTATTCTCAGCATAGAGGTTCTGCTTCCCTCTGTATTCGAATCCCAGCCGTTCATAAAGTCTGTGCGCGGGCGTGTTCGATGCCAGGGCGTCCAAGCGGACAGCCTTCATCCCGAGCTCCTGTGCCAGACGGATGGCCGAACGGACCATTTCCGCTCCGATTCCTTCTCCTTGTCGATCGGGGGTCACGGCCAGCATGTGGATCACCGCCACCTCTTCGTCCGCTACATCGCGACTCCAGGTTATTGCGTGATAGTCCTCTCCTTGATACATCGTAACCCCCGTCGCTCCGATGATGACATTACCTTCCTCATACAGATACATGCTTCCTTCCGCGATGAAGGCACGTATGCCGTCGGGAGCAGGATGCTTGCCGTTGCTCCAGCGAGCGTGGATGCCGATGTCGGGCGTACGTTCGATCACGTCCTCGTAGAATGCCAGGACGGACGGGTAGTCTTCTGTGGTCGCCTTTCGCAGGATCATGGACGGAATTATTCGATGGGGATCTGGATCTCAGTCAACAGGTCCTCCGGTTTCTCCTTGGCGGGGTCGTTCAGATAGCATTCCATCGGCGGTTCGTCCCTGAGCATGAGGCCCATTTCGGGGATAATCTTACCGAGAAGCGTATCATAGACGTCACTCAGACCGTGATATGGACCCTTGTACAGGGCGCATAGGTACTTCCCGGCAGGGATTTGGCGGTAGCCGATTTCACCCTTCGGTGTGACGGCCTTCTTTACGCATAAGCCGAGATCTGTCACGAGTTTATCGACCGGTGTCGTGGAAGGGTCGTTGGCGTACACGCAGCAGAAGTCCGGTGACTCGGGACGCATGAAGTGGCTGAACATGTACTTGAAAAGTCGCTTGAAGACGCCAGGGAAATCGATCTCTTGATAAGGACCCAGGCAACGGATGTACATGAAATGGCGGGACGGGAGTTCCTTCACCCCGGTCTTGAGGTCAAGGTCATGGCGGATGTTTGTCTCTTTCATAAGCGTAATGGATTTGTCGTTACGATAAACTGATGGAGAGACGCCGTACATGGATTGGAAGACACGGGATAGTGAAGACGGGGTGTCGTATCCGACTTCCCAGGCAATCTGAGCAATCGACAGCTCGGTTCCCCGCAGCATCCAGGCCGCCTTCTCCATCCTTGAACGGATGATGAAGGCCCCGATGCTTTCGCCGAGGAAGGCTTTCAGGATACGGTGGATGTGGTACATCGAGAATCCGGACACATCGGCGAGCCTCGCGAGGCTGATGTCTTCCCCGATGTGCGTGTACACGTAGTCGACGACCCGGTTCACCCGTTCCTTGTACAATTCGGTTGTCGATTCTTTCTTCTGCATAAGGCGTTTCTCCGCTGCAAAAGTAGTACCTTCCATGCGGAATGACTTCGCAGATATTGCTAAAATGAGTTATCTTTGCAAGGACATGCGAATGCCGTTTCTCTACACCAACAGACCCGGATTCTGGTTCGGCCTCTTCGATTTCTGTACGGCCGGTCTGTTCTTCCTGTTCTACATGCCGCTGAGCGGACTGCAGGACGAGATCGACTATATCGTGGAGCGCCGTACCCAGCGGTACTGGGTGGCATATCTTCTGGGCATCCCTACCCTATTCATTTACCCTCTCATCTGGATGGCGAGGATTGCTGGAGAGCTGAAGACCAAGGCTATCGAACTAGGTATAGACGGCCCATACACCTCTTGGTGGCATATGTTCGGTTGGAACCCATCGGCGTCCTTTTCCTTGGACCCGCGATTGCGACCAAACGCTTCTTCGACACGCTCAACAAGATTGAACGCGTGATGAACGGGCAGTCTTGCGTGTAAGAATCCTTTGCAACCCGGTTGCAGATACGACAATAGCCGGCCGCGTCAGAATGCCGTAGCCAACCACTCAACTATATGTCTGTCCTATCGCACCGTCTGCACTCTACCTGTCTCTGCGATGCTCCGAGCTTCCCAGTCCGCGCAGGATGGCGGATATGAGCGGCTTCAGGAGCAGGCAGAGGACGATGACGAGGACGAGAGTCAATGAATCTTCCATAAACACGAACTCATTTCTTTTCCCTTTTTTCCGAGCCTTCCGGCCCCGGGGATGCGTATGTTTTTCTGCTTTCGGAAAGCGAGCCCGTAAAGATGAAGGCAAGCCGGAGACGGAGAATACGCTCCCGCACGGGAGGAA
>JAFRXO010000015.1 GCA_017443465.1 Bacteroidales bacterium
AGCGGGCTACGAGGTGATATTCCCGGAAGGCATGGAAAAACTCTGCTGCGGGATGATGTGGGAGAGCAAAGGAATGCCGGACATCGCGGAAAAGAAGTCCACGGAACTTGAAGAGGCCCTGCTTAAGGCTTCTGAAAACGGACGTTGGCCTGTGCTCTGCGACCAGAGCCCCTGCCTGCACCGGATGAGGAAGAACATCCGCTCCATGAAGCTTTATGAGCCGGCTGAGTTTATAATGACATTCCTCAAGGACCGGCTGGTATTCCATCAGGACGACACTCCTGTCGCCATCCATGTCACCTGCTCCACAAAATTGATGGGACTGTCTGACACGATTATATCCCTCGCCAAGATGTGCTCGACCAATGTGATCGTGCCTGAAGAGGTTGGCTGCTGCGGCTTCGCCGGCGACAAGGGGATGACCCATCCCGAGCTGAATTCATGGGCGCTCCGGAAGCTGAAGGACAGCGTGAAGGGGGCCAAGGCGGGATATTCCAACTCCAGGACTTGCGAGATAGGCCTGTCCGGACACTCCGGCATCCCCTATGCCTCTATAGCGTATCTCGTTGATTCTCACACGTCTCCCGCGGAATAATGATAATAAAATTGGTTTTTACCGAGATTATCCCTAAATTTATGGGATTTTAGGAAAACCAATCTATGGCTGAAGGCAAAGGGAAATATCTGATAATCGGGCTGATCGGGTTTATCGTGGGAGCATTGCTGGTGGCGGCGTTCGACACGACCATGAACAAGACCTCGTCTAACGAGTATTGCATGAGTTGCCACACCCATGAGCAGGCCGACCTTGACTGGAAGAAATCCCCTCACTACCTGAGCCATAGCGGAGTGATGACCGATTGCGCCGCCTGCCACCTTCCCCCGAAGGAAGACGGTCTCATGAAATACTATGTGGCCAAGACCCGGATCGGGGTAAGGGACCTCTGGGTGAAGATGACAAAGGATCCTTCCGAGATCGACTGGGAGTCCAAGAGGCAGCTCGAGCACGCCAGGAAGATTGTCTATAACTCCTCCTGCGAGAAGTGCCACGTCAATCTTTTCCCCGAAGGCATCTCCGACGACGGGATCACAGCCCACCTCTATTATGAGGAGAACGCCGAGAAGCTCGGTCTGGACTGCATAAGCTGCCACCTCAACGTTGGTCACTACATGCCCGGATATGAGCATAAACGTTTGGAAGGCAAGGTTGTAGAGGCTGATAATGGCCCGATCTACGACTCACTCGCCACCGTGAGCTCATTCGAGAATTTCACCGAGACAGTGCCTGGCACAAGAGCCGCGATCAGAATGATCGCTGTTCCTGGCGGGGAGTTCCTTATGGGAAGCCCGGACAACGAGCCTTTCCACTCAGACGACGAGGGTCCCCAGAAAACGGTAAAGGTCTCTCCGTTCTTCATGGGTGAGGTTGAAGTGACCTGGAGGCAGTTCTGGGCGTTCTACAACGAGACTATGTCCGAGGGCCGTACTCCTCCTGAGAAGATTTACGCCAACAACAACCGCCCGGATGTCGATGCCGTTAGCGGCCCCACTCCTCCGTTCGGATTCCCGGATCAGGGCTGGGGTATGGGAGACCGACCTGCGATAACCATGACCCACTATGCGGCAACCACCTTCTGCCAGTGGCTTTCGCTTAAGACCGGGCGCCACTACCGCCTCCCCACCGAGGCCGAGTGGGAATATGCCGCCAGAGGAGGTACTCAGACCCCTTATTTCTTCGAAGGCAATCCTAAGAAATTCTATTCCAAGAAATCCAAAGGCGCCGACACAACCATGATCGGACGTTACATCGTTTATTCCGGCAACTCCTCAGGAAAGACCCAGGAGCCTGGTTTTGTCAAGGCAAATCCGTTCGGACTGAAGAATATGCTCGGAAATGTCATGGAATATTGCTCCGACTGG
>JAFRXO010000003.1 GCA_017443465.1 Bacteroidales bacterium
CGTCAAAAACAACATGTCAATGAGTGGATAAACGAACGCAATCGCTAGCCAAAGCCCTCAGCTGAGGGACTGATTCCGAAAGATTGTATCTGACGGAACGGCTTCCACTCGAATTTATGAATTAATAGAACCTACCATAATACTATTGCTTAAAGTAACTAATTCATCTGTACTATGTTAAAGAAACACTCCGTGTTAATGATGACAGCATTTGTTTTGCTGGCTTCATTCTTATGCACGGCTCCAAAATCCAAAGCATCAGTCCTGACACAGAATCCTGTGACAGTAACCGGTACGGTGGTTGATGAAGCCGGCCCTGTGATTGGTGCGACTGTTATGGAACAGGGCACCTTGAACGGTACGATGACAGGATCTGACGGTACATTCTCGCTTCGAGTAAGTTCACCTCAGTCAGTCATTGTTATCACCAGCATCGGATATGCCGACCAAGAATTCGCCGTAGGCGACAAACGCAATTTTGACGTTCACCTCGCTACCACAAGCACAACCCTTGACGAGGTCGTTGTCATCGGTTACGGAACCGTGCAGCGCAAGAACTTCACCGGTTCCGTATCTACATTGAAAGTCGCGGACACTCCTGTGGCTCAGCTTCCGATGACCAACCCGATGACTGCCCTCAGGGGAACCACCACGGGTATCGAGGTCGGAGTAGAAGACGGAGCAGGAGCGACTCCTTCCCTCCAGATCAGGGGGCAGAAATCCGTCAACGGCGACCAGACCCCGCTCATCGTCATGGACGGTGTCATATACTCAGGAGCCTATCGTGACATTGACCCGAACATCATCCAGTCAATCAGCGTACTGAAGGACGCCACGTCCCTGGCAGCTTACGGATCCCAGGCCGCCAACGGTGTCATCATGATAACCACGAAGAAAGGTTCGACCGAGAAACCGGTCATCAACTTCAACACTTCAATAGCCCTTTCAAACATCGCCATGAAGCCGAAGCTTCTCAGCAACAAAGACTATATCCGCATGACGAACCTGCTCAGCGGATATGCCGAGGACACTGACCCGCTCAGCTACTTCCACGAGTTTGCATACGAGATGTACAAGAACGGTACTCCCACGGATGCTTTTGACTACTCCACCCGTACCGGTGTACTTCAGAACTACTCGGCATCGGTTTCCGGAATCAAGGACAAGATCAACTACTTCCTTTCCGGAACCTACAACAAGCAAAAAGGCATCATCATAGGCGACGACTACAAACGTACCGTACTCAATGCCAAGATCCAGAGCGACATCACCGACTGGCTCCAGATAGGCGGCAAGATCAGCTATTCCGCAAACGACTACTCCGGTGCGACCGTGACAGACCTCAACCAGGCTCTCAAGGCCTCTCCATATGGAAAATACACCCGCGAAAACGGCGAACCGGAGAGATTCATCCTCGGGCAGGGATGGGATCAGGTAAACCCGCTTTGGGATGTACTCAGCGGCACCATCGATGACGAGGACAAGAAACAGACCGTTGACATGAGCGGCCACGTACTCATTAAGGTTCCATGGGTGGAAGGCCTCACCTACAGGATCAACGGTAGCTACAGGACACGCAACGACCGTATCAACCACTTCACGCATGAAGGACATGAAGTCGACATGTACACAGATTCCGGTAACTCTGAGGAAAGGTATTCGGACGTTGAAATCGCAAAGCACCTTGCTGCGGCCAACGGCTACAGCCTTCGCCAGAACAGACTTTCCTGGGTAATGGATAACATCCTGAACTACACCCGCTCATTCGGAAACCATTTCGTCGATGCCACCCTCGTGTACACAAGGGACTACAATGATTTTGAATCCAGGAGGATGACCGGAAAAGATTTCTCCAGCCTCGGCAATTCCAATCTCGGCGCTTACGGCCTTAATTATGCCGAGACACAGAAGATCGAGACTCCGGAATACTGGAAACACACCGACATCGGTTACCTGGCCCGTTTGAACTATGCTTTCAGGGACACCTATCATCTTTCCCTGTCCTTCAGAAGGGACGGCTCATCTGTTTTCGGACAGGACCGCAAATGGGGTAACTTCCCCGCCGTCGGTCTCGCCTGGACAGTCAGCAACGAACCTTTCATGCAGAATATCAATGACAAGCTTTCTTATCTGAAATTAAAAGTATCCTGGGGAAAGAACGGTAACCAGACCCTCTCTCCCTACCAGACCCTATCTACGATCAGCCTCGGACAGCCGGGAAATCTCAGCTATCCATTTGATAACTCCTCTGCAGTCAACTGGGGCGAGGTCGTCAACAAAATCGGAAATCCCGATCTTGGATGGGAAACCACGGAATCATTTAACTACGGATTCGAGCTTGGACTCCTTCATGACAGAATACGTCTCGAATATGATGGCTATTTCTCGAAGACCACAGACCAGATTTTCGGCCGCAACATCCCGGTCATCATCAATGGTATCACCTCCGTAGATGCCACAATGGGGCAGGTGAACAACTGGGGTATGGAAATCAATCTTACCACCCAGAACATCCGCACGCAGGAACTCAACTGGACCACCAAGCTCAGCTTCTATCTCAACCGCAACAAACTGGTGGATCTCTATGGAGACGGCAAGGATGACGTCGCTTCGTCCCTCTTCCTCAAGAAATCACTCGGCGCCCTCTACGGCTATAAGGACATAGGGATCATCCAGGCAAAATACGATGCAAACGGCAATCCTGTCTATGACGACAGCGGCAACCTCGTAGTTTGCGATGAAGACGCCGCTTATGCCGCTGCCAACGGTGCGAAACCAGGAGAAGTCAAGTTTGCCAACCTGGACGGAAGCGAGGACAACAAAATCACTGCATCAGACCGCACCATCCTCGGCTATAACAAGCCTAACTTCACCATGAGCCTCATGAACGACATCAGTTGGAAGAATTTCGATCTTTATTTCCTCTTTACCGGCACTTTCGGCGGAAGTGGTTATGGCAGATACTGGAACAAGTTCGCTTACCAGACTTACGACGGTTCAAACGCTGCAAACATGAGCCTCGACCACCCCTGGTGGACAGTTGAGAACGCAAGCAACACCTACCCGAAGATCAACTACAACAACGGCAACTACACTCCTGTACAGAGCTGGGCATTCGTCCGTCTTCAGGACCTTTCCCTCTCCTACCGCTTCAACCGCTCTCTCCTGGAGCAGTACAAGATTGCAGGTCTGAAAGTCTATTTCTCCTGCCAGAACCTGTTCACCATCACCAACTGGGATGGCGGCGACCCGGAGAGGCGCCAGACACGCAACCACTTCGGTTATCCCCTCTCAAGAGTGTTCTCCTTTGGTGTAAACCTTACCTTCTAAATCAGCAGAACCATGAAAACATTTAGATACATATCATTCCTGGCCCTGTCCCTCTGCCTCCTCGGCACCTTTACCTCCTGTAAAGACGATGAGTTCCTTGAGGAGCATCCGAAGACCTTTTATGCGCCGGAAAACGCATTTGAAACGATGGACCAGGTAAATGCTTCCATCACCACTCTTTACCGTCAAACCCGCCGTATAGTCCAGATTGACAAATTCCTTCTCGGGCTCGGCAGTGACGTAATGGACATCCCCTATTTCCGCTCAACCGGGAAAGGCTCAGGAGATTTCTCTTCCTGGTCTTCATCCTCGAACAATGCGGAAACTCCCTTCAACCGCTTGTACCAGCTTGCAAACTATGCAAACTTCGCGCTTGAAGGTGTCTCTTCCGAAAAGGTTTCGATGTCCAGCGACGAGAGGGCCGCACTCACTGCAGAAGTGAAGTTCTTCAGGGGATTCGCCTATCTTACACTCGGTGAGCTCTTCGGAGGTGTCCCGCTGGTTGACAAGTTTTACGAAGAACTGAAACTCGATTTTGAACGTTCCACACGTGAGGCTACCTATGAATTTGCCATAACTGACCTCAAAGCGGCTGCCGAAGGACTGCCCGACTATCCGAAGGAAGCTGGAAGGGTAGCAAAAGGTGCTGCTTATCACTATCTTACAGAGGCCTATATCTCTTTGGCGACGATCAAGAACAATGACAAGTCCGACCTGACCCTGGCCATAGACTATGCAACGAAGGCAATCGACCTGCACCCATTGATGACCGAACGTTTCGGCACCAGGGCTGATGCGACGAGCAAGGATGTGCGTAATAAAGTCCCGGCTTACTATCCTGATGGGGATGTGTTCTTCGACCTTTTCCAGGAAGGAAACTTTGACTATTCCGAAGGCAACACTGAAGCTGTCTGGACTTTGCAGAACGATTATGAGGTTTACAAAAAGTATTCAGGAGACAACTATGTTGACTGGCCGAGGAATTTCTCTTCCGTCGCAAGGGATGTCAGGTGGAATTCAGAGTATGCAACTGAGAAATCCACTGCCCCGTGGTCCACAAACATAGACCCCGAATTATACCCCGGAACCAATGTCTGCGCATATGTCGGAGGCCGTGGAATCGCCTCATATGCCCCAACAACATATGTCATCACTACGGTATGGGATGGAGATTATTTCAATGATATGCGTAACTCCCCGTGCAACATCCGCAGGAATTTCATATGTCTCGACACTCTTCATTACATGTATGGGAAGCCTGTCACCATTGAAATGCTCGAGCACGACAACCAGCGCATCACCGAATTCTTCCCTTGCTGGACCAAGATGGCTCCGATTGATGACTGGGGGTATGACGACCTCGAAGATGGCGGCAACCGTTCCAATATGTACTGTGACAGGTACATGGTTCGTTCTGCTGCGACAATCCTCCTCAGGGCAGAAGCCAAGTTCCGCTCCGGGGATGCAGGCGGCGCCGCTGACGACATCAACATGCTCCGCAACAGGGCAAAGTGCACTACTCTCGCAAAAGCCTCAGACATCACCATCCAGTACATCCTCGACGAAAGGGTACGTGAACTCTGGGGTGAAGAGCTCCGCTGGTGCACCCTTCTCAGGATGGGGCAGGACGGAATCAACAGCCTGAATGCTCACCAGATGTACATCGAACCTCAGACCTATTGGTACGAGTTCTTTAAACCGTCCCACGACAAAGTAACCGATTGGACTCTCTTCCCGATTCCGCAGAAGGTCATTGACGGTAATTCTGACGCAAAGATTGAACAGAACCCGGGTTGGTAGGACGGAATCCGATTTTTTATGACTAACTTTATGGCCGGCGCATATTTACGCCGGCCATTTTAAAATCAGACCACATGAAACACTTATTCCTTTGGCTTATTGTCTGCGCAGCATTTCTTCCGGGAGTCTCTCTCCTGGCTCAACAGAAACCGTCCGGCTTGAGGACCGACCTTCTGGAACACACCGGATACGGGTTGGAAAATCCTGCAGGATATGTCCGCACAATCGATTTCGGCGGGCAGAAAGCCCTGATAACCTCCTCGAATCCGACATTCAGCTGGATTGTTCCCGGAACGGCAAAAGACACCAGACAGGAGGCCTGGAGAGTCATTATAGCCGAGAATGAAAAAGACATCCTTGAAGGTAAAGGCAGCCTCTGGGACAGCGGCTGGAATGAGGACAGCCGCTCTACATCCCTCCGGTATGGCGGACCGGCTCTCAAGCCTTCGACTGCCTACTGGTGGAGCGTAAAGGTCAAGACCAACACCGAGGGTGAGAGCGCCTGGGCCAGGCCGAAAGCCTTCTTCACTGCCGAGACTCTGGACGATGGTGAGACTTCCAGCTATCCTATTGTCCTGGACAGGGAGAAACCTGTGGATATCAAGGAACTGGCAGGCGGAATCCAGCAGGTGGATTTCGGCAGGACTACTTTCGGGCGTGTCGAACTGACCCTCTTCTCGGACTGCGACCAGGACACTGTGATCGTCCATCTCGGAGAAAGGATGGGATCAGACGGAAGGGTCTGGCAGAAGCCTCCGAAATCAGTGTCATCAGTACGCTACAGCCGCTACGTCGTGCCGCTCGTCAAGGGAAGGCACACATATGAAATCCAGATCAGGCCGGACAGGCGCAACACCCATGTCGCGGACCGCTTCCCCTCCGCCATCCTTATGCCTGATTACATCGGAGAAGTGACTCCGTTTCGCTGGTGCGAGGTTGAAGGATATGCCCATAAGCTCGCAAAGGACGATGTAACAAGACTTTCCGCTCATTATCCCTTTGACGACGGCGCGGCCCGATTCACCTGCAGCGACGAGACGCTCAACCAGCTCTGGGACCTCTTCCACCATTCCGTCAAGGCCACCTCTTTCCTCGGAGTATTCGTCGACGGGGACAGGGAAAGGATTCCATATGAATATGATTCTCTCATCGGACAGCTTTGCCACTACGGCAGCGACAGCGAGTATTCACTCATGAGGCGAACAATCGATGCCCTGTTCGATTTCCCAACATGGCCCACCGAATGGATCCTCTACGATGTGGTGCTGGCTTGGAATGACTATCTGTACTCAGGAGACAAGGGAATGCTGGAGAAGTATTACACCCGCATGAAAGCCCACGGGCTGGATGCCCTACGGCAGAAGAACGGGTTCATCTCCACCACTCTCGGCCAGAGTCCGGAATTCCTGGCCTCGATAGGCCGCAAGGAACCCATCAAAGACATAGTGGACTGGCCGCATTCCAGCATGCTGGGCCTCAAGCAAGGCGAAGGAGGAGAAGATGACGGATATGTTTACACAGACTATATCACAGTGGTCAACGCCTTGTACTACAAGGACATGATCCTCCTCGGAGAGATGGCCCGGGTCCTCGGGAAAGATGCTGAAGCCGCGAAATATGCCTCTGATGCCGCAGCCTTCAAGAAACTGTTCAACAAGACTCTCTTCAACAAGAAACGCGGAGTCTATGTTGACGGAATCGGCACCGACCACTCATCCCTCCACGCCAATATGTTCCCGGTTTACTGCGGGCTCGTCGAGCCGAAGAATTTCCCGGGAGTAGCCAGGTTCATAGAATCCAGAGGCCTTAGGTGCAGCATCTTCGGGGCCCAGATACTGATGGATGCAATATATGACTCCGGACTGCAGGATTATGGAATGAAGCTGATGACCAGCAAGGACCTCAGGAGCTGGTACAACACCATCCGCATAGGTTCAACGATTTCCATCGAGGCCTGGGATGATTCTTTCAAGCCGAATCAGGACTGGAACCATATCGCAGGTGCCGTCCCGGGAAACATCATACCCTTCAAGATGATGGGTATCTCACCTCTCGAACCGGGATTCTCAAAGGCCAGGGTCAAGCCCCAGACAGCCGGTCTGAAGCATGCGGAGATGGTCCTTCCGACTATAAAGGGACCTGTTTCCTTGGAAATCGATTCCTCCAACGGCTACAGGATGACCCTTGAGACTCCGGCGAACATGACCGCGGAAGTCTGGCTGCCGGTGCCCGGAAGCGGCAATTACACAGTGGAATGCGACGGAGAGGTGATAAACGTCACCGCGCCGAAAGGCTCTTCCCATGCATATGTCGGCGAGTTCGGATCAGGAAAACGCACCTTCACAGTGAAATAACAGCGAAACCAATAACCAATAACTACATCATATGAAAAAAATACTGCTCACAATCCTAGCCGTGTTCCTGCTCACCACAGGGACTATGTCTGCCTATGTGGAGCGCAACCTTCTCCGCAGCCAGGCGGACGAAGCCAAACTGAAGACGCTTCTGATTCCGGACCAGAAATGGGTTCCGTTCCCGGCCTACAGCGACAGGGCAGGATGGGACGCACTTCTGGGTGACTGGAAGGATGACCTGATAGCCCGGGGAGAAGATGCCCTCAACTATGAGTGGAGGGTCGTGACCGCAACCGATTACCTTACACATGACCGCGGAGGCTCACAGGGTGAAGCCGGAGCGAATTTGAACTCCAACGTCATGAAGATAGTCGATCTCTTCTTCGCTGAACTGGCAACCGGACAGGGAAAGTACATCAACAAGATGGCAAACGGCGCGTTCACACTGTGTGAAACCTCCACCTGGGTCCTTTCGCATCACCTCTACCTGCAGAAGACCGCACACCATTTCCCCCAGTTATTTGACAACTGCATCGACCTCGTCTGCGGCGACGTAGGTTCCGTAATGGCATGGGTTTACTACTATTTCCACAATGAGTTCGACAAGATAGAGCCAGAGATAAGCCGCCGTCTCTACGAAGAACTTGACAAGCGTATAATGACCCCCTACCTCACCGAAACCCATTTCTGGTGGAAGGGAGACAGGTTCCATCCTGAAAAAGGCCGGACTTTCGACAAAAGTATAAAGGTCATGCTCGGAACCGGAAAGGAATTCGATCCGGAGAACGGTTATCTGAACAACTGGACCCCCTGGTGCAGCGTGAACTGCCTCCAGGTATTCGCTCTCTGCGAAAAGGACATGGACCGTTATGCGAAAGCCGCCTACATGTCCATGGAGTCGGTTGACAAATACATCAACAACCTCGAAGGGGACGGATGCTGTGACGAAGGGCCTTCCTACTGGTACCAGGGTCCTGCGAAGAACTTCGAGTATCTCCTGTTCCTCAACTGGGTCACAGGCGGCAAGGTCAATGCACTGGACAACCCTATGATCAAGAGGATGGGAGAATACATCTCAAGTTCTGTCATAGGAAACGGCTGGGTTGTAAACTTCTCGGACGCGAGCGCCCGCGGCGGCGGGAACCCGCTCGTACTCTACAATTACGGGAAAGGAGTGAACAGCCCGCTCATGAAACATTATGCCGCATATGTAATGGACGGAAAACCTGTTGCCATTCCAAGGGACCGTTACATTATCAGGATGTTCTACTCACTCCTTGTCAAGGATGACCTCAAGAAGGAGACCCCGGAACTCGTGACGGAGCCCTACACCTGGTATCCCGAGACCCAGATGTGCTACATGAGGGAAAAAGACGGTTTCTTCGTTGCATCGAAGGGCGGCCACAACGCCCAGAGCCACAACCACAATGACATAGGATCGGTCTCTGTCTACTACAAGTCCATCCCGTTCCTCATCGATGCCGGAGTGGGAACTTACATTACGAAGACCTTCAGCCCGCAGCGTTATGAGATCTGGACCATGCAGTCCAATTACCACAACCTGCCCCTGATCAACGGAGTTGCCCAGAAGGATGGACGTCAGTACGAGAGCAAACAGTCTGTGTTTGATCCTAAGACCATGACTTTCTCGGTAGATTTCGCAGGGACATATCCCGCAGAAGCCTGCGTAAACAGCATGCTCAGGAACGTTACCCTGAAAAGCGGGAAGGTTACCATAAAAGACAGTTACCTGCTCTCTCAGTCAAAGAAACCCACTGACTTCAACTGGCTGACATGGGGTAACGTCGACATCAAGACCCCCGGCAAGGTAAAGATAACTGTCCAGGGCGAGACCGTAACCCTCAATTACGACGGAAAACGGCTTGAACCGATAATCGAGACCATAGTCCAGGACGATCCTCCCCTGCAGAGAGTCTGGGGAGACCAGATCTACCGCGTCACCCTTCGCGAGCGCAAGGCTGCGACAAAGGGCACATATACATTCACCGTAACACGATAGCATATGAAAAAGATAATTCTGTCAGCAATAACGTTGTTCCTGCTCGCAGGAGCAGCTTCCGCCGCAGACTATGTCGAGCGCAACATGCTTCGCAAGCAGGCTCCTGACGTGGCTGCACTGAAGGCAATGCTGGTCCCGGACCAGAAATGGGTTCCTTTCCCCGCCTACAGCGACCGAGCCGGCTGGGACAAGGTGATGGGATCCTGGAAAGACACCTTCATCGAAAGAGGTGAGGCGGCCCTTGACTACAAGTGGCAGGTTGTCAGCGCCGATGATTACCTTACACACAACCGCGGACAGTCTCAGGGACAGGCTGACGCCCACATAGGCGCCAACATGATGTCGATTATCGACCTGTTCTTCGCTGAACTCGCTACCGGACAGGGCAGGTACATCGACCAGCTTATGAACGGGGCTTTCTATATGTGCGAAGTCACCTCATGGGTCCGTTCGCACCATCTGAACCGCCAGAAAGACGGTCGTTATTTCCCGGAATCATATGACAATGCTATCGACCTGGTGGCCGGCGACGTCGGCGCCATCATGGCATGGGTTTACTACTATTTCCACGATGAGTTCGACAAGATAGAGCCGGAAATCAGCCGCCGAATCTACTATGAGCTGGACAAGAGGATCATGAAACCCTATCTCAATGATACGCACTACAGTTGGAAAGGAGACAAATTCGTTCCCGGCCAGAGCCATCTGAACAACTGGACTCCCTGGTGCAGTGTCAACTGCCTCCAGGTGTTCGCCCTCTGCGAAAAAGACATGGACCGCGTAGCAAAGGCGGCCTATATGTCGATAGAGTCGGTCGACAAGTACCTCAACAATATCGAAGGTGACGGATGCTGCGACGAGGGACCTACCTACTGGTATCAGGGTCCTGCCAAGAACTATGAGTACCTGGAATTCCTGAACTGGATTACCGGAGGAAAGATCAATGTGTTCAACGAGCCCATGATCAGGAGGATGGGTGAATACATCACCACATCCACAATAGGAAACGGCTGGGTGGTCAATTTCTCCGACGCTTCCGCCAAGGGTGCGGACAACGCCCTGATAATATACAATTACGGAAAGGGTGTCAACAGCCCGCTGATGATGCATTACGCCGCATATGCCCTCAAAGGACAGCCGGCTCCTGTGATGCATGACAGGTTCATCATCCGAATGATGTACTCTCTCCAGATCAAGGAGGAGCTCGAAAAGGAGACCCCGGGACTGGTGTTCGAGCCATATACCTGGTATCCTGAGACCCAGATATGCTACATGAGGGAGAAAGACGGCTTCTTCGTTGCGACCAAGGGAGGCCACAATGCCCAGAGCCACAACCATAATGACATCGGTACGGTTTCTCTCTACTACAAGATGATCCCGTTCCTCATCGATGCGGGTGTCGGCACTTATATCACCAAGACTTTCAGTTCACAGCGCTATGAGATATGGAGCATGCAGGCAAACTATCACAACGTCCCGATGCTCAACGGGGTCGCTGAGAAGGAAGGCCGCCAGTACCAGAGCAAGCAGTCCACATTCGACCCGAAGACAATGACTTTCTCGGTGGACTTTGCCGGGACATTCCCTGCAGAGGCTGCTGCCAAGAGCATGGTCAGGACCGTCAACCTCAAGAACGGCAAAGTGACCGTCAAGGACAGCTATTCGCTTTCCGAGTCCAAGAAACCTGCGGATTTCAACTGGCTGACATGGGGTGACGTAGACATCAAGACTCCGGGCAAGGTAAAAATCACCGTTCAGGGAGAGACCGTGACCCTTAACTACGATGCCAACAAACTGGAGCCGGTCATCGAGACCATAGTCCAGGACGATCCCCCGCTGCAGAGGGTCTGGGGAGACCAGGTCTACCGTGTAACCCTGCGTGAGCGCAAGGCTGCCACAAAAGGCACTTATACGTTTACATTCACTCCCGAAGCTAAGTAGCATATGAAAAAGATAATCCTGTCAGCAATTACGTTGCTCCTTTTTGCAGGAGCAGCCTCCGCCGCAGACTACGTCGAGCGCAACATACTCCGCAGCCAGGCGGACGAAGCCAAACTGAAAACTCTCCTCATCCCGGACCAGAAATGGGTCCCGTTCCCTGCTTACGGCGACAGGGCCGGCTGGGATAAAGTCCTGGGTGAATGGAAGGATGAGTTTATCGCCCGCGGTGAGGATGCCCTTGATTACAAGTGGAAGGTGATCACCGCAACCGATTATCTCACGCATGACCGTGGAGGTTCACAGGGAGACGCGAACGCCAGCATGAGCTCAAATGTCATGAAGATCATCGACCTCTTCTTCGCTGAACTGGCGACAGGACAGGGCAAGTACATGGACCAGTTGATGAACGGCACATTCAACATGTGCGAAGCCACTTCCTGGGTTCTCTCGCATCACCTTTATCTGCAGAAAAGCGGACATTATTTCCCCCAGTCATATGACAACGCCATCGACCTTGTCTGCGGGGACGTCGGGGCCGTAATGGCCTGGGTTTACTACTATTTCCACAACGAATTCGACAAGATCGAGCCGGAAATCAGCCGCCGCCTCTACGAGGAGCTGGACAAACGTATCATGACTCCGTACCTGACCGAAAAACATTTCGGCTGGAAGGGAGACAACTTCAATACCGAGACCGGACACCTGAACAACTGGACGCCCTGGTGCAGCGTGAACTGCCTTGAGGTGTTCGCACTCTGCGAGAAGGACATGGACCGCTATGCAAAGGCAGCCTACATGTCCATGGAGTCCGTGGACAAGTACCTGAACAACATCGAGGGGGACGGATGCTGCGATGAGGGTCCTTCTTATTGGTATCAGGGCCCGGCCAAGAACTATGAGTACCTCCTGTTCCTCAACTGGATCACCGGCGGCAAGGTTAACGGGCTCGACAACCCTATGATCAAGAGGATGGGAGAATACATCTCGAGCTCAGTCATAGGCAACGGCTGGGTAGTCAACTTTTCCGACGCCGGCGCCCGCGGTGGCGGGAATCCGCTGGTAATCTACAACTACGGCAAAGGAGTGAACAGTCCGCTGATGAAGCGTTATGCAGCATATGTCCTGGACGGTAAGGACATTACCGTTCCCCGGGACCGTTTCATCATCCGAATGTTCTACTCCCTCCTCGTCAAGGATGACCTGAAGAAAGAGACCCCCGAGCTTGTCATGGAGCCTTACACATGGTATCCAGAGACCCAGATATGCTACATGAGGGAAAAGGACGGATTCTTCGTCGCTTCGAAGGGCGGTCACAACGCACAGAGCCACAACCACAATGACATCGGCACCGTTTCTCTCTACTACAAGGCCATCCCGTTCCTCATCGACGCCGGAGTCGGCACCTACATCACCAAGACCTTCAGTTCGCAGCGCTATGAGATCTGGACCATGCAGTCGAACTACCACAATGTTCCCCTGATCAACGGCGTCGCGGAAAAAGAAGGACGCCAGTACCAGAGCAAGCAGTCCACGTTCAACCCGAAGACCATGACCTTCTCCGTGGACTTTGCCGGGACATATCCTGCAGAAGCCTGCGTCAACAGCATGCTCAGGAACGTCACCCTGAAGAACGGGGTCGTGACCATCAGGGACAGCTACTCGCTTTCCGAGTCAAAGAAGCCCACGGACTTCAACTGGCTGACATGGGGTGACGTCGACATCAAGACTCCGGGCAAGGTGAAGATCACCGTGCAAGGCGAGACTGTGACACTGAATTACGACGCCAAGAGACTGGAGCCGTCGATCGAGACCATAGTCCAGGACGATCCGCCGCTGCAGAAAGTCTGGGGCGACCAGATCTACCGCGTCACCCTGCGCGAGCGCAAGGCCGCAACGAAGGGAGCATATACATTCACCGTAACACCACGATAGCATATGAAAAAGATAATCATTTCGGCAATAATGCTGCTTCTCTTCGCAGGAGCAGCCTCCGCCGCAGACTACGTCAAGCGTAACATACTCCGTAGCCAGGCGGACGAAGCAAAACTGAAAACGCTCCTCATTCCGGACCAGAAGTGGGTCCCGTTCCCGGCTTATGGTGACCGTGCAGGCTGGGATAAGGTGTTCGGCGAATGGAAAGACGGCTTCATCGCACGTGGCGATGCCGCCTTGGATTACGAGTGGAGGGTTGTCACCGCAACCGATTATCTCTCACATGACCGCGGAGGTTCCCAGGGAGAAGCGTGGGCGAACATGTATTCCAACGTCATGACTCTCATCGATCTCTTCTTCGCAGAACTGGCGACGGGACAGGGCAAGTACATGGACCAACTGATGAACGGCACGTTCTATATGTGCGAAGTTACTTCCTGGGTCCTTTCGCATCACTTCTTCCTTCAGAAGAGCGGGCACTTCTTCCCTCAGTCATATGACAACGCCATCGATCTAAGAGCCGGAGACGTAGGGTCCGTAATGGCTTGGGTTTACTACTATTTCCACAACGAATTCGACAAGATCGAGCCGGAAATCAGCCGCCGCCTCTATGAAGAGCTGGACAAACGTATAATGACCCCGTACCTGACCGAAAAGCATTTCGGCTGGAAGGGAGACAATTATGTGCCCGGAAGAGACCACCTCAACAACTGGACTCCCTGGTGCAGCGTGAACTGTCTCGAAGTGTTCGCACTCTGCGAGAAGGATATGGACCGCTATGCAAAGGCAGCCTATATGTCTATGGAGTCCGTTGACAAGTACCTGAACAACATCGAGGGGGACGGATGCTGTGATGAAGGCCCCACCTACTGGTATCAGGGTCCCGCCAAGAATTTCGAGTACCTCCTGTTCCTCAACTGGATCACCGGCGGCAAGGTGAATGCGCTTGACAATCCCATGATAAAGAGGATGGGAGAATACATTTCGAGTTCAGTCATCGGCAACGGCTGGGTGGTCAACTTCTCCGATGCCAGTGCCCGTGGCGGCGGGAACCCGCTCGTAATCTACAACTACGGCAAAGGCGTCAACAGTCCGCTGATGAAGCATTATGCGGCATATGTCCTTAACGGCAAGCCTATTACACCTATAAGAGACCATTTTATCATCCGCATGTTCTATTCGTTCCTCGTCAAGGACGAACTCAAGGAAGAGACCCCCGAACTTGTCCAGGAGCCTTACACATGGTATCCTGAGACCCAGATATGCTACATGAGGGAGGATGACGGATTCTTCGTCGCTTCGAAGGGCGGCCACAACGACCAGAGCCACAACCACAATGACATCGGTTCGGTATCGCTCTACTACAAGGCCATCCCCTTCCTTATCGACGCCGGTGTCGGCACGTACATCACGAAGACCTTCAGTCCGCAGCGCTATGAGATCTGGACCATGCAGGGGAACTACCATAACATTCCGATGATCAACGGTATCCCGGAGAAAGAGGGCCGCAAGTACGAGAGCAAGCAATCTACCTTCAACCCGAAGACGATGACTTTCTCGGTGGATTTCGCCGGAACTTATCCTGCGGAGGCCTGTGTAAACAGCATGCTCAGGAATGTCACTCTGAAGAAGGGGGTTGTGACCGTCAAGGACAGCTACTCGCTCTCCCAGTCCAAGAAACCCACGGACTTCAACTGGCTCACCTGGGGTGATGTCGACATCAAGACCCCCGGCAAGGTCAAGATGACCGTCCAGGGCGAGACCGTAATCCTCAACTACGACGCCAAGAGGCTGGAGCCGTCAATAGAGACCATCGTCCAGGACGATCCTCCTCTGAAGAGGGTCTGGGGAGACGAGATCTACCGTGTTACCCTGCGTGAGCGCAAAGCGGCTACCAAGGGGGCTTACACCTTCACCTTCGTTCCGGGAAGTAAATAATTGATTTCCGGAGACCGGACACTCCGGAAAAGCGGATCAGCTACTCAGACCAGAACGTTCTTAGTGCTGACCTTGGCGATGAACTGCTTGATGTACAGCGGCTCGAAATAAGCTACATCCTGGAATTTCCCTTCTTTGAAGGCTCTCTCGGCCGGGCGGAGCATCGCTGACGCCCTGGGACAGGCTTCGACGAAGAAGGCATTAGGATTGGACAGCACATCCTTGCATTTTAGGGCTCCGTCTCCTATGAAGAGGACGGGGCCTTCTTCGAGTTGCGGGGCGAAGCTCTCCGGAGTCACCACCTGGGGTTCGATTTCAGTTAGGCGCTCCCCTGCCGCGGAATAAACCGCCGCATATACTTCCATCCTCCTCGCATCTATCATCGGCACGATGTACCTGAATTCCCCTCCGGGGCATATGCCTGCTCCGGAGATAGCATCAATCCCCTGCTGGTAAAGTATTTCCATCGTATCGACCGCAAGGAGGGGAATCCCGGCGCCGAAGCATAAGCCCTTGGCGGTCGAGACTCCTACGCGGAGTCCGGTGTAGGAACCAGGCCCCATGCTCACACAGACAGCGTCGCAGTCCGAGACTTTCAGCCCTCTCTCATCCAGCATCTCTTTTACATATGGAGCCGTAAGCGATGCATGCTCACGGGTCCCTGTGCTCTCACGCACGGAAACAATGACTCCGTCTTCGGCAATCGCTGCAGAGCACAGCGAAGTCGAAATCTCTATCAGGATGAACCTCATGACTTGAACAACAGGGTTTTAAGGTATGGGAATATCAGCTGGGCCACATCGTGGAGCGGGGTGTAGAGAACTGACTTGGATAGGACTTCAGCGTCCACCAGTGAAAGCTTGCCGTTAATTGCATCGAAGAGCAGGATGGCCACGCCTATGGCCAGGGCTGCCTTGATGAAGGCCAGGACCACGCCGAGAAGCTTGTCCAGCCACCCGAGCATCACTACTTTCACAAGCTTTTCGACCAGGCTGCCAAGGAAATTGACGAGCAAGGTCACAGCCACCACGATAATGATGAAGGAAATAACCCAGAGAACCGTCTTGTTCACCTCCAGCAGGGGGCCGATCCAGGCGCTGACCGTATTAGTGAAAGTAAAGGCCATCCACACACTCAGGACCATGGCCACCAGGGAGAAAACCTGATGGATGAAACCCTTTGAAAGACCGCTTACAAGAGCCGGCACAAATGCTATCAGCAGGATGATGTCAACAGTGTTCATATTGCATAAAACTGTCGGAATAGCTATCTTTGCACGCTATTCTGCGCACAAAATTAGCAATTTTTAAGTGATTGTATATGAAATTCAAAGAATATAAAGGTCTGGACCTCGTTGCAACGGGTGCTGAGGTGCTTGAGAGCTGGAAACGGAACCACACCTTCGGGAAATCGCTTGCCAAACGCGACGGAGCTCCCGAGTTCATATTCTTCGAAGGTCCTCCTTCGGCCAACGGCATGCCAGGCATCCATCACGTCATGGCCAGGTCCATAAAAGACGCCATATGCCGCTATAAGACCCAGACTGGCTACAAGGTCAGCCGCAGGGCCGGATGGGACACCCACGGGCTGCCGGTAGAGATCAATGTCGAGAAACTGCTCGGGATCCACAAGGAAGACATCGGCACCACAATATCCGTAGAAGAGTACAACAAGACCTGCCGCAGGGAGGTCATGAAATACACCAAAGAGTGGGTGAACATGACCGAGAGGATCGGTTACTGGGTGGACATGGACGACCCCTATATCACCTACGACAACAGGTACATCGAAACCCTCTGGTGGCTCCTGAAGAAGATATATGACAAGGGCCTGCTCTACAAGGGATTCAGCATACAGCCATACTCTCCCTCCGACGGCACCGGCCTGAGCTCTCACGAACTCAACCAGCCCGGGTGCTACAAGGATGTGTCCGACACCACGGTTACCAGCCAGTTCCTGGTCATCAAGGACGCCAAGTCCCAGCCACTTTACGGAACCGAGTCATTCCCGGTCTATTTCCTGGCCTGGACGACCACTCCCTGGACCCTTTCTTCGAATACGGCACTCTGCGTTGGACCGGATATAGATTATGTCCGGGTCCTCAGCTTCAATCCATACACCGGAAGCGAAGCCATATATGTCCTCGCGAAAGACCTTGTAAAGGAATGGTTCAATCCCAAGGCAGAGGGTCTGAATCTCACCGATTACAACAAGGGAGACAAACTGGTTCCATGGCAGCTCCTTGACGGAGTCTTCAAGGGCAGCGAACTTGCCGGTATCCACTACAAGCAGCTTATCGACTGGTTCAGGCCCATCGAGGACGGTGCATTCCGCGTCATCACCGGAGATTATGTCACCACCGAAGAAGGAACCGGAGTGGTACACATAGCCCCGACTTTCGGAGCAGATGACAAGAAGGTTGGAGAAGCCAACGGCATACCGGCCCTCCAGTGCCTTGACCGCCAGGGACGCAGGCAGCCTCTCGTGGACCGCAGCGGCCGTTACTGGCGCATCGAGGATCTCGACCCGCAGTATGTAAAAGATTATATGTCAACGTCATATGAATCGGTCGCAGGACGCTATGTAAAGAACTCCTTCGACGACTCGATTCCGGCCGACGCCCCCACCCTCGACGTAGACATATGCATGCAGCTCAAGGCTGACGGACGCGCTTTCAAGATCGCGAAGCATGTCCACAGCTATCCCCACAGCTGGCGTACCGACAAGCCGGTCCTCTACTATCCCCTGGACGCCTGGTTCATCAAGACCACGGCAGTCAAGGACCAGATGGTAGCCCTTAACAAGACTATCAGGTGGAAACCGGAATCCACGGGAACCGGACGCTTCGGCCAGTGGCTGGAGAACATCCAGGACTGGAACCTGTCGCGCAGCCGCTTCTGGGGCACCCCGCTCCCAATCTGGCGCACCGAAGACGGCAAGGAGGAAATCTGCATAGGCTCGATCAAGGAACTCTACAACGAGATTGACAAAGCGGTCGCTGCAGGGATGATGAAGAGCAACCCGCTGCGTGACAAGGGCTTCGATCCTGAGGATATGTCCCATGAAAACTACGACAGGATCGATCTTCACCGCCCATATGTAGATGAAATCGTGCTCGTCTCCCCCACCGGGCAGAGGATGCAGAGGGAACCGGACCTCATCGACGTCTGGTTCGATTCCGGTTCGATGCCATATGCCCAGGAAGGCCTGAGGAACCTCGACTCCGCCAAATTCGGATGCACCGCGGACTTCATCGCCGAAGGAGTGGACCAGACACGCGGATGGTTCTACACCCTCCACGCGATCCACACCATGATCAGCGGCACTCCCGCATTCAAGTGCGTCATATCCAACGGACTCGTCCTCGACAAGGAAGGCAATAAGATGTCCAAGCATCTCCACAATGCGGTGGATCCCTTCCTCGAACTCGACAAATTCGGCCCCGACACCCTGCGTTGGTATATGCTTACAAACGCCCAGCCGTGGGACAACCTGCGCTTCGACGAGAGCGGGGTTGACGAGGTACGCCGTAAATTCTTCGGCACGCTTTACAACACATATGCATTCTTCGCCCTTTACGCCAATGTCGACAATTTCGACGTAAAGGCTCCGGAAGTACCTGTAGACCAGAGGCCTGAGATCGACCGCTGGCTGCTCTCGCTTCTCGAGACCCTGATTACGAAGGTAAGGGCTGCATATGAAGACTACGACATCACAACGGCAGGACGCCTGATCCAGGATTTCGTCTGCGACGACCTGTCCAACTGGTACGTCCGCCTGAACCGCAAACGCTACTGGGGCGGAGAGATGAACCAGGACAAGCTTTCGGCATACCAGACCCTTTACAAGGCCCTGGTTGATGTGGCGATCCTGGCTGCGCCGATTGCTCCGTTCTACATGGACCAGATCTACACGGACCTCGTGAAAGACGGAGAGGAAAGCGTCCACCTGGCGCTTATGCCCGAGCCGGATACCGCGCTCATCGACCATGACCTCGAGGAGAGGATGAACTTGGCGCAGAAAGCCGTATCCATGGTTCTCGCCCTCCGCCGCAAGGTTGGTATCAAGGTCCGCCAGCCCCTGTCCAGGATGCTGGTCCCGGTCATCTCTGAAAATGTCCGCCGTCAGCTGGAGCAGGTCCGTCCGGTCATCCTGAGCGAAGTCAACGTGAAGGATATGGAGTTCATCTCCGACACAACCGGAATCATCACCAAGAAGATCAAGCCCAACTTCAAGACCCTGGGCAAGGTCTATGGCAAGAACATGAAGGAACTCGCCGCGGCATTTGCCGGTTTCTCCCAGGAGGAAATCACCCGCATCCAGAATGCTGCGACCCTTGGACAGCCATATGTCTTCGAGGCCCCGTTCGGGCAGGTGACCCTCAGTCCGGAAGACAGTTTCATCACCTCTGAAGACATGCCCGGATGGCTTGTCGCAAGCGAAGGAGCCCTTACCGCAGCTCTCGACATAACCATCACCGAAGACCTTAAGAATGAGGGTGTTGCGAGGGAGCTGATCAACAGGATACAAAATATCAGAAAAGACAGTGGATTTGCACTTACAGATAAAGTAAAAGTTACTATATTTGCAAACCAAATCTCTTATGATGAGATTTCATCTTCTCTGGCAAAGTTCGGGGATTACATTTGTTCCCAGACACTTGCCCTTGCAATAGGACTTGAAAGGACTGATGGTGCCGAGGCGGCAGGAGCAGTGCAGACGGAATGGGATGAAACGACCCTTGGACTCAAAGTAGAGAAGGCCGAATAAAAAGACAAGAGCCATGGCAGACGAGATTAACGACAAAATGGATGCTCCTCAGCTGAAGACCAGGTTCAGCGATGAGGAACTCGATGAATTCAAGGTCATCATCAAAGACATGCTCGAGAAGGCGCGCGCCGAATATGACACCCTCCGCAAGGTGGTAATGCATAACGGCAGCAATGACATCGAGGACACTACTCCGTCCTTCAAGACGGTTGAAGACGACGGTGCCAACCAGCGTGCGAAAGAGGAAGCGAGCCAGCTCGCTCAGCGCCAGTACCAGTTCATCCAGAAACTGGAGGCGGCCCTGGGACGCATTGAGAACAAGACATATGGCATATGCCGTGTCACCGGGAAACTCATCCCGAAGGAAAGGCTCCGTCTCGTACCCCACGCAACCCTTTCTGTAGAAGGTAAGGAACTTCTGGCCAAGAGAGGCAAAAGATGAAATCCTCCAGGGGTAGAAACATGATCATCCTCGGGATTATCCTGGTGGTGATCGACCAGATTATCAAGATTCTCGTCAAGACCAACATGGTTATTGGCGAGAATTTTTCTGTTTTCGGCGACTGGTTCCGCATCCTCTTCATTGAGAACGAGGGCATGGCCTTCGGGATGAAGTTCGGAGGCTTGACAGGGAAACTGCTGCTCTCCCTTTTCAGGGTTGCGCTCTTCACCTTCCTGTGCTGGTGGATCCGCCGTCTCGCTAAGCGGGAAGATGTCCCGACAGGAGTCCTCGCCGGACTTACCCTGATTACCGCCGGAGCATTCGGAAACATCATAGACAGTCTCTTCTACGGAGTCATCTTCTCCGCATCGACCAGCACGACGGTAGCGGCGTTCGGGGGACATTATGCCCCGTTCCTGTTCGGTAAGGTGGTGGATATGTTTTACTTCCCGCTGTTTACCTGGCCGGACTGGGTCCCGCTGGTCGGCGGCCACATCTTCTTCGAGCCGGTGTTCAACTTCGCCGACAGCTGCGTTACCGTCGGCGCATTCTACCTGATCCTCTTCCAGTGGAAGTTCTTCATGAAGGAAGACTGAGCGCCTCCTTCCAACGTCCTTCGCGACAGAATGGCTCCAGGGGGCCAAATTCTCATTCTGTGGACAGCCCACAAGCGAAATAGTACGCAAGCGGGATCTCTGGCCGCCGCTTCCCAGCCCTTCCCGGACCGGACTCGCCTCATGAGTCGACGGCAGGGCAGGCACTTCGCTTCGCCGGTTCGACGAGCTGGCTCACGTCGATCTTGTTTTTCTAGCGCCAGGTCTCCAAGGCAGCCTTGTAAGGCGGGAGGATTTCGTGTTTGTAAAAACATATCGCATTTGAATGTGCCAATTATTATTCCTAGATTTGTGAATAACTCTTTTATAGTCAAGGCATATACACACAAAACGACATATGGACAGAAGAGAGTTTATCAGCAAAGGACTGCTGTCGGCAGGTGGAGTCCTGATCGGGAAAGATATCACATGGGCAGATGCCATGAAAGAAATCCGGTCAGGTCTTCCTTATGCACAGGATGTTGACGGATATGACCTGCTGGTGAATGGAGCCGGCCTGAACGGTTATTTCATTGCCATGGAAGCCGCCCGACAAGGGATGAAAGTCCTCGTGACAGACAAAAGAACCTCTCCTGGATTTGATCTCGCAGCCAAAAGGACTTTATGGTTATCCACTGAAGGACTGGATAGTTGGGACAAAGAATTGCTGGACCTGTTTTTCCCGGCCGGAGAGCGGGCGGAAGCCGGGCGTCCCGGGCTTGAAGCCCCTCGACACAGCCGACAGGGAAATGAGCTTCTCATATTTGCCGGAAGTCTGAAGAAAGGCATGATGAGATCGCTGCTGGCGAATAAAATAGACGTACTGATGATGACAGACGTTTGCGGAATCCTGACTGATGCGGGGAAAAAAGTCAGCGGAGCCATCCTGGCAATGAAGCAAGGTCTGTTTTCCGTTTCCTGCAAATGCTTTGTAGATGCCACGGACCAACTGCTATTTACCCGTGGTCTTTTGGATATCCCCTATAGATTTGCTGAAGCAGGGTACGTATTCGAATTGGACGGCATCTCTGACCAGGCTCCACGACAGTTATCCATGCCGGATACAGGCCTGATAGGTGACATCTTGACTACTCACCCGGGAAAGAAAGATAAGGACCACTATTTCGCTGAATACCATTTCAAGCCTAAGGGTCAAAGCCTAAGCGAGGTTGAACAAGAAGCACGGATCCTCCTGATGGCGGTGGGCAAAAAGATCCGTCAGACTGACAAATCCTTTGCCCACGCACGGATCAGGCACGCTGCTTTGGAGTGTTCTGTCCAGGTGGAGCACGATCTCAATGAAAAGGAGATCCCATTTACAAATTATCATTGCATCCACTCATCCCTAACACCGGCGAGTTGCAGGATCATATCCCAAATGCTGGTTCGCGCAAAAGAATCTGTCGCTCAGTTGAGCAGAGCGTTATCCATTCAGCATGGGCCCGATGCATTGGTCTTTTACGACGGGAAATGCACCCCGTTCCGAAAGGAATCCGCACCTCTCAGGGAAACGGGATTCGGGACATCACTTACCCCGTATCCGGCACAGAATCTCTCCTTGCCGGTCCAGTCGGCGAAACTCGCCATCGCTGGTGCCGGAACCGCCGGAGTCATGGCTGCTTTGTCTGCTTGTCAACGAGGTGTACACCCCGTCGTCATAGAGTATTTCAATGACTTGGGAGGGACCAAAACACAAGCTGGAGTCAGTGGTTATTACAAGGGCTATCAGGAGCATCGTCTGATTCAAGAACAGAATGCTGACCTGAAAGCCTTCGAAGAACAGTATCATACTGTGACTGCATTGTCGCGCAGTCTTTTCTACCTTGCTTCCCTGTTGCCTTTCGGACCGCTCATCCTCCGTGGGGCCATCATCTGCGGAACAAAGGTCCGGGGAAACAAGCTGGACGGCATTCTCGTCAGCGTCGACGGCCGGCTCCTCGAAATTGATCCGGAACTGAGTATCGATGCGACTGGTGAAGGGACCCTCGCTTCCTTCGCTGGGGAAGAATACCGTATTGGAGACTCCAGGATGGGCATTACCCAGAACTTCAGCCAGTGGGACATCCCGTTCAGGCCTAAGATCAAGAATTACAACAGGGATTACGATATAATCAACGCCACGGAAATTCTCGAGACCCAGCGGGGACTGTACCTTGCGCATTATGAGTCTCACTTCTATGATTTCTATCCGATGCAAGCCATACGCGAATCCCGGAGGATTGAATGTGAACGGATGCTGGATATGCGCGACATCGCAAGGGAAGAAGTTCCCTACGATCTCATCGCCCAGGCGAAGAGTGATTATGATCCGCACCATTTCTCAAACACGGAGTTGTCACGCTGTGGTTTTATCCTGCCCCACTTTGACAACGGCGCATTGATTAATATCCCTTACCGGGCCTTGATCCCCAAGCACCTTGATGGGCTTTTGATGTCAGGAAAAGCGATCGGTCTGACATATATGGCCTTGCAATTCACCCGGATGTCAGCTGATGTCACGGTACTGGGATATGTGACCGGACTGGCAGCGTCTGACATCCTTGAACGGAAATGCAAGGCGCGGGAATATGATGTCAGTAAGTTGCAACAGTATCTGTTTTCGAGAGATTACCTGCCTAAGGTCACGAAGCCGGAAAAAATAACGGCTCCAGAAACGGTTATTGCCGGTTTGCCTGACGATGATCGGTATTTATGGTTATTGTGCTGTGCATTTGACCGCGAGGAGGTGCTCCCTTATTTAACGGATGCCTGCAAAGAAAAGGTTTCTCTTCCTTTGGCAAAGGCCCTGGCCTGGTTCGGCTCGCCCTTGGGAGAGCCCTGTTTGACGGAGGAGTTGACAGTAAGATATAGGAAAGAGCTTCTCGAAGGACATCCTTCCGATTATTTTGAAGTGTATGATGGGACTATCAACTATTGGCAGGTTAACTCGATTATTGCACTGTTGGGGCTTTCAGGGAAAGGAACGGCACGGGCCCAGGTCCGCCGGATCCTGGACGAAACGCATGCCGGCGGCGATATCGTCGTCGCTCAGGATCCATACAATGCAGACCGCATTGACCTGAGGTTGATTCCGTATTACAACCGGATCATCAACCTTGTCTTCTACATCGAGCGGAATCCAGATCCCTCTTTCATACCCGGATTGGAAAGCTTGATGGACGACCCATTCATCACCGGACATTTGACCAGGGATTATAATAAAGCCCGGCATAACCTCTATCCGTCACACCTGGAAATCCTGATTTCTGCAGCAGCCGGACGATGCACTTCCCGTCTGGGCCTGGAGAGACTGGCGGATTATCTTGACGACCTTCATTCTGACTTTCGCCGTTTTGCACATCAGGAATTAGTCGCGATCCTGAAAGCAGACGAAGGCTATGATAAATCTGCATGGCAATCGCGTATCAGGCAAGGCAGTCTGTCCCCTTGCCCGCTTGTAAAACAAATTGAGTTCTAAAGATATGGCAACACTGAAGCTATTGATTATCATATTGGCGTTCTTGCCCGGCATCCGGAATGCGGATTGCCAGACTTGCACCCTGGATTCCCCAGACGGGCAAATCTTCCTCGAAGTCAAAGTAACGGACAAGGTAGAATACAGTGTCCTCCATAAGGGCCATATCATCCTCGAAGACTCTCCTGTCAGCCTTACGCTGTCGGATGGCACACTGTTAGGATGTGCTCCGCGGCTGAAAAAACGAGACATCCGCCGCATCCGTTCTTCATTCCCGGCCTTCGCATATAAAAAAGCTGTCGTCCCAGACGAATACAATGCCCTTGAACTCCTTTTCAAAGGGGATTATGCTCTGGAATTCCGCATTTACAATGACGGAATCGCCTACCGCTTCAAGACAACAAGAAAAGACCCCTTCACGGTCAAGTCGGAAGAAGCGACCTTCCATTTCCCGGAAAAGACACAAGCATATGTCGCATATGTCCGTGAGAATGGTTACCACAAGGACAACAGCACCAATAACGGCACGTTTGAAGAACAGTTTTTCAAGTCTTTTGTCAACACATATACTCATATTGCCTTGGGCGACTGGAACCCAAAGCGACTGGCATTCATGCCTTTGCTGGCAGAGGTCCCTAGCGGGGAGCTGGTTTGTCTGACCGAATCCGACCTGCTGGATTACCCGGGCATGTATCTCAACGGAGACGGTAAGTGCGCAACCCTGCAAGGAGTTTTCGCTCCTTATCCCAAATCCGTTCGCCGAGGAGGCTCCAATGACCACCAGGAGGTTGTCACTCAGCGCGAAGATTTCCTGGCCCGATGCAGTGGGAAAACAGACTTTCCCTGGCGCGTCCTGGTCATCACGGAAGATGAGCGGCAGTTGATTGAGACGGATATGGTGTACCGCCTGGCCAGTCCCTCGAAGATCGATGATTTGTCCTGGATCCGTCCCGGAAAGGCAGCATGGGAATGGTGGAGCGACAATTCCCTTTCCGGCGTGGATTTTCAGGCCGGAATCAACACTCAGACGTATCTGTATTTCATTGATTTTGCTGCCAAGGAGCACCTCGAATATATCCTTATCGATGCCGGTTGGTATGGGGAAGGTGGCATCTTCGATATCATTCCCGGACTCAACTTGGAGGAGGTTGTCCGCTATGGCCAGGAACGAGGCATAGGGGTTATTCTCTGGACCGCATTCTATCCATTCATGGTCCAGATGGAGGACGCATGCCGTAAATACTCGGAAATGGGGATCAAGGGATTCAAGATCGACTTCATGGACCGTGATGACCAAGCTATGGTTGCTTTCCATCGCCGGGCAGCGGAGACTACGGCACGATACCACTTAGTCATTGATTTCCATGGGACTTACAAGCCCACCGGCTTGAATCGGACATATCCGAATGTATTGAATTTCGAAGCTGTACAAGGTCTGGAGCATATGAAATGGGCCGCTCCTTCCGTGAATCAAGTCGGCTACGATGTAACAATGCCTTTCATCCGAATGCTGGCCGGTCCCATTGACTACACCCAAGGTGCGATGCGGAATGCCAGCAAAAAGAACTATCGCCCGATTTACTCTCAGCCGATGAGTCAGGGTACCAGATGCCGTCAAATGGCCGAATATGTCATTTTTGATTCTCCGCTCAGCATGCTCTGTGACAGCCCCTCTATGTATCTCAAAGAGCAAGAATGCACTGCCTTTATTGCCGACATCCCGACATATTGGGACCAGACTATCGCACTCCCCTGTAAAATAGGTAGTTACGTAACAATCGCCCGAAAGGAAGGGGACGCCTGGTATGTGGCATCTTTGAACGATTGGACTCCCCGCACCCTCGAGATAGACCTGTCCTTCCTGAAAGGAGAAGCGTTGCAGGTTGACATTTTCAGGGACGGAATGAATGCTTCTCTCGTAGCCGAGGACTATATCCACGATGTCGTAGATCTTTCCAACGACAGGAAAATCAATATCCCGATGGCTTCCGGCGGCGGCTTTATCATGAAAATTACAAAGAAACTTTAACAACCGAACCAAGTCGTTCTCATTTCCACCGGCGGTGGGACCAGAGGTAATTGGCGAGGGAACATCCGCAGAGAGTAGCTACTGAGACCCCATCGCGCACGGTTTTGCCTGTTTTTGTGCTCGACTGAGACCTTAGGATCCTCCTCGAGCACGTTTTAACGTTTTTTCGTGCGCGACGGGGAACCTTTGAACTCGTATTGATTATTTCAAATTCATTTTTTAGCTTTACGGAGAAACTGATTTTACACTCTTATGCTCCGCTCCCTCAAAATCCTATTTCTTATCCATTTATTCTTCCTGCCACTGACCTGCCTGGCCGGGAGCCCTGGGCCGACCCGGCAGGAACTGCTGCAGAGAAGAGACTCGATAAAGCGGTCGAGGCTGACTGCGATTCAAAAAGGAATCGACAAAGAGAAGGGCACGGGGCCATCGCATCTCATGCCGGTTTTTATAATGATTATCATATTGTCCCCTGTATTGTTTGTTCAGTGCAACTTTGGCCGGAACAATCAAGATGGTGAATCTCATGACGTCCAATCTCGCAATGAGGACTTGATGGGGGTCTCAGATAGCATTTTACGCACTGTTCCGATAATCCCGGATTTGTTTTTCTCTGATGAAAAAAATATCATTGCAATTAAAGGGGTGGAGTTGTCTTCCGACATAGTCGAAGATCTGTTGAAAATGGACATCGGAATTGTCTTCCCACGAGGGATCAAAATCAGTCCTTACGATATAAAAACCATATATGCCCCGCGATTTAAAATGTCAATTATTGGGAGATGGGAGCTTCTGGAAGGTATTGATTCTTTCCTTTTAAAGTGCGAGGACATAAAAGAAAAGGGAATATTTATTTGTCTTATGACAGTAAGAGAAAGCGTAATTAAGGATGCTTGTGATATTGCGATTACGCAAAATGACTCTGCTCTATACGGCGATCAAGATTTAAAAGGACCAACACTCGCAGAGAAAAAGAACAATGACGTAATCATTTATTCTTTTAATGCTCACAACGAAAGACAGGATATCAGAAAAATCTGGCTAGCACAAGACGGGATAATTTGTGCGTCCTAAATATTTGGAATACGATTGTCGGAGAATGAGCACTTTAACTTTTATTAGTTTCTGGAATCCGGCTAATATCCCCTGTCCTTTGCGACAAAATGGCTCCAGGGGGTCAAATTCTCATTCTGTCGCAATTCTTCGGAGCTGCAGGGACATTTCCGTGCGACAGAATGGCTCTGGCACCCAAAATCCTCATCCTGTGGACAGACCAACAAACGAAATCGTACGAAAGCGTAAACTCTGGCCGCCGCTTCTCGGACCGGTGCGGGAAGTAGCTACAGATTAAATTCCTCCTTATAGAATGCAGCGAGGGCAGCGTCGGCGGCGGCGTTAAGTTCGGTGAGCTGGCTCACGTCAACTTTGTTTTTCTTGCGCCAGGTCTCCAGGGCAGCCTTGTAAGGCGGGAGGATCTCAGCTTCCTTTGCGAGGACCTTCTGCATGATACCGTTGCCCTGAAGATTGAAGAGAAGCTCCCAGTTGAAATATCGCTCGCGATTCTCCTTGGAATTGTCGAGGTCGTAGGTATAGACGGTCTTGAGCAGGTTGCAGGCGTTGCGGCTCATGGGAGAATGACGGGTTTCATCCGGAGCGAGCATCCTGGGAAGCCCCTTCTCTCCTCCCTTGACCCAAACGGGAACGCAAACTGATGCAGCGGGGTATCCGATAATGGTCCACATCGTCGTAAGTTCGGGTTTCTCATTGTCTTTCACTCCCTGGAATACCATGCTGCTGCGGGAAGTGATGCGGGTGATGAAGTCTTCGTCCGCATACCAGCCCCGTGTCCTGGGCTTGTTGAAGTCGCCGCTTTTCAGGTCAATCCCCATCAGGGGGTTCGAGAAGGATCTGGCGAGGTTCTCAAGTATGAAATCCACATTGACGGTGCGGTCGGCAATCGCCCTCCGTATCTGGCGCTCCGCCTCCATATAGCGAATCTGTCCCTTCCCCTCTTCAGAGGGACGGGTAGAGACAGAGTAGTTGCTTCGGACAAGGAATCCTTCAGGCGCAACCCCAGGATCATTTACATCATATTTTTTGTAGCCATAGTTATGGCATTCGAAATATGCGCAGTTGCCCTTGGCATCGATTACGCCCAGATTGGTGACCAGCCCCGTAGGATGCGGCAAGGAAGCGAGGAGCGCCTCGAATTCCGCCATATCCCTGCAGTTTGAAAGGGCTTCGAACTGGATCAGTCCGTTTCCCGAACTTGCCTTATCTTCAGCGGGACGGATGTCAACATTATACGACAGCGTGTTCATGATGCACAGGCCCTGTGAGTTGACGCCGCCCCAAACAGCTTTCGGCTTGGTGATATCGGCGTTTACTATCCCGACGAAATCATATTTCTTCCCTTTGATGAACATCATCATGTTCTGACCCGGATCACCGGAATCACGGTTCTTCCACATAATGGGGCGCCCGTCCTCGGTAATCCTGCCAGAAATAATGACACTGGTGCATGCATGGGCAACAATCGCGTCCGACAGGAGGAAGAGGAAAAGCGCTAGAGCAGCCTTGAGTAATCTTGACATAGAGGAAGAATATGGTTTTATTTCCAACGGCGGTGGGACCAGAGGTAGTTGGCCGGGGTCTTGCGGATGTCGGCTTCGAGGAGGGAGTAGTAGCGCTCGAGCATCTCTTCTTCGCTCATCTGGCGGCCGTCGTCGCATATGGGAGTAAGGCGCATCTCATACCGGCCGCGCTCAAGGCGGTCAAAGCATATGTACATGACTCCCAGGCCGTACCTGTGAGCCAGGGCAACTGCTCCCGCCATGGCCTCTGTCTCCTGGTTCATGAAGCTCCCGATCTTGCGTCCAGTTGAATTCTTGTACGGGTGCTGGTCGTTGTCGAAAATGAAAACCAGGGGGTCGTTCTTGTGGGCCAGCGCGAAACGAAGCACGTTTTTCGACTCTACATAATGGCGGAAATCCTTCAGCGGATAACTGCGGTTGTCCCTCACGAAATGATCCCAGAAATCACTGAAGAGCCTCTTGTACACCACGCATATGTTCGCTTCCCCAAACGGAAGTTCCTCAGGAGGAATCTCATAGCTGTACTGGAGGAAGCCCCCGAGGGTCTCGAAATTCCCGAAATGGGAATTGAGAAGGATCACGTGCGGATTGGCCTTGTAGATCCGGACCAGTTCTTCCATACCGCGAGCCTCGCACATATGGCTGTCACGCAGGCGCGAAGTCCCCGGTTCACACCCTCCGAACCACATCGCCTCGGCGAAGATCTCGCCCATATGATTGTAATAGTCGTGGGCCAGCTTGGTGATAGCCTTGTACTTCAGCTCGGGAAAACTCCTGGAAAGATTGGTTATGATGATGTCCCTGCGGTAACGCACCACATTTTCGGCGAGCCAGGCGAAAGCCGACCCCATGGCATAATGGAAGCCCAGGGGGAGCTTCTGGAAAGGCTTTATCAGAGCCTTGAATATTTTGTAGCCCGTCTCAGCCATAACAGTATCAGCCGTTTGCCAGCAGGTCGGCGAAAGCCGCAGCGTCGAACTTCGAAGGATCGTATCCGCTCTTGAAGCCGTATCCATCGCAGAGAACCTCGAGACCCGCTTCAGCGGCCAGCGAGTTCAAGACCTTGTTTCCTCCGCCCACCCAGGTATATGACCCGAATGAAGCGAACCTGCGTCCCTTCACCCCGCGCAGGGCAACCCCGTGCATGAAATCGCGAACTGCCGGGAAAATGTCAGTGTTATAGGTAGGCGAGCCGACTGCCAGGGTGTCATAGCGGAAAGTCCCTGCATATGCAAACGAAGGCCCCTGCTCGGCCACCAGGTCATGCATCTCGTTCGGGATTCCACGGGCGGTGAGCGCCTCGGAAAGGGCCTGGGCCGCGGCTGCGGTATTGCCGTACATGGATCCATAGACTATATTCACCCCGTGGTCGGCATCGTAGCGGCTCATACGGTCGTAAAGCGAAACAACCTGCGGGATCCGCTCCTCCCAGACCGGTCCATGGGTCGGGCATATGCGCTTGATTTCCAGACCCGAAAGCTTGCGGAGGGCCGCCTGGACGGGTGCTCCGTACTTCCCTACTATGTCGGCATAATAGCGCTGCATCTCTCCCTTGAAAGCCTCAAAGGCATTCTCAAAAGAAGATGAAGCCTTGTAAAGACTTGACTGATAATCCCTGATGTCACCGCAGACGGCGCCGAAACAGCCGAATGCATCTCCCGAGAACACCGTCTTTTCGTCCTCAAGCCAGGTCACCATGGTCTCGGGCCAGTGGACCATCGGAACCATATGGAAACTCAGGCTGCAATGTCCCAGAGGAAGGGTGTCGCCTTCCTTGACGAGGATGATGTCAGTGTCGATCCCGCTGAATTCCTTGATCATTGCGGCAGCCTTCGCATTGGTGACTATCCGGATGTCAGGCCACTTCTCCCTCACGGGAACCATTAGGGCTGAATGGTCAGGTTCCATATGATTCACTATCAGGTAATCGACCTTCCTGTCCCCTATCTCGGCTTTGATGTTGAAGAAGAATTCATCGGCAAATCCGGCGGCCGCGGTGTCTATCAGGGCGACCTTGTCATCGACCACAAGATAGGAATTGTAGGATACCCCGTGAGGAAGCGGCCACTGCCCCTCGAACACTCTGCCACGCAGGTCGTTAACACCCACGTAACTTATTCTGTCATTGATTTTGGAATGCATGGTTTCTTTTCGGAACTTTTCAGTACACGGTCACAAATATACGAATTATTATAACTAAATTTGCATGAAACACATGCTCAATGACCATGAACACAAAGACCACACTTCTCCTGTCAGCCTTATCATTCCTGCTGGCAGGCATCAGTTCACAAGCACAGACTTTCACCGAATGGCATGATCTCCAAGTCAATGAAGTCAACCGCATGGCACCTCATGCCGACTTCTTCGCCTTCGAAGATGCCCAGAAAGCCGGAACCCTGGACAAGACCGGTTCGGCCCTCTACAAGTCACTTGAGGGCGACTGGACATTCAAGTGGGTAGAACATGCCGACCAGAGGCCGGTGGATTTCTGGAAGGAGAACTTCGACGCCTCTTCCTGGGGCACCATGAAGGTCCCTGCCCTGTGGGAGCTCAACGGCTTCGGCGACCCTGTTTACGTCAACATCGGATTCCCGTGGAGGGGACATTTCAAGAACAATCCCCCCGAAGTCCCCGTAAAGGACAACCACGTCGGTTCATACAGGCGTGAAATCGAGATTCCCGCCTCCTGGGACGGCAGCCAGGTCATTGCGCACTTCGGAAGCGTGACTTCCTGCTTCTATTTCTGGGTGAACGGACAGTTCGTCGGCTACTCCGAGAACAGCAAGGTGGCCGCCGAGTTCGACATCACCCCATATGTCCACAGCGGAAAGAACCTGTTCGCTTTCCAGGTATTCCGCTGGTGCGACGGAACATATGACGAGGACCAGGATTTCTGGCGCCTCAGCGGCACTGCCCGCGACAGCTATATCTATTCGAGGGCTAAGAACCTTCATGTCAAGGACCTGAGGCTCACCGCTGACCTGACAAACAATTACACTGACGGTCTCCTGAAGATTGAGGCAGACGTCGAAGGTGCCGCCCTTCTGGGATTCTCCCTCAAGGATGCGGCAGGCAAGGAGGTAGCCAGCGGAAACGCCAGGACTTCAGGCGGTAAGGTCACCACTTCCATCAGCGTCCCGGCTGTCAAGGCCTGGTCCGCCGAGATCCCGACCCTCTATACCCTCGTTACCGAGGTCAGGCCCCTCCCGCCGGCATCAACTCCCGGAGGTCCCAGGTATGCAGGTGCCGGAACTCCCGCCAAGACCGTCGCCGTCATTCCCCAGAAAGTCGGATTCAGGAAAGTGGAGATCAAGAATTCCCAGCTCCTGGTCAACGGAAAGCCCATCCTCATCAAGGGAGTGGACAGGCATGAGATGGACCCCGACGGAGGATACGTAGTCTCCCGCGAGAGGATGATCCAGGACATCACCATCATGAAGCAATTCAACGTCAACGCAGTACGCACATCGCACTACACCAATGATCCAATATGGTACGACCTGTGCGACCAGTACGGAATCTACGTTGTCGCAGAGGCGAACCAGGAGGGACACGGATTCGGCTACGGTCCTGAATCCGCCGCCAAGACCCCCGCTTTCGCGAAACAGATCCTCGTAAGGAACCAGCAGAACGTGGCAGTATGCTTCAACCATGCATCTGTAATCATATGGAGCATGGGAAACGAGACCGTTGACGGCCCCAACTTCGAGAACACCTACAAATGGATCCGCAAGACCGACCCCTCCAGGCCGATCCAGTGGGAGCAGGGCAAGAAGGGATCCGACACTGACATATACTGCCCGATGTACCTGTCCCAGGAACGCAGCGAGCAGTACGCCCTCAGCACTGCTAAAGAGGATGTCAAGCCCCTGATCCAGTGCGAGTACAACCATGCAATGGGTAACTCGGGAGGCGGTTTCAAGGAGTATTGGGACCTGATCCGCAAGTACCCGAAACTCCAGGGAGGATTCATCTGGGACTATGTTGACCAGGCCCTCCACGGAAAGGATTCCACCGGCACCGGGATTTATACCTACGGAGGAGATTACAACACATATGACCCCTCCGACAACAACTTCAACTGCAACGGCCTCATCAGCCCCGACCGCGTCCCGAACCCGCACTTCTACGAAGTAGGCTACTTCTATCAGGACATATGGGCTGAAGCCGCTGACCTGGGCGTCGGAAAGGTTTCCGTATTCAACGAGAACTTCTTCCGCACCATGGACTATGCCAAGCTTCAGTGGAAGCTCCTCGCGGACGGAGAACCCGTACAGGACGGCACTGTCGACGTGCCCGCCATCGCACCCCAGGGAACCGTGGAAGTAACTGTCCCCTACAGTCTTGATGGTGTTAGCCCGGACGCAGAAGTCCTCCTCAACCTCTCATTCGTCCTCAAGGCCGATGAGCCCCTCATGAAAGCCGGGGAACAGGTATCTTACAGGCAGCTCACAGTCCGTGAAGGAAAGCCTGAAAAGGCCTCGGACACCTTCGCCTCCGCCACAGGACGCGGCCGTCTGAAGATCCGCAGCAACAACGCATCCCTCATAGTAAAGGGCCGCGGATTCTCTGTAGATTTCGCAAAAGCCGACGGTTTCATCAACGGCTGGAAGTACCGCAGGAACGAAATCATCGCCAAGGGTACTTTAGTAAAGCCCAACTTCTGGAGGGCAGTCACCGACAATGACATGGGAGCCGGACTTCCCAAGAAGATGGGTGTGTGGAAAGACCCGCAGATCAACCTGAAGACTCTCGATTCCAAACTCGTGGGAGAAAACGCAGTCGTAGTCGCAACCTATGACATGCCGGATGTAAAGGCTGCTCTCACACTTACTTACAAGATCGCGAAAGACGGTTCCGTGCTTGTGACCGAGGACTTCGCTCCTACGGAGAAGATGCCGGAGATGTTCCGCTACGGCCTCAAGTTCCAGCTGCCGGAAAGCATAGACAGAAGCCGTTTCTACGGACGTGGTCCCGTCGAGAACTATGTTGACAGAAAGGTGTCCCAGAACGCAGGCATATGGGAAGTTACCGCCGACGAGGCTTATTATCCTTACATCCGCCCGCAGGAAAGCGGCACCAAGTCCGACATCCGCTGGTGGGAGCAGACCAATTCGAAAGGAGCCGGGCTGAGGATTACCTCCGAGGGTCTCTTCAGCGCCGGTGCCCTCCACAAGACTATTGAGTCTCTGGATGACGGCACGGCCAAGGAACAGAGGCATTCTCCGCAGATTCCCGACTCGGGGATCACAGAACTCTGCGTCGATCTGGAGCAGGCCGGAGTCGGCGGAGTCAACAGCTGGAGCGCCAATGCAGAGGCTCTGCCCAAGTACCGCGTCCACTGCACCGAAAAGAGCTTCTCAGTACTTCTCCAACCTATAAGATAAACACCATGGCAACTGAAAATTCAGGAAGGGTAACCTCTATCGACACCCTCAGGGGATTCGACATGTTCTTCATAATGGGACTCGCAGGTCTCATTACGAGCATATGCGCCCTGTTCCCGGATGGGGACAAGAGCTGGCTCGCGACCCAGATGACCCATGTTTCATGGGATGGTCTGAGGCACCACGATACCATCTTCCCCCTCTTCCTTTTCATCACCGGACTCTCATTCCCCTTCTCCTATGCGAAGAGCGAATCAAAGGGGATGACCAGGGCCCAGATAACCAAAAAGGCAATCATCAGGGGACTTGTGCTGTTTTTCTTCGGCCTGGTGTACAACGGATTCTTCAACTTGAAGTTCAGTTCCCTTCGCTGGATGAGCGTACTTGGAAGGATCGGACTGTCGTGGATGATCGCAGCCCTGCTATACATCTACTGCAAACGGAACACCCGCATATGGATCTGCGTCGCCATCCTGATAGGATACTGGCTTCTGAACGCCTTCGTCATGGCCCCGGATGCACCCGCAGGTGTCAGCCCGTTCAGCAAGGAAGGCAACTGGTGCGTATGGCTAGACCGCATGCTCATGAAAGGGCATATGTATAATGAAATATATGAGCCTGAGGGCATCCTGGGGCATCTCACGGGCGCCGTGACGGCAATGCTGGGAATCTTTACCGGAGAGTATATCCGCGAAGGACAGGCAACAGGCAGCAAGAAGACCCTGGTTATGCTCGGTGCAGCCGCAGCTATGCTTGCGGTCGGACTCCTCTGGAGCCTGGTCTACCCGATCAACAAGGCCCTCTGGTCCAGCACCTTCGTCCTGGTAGTTGGAGCTTACTCTCTCGCCATGTTCGCCATCTTCTATTGGATCGTGGATGTCAAGGGATGGAAAAAGTGGACCCCGATATTCACGGTGGTCGGAATGAACTCCATCACCATCTACATGGTACAGAGGATAGTTGACATGAGGGGAATCAACCGGTTCTTCTTCAGGGGACTGTCCGAGCTGCTCCCGCAACAGTGGGGATCCGTGCTCATCAGCGCGACTTTCGTCCTCGTCTGCTGGCTGCTGCTTTATTTCCTTTACAAGAAGAAGATTTTCTTAAAAGTCTGAGCCTGGCCAGGAGCGCCCTCTTGTCTTTGTAGAGGTGCTCCTTGTCCAGAGAACCCACGACAGCCCGCAGAGGCATATTCCTGAAACGAGGAGACCTGCCCCCCAGTCCTACCCTTCCGGCGAAGACCAGGGGGGTCTTTTCGCGTGGATCGAGCTGGGTAGCCATCTGGGTAGCGAAGAGGTCACCGCTGAGGACCGAAGCCGATTCCAGATCGAAAAGTACGCTCCTCTCTTCCACGCTCCGGTAAAACGCCTCCGTCTGGTCCTCCGGAACTTTCAGGGATGAAAGAATATGCCTGAGCACGTTGTTTGGGCCGAAACAGGCTACTCCGTCACTGAAGACGGCGCTCCGGATGAGGACGCTGTAATAATAATCGTCCGTATCTGAAAGGACTATGGAGGCGCAAGCCCTCAGGCCGCGGTTGTACGGAGAGTCCGCGCTGCGTCCGGAACGGTGTATGAAAAAATGCCCGAACCTGTTCTGCTGCAACGGATTGAGGTGCACGTAAGGATCCTCGAAAAGGTCCTTTCTCCAATAATAGCTTTCGAGCTCGAGGGGGTATATGGTCAGACCGTATGACTTGATGGCATAACGGAGGAGAAGTTCGGCGGTAGCCCCCTGAAGGGCTGATACTACCTCGTCATCATCCCTGGCAACATCCAGCCATGCAAGTATCTCGAAAAGATCATCTGACATAACGTTACAAAGATACGGCAAATATTCCGTTTTCTTTCGCTATTTTTGTAATGATGGACATCACTCAGGATCTCAGGCACTATATTGAAAGCGAGGTTATTCCCCGCTATGCCGGTTTTGACGCCGGGCACAGGGAAGACCATGCGAGGTCGGTCATAGGAAATGCACTCGCCCTGGCGGAGCATTATGACGTCGATCCGGACATGGTTTACGCCGCCGCGGCCTTCCACGATACCGGCCTGCGATACGGCCGGGAAAGCCACGAACTCAATTCCGGAAAGATAATACGTGAAGATCCCTGCCTCCCCAGGTGGTTCACCCGGGAGCAGATAGAGACAATAGCCCAGGCGGCGGAAGACCACAGGGCCTCTTCGAAGCACGCTCCCAGGAGCATATACGGGAGGATAATCGCCGAGGCCGACAGGCTGATTGACGGATCCATAATAATCCGGAGGGCAATACAGTACGGACTGGCCAATTACCCCGGGCTGGACAAGGAAGGACATTACAGGCGGTTACTGGAACATATGGCCGAGAAATACGCCGAAGGCGGGTATCTCAAGCTATGGATTCCCGAATCTCCGAATGCAACTCGTCTTGCAGCCTTCCAAAAGATGCTGAAGGACCCGATCCTCACCCGCGAAGCTTTCGAAAAGGAATGGGCTTCAATCGGTTCGAATAACAACACTGAAAAACATGAATAGAAGAATGACAATGGCCGCGGTGGCTTTGATGCTGTCACTGGCCGCATGGGGACAGAAATCCACTGACAACCGGATCGGGAAAACGGCTCCAGGCGGAGGAATATCCGAAAGCGTCCTTGCCGAAATCCGGAAGGGCTGGGCAGACACCCCCTCGGACAAGGCTCTCCGCAATGCCCTCGCAGGAACATCCATAGCCACTCTCTCCGCCAATTCGGAGGCCGCTGCAATGATTGACACCCATTTCTCCGACGTAGTCGCCACAAAGGGGATCACCAACCAGAAATCTTCAGGAAGATGCTGGCTCTTCAGCGGACTGAACGTCTTGAGGGCCAGGATGATAAAGAAATACGACCTGGGCAGTTTCACTTTCTCCCAGAACTATCTGTTCTTCTGGGACCAGCTGGAGAAGGCCAATCTCTTCCTCCAGGGAGTGATCGACACCAAGGACCTTAGCTTCGATGACAGGAAAGTCGACTGGCTTTTCAGCAACCCGATCAGCGACGGCGGCCAGTTCACCGGGGTTTCCAACCTGGTCACGAAATACGGCCTGGTCCCCTCCGACGCCATGCCTGAGACCTTCAGCAGCAACAACACCTCAGCCATGGCCTCCAGGATCAAGACTGCGCTCAGGGAAGACGGACTGAGGCTCCGCGAAGCATATGCTTCGAAAAAAGGCGACCTGCAGCAGATGAAGGTCGAGATGCTCAAGGAAATCTATCATATGCTTGTCCTCTGCCTCGGAACTCCTCCGGAGAAATTCACGTGGACCCGCTACGACTCCAAGGACAACTTCGTCTCCTCAAAGGAGTACACCCCGAAAGCCTTCTATGAAGAATTCGTCGGAGGCGACCTTGAAGGCGGCTACGTCATGCTGATGAACGACCCTACCAGGGAGTACTACAAGGCATATGAAATCGAATACGACCGCCATGTCTATGACGGAGACAACTGGCTCTATGTCAACGTACCCGTAGAGAGGATCAAGGAGATCGCCATAGCTTCCATCAAAGACGACACCGCCATGTATTTCTCCTGCGACGTAGGGAAGTTCCTCAACCGCACCACCGGAGTGGCCGACCTGAAGAATTTCGATTACGACTCCCTGATGGGAACGGAGTCCGGAATGGACAAGAGAGAGCGCATCATCACCCACGACAGCGGCTCAACCCACGCCATCACCCTGATCGGAGTTGACCTCAAGGAAGGGAAGCCCGTGAAATGGCTTGCCGAAAACAGTTGGGGAATCGATTCCGGCTATAATGGCAAGCTCATTATGACCGACGAATGGTTCGACGAGTACATGTTCCGCCTCGTCGCCGAGAAGAAATACATCCCCTCCGACATCCTGAAAGTCCTTAACTCCAAGCCGGAACTGCTCCCGGCATGGGATCCTATGTTTGAACCCGAAGACTGAAGCATATGATACTGTCATTTTTACCCCTCGTCGCGGTACTCGCAACGAACCCGGCTCCATCCCTGTCCCCTTCCCTGCCATGGTGGAGGGACATGTCCGTAACCAGCCTCAACGCCCAGACCCGGAGGGTGGAAAGCATATGGTATCCCACAGAAGAAGAGGCCCTTTCCACTCCGTTCGAAAAGAGCCCGAACTATCTGGACCTCAACGGAATATGGGATTTCGCATACTTTGATTCCCAGGAGATGCTTCCCGACGCACTGCGCAATTGCCCGGAGATCGACGGAATAATGAGCGTCCAGGAAATCACCGAAGCCCAGAATCAGATAAAATGGGGGGACATAACGGTACCTGGGAACTGGGAGCACCAGGGCCACGGAGTGGCCATCTATGTCAACCATCCATATGAATTCGCCCCGGAGAACCCGCAGCCTCCGCTGATTCCCGACCAGACTCCTGTCGGAATATATCGCAGGAAATTCCAGGTGCCGGAATCGTGGGGCTCCAGGGAGATTTACCTGAACATATGCGGTGCGAAGTCCGGAGTCTATGTCTATGTCAACGGACAGGTAGCCGGTTATTCCGAAGATTCAAAGGACCTCGCCCGGTACGACATCACTTCATTCCTCAAGCCCGGAGAAAATGAACTCCTCCTGAAAATCTACCGCTGGAGCTCAGGCTCCTACCTCGAATGCCAGGACTTCTGGCGCATCAGCGGCATAGAGAGGGATGTCTATCTCTCTTCGGAGAGCACCGAGAGGGATTTCAACTTCTCAATAACCGCAACGCTGGATGACAGGCTCACCACCGGACTGTTCAGCATCAAGACCGAAGGCAGTGGAGATTTCTCCTACAAGCTCCTCGACAAGGACGGGTCGGTTGTAGCCACGAGCGCTTCAGGGAAAAGCGCACGGATCCCCAATCCAAGGCTCTGGACCGCCGAGACCCCTGAGCTCTACACCCTCCTGATAAAGGTTGACGGGGAGTACACCCGCTTCAACGTAGGTTTCAGGCACTTCGAAATAGCGAAAAACATTTTCCTGGTCAACGGGAAACCAGTCAAGTTCAAGGGAGTGAACATGCATGAGCACAACGAGTTCACAGGTCACTACAACACCCGCGAAGACATCCTCAGGCAGCTCCTGCTGATGAAGGAATTCAACATCAACGCCATCCGCACCTGCCACTATCCCCAACCCCGCGCCTTCTACGAACTGTGCGACAGCCTGGGCTTCTACGTCTATGACGAGGCGAACATCGAATCGCACGGAATGGGCTACAACCTCGACAGGACCCTCGGAAACAAGAAGGAATGGTACGCCAAGCACCTGGACAGGGTGATGAACATGTACTGCCGTACGGCCTCCTACCCCTGTGTGACGATACTCTCCCTCGGGAACGAAGCCGGGAATGGAGTGAATTTCTACAATGTCTATAAGGTACTCAAGCAGTTTGAGACCTTCGGCCAGAACCGCCCGGTCTGCTACGAAAGGGCCATCCGGGAGTGGAACACCGACATGTTCGTCCCCCAGTATCCCAGCGCAACGTGGTTCCATAAGATGGGAGAGACCGACAAGGACAAACCCGTAGTTCCTTCAGAATACTCCCACGCTATGGGCAACTCCAACGGATCGCTCGACCTCCAGTGGGACGAAATCTACGCATATGAGAACCTCCAGGGAGGATTCATCTGGGACTGGATAGACCAGGGACTGGCCGAGACTGACTCCAAAGGCCGCAAATATTGGACATATGGCGGTGACTACGGTCCGGAAGGCACCCCCTCCGGGCAGAATTTCCTCTGCAACGGAATAGTGAACCCGGATCTGAACCCACATCCCGGAGCCTGGGAGGTAAAACATGTCTACCAGGACTTCAAAGTCAGTTCACAGGATCCTGCATCAGGACTGTTCTCCCTGATGAACAGGTTCTATTTCAAGGATATGTCGGCATATGAACTCCGCTATGAGCTCACCGCGGACGGGAAAGTCGTGGCCGAAGGGAATCTTCCGGACGTCAAGCCACAGGCCCAGCAGAGCCAGGATTTCAGCGTCCAGTTGGCAATGGACGACCCTTCTAAGACTTGGTGCATCAACTTCTATGTCAGCACCGACGGGAGCGATGTGGCCTACGACCAGTTCATCCTCCATGAAGGAGACCCGATAGCCATTCCCGAGGTGAGCGGACGCATAAAGCTCATCGACAGGAAGGACTCCTACCTGGTAAAGGGAAGCAGGCTGAGATTCTCCGTCGACAAGGCAACAGGAGCCGTTACAAGGTACCGCAGCAGAGGCAAGGAACTGATACAGAAAGATTTCGGCCTCAAGCCCAACTTCTGGAGAGGTCCCGTGGACAACGACTGGGGAAACAAGTTCCCGGTTCGCGCCGCCCAGTGGAAGGACGCCGGCTCCTCTGCAACCGTTTCTGCCGAAGCCACCGAGGAAAAAGTACTGTTCACTGTGGCATATGAACTCCCCGACAGCGCATCGCTTACCCTTTCATATGAAGTGCTTTCGAACGGAGCGGTAAAGGTCAGCGGCGACTTCAAAGGTGGAGTGAAGCACATCGAGCTTCCGCGACTCGGACTCCGCACCAGGCTTCCGGCCTCCAGGGAACAGTTCACCTATTTCGGACGCGGCCCGCAGGAGAACTACATCGACCGCAAGAGCGGAGCAATGCTCGGACTCTACCAGTCCACCGCCACACAGGAGTATTACCCATATGTCAGGCCGCAGGAAAGCGGGCATCACACCGACTGCAGGTGGCTCAGCATCGGAGGGATGACAATCACTGGCGGGGTTCCCTTCGAGTTCAACGCCCTGAGGGTCTCAGTCGAACAGCTCGACCCGAGGGATGAAGCAGGAGAGAGGATCTACGGCCATGCCAACGACATCACCCCCCAGAACTTCACCGAACTCTGCCTGGACTGCGGGATGACCGGAGTGGGCGGTTACGACAGCTGGGGCGCACGTCCCGAGCCATCACGGACGCTCTGGGCAGACCAGGACTACAGCTTCAGCTTCGCCATCATTCCAGACAAGATCCTGGACAACCAAGAATAACACTATAACGAAATGAAAAGAATCTTCGCAGCTATCCTGCTCCTGGCAACCGCCGTTTCCGCTTCGGCGCAGGACAAGTCGAGTGTAAAGGTCGGAGCTCCTGAGGGAGACCAGGTCATCCCCAGGGAAATCTACGGCCAGTTCGCCGAGCATCTCGGAAGCGGCATCTACGGAGGCATATGGGTAGGACCGGAGTCTCCTATTCCCAACATCAATGGCTACCGCACCGATGTACTGGAAGCTCTCAAGGCCATCAAAGTCCCCCTTGTTAGGTGGCCGGGAGGATGCTTCGCGGACGACTATCACTGGCGTAACGGTATCGGCCCGAGGGAAAAAAGGCCTTCCATCACAAACAACAACTGGGGAGGAACCGTTGAAGACAACTCATTCGGCACCCACGAGTTCCTGGATTTCTGCGAACTGCTCGGCTGCGAGCCTTACATCAGCGGCAACGTGGGCAGCGGATCCGTAGAGGAACTTGCCGACTGGATTGAATACATGACTGCTGCCAGCGACACTCCGATGTCCCGCCTGCGCCGGCAGAACGGCCGCGACAAGCCCTGGAAAGTCAAATACATAGGCATAGGCAATGAGGCCTGGGGCTGCGGCGGGAACATGCGTCCAGAGTATTACTCAGACCTCCTGCGCCGCTATGCCACCTACTGCCATGATTTTGACGGGAACAAGCTCTTTATCATTGCCAGCGGGGCCAGCGACTATGACTACAACTGGACCGATGTGATCCTGAAGAACCGCAAAGGGAAGATGGACGGAATCTCTCTCCATTATTACTCTGTCGACAACTGGGGCAACAAGGGTTCAGCCACGGATTTCACCAAGGACGACTGGTACTGGGTCCTCGGGAAGAGCACAGAAGTGGAGGAAGTCATAAAGAACCACATCGCCCTGATGGACAAATACGATCCGAGAAAGAGGATCGCCCTCTGCCTGGACGAATGGGGAACCTGGTGGAATGTGGAACCCGGGACAAACCCCGGCCACCTGTTCCAGCAGAGTACCATGCGTGACGCGATGGTGGCCTCAACCACTCTGGACATATGCCACAAATACTCCGACAGGCTGAAGATGACAAACATCGCCCAGATGGTGAACGTCCTCCAGGCCATGGTCCTCACCCAGGGCGAGAAAATGCTCCTGACCCCGACCTACTACGTCTATAAGATGTACACAGTCCATCAGGGTGCCACCTTCCTGCCGGTGGAAGTAAGCACTGCCACCAAGGAGGTGCGCGGAGGACGGGGCAAGGCCACCAGGACGATCCCCCTGCTCAGCGCTACGGCTTCGCGCGACGGAGCGGGACGAGTGCATGTCTCCCTGTCTAACCTGGATGCTGACAACGTCCACGAAGTCACCGTGGACCTGGAAGCAGTCTCGAAATCTTCCAAGGCGGTCGGAGAGATTCTCGCGTCGAAGAACATCACCGACCACAATGAATTCGGAAAAGCGGAAGTTGTCAAGACCGTACCGTTCAAGGACTTCCGGATCAAGGGAGGACAGCTCACGGTAAAGATGCCCGCAGCTTCCATAGTCACGATTGAACTCCAATAAAACCTGAACATATGAAAAAAACAGCCATCCTGCTCTTCGCTTTGGCACTGATCGCAGGCAAAGCCCAGGCAAAGGAAGAACTGCTTCCCTATCAGGACAAATCCCTGCCTGCTGAAACCAGGGCCGCAGATCTCGTGAGCCGTCTTACGATTGAAGAAAAAACCTCTCTCATGATGCACCCCTCCGCGGCCGTTCCGCGCCTGGGAATCAAAGCCTACAACTGGTGGAGCGAAGCCCTTCACGGTGTCGCGCGCAATGGTTCTGCTACGGTCTTCCCGCAGCCCATCGGAATGGCGGCATCTTTCGACGAAGACCTCGTCCTCCAGGTTTTCACCGCTGTCAGCGATGAGGCCAGGGTAAAGCACCGCTTGGCAAGGCAGCAAGGTGATGTCAAGATCTACCAGGGACTGACCTTCTGGACCCCGAACATCAACATTTTCCGCGATCCCCGCTGGGGCCGCGGCATGGAGACATATGGTGAAGATCCTTTCCTGACCGCAAAGTTGGGAAGCGCCGTGGTCCACGGACTCCAGGGGTCGGACGATTCTCCTGTCCGCAAACTGCATGCATGCGCAAAACACTATGCAGTACATTCCGGCCCGGAATCCATCCGCCATTCCTTCGACGCACAGGTGTCAGAACGCGACCTGCGTGAAACCTATCTCCCGGCTTTCAAGGAACTCGTAGTAAAAGCAGGAGTGGAAGAGGTAATGACTGCATATAACCGTTTCCGCGGCGAACCATGCGGAGCCAGTTCCTATCTTATCGATACCATCCTCAGAGGTGAGTGGGGTTACAAGGGAATCATCACCTCAGACTGCTGGGCAGTTTCCGATTTCTATGTACAGGGAAGGCACGGATTTTCTCCTGATGCCGCCTCTGCCGCTGCGGCTGCAGTACATGCAGGAGTCGACACCGAATGCGGAGAAACCTACAGGCACATTCCCGAAGCAGTGGAAAGAGGACTGCTGGATGTCACGGACATCGACAGGAACCTGATCCGCCTGATAGCTGACCGCTACCGCCTTGGAGAGATGGATGGGATAGACCCCTGGGAAAATCTTCCTGAAAACATAGTGGAAGGAGCTGAGCACAAGGCTCTTTCGCGCAAGATGGCAGAAGAGTCGATTGTCCTTCTCCAGAACAATGGGATCCTTCCCCTTAAAGAAGGACAGAAGGTAGCCCTGGTCGGTCCGAATGCCGATGACAAGAATATGCAATGGGGCAACTACAATCCCATACCCAATTCTACCGTAACCCTCAAGGATGCACTCCAGGAGAGGGTCCCC
>JAFRXO010000001.1 GCA_017443465.1 Bacteroidales bacterium
CGTCAAAAACAACATGTCAATGAGTGGATAAACGAACGCAATCGCTAGCCAAAGCCCTCAGCTGAGGGACTGATTCCGAAAGATTGTATCTGACGGAACGGCTTCCACTCGAATTTATGAATTAATAGAACCTACCTTTATAGATTTGCGGAGAAACTGATTTTACACTCTCATGCTCCGCTCCCTCAAATCTTTCCTCCTGTTTTCGGCATTTCTCCTCCCATTGGTCTGCCAGGCGGAGAGCCCTGGGCCAACCCGACAGGAACTGCTGCAGCGAAGAGACTCCATAATGCGGTCACGGCTAGCCGGAAGCAAAAGATATTGGAGATTATAAGTGGCAAGGATGGGATAAAATGCAATATGTGCATCATAATAATAATCAGCAAGGAGTTAATCATATCGACTATGGATATGATCATATTACAGTTCATTACTTCCAGAAAACAGTAAATGGTAGAGTCTATAAAAGCGGCTTTAAATTTAAACCATAACCATTCTCAGTCATGAGAGTAAGATGCATAAAAACTATTATCAGCAATCCCTGGCCTGAATTATCAGAGGCGGGATGGCAGAATGCAGACAATTATTTGACAATTGGGAAAGAATATGATGTCTATGCCATCCATTCTTCATGGCTCAGTAATAATATTGGATGCTATTTGATTTGTGACGATGTATATAATGACCAGGATTATTATTGGCCTCTGTATATACCAACCTTTTATTTTGAGGTAATTGATAATACAAAGCCCCCTTTCTGGACTGTTTCTTCAAAAGATCCTGATTACGAAGGACCTCCAGAAATTGGTCCGGATAAAAGGGGAAAGTACTCGTATTACGAAGCAATCGTTGATGGTGATCCGGCAGCAGTTGCTACATTTCGAAGGATAAGGGCAATGACAATGTCATTTAACAAACTGATTTATGGATAGCGGTTCTTCTGAAGAGCATCTGTTCGATTAAGTTAGAGAAAGAAGGCCTATAATATACATATAGTTTACTCATTACTATGAAAAATCTTTTACACATTATTATCTTCGGGACGGCTCTTGCCGCATGCTCGCCAAAGATCACATCCAACATGACAGGCACCTACAATCCGCTTCCGGATGATGCGGAAGTCGCAGTTATCGAATATGGGGCCTCGGCGCCCGATAATGCTGAACTGCTGGGAACAATCAAGATCGGTGACTCCGGCTTTACGATGAAAGATGGCTCCTATAACGCTGTCATTTCCCTTGCAAAGGAAAAGGCGAGACAAGCCGGTGGCAATGTTGTTCAGATAACAAAACACAAGGCCCCGGATATGGTCAGTTCAATACACCGTATTGAGGCTAACATCCTTCGCGTAGCCGATGTGTCTTCGCTCGTCCTTTCTCCCGATAACACCGTCAACACCAGTCATCCTGACTATGCAATAATATATTTTTACAGGACCTCCGGAGTGGGACCGCTGGTCAATTATGAAGTGTATATCGGAGAAGAACCGGTGTACAGGGCAAAGGTAAAGTCAAAGGCTGAAGTAAAAATATATGAGGCCGGAGACATGACCATATGGGCGAAAACCGAGTCCAAGACAACACTTCCGCTTAAGGTGGAATTGGGGGGAGAGTATTATGTGCGCTGCAGCGTCACCATGGGCGCATTTGTAGGCAGGCCTGCCCTGGAAAAGATTCCGGCATCATCAGGAAAAACGGAATATGAGACTATTCAAATAAAAGAATAAATGTATATGCGTAAAAAACTGTTTCTCAGCCTTCTGATACTGTACGCGTCCCTGTCACTGAATGCACAGACAATCATTACATCTGACCGGACAGTTGCTGAGAATGCTCCGTCAGTACGACTTTCAATCATGGGTGGCGGAGGATGCCGGTTGGGAAAGGCTGCATCCAACACAGAAGCTGTTCTCGCCGACCATGCAAAGCACACCAGATGGGGTGTTTCATATGGAGCCGATGCCAGCTGGTTTTTCTCCGAATCCTTGGGAGCAGGACTGAGATATAACAATCTCCATGTCGGGCATAAGACTGAAGTCACAGCGACATATGACGACGGCAGCTCACGCAGCGGACTTCTTGAAGATCATATAAACATATGGTTCCTCGGTCCGCAGTGTTCTTTCCGGTTGATGAACGCCACGAAGAAAAATGCTTTTTATTTGACATATGGTCTGGGATATATAGGGTACCATGATTCGGCAAAACTGATAGATCCTTACACCATTAAGGGCGGCACTCTTGGGTACCTGGCTGAAATCGGCTATGACATCGGCCTTTCTAAGCATCTTGCCATAGGCGCTTCCTTTTCCTTATACAACGGGACACTCAGAAACGTCAACATAACAGAGTCATCCGGAGAACGCAGGTCAGTCTCTTTGGAAAAGGATAAATATGAAGGCCTAGGCCACCTGGACCTGGCAATCGGTTTACGGTATATGCTGTGAGCCTCTCCCCGGCCCGGTGCGGTCGCAGCTCATAAGTCGCTCCGCTCAAATCGCTGCGACCGTACCGGACCGGGGAGCAATGCAGGGCATGTCAGAGTGCCTGCCAGCCGATGTCGGGACGGTAGAAGAGATTGTCGCAGGTGATGCGGGAGATGGCGGCGCGGGCGGAGGCGGAGGCCTGGGCGAGGGTCTCGCCGCGGCCTGTCACCATCAGCACACGGCCTCCGGCGGTCAGGATCTTTCCTTCGGAAGATTTCGTGCCCATATGATAGACTCTCACCGAGTCATCGCAGCCCTCCACGCCGAGAGCATTCTCGGAAAGCCCTTCTATCACATGGCCCTTTTCATATGAGCCAGGATAACCTTTAGAGGCCATCACGAAGCCGATCACGGCATCCTCTGACCAAGTGATCCGGGGTATATCGGTACCGTCCACTACAGCGGAAAGCATCCTGTAGAAGTCCGACTCCAGGCGGGGCAGGACCACTTCTGTCTCAGGATCTCCGAAACGGCAGTTGAACTCGATGACCTTGATTCCGGACGGAGTCTTCATCAAACCTCCGTAAAGCAGGCCCCGGAAAGGAGTCCCTTCTGCCACCATTGCAGCAGCTACAGGCTTCATAATATGCTCCAGAGCCCACTTTTCATCCTCATCAGAGATGAAAGGCAATGGGGAATATGCCCCCATGCCGCCGGTGTTCGGGCCCTTGTCGTCTTCATATGCCCTCTTATGATCCTGCGCGAGAGCCAGCGGGAACACCCTCTCGCCGTCCACCAGGCACATCATGCTGAACTCCGGACCTGTCAGGAAGTCCTCGATGACAACCTTGCCCTCGCCGAACATGTCATCCAGCAGCATAGAGCGGAGGTCTGCCTCAGCTTCCTCAAGGGTCTGGGGAATCGTAACCCCCTTGCCGGCTGCAAGCCCGTCATATTTGAGCACCTGCGGGAAAGGCCTCTCGCGGACATATGCCATGGCCTCGTCGAAATCCGAGAAGGTCTTGAACGAAGCGGTAGGGACATCGTATTTCGCCATGAGGTTCTTCGCGAAGTCCTTGCTGGATTCAATCCTTGCGGCCGCTGCAGAAGGGCCGAAAATCCGCATTCCGGCTTCCATGAAAGCATCAGCAATGCCTTCTGACAGAGGAACTTCCGGGCCGACCACGGTCATATCCACATGATGCTCCTGGGCAAAAGCCAGCAGGCCCTGGATGTCGCTCGCCCCTATCGGGACGCACTCCGCCTGGGAGGCTATGCCGGCATTGCCCGGTGCGCACCAGATCTTGGTGACTTCGAGCGAACGGCTAAGGGCATCCACTATGGCATGCTCGCGTCCGCCGCTGCCGACTACCAGCACCTTGGCTTCACGGATCCTTTCGATGTCGATTGTCTTGTCGGCCGCCTTGGGCGCCGGAACTACATATAAAACTCCCATGTCAAAAAAACTTTATTTTTGATTATTTCAGAAGCTGGTTTGAGATGTTTCCCGAAAGGAAATCATCTCAAACCAGCTTCTAATGCCTGAAATGTCTTTCGTGGGTGAATACCATAGCAATTCCGCACTCATCGGCCTTCTTTACGGAGTCCTCGTCACGGACCGAACCGCCCGGCTGGACGATGGCCTTAATGCCGTACTTGGCTGCGAGGGTAACGCAATCGTCAAAGGGGAAGAATCCGTCTGAAGCCAGGACGCAGCCTGCGTTTTCCATGTCTCCCAGGGTAGCAGCGGCTTCTTCCAGTGCGATGGCAGCGGAGCCCACACGGTTCATCTGTCCGGCACCTACGCCATAGACCATACCGCCGCGGGCAACCACTATCGCATTGGATTTCACATGCTTGACCACGCGCCATGCGAAGTCCAGGTCAGAAATCTGTTCCGCGGAGGGCGATGCTTTGGTTACGCACTGTCCCTCGCAGACGGGAGTGGTCACGGCATCCTCATCCTGGACCAGAAGTCCCCCGTTCATACTCACTATATGCTTGCGTGGCTTGTCGTCCTTGCGCATATCCACTTTCAAGATGCGGAGATTCTTCTTCGTACGGAGAAGTTCCAGCGCGTCGGGAGCGAATGAAGGAGCCATCACGATCTCCAGGAAAATCGGCTTCAGCAGCTCGGCCGTCGCGAGGTCTATCTCCCTGTTCGCGGCTACTATGCCACCGAATATCGAAGTCTTGTCCCCTTCATATGTCTTCTTCCATGCATCGAGCACATCCACTCCGACCGCGCAGCCGCAGGGATTCATATGCTTGACGCCGCAGCAGAAAGGCTCGTCGAATTCACGGACGAGTTCCAGTGCAGCGTTTGCATCCTGTATATTATTGTAGGACAGTTCTTTCCCGTTGAGCTGCTCTGCGCCTGCTATGGAGAACGGTTCTGGCTTGGCACTCTTGTAGAACTTTGCCTGCTGGTGGGGATTCTCGCCATAGCGGAGCTCCTGCTTCAGGTCATATTCCAGGAAAAGCTTCTCCGGAAGACCGGCCTGCGAACGCATATAAGTGGCAATGGCCATGTCATATTCCGCAGTGTGGGTATATGCCTTGGCAGACAGGGCAAGCCTGGTTTCGCGGGTGGTGTTTCCGGTCTTGCGGATTTCGTCGAGCACAGTGGCGTAATCGTCAGGATTGCAGACCACCGTCACGCTCTCCCAGTTCTTCGCGGAGCTGCGGAGCATTGACGGACCGCCGATGTCGATGTTCTCGACGGCATCTTCCATCGTGACTCCCTCCTTGGCAATGGTCTCCCTGAAAGGATAGAGGTTCACGCAGACCATGTCGATGGTCTCGATCCCGTTGTCGGAAAGGGCCTGCATATGTGCGGGGATGTCCCTCCGGGCAAGCAGGGCGCCATGGATCCTCGGATGAAGGGTCTTGACGCGGCCGTCGCATATCTCCGGGAACCCGGTGACATCGCTTACCGCGGTCACCTTTACACCGGCTTCGCTGAGCAGGCGCATGGTACCGCTCGTAGATATGACTTCCCAGCCCAGAGACTCAAGTTCACGGGCGAATCCGACGACTCCACGCTTGTCGCTGACACTTATCAATGCTCTCATTTTGAAGAATTTAAAATTGTCACACCTTCACCTTCGACTACACGGCCGATAACGGCTGCGGACTCGCCATGGGCGGCCAGGATGGATTTCGCAGTCTCGCAGTCCGACTCGTCCACGGCCAGCACCATTCCGATTCCCATATTGAAGACGTTGAACATCTCCCTGTGAGGTATTCCGCCCTCCTTCTCGAGGAAGGGGAAGACCGGAGGTACGGTCCAGGCGCCCTCGTAGATTTCAATGCCTTGACCTTCGCGAAGGATCCTCGGGATGTTCTCGTCGAAGCCGCCGCCGGTGATATGCGCGACTCCGTGCACGTCCATGTGACGGATAACGTCGAGCACCGGACGGACATATATCTTCGTAGGAGTCAGGACCACCAGACCAAGAGGCTGGTCGCTCTGGAGGGCTTCATATGTCTTGTGCAGGTCGAGGCCTGCGTCGGAGATGATCTTGCGGACGAGGCTGAAGCCGTTCGAGTGGATTCCGGTGGAGGAAATGCCCAGCAGGACGTCCCCGGTCTTGACCTTGGAACCATCGATCAGCTTTGACTTTTCCACCACTCCGGTAGTGAATCCGGCGATGTCATATTCCCCGTCGGCGTACATTCCGGGCATCTCGGCAGTCTCTCCGCCTACCAGGGCGCAGCCGGCCTGACGGCAGCCCTCGGCGACTCCGGCGACAATTGCCTCCACTACCTCAGGACGGGTCTTGCCCTGAGCTACGTAGTCCAGAAAGAACAGAGGCTCAGCGCCTTGCGCCAGAACATCATTCACGCACATGGCCACGGCATCGATCCCGATGGTATCGTGCTTGTCCATGGCGAATGCCAATTTGAGTTTGGTTCCGACCCCGTCGGTACCGCTGACGAGCACAGGCTCGCGGTAACCCAGCGATGAGAGGTCAAACATGCCTCCGAAAGAGCCTATGCCGCCCATGATTCCGGGACGGGCTGTCGAAGCGACGTGCTTCTTGATCCTCCTTACCACTTCATAACCGGCCTCCAGGGAGACTCCGGCTTTCTCATAATCCGATGCTGCCATATGTTTAATATCTGTTTTCTATATGATTATTTTCCTCTGAAATACCTTACTGCATTTTCGAACAGTCCCTGGTCCATTTCCTCGCTGATATTCTTGAACAGGTTATTCTCATATCTCTCCGAGTGTCCCATCTTTCCGAGGATGCGGCCGTCGGGACTGATAATGCCTTCGATTCCGTAATAGGAGCCGTTCGGATTCGCAGGGGAACGCATGGTAACCTGGTCGTTCTCGGGATCCACGTACTGGAATGCCACCTGTCCCCTGCTGAAGAGCTCTGCTGCCAGTGACTCGCTTACCACGAACTTGCCTTCTCCATGGCTGACCGGAATCGCGAACTGCTGTCCGATTTCCAGGGAGGACAGCCAGGGTGAATTGACTGATGCGACCCTCATTGTCGCCATCTGGGACACGTGGCGGTTGATGTCATTCCTGAAGAGCGTAGGCGACTGCTCAGTCACGCTGCCCGGGACTCCATATGGAAGGAGACCGGACTTGACGAGGGCCTGAAATCCGTTGCATATGCCCAGGATCAGGCCTCCGCGGCCCAGAAGACGGCGGATTTCGGCCGCGACTGTGGCATTGTTCAATATGCTGGCGATGAATTTTCCGCTGCCGTCCGGTTCGTCACCAAGCGAGAAGCCGCCGCAGAGGGCGAGGATCTGGCACTCGGATATGGCTTTTGCCATCTCATCGATGGAGCGCAGGATGTCATCTCCGGTAAGGTTGCAGAAGACCAGGAACCTGGTACGCGCCCCTGCTTGCCTGAAGGCCTTTGCAGTGTCGTAGTCGCAGTTGGTCCCCGGGAATACAGGGAGAAGCACCAGAGGTTCTTCGACAGGTGCCCCCGGATATTTCAGGTCGGCCTTGCGGGCCTTGACGGGCTTGACTCCGATCGCCGCAGAAGGCAGGACTGACTTCATGTCCGGCTTGCTGACTATAGGATAAATCCTGGACCAGGGTTCTTCATTGGCCTGGAGCAGGGCTGAAAGCCCAAGGGAATGTCCGTTGATCCGGACTTTGTCATCCTCGCCGTCGGTCACGCTTCCCAGAAGCACTGCTCCCGGGCATTCGAACTCACCGGCGGTCTCCACAACGATGGAGCCCGGAGCGACGCAGAAGAGATCCTCCTCGGGAACTTTCACGTTAGCGCCGAAGCCGTTTCCGAAGGACATCTTGCATATAGCCTCCACTACTCCGCCGGCACCGCAGGCGAAGCCGGACACTATGTTTCCTGATGCGATTCCGTCCCTTATGCATGCCCACTGGGCCTTGAGGGCCTCAGTGTCGGGCATCCTGTTGGGAAGAGGAGTATGCTTGACAAGGTATATCCTGTTGCCGTCCCATTTGAATTCCGGCGAAATGACCTTTGAGGCATTCACAGTGGTGATTCCGAAGGCCACGAGGGTCGGCGGAACATGCAGCCTGTCCTCGAAGGTTCCGCTCATCGAATCCTTACCTCCGATCGACGGAAGGCCAAGGGCTTCCTGCATCTTCAGGGCTCCGAGAAGAGCCGAAAGCGGCAGTCCCCACATATGCGGGTCTTCCGTCATGCGGCGGAAATATTCCTGATATGTGAAACGCATTCCGGAGAAGTCTCCTCCGGCGGCGACTACCTTAGCGCAGGCGCTTATCACTGCGTATGCAGCTCCGTGATAGGGGCTCCATTCACTCAGCCAGGGATCGAAGCCATAAGCCATCATGCTGGCGGTGTCGGTGTAGCCGTCCGCAGGAAGCTTCTGGACCGAAACCTGGGTCTCGGTGCTGCGGTAGATTCCACCGTATGGCATCAGGACGGTAGAACGTCCGATAGTGGAGTCGAACATCTCCACGAGACCTTTCTGCGAGCATATGTCCGGGCGGCGGAGATGAGTGCGCACTTTTTCCGCAAAGTCCTTTCCTTCAGGTTCTTCCGAAGCGAACGGGTCTTTGTCTTCCACGCTGCTGATCACCGCTGAGGAGAAATGCCTTGCGCCGGCGCTGTCGATGAACTCTCTCTTGAGGTCGGCTACGAGTTCTCCGTGGTTGTACATCCTCATGCGCTCCGTGTCAGTAACCACGGCAACGTGAGTAACCTCCACATTCTCCTCATGGCAGAATCCCATGAAACGGGCCTCGTCCTCCGGAGCGACGACTACCGCCATCCTTTCCTGGGACTCGCTGATAGCCAGCTCGGTAGAATTGAGTCCGCTGTATTTGACCGGAACCCTGTCCAGCCATATGTCCAGTCCGTCGGCCAGCTCGCCTATGGCAACGCTGACTCCTCCGGCGCCGAAATCATTAGACTTCTTGATAAGAGAGGTCACTTCGGGACGCCTGAAAAGCCTCTGGAGCTTCCTCTCCTGGGTGGCATCTCCCTTCTGGACCTCGCTTCCGCAGTTCTCAAGGGAGGTCTCGTCATGCTCTTTGGAGGAGCCGGTGGCACCTCCGATACCGTCACGGCCCGTACGGCCTCCGAGAAGGAGGATCACGTCTCCGGGCGCGGGTCTCTCACGACGTACGTTAGAGGCTTTTACGGCACCGACCACTGCTCCGATCTCCATCCTCTTGGCGGTGTAGCCAGGATGGATTATTTCGTGTACATATGTAGTGGCAAGTCCGATCTGGTTGCCGTAGCTGGAATAACCCTGGGCAGCCTTGCGGGATATGACTTTCTGCGGGAGCTTTCCGGGGATGGTCTCGGATACGCTCTTCCATATGTCTCCGGCTCCGGTGATGCGCATGGCCTGATAGACATATGCACGGCCTGAAAGCGGGTCCCTGATGGCTCCGCCGAGGCAGGTCGCTGCACCTCCGAAGGGTTCAATCTCGGTGGGATGGTTGTGGGTCTCGTTCTTGAACATCAGGAGCCATTTCTCCACCTGTCCATCGACGTCCACATCTACATATATGCTGCAGGCATTGTTCTCCTCGCTGACTTCCATGTCATCGAGCAATCCCTTCTTTCTCAGATACTTCGCTCCTATGGTAGCGATGTCCATCAGGCATATGGGCTTGCCGTCGCGGCCCAGGTCGCCGCGCATCTTCAGGTAGAGATTCAGAGTGCCTTCGATGTCTTCGCGGATGAAGCTGTCTTCGACCCTGATATCCTGGAGTTCGGTGGTGAAAGTCGTATGGCGGCAGTGGTCGCTCCAGTAAGTGTCGAGGATCCTGAGTTCCGTCTCATTGGGATCCCTCCCCTCGGCGGTGAAATACCTTACCACCTCGCGGAGGTCGTCGGTATTCATGGCCAGCCCCATCTTCTTGCAGAATGAAGCATATCCTTCTTCCGCCATGGCCCTGAAGCCTTCCAGTACGGGGACTGGCTTGACAGGAGCCTGTGCAGAATCGGAGAGGATGCTCATGTCCTTCTCCCTGGCCTCGACCGGGTTGATCACATAATGCCTGACCTTGGCGAGCGCCTCGTCCGGAGTCCCCTCGGGGAAAATCAGGAGCCTTGCGCTCTTGATCCGGATCGAGGCCCCGGGATCCAGCAGCCTGACGCAATCGGCGGCAGATGCGGCCCTCTGGTCGAACTGGCCCGGAAGGTACTCAATCGCAATGCATTTCGAAGATCCGGCGTAATTCCCGGCATCCTCATATACGGTGACGTCATCAGTGACCTTCTCTCCGAAGACGCCATATGCGGATTGCGCTACGAGTTCCTTCGAAAAGCCGAAGAGATCATAGACATTCACAAGCCTGAGCCCGGCAAGGTCCAGCGAAAGGTTCTCGTTAAGTTCAGCGAGCATGCTGCTGGCCTCGACACGGAAAGCCGGCTTCTTCTCTACATATACTCGGAATGCTTTCATATCACAGTCTTCTCAATCTTTTCCGCCTGCTCTTTCCTGTAGTCCACAAGTTTCTGCGCCAGCGCAGGATCGGCCAGGGCCAGGATCTCCACTGCCAGGATCGCGGCGTTCTTCGCTCCTCCTATGGCCACGGTGGCTACCGGGATACCGGTCGGCATCTGCACCATTGAAAGGAGTGAATCCATCCCGCCGAGGGCCTTTGTCTGCATAGGCACGGCAATCACCGGAAGTGTTGTGATCCCGGCTGCGACGCCGGCAAGATGAGCGGCACCGCCGGCACCTGCGATGATTACTCCGACTCCCCTGTCACGGGCTCCCTTCACATAATCGATCATAAGTGAAAGGGTCCTGTGTGCGCTTACCACCTTCTTTTCGAATTCAACCCCAAAGGCGGAAAGGACCTGCTCAGCACCAGACATAACCTCATAGTCGCTGACAGATCCCATTATGATTGAGACTTTCATTGTTATTGTTGTTTTAACAAGTTTTCAATTACTTCCGGGAAATGGCGCATCTCGAGCACATGCTCTTTCGCGGAAATCTCTTCTGCGCTCTCATCTCCTTCAAGAGGCACGGAGAACTGGGCTATGATCCTGCCTCCGTCGATCCGGGAATCGACATAATGTACCGTCATTCCCGTCTCCTTCTCGCCTGCTGCCTTCACCGCCTCATGCACATGCATCCCGTACATCCCCCTTCCTCCGAATTTCGGAAGCAGGGCCGGATGCAGGTTCACTATCTTGTCCGGATAGGCCTCGATGAGGAAATCCGGCACCACCAGGAGGAAACCCGCAAGCACTATGAATTCCACCCCGTAGCGCTCCATCATCGGCATAAGCACAAAGGGATCATTGAATTCCCTTCGTGAAAGGACCTCTGTCGGAACTCCGAGCTTCCGGGCGCGTACCAGTGCATATGCATCGGACCGGTTGCTGAGCACCATGCATATGTCCACATCCTGCGAGTCCTTGAAATGCTTAATCAGGTTCTCGCAGTTGGTGCCGCTGCCGGAGACGAAAACTGCAACTTTGGTCATAATGAGGAAAGGCAATCAAGTACATCAGCCTCAACCGATTCCGCAGTGTAGTCCTTGCGGGCGAACGGCTCACCGGTAATGTGTTCGTAGAGTTCCACGTACCTGTCGGTGATGCCTGAGACGACCTCGGGAGTCATTTCGGGGACTTTCTGTCCTTCCTGCCCCTGGAATCCGTTCGCCATAAGCCATTCCCTGACGAATTCCTTGGAAAGCTGCCTCTGGCGCTCTCCGCGCTCCTGCCTTTCCTGGTAACCGTCAAGATAGAAATACCTGGAGGAATCGGGTGTGTGGACTTCGTCCATAAGGATTATCTGTCCGTCCCTCTTGCCGAATTCGTATTTGGTGTCGACCAGGATGAGGCCGCGCTCGGCAGCGATCTCGGTTCCCCTCTTATATATGGCCCTGGTGTACCTTTCGAGGGCTTCATAGTCTTCCCTGGAGGCAAGTCCAGCGGCGATTATCTCTTCGCGGCTTATGTCCTCGTCGTGGCCGGCCGCAGCCTTGGAAGTCGGGGTAATGATTGGCTCGGGGAATTTGTCGTTCTCTTTCATCCCTTCCGGAAGCGGAACCCCGCAGAGGGTCCTCTTTCCTGCCTTGTACTCTCTCCAAGCGTGACCTGTGAGGTAACCGCGGATAACCATCTCGATCTTGAAGGGAACGCATTTCCACCCTACCGTAACCATGGGATTAGGGACTGCAACCTTCCAGTTGGGGAGGATGTCGGATGTGGCATCCAGGAACTTGGCTGCAATTGTGTTGAGGATCTGGCCTTTGAACGGGATCCCCTCAGGGAGGACAACGTCGAATGCAGAAATCCTGTCCGTTACTACCATGGCAAGGAGGCGGTCATCGATGTCATAGACATCACGCACCTTGCCGACATACTTGCCCCGCTGTCCGGGAAAAGAAAAATCGGTTCCGGTAATTGCTTTCATAGTTGTTTTTTGTTGGAGACGCGAAGTTACTCTTTTTCCTAAAATTTATCAATCAGAATCCGGTATAATTCCATGGCGTCACTGCCCTCATCTCTGCCTTTACGGCCTCCGGGACCTCCAGAGAATCGATGAATGCTGAGATTGATCCGCTGTCCACTGCCGCCCCGGTGCGGGTAAGCGCCTTGAGGGCCTCATATGGATGAGGATATCCTTCCCTCCTGAGGATGGTCTGGAGTGCTTCGGCGACCACGGCCCAGCTCCTCTGGAGGTCAGCGTCGATTACCGGGCGGTTGAGAAGCAGTTTCCCGAGTCCCTTCTTCAGCGACGCGAGGGCTATCATCATATGCCCGAGAGGGACTCCTACGTTCCTGAGGACGGTGGAGTCGGTGAGGTCGCGCTGCAGGCGCGAAATGGGGAGCTTCATCGACAGGAAGGTCAGGACGGCATCCGCCATTCCCAGGTTCCCCTCAGCATTCTCGAAATCGATGGGATTGACTTTATGGGGCATCGCGGACGAACCAACCTCTCCGGCGACCACCTTCTGGTGGAAATACTCCATGGAGATATATGTCCATATGTCCCTGCAGAAATCTATAAGGATAGTATTGATGCGCCTCATGCAGTCGAATATGGCTGCGAGGTTGTCATAATGCTCTATCTGGGTGGTAGGATATGAACGGTGAAGGCCGAGCGAGGACACGAACGCATCGGCGAAGGCCGGCCAGTCAACTTCAGGGAAAGCCACCTTGTGGGCATTCATCCCCCCTGTAGCGCCGCCGAACTTGGCAGGATAGGACATCCCCTCCAGCTGGCGTACCTGTTCCTTGATCCTGGCCGTGAACACCCTGAATTCCTTGCCCAGGCGGGTAGGGGTAGCAGGCTGGCCGTGGGTGTGCGCGAGCATCGGGACGTCGTCCCACTCGGCGGCATATGCGGCTATAGTGCCGGTCACGTCAGCGAGTGCGGGAAGCCAGACCTCTTCCACTGCCTTTTTGAGCATCAGGGGCTGAGAAGTGTTGTTGATGTCCTGGGAAGTGAGGCCGAAATGGATGAACTCCTTGTAGGCTTCCAGCCCCATGGCATCAAAGCGCTCCTTCATATAGTATTCTACGGCCTTGACATCATGATTGGTGGTCTTTTCGATCTCCTTCACCCTTGCGGCGGATTCCGGTGTGAAATCACGCCACAGGCAGCGCAGGGCCTCGTCGTCCACCGGGATACCGGCGAGCTGTGGCAGGGGCACGTGGCGAAGCGCGATGAAATACTCCGTCTCGACGAGTACGCGATAACGGATCAGAGCGTACTCGCTGAAGTATTCACGAAGGGCTGAGGTTTTGGAGGCATAACGTCCGTCAAGCGGAGAGAGTGCAATCAGATCAATTGTTTCCATAGTATCGGGACGTCTTTTGAATTAACGCTCTATTATCGTTTCCCTGTCAGGGCCGAGGGAGATCATGCGGATCGGGACCCCGAGCTCCCCTTCCAGGAATGCCACGTAATCCATGAACGGCTTCGGAAGGACGGATTCATCCGTGACCCCGCACAGGTCGGTGTTCCAGCCTTTGAATTCTGTGTAGACCGGCTCGATGGCGGCATCGGTCTCCGAAGGCATCTCTTTGGTGATCTCCCCGCCGACCTTGTAGGCCGTGCAGACCTTTATGGTCTCGAAGTCATCCAGGCAGTCCGCCTTCATCATCACAAGATCGGTGACTCCGTTGATTATCACCGCATATTTAAGGGCTACCAGGTCGAGCCATCCTGTCCTCCTGGGCCTTCCGGTAACAGCCCCGAACTCATGTCCTGTGCGGCGGATCTTTTCACCTGTCTCGTCGAAGAGTTCTGTCGGGAAAGGACCGCTGCCGACACGGGTGCAGTAAGCCTTGAATATGCCGTACACCCTGTTGACGCGCCCGGGAGCGACTCCCAGTCCGGTGCAGGCGCCGCCGGCCGTGGTATTTGAGGAGGTGACGAAGGGATAGGAACCATGGTCTACGTCGAGCAGGGTTCCCTGGGCTCCCTCGGCCAGCATCGGTTTCTCGTCAAGCCAGTTATTTACGAAATATTCGCTGTTGATGAGCCTGAATGTCCTCAGATAGTCGACTGCCTCCCTGTAAGCAGCGTCATCGGCCTGGGGAGAGTACTCGTAACCGAGCTGCTTGAAAATATCCAGATGCCTGTTTTTCAGTTTGTTCCACTTCTCTTCGAAGTCCGGTTCCATTATGTCTCCCACCCTGAGGCCAACCCTGGCCGCCTTGTCGGTGTAGGTCGGGCCTATGCCCCTGAGGGTAGAGCCTATCTTGCCCTTTCCGGCCGCGGACTCATATGCAGCGTCAAGATGCCTGTGGGTAGGAAGGATGAGACTGGTCTTCCGGGAAATCAGGACCCTTTCCCTGGCATCCACTCCCAGTTTGGCCGCCTCTTTACATTCTTTCATGAAAGCCTGGGGATCGAGAACGACCCCGTTTCCGATGACATTAACGCAACCGTCCCGGAAGATTCCGGAAGGAAGGCTCTTGGCCACGAAATTGTTTCCGTTGAACTGAAGCGAGTGTCCCGCATTAGGACCGCCCTGGAAACGGGCGACTGCCGGATAACGGCCTGCGAGGGAATCCACGATCTTACCCTTGCCTTCATCCCCCCACTGAAGGCCAAGCACAATGTCAAGTTGTTTTTTCATGTCAAATACTGAATCAGAGACTCTGCAATTTACTAAAATTTTTGGTATTTGCAGAGATATTTCTCCTTTAAATGTTTTTATTGTCGCGGATGTTGAATTTAATGGTTAATTTTGGAGTGCAGTTCAAAAAATACTACGAAATGATTATCAGCGGGAAAGAACTTTCAGCCAAAATCAAGTCCTCCCTGGCGGCTCAGGTGGCCGGTTTTCCGGAGAAATACGGACGCGCTCCGCGCCTTGCGGTAATCCTGGTCGGAGAGGATCCGGCAAGCCAGGTTTATGTGCGCAACAAAGCCAGGGCCTGCGACGAGGTCGGGATCGACAACTTAACCATTAAACTCCCTGCCGAAACCTCCGAGGAAGAACTCCTGGGAAGGATCGCGGAACTCAACTCCGATGACACAGTGGACGGGATCCTGGTACAGCTCCCGCTCCCCCGCCAGATCGAAGAGAAGAAAGTGATCGAGGCCATAGCAAGGGAGAAGGACGTGGACGGTTTCCATCCGCTGAACACAGCCGCCCTCTGGCAAAAGAGGCCGGGAGACGATTTCACGGTTCCATGCACCCCTGAAGGCATCATTGAACTCCTCGACGAAGGGAAAGTAGAGATCTCGGGGAAAAGGGCCGTGGTCCTGGGCCGCAGCCATATAGTCGGCCTTCCAGTGGCGAAGCTTCTTCTCGACCGCAACGCAACTGTAACCATATGCCACTCCAGGACAGTCGACCTGCCTTCCATAACACGCGAAGCTGACATCCTGGTCGCAGCCATAGGCCAGCCCCTTTTCGTAAAGGGCGACATGGTCAAGGATGGTGCGGCGGTCATTGACGTCGGGATGGACAGGGACCCAAGGAACGGGAAGCTCTGCGGAGACGTGGATTTCGAATCCGTAGCCCCCAAGGCATCTGTCATCACGCCGGTCCCCGGAGGAGTCGGCCCGATGACAATCGCCTGCCTTATGGAAAACACTGTCAAGTGCTTCCTAAACAGATTCGCTTAGTCGTCTTTCCTGGTAATCTTCGCGCCGAGGGCGTTGAGCCTGAGGTCAATCGCTTCATATCCCCGGTCTATCTGTTCGATAGCACCGATCTCGCTCGTTCCCTTCGCTGACATTGCTGCCAGAAGCAGGGCGATACCTGCCCTGATGTCCGGAGACAGCATCTTTCCCGCACGGAGCTTGAAATTGTGGTCATGTCCTATGACTACGGCGCGGTGAGGATCGCAGAGGATAATCTGCGCGCCCATGTCGATGAGCCGGTCCACGAAGAAAAGGCGGCTCTCGAACATCTTCTGGTGGATCAGCACGCTTCCCTTGCACTGTGTGGCCACCACCAGCATTACGCTGAGGAGGTCAGGGGTCAAGCCCGGCCACGGTGCGTCGGCAATGGTCATTATGGAGCCGTCGAGGAAGGATTCGATGACATAGCTCTCTTTCTGGGGGACATAGATATCATCCCCTTTCTGCTCTATGCTGACTCCAAGACGGCGGAACTGCTCGGGGATTATCCCCAGGTTCTCATATGAAACGTCCTTGATGGTGATTGCGCTGCGGTTGAGGGCAGCCATTCCGATGAAGGAGCCGACTTCGATCATGTCCGGCAATATGCGGTGCACGGTCCCGTGAAGCGAGGCTACTCCGGTGACTGTCAGAAGGTTCGACCCTATCCCTTCGATCTGCGCTCCCATGCTTACAAGCATCTTGCTGAGCTGCTGGACATATGGTTCGCAGGCGGCATTGTAAATCACTGTCCTGCCCTTAGTCAGCGACGCCGCCATGAGGATATTGGCTGTACCCGTGACTGACGCCTCGTCCAGAAGCATGTACGTCCCCTTCATTCCCTCCTTGGGCGGAACCGAGAGATGGTAGGCCCTGAGGTCTCTGCGGTACTCAAGGACCGCTCCCAGGTTGACCATTCCCTGGATGTGGGTGTCCACCCTGCGGCGGCCGATCTTGTCTCCGCCGGGCTTCGGGAAATTCACCTGTCCGAGCCTTGCCAGCAGCGGACCTGCCAGCATTACAGAACCGCGGAGCTTCGCGCACTTGAGGATGAAGTCCGGGCTGGCGATGAACTTCTCGTCCAGTGTCTCGGCCTTGAAGACATATGCCCCTTTTTCCTCGCGGCGCACTTCGACTCCCATATCCCTGAGAAGGTCAATGAGGTTCTTTACGTCGAGGATCTCAGGCACATTGGTTATACGCACCTCTTCGCTCGTTAGAAGCACTGCGCTTATTACTTCAAGCGCTTCGTTCTTGGCTCCCTGGGGCACTATCTCCCCGCTGAGGGGATGACCGCCTTCGATTATGAATGAACTCATGGTTATAGTGTTGTCATATGTGTTCTACTTCTGGTTCCAGCCGGATCGAAAAGCGCTCACGGACAGAACGCACCATTGCTTCCTCAAGCGCGAGGATCTCCTGGGGAGTGGCCTTCCCCGTGGCGTTTACGAGGACCAGGGGCTGTTTCCCCCAGACCCCGGCATTCCCCATCACGGCCCCCTTCCATCCGCATTTCTCCAGCAGCCAGGCCGCCGGGATCTTGATGTTCCCGTCCTGTGAGGTGAAATGCGGGACATCTCCAAGCCCCTCTTCCCGTGCCACCTGGGAGACATGCCTGAACACGTCTTCGCTTACAAAGGGATTCTTGAAGAAAGAGCCTGCACTTCCTACCATGGCCGGGTCAGGGAGTTTCGAATTCCTGATGCTTATGATGGCATCCCGGATTACTCCAGGAGTCAGTGTGGCCCCTGCAGTGACAGACTCCACTGCACTGCGCACATTGCCGTAATCCAGTCTGGGAGAATAGTTTCCGCTGAGCAGGAAAGTCACCGAAGTGACTATATAACGCCCCTTCCACTCCCCTTTGAACCGGGACTGACGATAGCCGTAACCGCACTCGGAAACAGGAAGCGAGACTTGTTTCCCGGTAACGGGTTCGAAACATTCGACTTTCGAGATGATGTCAGCGACTTCGACCCCATATGCCCCGATATTCTGGACGGCAGCGGCGCCGGTCTCTCCCGGAATCAGGGAAAGGTTCTCGGCTCCCCAGAGGCCGCGTCCGCAGGACCATGCAACGAAATCATCCCATATTACACCGGCCCCGACCCTGACCTTCACCTCTCCGTCTCCCGCGGGCTCCGGCTCTGATGTAAAGCATATGGACGAATGGAGGACGGTACCTTCGAAGTCTTTGGTAAAGAGGAGATTGCTTCCTCCGCCAATGTGGTACCAAGGCCGCGGCAGGTCACTCCTGAGTTCTCCTGCCGGAAAAAGGGAACGCAGGTCCCCGGCGGAAGAATACTCCGCGAGGCAGGCAGCTTTCACCTCCATCCCGAAAGTATTCATCGCCCTCAGGCTTACATTGGTCCTGATTTCCATATCTACAAAATTAATAAATTTATTATATTCGCACTATTGTAATGATCCCAAGGAATCAAAATGTTAAAACATAGTAAAATGAAAAAGATTTTCTCTGCCCTGGCCATCGCGGCCATCGCCTTGATGGCGGCCGGATGCTGTTCAAAGACTGAAGGCGGATTCAAGAAGAATTCTGAAGGTGCCATAGTAACGCCGGTGCCTGCAAGGCCCGCCGGACAGACCGATGTCATCGGACTGGTAACCCCCAAACTCGAGACCGTAAGGATAGGTATCGTCGGACTCGGAATGAGGGGCAGCGGCGCAGTGACCCGCCTTTCCCGCGTTCCCGGAGCTAAGATCGTTGCAGTCTGCGATGTAGAAGCCGACAGGGTGGAGAAAGCCAAGAAAGCCCTTGCTGACAGGGAATACGGCGAAGTAGCCGGTTACAGCGGCTCGACTGAAGCTTTCAAGGAACTCTGCGAGAGGGATGACATCGACTTGGTCTATGTCTGCACCGACTGGGTACATCACGTACCGGTAGCCCTCTACGCCATGGAGCATGGCAAGAACGCCGCCATCGAGGTCCCGTCTGCCTATTCGCTGGAAGACTGCTGGGCGCTGGTCAATATGTCCGAGAAGACCCGCCTCCACTGCATGATCCTCGAGAACTGCTGCTATGACTTCTTCGAGCTCTCCACACTCGAGATGGCCAAGCAGGGAGTATTCGGAGACATAGTCCATGTAGAAGGTTCCTACAACCATAACCTCGACCCGTTCTGGCATGAGTACTGGCAGAACTGGAGGCTTGATTTCAACCAGAAGCACCGCGGAGACGTCTATCCGACCCATGGCTTCGGTCCCATCTGCCAGGTCCTCGGCATCCACCGCGGAGACAAGCTCAACACCCTCGTGGCGATGGACACCAAGGCATTCAACGGCCCCAAGCACGTCAGGGCGCAGGGCGGCCAGGATCCGGACAACTTCGCCAACGGCGATGTCACCACTACCATGATCCGCACCGAAAAGGGCAGGAGCATCCTCATCGAGCATGATGTGATGAATCCCCGTCCCTACAGCAGGATGTACCAGGTGGTCGGAACCGACGGCTATGCCGCCAAGTATCCCGTGCAGCAGTACTGCCTCCGCAGGGAGTTCCTCAACGGAGAGCCCATCGACTATTCCAATCTCAAGGGAGAAAGGACACTAATGGGAGAGGCCCTCGCAGAACTTCAGGCAAAATATCCCTGCCCAATCCTCACCGAGGATTTTGTCAATCTGGCCAAAGAGGTCGGCGGCCATGGCGGAATGGACTTCATCATGGACTATAGGCTCGTTTACTGCCTGCGCAACGGACTCCCCCTCGACATGGACGTCTATGACCTGGCAGAATGGTGCTCCATCGGCGAGCTGTCCGCAATCTCCATGGAAAACGGCAACGCTCCCGTCGTAGTGCCCGATTTCACCCGCGGAGCATGGAACAAGCTCAACGGATTCTCATATGCATTCGCTCCCGGCGACGGTCCGGCGGCAGCTAAATAATCCTGAAATGAGGGAACTTTATCTAAGCGATTCATTAAGCAGAAGCAAAAAACTCTTCATTCCAATCCACGAAGGCAGGGTCGGCATGTACGTATGCGGACCGACTGTCTATGGCGACGCCCATCTTGGACACGCCCGCCCGGGAGTCACCTATGATGTCCTGCAGAAACTCCTGCGCCACCTGGGTTATAAGGTCCGCTATGTGAGGAACATCACCGACGTAGGCCATCTGGAGCATGATGCGGATGAAGGGGAAGACAAGATAGCGAAGAAGGCCAGGCTGGACCAGCTTGAGCCGATGGAGGTCGTCCAGACCTACACCTTCAGGTACCACGAGGCCATGAGGGAGCTCAATGTGGCCCCTCCCTCGATTGAGCCGAGGGCTTCCGGACACATCATAGAGCAGATCGAGACGGTCAAGAAGATACTTGACGCCGGATATGCCTATGTCAGCAACGGATCGGTCTATTTCGACGTGCGCAAGTACAACGAAGACTTCCATTACGGGGTCCTTTCGGGGCGCAACATAGACGAAACTATGGAAGGCACCAGGAACCTCGACGGGCAGGGAGACAAGAGGGCCCCGCATGATTTCGCACTCTGGAAAAAGGCTGAGCCACAGCACATCATGAGGTGGCCTTCACCATGGGGAGAAGGTTTCCCGGGATGGCACCTGGAGTGCTCCACCATGAGCGAGAAGTACCTGGGCCGCGAATTCGACATCCACGGAGGCGGCATGGACCTTCTCTTCCCACACCATGAATGTGAGATCGCCCAGAACGAGGCTTCGCGCGGAACCCAGGGTGTGCATTACTGGGTCCACAACAACCTGATCACAATCGAAGGCAAGAAGATGGGGAAATCCCTCGGGAATTTCATCACCCTCCCGGAGCTCTTCAGCGGGAATCACCCGAAACTCGCCAAGGCATATGCCCCGATGACGGTGCGCTTCTTCATCCTGCAGGCGCACTACCGCGGCACCCTCGATTTCTCCAATGAGGCCCTCCAGGCCGCGGAGAAGGCCCTTGACAAGATTATGGGGGCATATGAGGACCTCAAGAAACTCGCCGCACCCCTCGGGATCAAGCCCACCGTCAAAGGCACGGAAGGCAATCCGGCGGAGGCCATGGCATATGGAGAATATGTCGATGACACCGCTCCCGATACCCTTCCTGAGGGTGTCTCTCCTGAAGTGGCGGCGGTATTCAACGGCGTCTATGATGCGCTCTGCGACGACATGAACACTCCTGTCGCCCTGGCCCATTTCTTCGATGCGGTCAAGCTGACAAACGGAGCCAAAGATGGCGCCGTAAAGCTTTCTGCAGCTGATTATGAAGTACTTCTGCGCCTGTGGGACGACATTGTCTTCGGAGTCCTCGGACTCCGTGGAGAGCATTCCGCCGCCGCATCCTCAGACGGCCATGTCGTCAAGGGACTGATGGACATAGTCCTCAAGGAGAGGGCAGAGGCCAAGGCCGCGAAGGACTGGGCACGTTCGGATGCCATCCGGGATGCCCTGAAGGCTGCCGGAGTCACCGTGAAGGACACCAAGAACGGGGCCGAGTGGACTATTGACTGACCTCGAAGATGAAATTCATTTCCTGGAACGTGAACGGGCTGAGGGCGTGCTTCAGCAAAGGAGACTTCGAAAAGGCTTTCGAGGCCCTGGATGCTGATTTCTTCTGCCTTCAGGAGACCAAGATGCAGTCCGGCCAGCTGGACCTGGAATTCCCCGGCTACGAGTCCTACTGGAACTTCGCCGAGAAGAAAGGCTACAGCGGGACCGCGATATACACCCGCATCAAACCGCTTGGCGTGACATATGGCATGGGAGTGGAGGAGCACGACCATGAAGGCCGGGTCATATGCCTCGAGTACGGGGATTTCTATCTCGTATGCGCATATGTCCCGAATTCCCAGGACGGGCTCAGACGCCTGGACTACAGGATGAAATGGGAAGATGATTTCCGCGCTTACCTCAGCTCGCTCGCGACTGTCAAGCCCGTAATCATGTGCGGAGACCTGAACGTAGCCCACGAGGAGATTGACATCAAGAATCCGGACACAAACCGCCGCAATGCCGGCTTCACCGACGAAGAGCGCGGGAAGTTCTCCGAACTCCTCTCGGCGGGTTTCACCGACTCCTGGCGCAAACTCAATCCGGATGTCGTGAAATACTCCTGGTGGTCCTACCGCTTTCACGCCCGCGAGAAGAACGTCGGCTGGCGCCTGGATTATTTCGTGGTCTCGGATGCCCTTTGGCCTCGGGTCACCGGAGCGGAGATCCACAATGAAATCTTCGGCTCGGACCACTGCCCCGTAGAACTGGATATCGACTGACATCATAACACATATGAAACTTCATCTCAACATCGCCATCGCCGTGGCGGCTGTCATTTTCGTAATGACGGCTGCCTCCTGCAGCAAGAAGGAAGTAGGATTCGTCCATCCCGGAATAGACATGACCCTTTCCGACCTGGAATACGTCAGGGACCAGATAAAGGCCGGGGATGACACGCTCAACCGCTATTTCAATCTCCTGAAAGAAAGCACTCCGTCGGATTTCGTGCCGAAACCGCAATCCAGGGTGATCCGAGGACCGTACAACAAGCCTGACATAGGAGGCACCGCACTGTTCCAAAGCGCCCGCCAGTCCTATAACAATGCCCTGATGTGGTTCATCACCGGAGAAGAAGCATATGCAAAAAAGGCAATCGAGATTATCGACGCCTGGTCAGGGACGCTTCGCAGCTTCGATGAGAATGACACCAAGCTCATCATCGCCCTCACAGGATATGACTTCTGCAACGCCGCAGAGATCCTGAGGTACACATATGAAGGCTGGACCGAGAAGAACACGGAAAGCGCCTCGAGGCTGTTCAAGGAAGTGTTTTATCCCTGCATAAGGTACTATTACCCTGAGGCCAACGGCAACTGGGACGGCGCGATGATGCACACCCTACTCTCCATTGCGGTCTTCATGGATGACAAGACGATGTTCGACGATGCCATCCACCACTTCCTTACCGGACCGTGCAACGGCAGCCTCCTCAAGTACGTGCATCCTTCCGGACAGTGCCAGGAAATGACACGTGACATGGGCCACGTACAACTGGGGCTCATCCAGTTCTCAGGGGCCGCAAGGGTTGCCTACACACAGGGGGTGGATCTCTTCGAGGTCGCTGACAAGAGGCTCGCCCTCGGCCTGGAATACGCCGCAAGGTGGATAACCGGTGGAGAAGTACATTGCTACGGCCCCGCATCCGAGCGCGGAAGACTGAGATACACTTCCGGCTTCGACTGGTTCCTTAAACTCTACAATTCCAAAGGAGTGGACATGCCGGCCCTCAGGGAACTGGTCGCCAGGGCTAAGGGTGACCCTCTCCTCAAACTCACTTCCTACAGCAGGGAATTCCTTGACACTCCTTATGAGTTGAAGCCGGTCCTCCCCTCTGCGGTTGCTTATCCGGCAGGAGCCCTTGAAACTGAAGAGGTCTCCTCACCTGACGCTGTAATCCTGAGGCCAGGTGATGACATCCAGGCCTGCCTCGATGCAAATGCCGGTTCCGGAAAGACCATCCTGCTGAAAGCTGGGGAATACAAGGTCGCCAAATCCATCAACATCCCGTCCGGAATCACGTTGAAGGGCGAAGGCCTGGGCACCGTCCTGGTCTGCGAGCCAACGATCTTCAACTCGGCCCTTACCATGGAAGGCGACGTCGAGGGGAATGTTACCTTCGAGAATTTCGTCCTCGAAGGTGCATGGGACCACGCCCCGGGCTTCGACCCCAACACCGGACGCTGGTGGCGCACCGGCAGGCTTAGCAATGACATCAACGGAATCACTGTCATCGGAAAGGCAGGATCAACCAAGAACTTTAAATTCAAGAACCTCACAGTGATCAACTTCTCACGCCACGGGGTCTATTGCTCTGATGTGGACGGGATTGTGGTTGAAAACTGCGACTTCACAGAGAACGGATCCATGTCGATCCCGGGGGAAAGGCTCACCCATAACATCATGGTACAAAACTGCTCCGGAGTCAGGATTTCAGATTCGAGGCTTGACACCTCAACCAAGGGCGCAGGTATCTTCCTGAAATGCAGTACCGACATCGGAATAACCTCCTGTGAAATAGCCAGAAACGCATGGCACGGAGTGATCGTCCAGGATTCCGGGAATGTGACGGTCAGCGGCTGCCTGATCGAAGCCAACAACGGAGATCCGATTCACATCGACGACCTGCTGGTCACATCGAAGAATATCTCAGTGAAGGATTGCAAGATCCAGCACAATAATTTCTACGCCCTCACGACTAACGCATTGCCTTAGACCATGGATCAACCTCAATACCTGGTCAAGATTTCCTACAGCTGGCGCTCGCGTGGCATCTCCATGCGGGCAACCAAGGCCGGGGAGATCCATGTCACCGCCTCTCCGCTGGTTTCGAAGGCCAGGATCAGGGAGTTCATAGACAGTCACTCGGAGTGGATCGAAAAGGCCCTGGGGAAAACCGCCGACGCAAGGGCGCGTGAGGAAGCTTTCTTTGAACGGCTGCCGCTTCAGACCCGGGAAGAACGCGCTGAAGCCAAGGCCAGGATGGACGCCATAATCGGACCGCTTGTCGAAAAATACGCGCCACTGATGGGAGTGTCCCCCTCCGCAGTCAGCTACAGGGCCTCCCGGTCCAGATGGGGCAGCTGCAATCCCTCCACCAGGCGCATAAACTTCAGCTATTACCTCCTGCTCCTTCCGGACATATGTATTGAACACGTCGTGGTGCATGAGCTGGCGCACCTGCTGGTCTCAGGCCATGGCCCCGCCTTCTACAAGGTGATGGACAGGCATTTCCCCCGCTGGAAAGAAGCCCGTGCCCTGGCCCGACGGACCGTCCTTGCCGCACGGTCCTGTGCACCGGGCACCAGACTATCCCCTTTTAGCCGCGAAGTGGAAGTGACTGACAACTAATTAATAAAGCACTTGACCTATCCTGAAATCAGGACAGGTCAAGTGCTTTAATGACTGACTGTCAACTATTCCCACTTCACCTGTGTTTTTGGCGCATAATCCCCGGGACGGGTCCCCTAATGCATCGCTTCCGGAATACATCCAAGCGACATTTTCCCGTACAGGGCGCCCTCAGGCGCAGGAGCTTGGAGATGTTCCGGAAGCGGATTAAAAGGGCCTTCTTATTCCGGCTGCCGTCAGGCCTCGTCGATGTAATGGCACCAGCCGTGGGTGTCCTCCAATTCGCCGAACTGTATGCCAGTGATCCGCTTGTAGAGCTTAGTACAAACCGGTCCTACGACACCGTCGGGGACGAGGCGATATGACTTCGAAACCACGTCTCCCTCAAGGGTCGGTTTGATGTCGATATGCGACATCGGGGTGATGACCACCGCAGTACCGCATGCACCGGCCTCTTCGAACTCGGAAAGTTCCTCAACAGGCACCGGACGCTTCTCTACCGTCATCCCGAAGTCCTTTGCGACCTCCTGGAGAGTCATGTTGGTGATTGAAGGCAACACGCTGTCAGAAAGCGGAGTGATGTACTTGTTCCCCTTGATCCCGAAGAAATTGGATGATCCGAACTCATCCACGAATTCCCTGGTTGCCGAATTCAGGTAGAGGAGCTCAGTGTAGCCCTGTTCATGGGCGATCTTGTAAGGCTTGAAAGTCGCAGCATAGTTGGCTCCGATCTTGAAACTTCCGGACCCCTTCGGTGCAGCACGGTCATAGTTGCCCGGAATGACGGCAGCGGAAGACTTCAGGTGCTCTCCGTAATAGGAACCTGCAGGAGCGCACATGACGGCAAAAATAGCCTCAGGATAAGGCACAAGCTGCATTTGCGGATGCATTCCGACAAGGAGCGGCCTCACGTAAAGAGACGCCTTGTGACCGTACGGAGGCAAGAATTCCAGGTTATTCTTCACGCACAGGCTGCACATCTCGATGAACATCTCCTCAGTAGGTACGGGGAGCCCGAGGTAATTCGCAGTCCTCTGCAGACGGGCTGCGTTCTTGTCCGGACGGAACAACGCTATGCGCCCGTCCTTCTGGCGGAAAGCCTTGAGCCCCTCGAAACAGGAAATCGCATAATGGAAAACCTGGGCGAAGGGATCGAAAGTGAATGAGAAGGTCTCCGTGGTCTCAATAGGCGACCACTTTCCATCTTTGAAATGGGAGAGAACGACGGTACGCGTCCTGTAGGCATCAAAGCCCAGAGTGTCCCAGTTGATATTAGCCATGATTGTTATTTGTTGATTTCTTTTGCAATCCAGTCTCCAACCTCAGAGGTGGAATAAGCCTTTCCACCGGCAGCGAGGTCTTCGGTCACGATTCCTGCTGCGATTGAAGCAGCCACAGCTTCACGGATAGCCTTACCTTCCTCCATGAGTCCGAACGAATACTCGAACATCATTGCAGCCGAAAGGATGGCCGCCACCGGGTTGGCGATGTTCTTGCCGGCAGCCTGCGGGTAAGAACCATGGATGGGCTCGAACAGGCTGGTGTGCTCACCCACTGATGCGGACGCCAGCAGGCCCATGGAGCCGGAAATACAGCTGGCCTCGTCAGTGAGGATGTCCCCGAAAGTATTCTCGGTTACGAGCACATCGAAGAACTTAGGACAGCGGATAAGCTGCATGGCGGCATTGTCCACGAACATGTAATCGACATTGACGTCAGGATACTTCGGTTCCATCTCCTGGGCGACCTGCCTCCACAGGCGTGAAGACTCCAGGACATTGGCTTTGTCCACGACTGTCAGGTGTTTGTGCCTGCGCTGGGCATACTTGAAGGCCAGGTCCAGGATACGTTCAATCTCGAAGCGGCTGTAGATACAGGTGTCATATGCAGTGTTCCCGTCGTCCTTGCGCCCTTTCTCCCCGAAATACATTCCTCCGGTGAGTTCGCGGACGCACAGGAAATCAGCCCCGTCCACAAGTTCGGTCTTGAGGGGCGAGCGGTCGACCAGGGACTTGAAGGTCTCCACAGGACGCAGGTTGGCATACAGTCCAAGACGCTTGCGGATCGCCAGGAGGCCCTGCTCAGGCCTGACCGGAGAATTCGGGTTATTGTCATATTTTGGATCTCCCACGGCGCCGAAAAGCACGGCGTCACTGTCCATGCATATGGAATGGGTCTCTTCAGGATATGGGTTTCCGAAACGGTCGATGGCGCATGCGCCGACATATGCAAAACTGTACTGCACATCATGACCGAAGCGGCGGCACACCGCGTCCACGGCTTTCACCGCCTGGTCAACAACTTCGGGACCTATGCCGTCTCCCGGCAATTTCGCGATTCTGAGTTTCATATGTGTGTCCTTAAACTGTGTTTTCTATAATGTTCAACATTTTGAATGTAGCCTTGATGGCTGCTTCTGCCTGGTCGGAATCCACTCCCCTGGTCTTGAACGAGGAGCCGTCCATGTCCCAGGTAATGGTGGTCTCTACGAGGGCGTCGGTCTTTCCTCCGGGCGGGATCTTGACTATGTAGTCCGCAAGGCGCGGGTGCTTCTTCCCAAGGGAATCATATATCTTCCAGAGCGCCTTCATGAATGCGTCATACTGACCGTCGCCGGAAGCCGATTCCTCGAATTCACTGCCTCCGATGTCAATCTTCAGGTTGGCCAAAGGCCTCATCCCACGTGTAAGCTGAAGGCTATAGTTGACCAGCCGGATGTGCTCGCGGGTGAGGAAGTCTCCCTTCAGGACATCTGCGATGATAAATGGAAGATCTTCTGTAGTAAGGCTTTCCTTCTTGTCTCCAAGTTCCACGACCCTCTGCGTCACGAGCTTCATCTGCTCGGCGGTAAGGCTGATCCCCAGCTCCTCGAGGTTCTTCATGATGTTCGCCTTGCCGCTGGTCTTGCCGAGGGCATAGTGGCGGTGACGGCCGAAACGCTCGGGCATGAGGGCGTTCTGGTAGAGCCCTCCCTTCTTGTCCCCGTCTGCATGGACGCCGCTGGTCTGGGTGAATACGAACTCGCCGATAAGAGGCTTGTTGGAAGGAATCCTGATTCCGGATATGGTTTCGACGTACCTGCACACGTGCATCAGCTTCTTCTCATTCAGCGAATTGGGAATGTGAAGATGGTCGTTGAGGATTCCTAAAGCACTGGACACCGGAAGATTCCCAGTCCTTTCACCCAGCCCGTTAACGGTAACGTGGATTCCCTTGACACCGGCCTTCAGGGCTCCGAAGGTGTTCGCAGCCGCGAGGTCGTAATCATTATGGGCGTGGAAGTCGAAATGGATGCCCGGATAACGGCTGATCATCATCCTGCAGAAGGACTCGGCTTTGTCTGGGTCCAATATACCGAGGGTGTCTGGGAGCATAATCCTCTTCACCGGAGCGTCCTTCAGACCGTCCACAAGGAAGAACACATAGTCCGGGGAATCAATCATCCCGTTCGACCAGTCCTCCAGATAGACATTGACCTCCAAGCCCTTGGAGCGCGCAAGCGAGATATTGGACAGGACATTGTCCAGGTGTTCCTGCGGGGTCTTGCGGAGCTGTCCGGTGACATGCCTCAGGGAGCCTTTGGTAAGCAGGTTCATCACCTTCCCGCCGGCAGAGGCTATCCAGTCCACGGAAAGCCCGTCGTCCACGAATCCAAGCGCCTCCACCTTCTCCAGCAGACCTGTCGCAGACGCCCAGGAGCATATCTTCGCATATGCCTCCTTTTCTCCGGCGGACACCCTCGCGGACGCCACCTCTATGCGGTTGACCTTCAGTTCATCCAAAAGCAGTCTTGCAATGGCCAGCTTCTCGTCAGAATTGAAGGACACACCTGCGGTCTGCTCCCCGTCGCGGAGAGTCGTATCCAATACTTCGATCATATGGTCTTTTTCTCGTAATCTTCTATCTTGTCTTTCTGCTGGAGAAGATAATCGATGTCATCCAGCGCATTCATCAGGCAATACTTCTTGTAGCCGTTGATTTCGAATCTTTCACTGCGCCCGGTTGAAAGGTTGGTGACAGTCTGGTTTGGGACATCCACCCTCACCCTGGCCTTGGGATCTGCGGCTATGGTCGAGAAAAGCTCCGCGAGGAAATCCTCCGACACTGTCACCGGGAGAACGAAATTGTTAAGTTCATTATTCTTGTGGATATCCGCGAAGAAGCTGGATATCACCACTTTGAAGCCATATCCCGCGATTGCCCATGCCGCATGCTCACGGCTGGAACCGCTGCCAAAATTCCTTCCCGCGACAAGGATGTCTCCCCCATATGCCGGGTCATTCAGCACGAAAGTGGGGATGGGATTCCCCTTCGAATCGTATCTCCAGTCACGGAACAGATTCTCTCCGAAGAAAGACTCGTCCCTGGTCGTAGCCTTCAGGAACCTGGCGGGGATTATCTGGTCGGTGTCCACATTTTCCAGCGGAAGAGGGACGCACGTGCTTTCGATTATGTTGAATTTCTGTTTCATAGTCCTATCTATCAGATGTTCCTGGGATCGGTTATCCTGCCTGTGACGGCAGCTGCGGCAGCCACCAGCGGACTGGCGAGTATCGTCCTTGATCCGGGTCCCTGCCTTCCCTCGAAATTGCGGTTGCTGGTGGAAACGCTGTATTTCCCGGCGGGGATCTTGTCTTCGTTCATCGCAAGGCAGGCCGAACAGCCGGGCTGACGGATTTCAAATCCCGCCGCCTCGAGTTCCTTGTCCAGGCCTTCCTCGCTGATCTGCCTTCTCACTTCCCAGGATCCCGGGACGAGCCATGCGGTCACTCCGTCGGCCTTGCGGCGGCCCTTCACCACGGAGGCAAAGGCCCTGAAATCTTCGATGCGGCCATTTGTGCAGGCTCCCAGGAAGACATAGTCTATCTTTTTGCCAAGGAGGCTCTCTCCCGGTTGGAATCCCATGTAGTCCAGAGACTTGAGGAAGGATTTCCTCCCCTCGGGAGCGATGTCGGCCTCTTGGGGTATCGTCCCCGAGATTTCCATTCCCATCCCGGGATTGGTTCCATATGTCACCATAGGTCCGATCTGGGCAGCATCGAAGACCAGTTCCCTGTCGAAAACCGCGTCATCTCCGCTCTTGAGAGTTTTCCAGTAAGCTACCGCCTTGTCCCAGTCCTCTCCTTTGGGAGCGAACTCCCTTCCTTTGAGGTACTCGAAGGTCTTTTCGTCCGGAGCTATGAATCCGCCCCTGGCGCCCATCTCAATGGACAGGTTGCACAGGGTCAGCCTTCCTTCCATGGACATGTCCCTTACGACGGAACCGGCATATTCCACGAAATAACCTGTGGCACCGCTGGTAGTGATGCGGCTCATCAAGAAAAGGGCTACATCCTTGGCAGTCACGCATTTCCCGAGCTTGCCCTCGATGCTTATCCGCATGGACTTGGGCTTCTGCTGGAGGATGCACTGGGATGCCATCACCATCTCCACCTCGCTGGTCCCTATGCCGAAGGCCACGGCTCCTACAGCCCCGTGGGTCGAAGTGTGGGAGTCTCCGCAGACTATGGTCATCCCGGGAAGGGACAGTCCCCTTTCAGGCCCCACGACGTGGATGATCCCGTTGCGGGGATCCATCATACCGTAATAGGACAGGCCGAACTCGGCCGCATTGGCGGCAAGGGTGTCAACCTGTTTCTTGGAGACCGGTTCCTCGATGGGACGGTCCTGGTTACGGGTCGGGGTGTTGTGGTCAGGCATGCAGAATATCTTCTCCGGCCTGAAACACTTTATCCCACGCTGGCGGAGTCCCTCGAATGCCTGCGGACTGGTCACCTCATGGCAGTAGAGGCGGTCTATGTAAAGCTGCTGGGGACCGTCTTCAATGTTGTTGACTACGTGCGAGTCCCAGATTTTGTCAAATAGAGTGTTCAATCTACGAATTTGTTAATGCAATCCACATATGCCTCTATCGAGGCGGTCACAATGTCGGTGCTGGCTGCGAAGCCATAATAGATATGTCCGTCGTTCTCTACCTGCATATGCACCTTGCAGCAGTCATCGGCGCCCTTCGATACACCCTGGATGGTGAATTCGTTGATGGTGATGTGCCGTTTGATGATCTGCCTGAGTGCGTTGATCGAGGCGTCAACCGGGCCGTTGCCCGTAGCGGCCGCCTCGAATTTCTCCCCTGCTATGTCCAGGCCGATGGATGCGACGGGTTTCATTCCTATGCCGCTGGTGGCCTGGAGCCAGTCAACCTTTACGTGATGGTTCTTGGACCTCTCCCCTCCTGCGAGCATAAGTATGTCATCGTCATGTATTTCCTTCTTCTTGTCAGCAAGACGGAGGAAGTCCTGGTAAACCAGGTCGAGCTTCTCCTCATCCAGATGGACTCCGAGGCTCTCCAGGCGGTATTTCAGGGCGGCGTGACCGCTTCTCGCAGTGAGGACTATCGAGTTGTTGTCCAGGCCGATGTCACGGGGATCGATGATCTCATATGTAGTGACATTCTTCAGGACGCCGTCCTGGTGTATGCCGGACGAATGCGCGAAAGCGTTCCTTCCGACAATGGCCTTGTTGGGCTGAACCGGCATATTCATCAGTCCCGAGACCATACGGCTCAGCGGATAGATCCTCTTGGAGTTGATGTTCGTGTCCAGTTTCAGTTCCTTGTGGGACTTGAGGATCATCACGATTTCTTCAAGGGAGGTGTTGCCAGCCCTTTCGCCGATCCCGTTGATGGTGACTTCGCACTGCCGGGCCCCGTTCATCAGTCCGGCCATCGTGTTGGCCGTCGCCATGCCGAGGTCATTGTGGCAGTGGGTGGAGATAATGGCATTCTCTATCCCGGCCACATGGTCGCAGAGGTACTTGATCTTGGCCCCGTATTCCTCCGGCAAGCAATAGCCGGTGGTGTCAGGGATGTTGACCACGGTGGCTCCCGCCTTGATGACGGCCTCCACCACCCTGGCCAGGAACTCATTGTCCGTACGGCCTGCGTCCTCAGCGTAGAACTCTACGTCCTCTACATACTTCTTCGCATGCTTCACAGCCCTGACGGCCCTTTCGAGAATCTCCTCACGGGTGGAGTTGAATTTGTATTTTATATGGAGGTCAGAAGTGCCTATACCCGTGTGGATCCTCCCCCTCTTGGCATATTTGAGGGCCTCGGCGGCAACATCGATGTCTTTCTCGACTGCCCGGCTGAGGGCGCATATGGTCGGCCATGTAACAGCCTTGGAGATTTCAACCACTGAGTTGAAATCCCCCGGGCTGGAGATCGGGAATCCTGCTTCTATGACATCTACTCCCAGAGACTCCAGGGCCTTGGCCACCTGGATCTTCTCAACAGTGTTGAGCTGGCATCCAGGGACCTGTTCCCCGTCCCGGAGAGTGGTGTCGAATATGTAAACCCTGCCGTCCATCATCAGTCATTCTCGGGACGCAGACGCCTTACATCTGCTCCGGTACGCCAGAGCTCGCTTTCGCGCAGGGCCTTGAGCTCTTTCTCGAGGCCTTCACGGTAACCTGGCTTGGAGTTGGCGTCGATGGAAATCTGGGCCTCCTTGCCGCTGGCTACGCTCTCATAGAGCTTCTCGAAGACAGGCTTGGTTGCATCGTGGAACGGTCCCATCCAGTCCAGGGCACCGCGCTGGGCGGTGGTAGAGCAGTTGGCGTACATCCAGTCCATGCCGTTTTCAGCGAACAGGGGCATCAGGGACTGGGTCAGTTCCTCAACGGTCTCGTTGAACGCCTCCGAGGGGGAATGGCCGTGCTCGCGCAGGGTCTCGAACTGCGCGAGGAGGATGCCCTGGATGGCACCCATGAGGGTTCCGCGCTCTCCGGTAAGGTCGGAATAGACCTCATGCTTGAAATCGGTCTCGAAGAGGTAACCGGACCCGACTCCGATTCCGAGGGCGAGGGTACGCTCAAGGGCCCTGCCCGTAGCATCCTGGTAAACCGCATATGAGGAATTCACTCCCCTGCCCTGCAGGAAGAGCCTCCTGAGGGATGTACCTGAACCTTTGGGAGCGACCATGATGACATCAACGTCCTTCGGGGGCACGATGCCGGTGCGGTCATTATAGGTAATTCCGAAGCCGTGGGAGAAATAGAGGGCCTTCCCGGGGGTAAGGTGTTTCTTTACGGTAGGCCACACTGCTATCTGGGCGGCATCGGAGACCAGATACTCGATCACTGTTCCCCTCTGGCAGGCCTCTTCGATCTCGAAAAGGGTCTCGCCGGGAACCCAGCCGTCAGCAACGGCTTTGTCATAGGTCTTTCCCTTGCGCTGTCCGACGATCACGTTGAATCCGTTGTCACGGAGGTTGAGGGACTGTCCCGGTCCCTGGACACCGTAGCCGATGATGGCGATGGTTTCGTCTTTAAGGACCTCACGTGCATGTTCGAGGGTGAATTCTTCACGGGTGACGACATTCTCTTCTACGCCGCCAAATTTGATTTTTGCCATAGCTTATATAGTTTATTGTTTGTTCAGTCTTTCTTTTTCACGTTTCTGCAGGAATTTGAAGACAGGCTCCTGCTGTGCCCTGGTGATGGCAATCCGTCCGGAGCGTACGAACTGGAGGATTCCGAACTGCTGGAGTTCCTCGTAGAGGGCGCTCGTCAGGTCAGAGTGTCCCGACTTCTGGATCACCGTGAAGGTACGGTTCATCTCCACGATGCGGGCATTGTACTTGGCAAGGAGTCCCTCAAGGTCTTCACAGTCAAGAAGCCTGGGAGTCGGGAGCTTGTATAGGGCCATCTCCCTGTAGACGATCTTGTCATCAGTGTAGAAAAACGCCTTGATGACATCCACCCTTTTCTCTATCTGGCGCACGGCATCACGGATCTTCCGTTCCGTGGCGTCGGTAGTTATGGTGATCGTGTGGATGCCCTCCATGGAAGAGGCGCCTGCGGAAAGGCTCCATATGCTCAGGTTCCTGCGTGTGAAAACATTGGAGATCTGAGCGAGAAGACCTATCTGATTCTCAGTGTAAATCAGTACAGTATAATTCTTTACTTCTTCCATACCTCTACTTTTTGAACCATTCGTGAGAGTTGAGCATTATCTGGTCTATGCCCTTTCCGGGAGGGATCATGGGCATCACGTTACCATTCTCCAGCACATGGACGTCCAGGATGCATGGGGAGGAATCGCCGAGCATGACCTTCACCGCACCTTCGAGTTCGTCCCGCGACTCCACGCATATGTATTTGATTCCATATGCCTTCGCGATCAGGCTGTAGTCGGGATTCAGCATCCTGGTCTGGGAGTACCTTTCCCCGAAGAACATTTCCTGCCACTGACGGACGTTGCCGAGCCAGTTGTTGTTGAGTATTACCACCTTGACTCCGATCCCGTCCTGCATGATGGTACCGAATTCCTGGATAGTCATCTGGATCCCTCCGTCACCGACAAACAGGCATACAGGCCTATCGGGTGAAGCCACCTTGGCGCCTATCGCGGCCGGCAGGCCGAAGCCCATGGTCCCGAGGCCGCCGGACGAGATGAAGCTGCGGGATTCCTTGAAACGGGAATAGCGTGCTGCTGAAAGCTGGTTCTGTCCGACGTCGGTCACCACTATGGCCTCCTTTCCGGAAACGGTGGCTACCATGTCCACCACCTCTCCCATCCTGACAGGACCTTCCGCCGGACGGAGTTCGGGACCTATGACCTTTTCTTCTTCGATGTCACGGCATTCCTTGAAGCTCTTGACCCATTCTGCATGGCTTCCGCGCTGCATCTTCTCGGTAAGGGAGGAGAGCACTTTGGCAGCATCCCCGCATATGGCAACGTCCGGAGTTACTATCTTGCCCAGCTCGGCGTGGTCGATGTCTATATGTATGACCTTCGCCTGGGGGGCATATTTGGATATGACTCCGGTCACGCGGTCATCGAAACGCATTCCGACCGCAATGAGCAGGTCGCATTCGTTGGTCTTTACATTGGGAGCGATGTTGCCGTGCATGCCGATCATCCCCTGGTAGAGGGGGAAATCGTCCGGGAGGGCGCTGAGTCCGAGCATCGTGGATCCGGCAGGGATGTCTCCCTTTGTGAGGAAGGCCTTGAGCTCTTTCTCGGCATGGCTGATCAGGATTCCCTGACCGAAGACCACGAAAGGCTTCTTGGCGCTGTCCAGGAGTTCCACTGCCTCCCTGACTGCCTTGGGGGAAGGCTTGGGATCAGGGATGTAGCTCCTGATGAAGTTGCACTTCTTGTAACTGAAGTCAACCTTGCCCACCTGCGCATCCTTGGTGAAGTCCAGGACAACCGGCCCGGGACGCCCGGTCCTTGAGATGTAGAAAGCCCTGGACACAGCCCACGCAATGTCTTCGGGTCTCTTTATCTGATAGTTCCACTTGGTGATGAGCCCGGTAAGGCCTGTCACGTCTGCCTCCTGGAAGGCGTCAGTTCCCAGGGCGGATGTCGGGACCTGGCCGGTGATGACCACGACCGGCGTGGAGTCGGTCATGGCATCGGCCACCCCGGTGATGACGTTGGTGGCACCAGGTCCCGAAGTCACAATGACAACGCCCGGGGTTCCTTTCACCCTGGCATATCCCTGGGCTGCATGGATCGCGCCCTGCTCATGCCTCACCAGGATGTGCCTGATGCGGTCCTGGAATTTGATGAGGCTGTCATAGACAGGCATTATCTGCCCGCCAGGATAGCCAAAGACAGTGTCTGCACCTTCTTCCAGCAATGAGAGCCAAAGCGCCTCTGATCCGGTAATAGTTTTATCCATATGTCAAGTCTGTTGTTATTCTATGATCCTGACTGCACCCTTGTCCGCCGAGCTGACCATGGAGGCATATGCCTTGAGGCTCTTTGAGACCTTCCTGTCGCGGTGCGGCGGTGTAAAAGCGGCCGGCCCCCTTTCCATCTCTTTCTTCCTCCTGGCCTGGAGAGTACCGGCGTCCAGACGCACGTTTATCGAGCGCTTCGGGATGTCGATGTCAATGATGTCCCCGTCTTCGACGAGTCCTATCTCTCCTCCGGCAGCGGCTTCAGGTGAAATGTGACCTATGCTCAGGCCCGAGGTGCCTCCGCTGAACCTGCCGTCGGTTATCAGGGCGCAGGCTTTCCCCAGGTGCATGGATTTGATGTAGGATGTCGGGTAAAGCATTTCCTGCATTCCCGGACCTCCCTTGGGGCCTTCGTAGTTGATGACCACCACATCTCCTGCCTCTACCTTCCCGCCCAGGATGCCGTCGCATGCACTTTCCTGGGAGTCGAAGACTTTGGCTTTTCCGGAGAACTTCAGGATGGACTCGTCCACGCCGGCAGTCTTGATCACGCAGCCGTCACGGGCGATGTTCCCCTTCAGGACCGCGAGCCCGCCGTCTTTGGAATATGCGTGTTGCAGGTCCCTGATGCAGCCTTCGCTGCGGTCGGTGTCGAATGTGTCGTAGTAATTCTCCTGCGATCCCATCCGGACGCTGAACCTGTTCGCAGGGGCGCTCTTGTAGATCCTGGCTGCCTCGGAAGTGAGGTTCGGGGAGTCTATGCTGTAAGCGTCTATCGCTTCGCCGAGTGTGAGGCCGTCGACCCTCTTCACCGAGGTGTCCACAAGTCCTCCCTTCGCAAGGGAATCCATGATTGCCATCACTCCGCCAGCCCGGTTCACGTCCTGTATGTGATACTTCTGGGTGTTGGGAGCCACCTTGCACACGCACGGGACTTTCCTTGAAAGGGAGTCGATGTCATCGAGGGTGAAATCCGCCCCGGCTTCGTTTGCCACCGCGAGCAGGTGGAGGACAGTGTTGGTGGATCCTCCCATCGCAATGTCCAGGGACATGGCATTGAGGAAGGCTTCCCTTGAAGCTATGTTTCTCGGCAGGACGCTTTCGTCTCCGTCGCGGTAGTACTTCCACGCATTTTCAACTATCAGCCTGGCCGCTTTCCTGAAAAGCTCCGTGCGGTTTACATGTGTCGCCAGCACGGAGCCGTTTCCGGGGAGTGAAAGCCCGATAGCTTCAGTAAGGCAGTTCATCGAGTTCGCGGTGAACATCCCGGAACAGCATCCGCATCCCGGACAAGCGCAGTTCTCTATTTCTTCCACTTCGGCATCTCCCAGGCTAGGGTCGGCGGACTTGACCATGGCGTCAATCAGGTCGAGCCTCTCAGTTCCCCTTACACCGGCCTCCATCGGCCCGCCGGACACAAAGACAGCCGGGATGTTCAGCCGCATCGCAGCCATGAGCATCCCGGGAGTGATCTTGTCGCAGTTGCTGATGCACACCATGGCGTCAGCCTTGTGTGCATTGACCATATATTCCACGCTGTCGGCTATGACTTCCCTGGAAGGAAGCGAGTAAAGCATCCCGTCGTGTCCCATCGCGATTCCGTCATCGACGGCAATCGTATTGAATTCGGCGGCATAGCATCCGCATTTCTCGATTTCCTGCCTGACGATCTGGCCTATCTCATGAAGGTGGGTGTGCCCGGGGACGAACTGGGTAAACGAGTTTACCACCGCGATAACCGGTTTCCCGAACTGCTCTTTCTTCATACCGGTAGCCACCCATAGCGCCCTTGCCCCAGCCATCCTGCGGCCGTCGAGTGTAACCGAACTCCTTAAAAGATGCTTCATAGCTCTGCCTTTTTGTTTAAAAGCCCTCCCCAGTGTCTTACTGAGAAGGGCTTCAAGATCAACTTTGAACTTTTCTATCTACGCCTTCTCAGTCCATGTTCGCAAGGACAAGGACTACAAGGTCTACAAGGATAATAGAAGAAACGTTCATTTCCACTTACAAGTTATAAGCTACCACAAATATAATCAGCAAAAATTAAAAAGCAAGGAAAATATTAAATAATTTAATATGTATCAGAATCTTCCAGCACCGGAAACTTCTTCCTGAATGCCTCAAGTAAAACGATATCGGCTTCTGCAACGACAGTATCGACCTCGTTTTCCTTACATTCTGAAAGTATTTTACCATATGGATCTATCAAAACGGAATGTCCGCAATATACGTTGAAGGGATCATTCCCGACCCTGTTTACAGCCGCGACATAGCACTGGTTCTCTATGGCCCTCGCTTTCAGGAGTGCGTCCCACGCCCCGATCCTGGCCTGGGGCCAGCTGGCCACGTACAGGACCATGTCATATCTTTCCCCTCCCTTGCGGTTCCGGCTGAAGACCGGGAACCTGAGGTCATAGCAGACCTGTAGCAGGATACGCATCCCGCAATGTTCGACGGTTACCCGCTTTTCCCCGGCCTTGAAGTGAAGGTGCTCACCTCCATATGTAAACAGATGGCGTTTGTCGTAATATGCGATGGTCCCGTCAGGTTTCACGAAGTAGAAACGGTTGCGGTATGCGCCGCCCTTTCCTTCGCGCACCGCGATGCTTCCGGCGATTGCACACCTAAGTTCGGCGGAAAGACCCTTCATCATGGCGAGGCTCTCGCCGTCGTCGCTCTCGGCTACTCCTTCCGGCTCAGTTACAAAACCCGTGGAAAACATCTCCGGCAGGACTACGAGGTCTGCACCGGATGCCTTGCGAATAAGGGCTTCCGCCTTTTCCCTGTTCTCTGATGGATTCTCCCACACCGGATCCATCTGGATCAATGACACTTTCATAGGCTGAATGTTGATAAACAAAGTTAATAAAAGTTTGCCAACATGCACCCTGATTTGAAAAATACGATGAAACAATTAGATTTGCAGTTTATTAAAGTAACCGTCACCTAAAACGAGATGATTAAACCAAGAGCGATTTTGCTTCTGCATTGTCCTGACAGGCAGGGTATTATAACGGATGTCACGGGATTCATAACCCATAACCACGGTAATATCGTAGATCTCGACCAGCACGTTGACAGGATCGATGAGCGCCTTTTCATGAGGATCGAATGGGACCTGGACGGATTCTCCATCCCGAGGGAGCATATCAACGAGGCTGTCGACCAGCAGCTTGGAATACGCTATGACATGCATTCCCGAGTTTATTTCAGTGATGAGAAGCCCAGGATGGCGATTTTCGTGAGTAAGATGAGCCATTGCCTGTACGACCTGCTGGCGCGTTACCGGGCCGGCGAATGGGAGGTGGAGATTCCCTGCATAGTCAGCAACCATGAGGACCTGAGATATGTCGCGGAGCAATTCGGTATCCCCTATCACGTCTGGAGCATCTCACCGGACAAGTCAAACCGCGCAGAGGTTGAAAATGCCGAAATGGAGCTCCTGCGGAGCAACAGGGTGAATTTCGTAGTCCTCGCGCGCTACATGCAGCTCATAAGCGATGAGATGATTTCCTGCTATCCGCATAACATCATCAACATCCACCACTCCTTCCTGCCGGCCTTCAAGGGTGCAAGACCGTACCATCAGGCATTTGACAGAGGTGTCAAGATCATAGGCGCGACAAGCCATTATGTCACCCGGGACCTGGATGCCGGTCCGATAATCGAGCAGGATGTCGTGAGGATTTCCCACAAAGACACGCCCGACAGCCTGGTGCGCAAAGGCCGGGACCTCGAGAAGATCGTGCTCAGCAGGGCCGTCACGAAACACATCGAGCGGAAAATCCTGACATATAAGAACCGTACTATAGTATTCGGATAGGAGAAATTCGTAACTTTGCAAAGACTGTAAATTCGTTTGTCTCCATGGCTTCAAAGGACGGGAAAATATTGGTGGTGGATGATAACCTGGGCATCCGCAGGGCGCTGGAAATCCTGCTGCCCCTTCATTTCACGGATGTAAAGACAATCCCATCGCCGGCAACCCTGGTGAACTCGCTGGAGCAGTTCCGTCCGGACGTAGTGCTGCTGGACATGAACTTCAACACTTCTATCAATACCGGAAACGAAGGCCTCTACTGGGCCGGAGAAATCAAGAAGATGGCTCCGGAGGTGGAGGTCGTGCTTTTCACGGCATATGCCGATATCCAGCTGGCTGTGGAAGGGATGAAGCGCGGTGCCTTTGACTTCATCGTGAAGCCTTGGGACAATGACAAACTGGCGGCTACGCTGACGGCAGCCCGGGACAAGGCCCGGAAAGCTCTGGGAAGATCCTTCGCTGGCGCTCAGGATGGCGACTCTGTCATTCTGAACGGAGCGCAGCAAAGCGAAGAATCCATGTTCTGGGGCACCTCAAAGCCCATGTCGGTTATAAAGAAGACCGTCCAGAAGATTGCCCCCACCGATGCCACGGTACTCATCACCGGCGAGAACGGAACCGGAAAAGACGTGCTGGCGCGGGAGATCCACGCCCACAGTCTCAGGGCAGAAAAGCCGATGGTGGCGGTGGATGCAGGGGCAATCACGGAAACGCTCTTCGAGAGTGAACTTTTCGGCCATGTAAAAGGCGCCTTTACAGATGCCAATACTGACCATGTGGGCAAGTTTGAGCAGGCCGACGGCGGGACACTGTTCCTGGATGAGATCGGCAATATCCCGCTGCACCTTCAGGCAAAACTGCTGCGGGTGATACAGAACAGAAGCGTCGTCCGGGTTGGAGGCTCGAAGGACATTCCGGTGAATATCCGCCTCATCTGCGCTACCAATATGGATCTGGAGCAGCTGGTCAGGGAAGGCCGCTTCCGCGAGGATCTGTACTACCGCATCAACACAGTGCATATCGCCCTGCCGCCCCTTCGGGAACGCAGGGAAGACATCGTCCCGCTGGCAGGACGCTTCACAGCGCAGTTCGCTGAAAAGTATCACAGGGCTGTCACTGGGCTGGATGATTCTGCCAAGGCTATGCTGGAGGGTGGACGCTGGAGCGGGAATATCCGGGAGCTGCAGAACTGTATAGAGAAGGCCGTCATCCTGTCTGAGGGAACTGTGCTCACGGCCAAGGACATTCAGATTGAGCAGTCCAAGGCAGGTGCCCCTGCTTCCGGCATGCTCAAATCCGTCAGCGAGACGGAGGAAGAGAGGCTGGTCCGTGAAGCCGTCGAGCGGACGGGAGGGAACATTTCCGCCGCAGCGAAGGCCCTGGGAATCAGCCGGCCGACCATGTATGCCAAAATGAAGAAATACGGGCTATGACCTTTACCGTCTGGCATATCGTAGTTGTAGCTGTCATCGTTGCGATTATCGTGGCGTTGATTGCAACGCTCCGGACCAGGCACAAGGACATCAGGAAGGTAGCCTACATGATGGACGCGCTGGAGGACGGGGAGCTGAACTTCCGCTTCCAGGACAAGAACAAGTTCAACCGGACACTGAACCGCATCCGGACCATCTTTGAGAAGCAGCGGCAGGCCCATGAGCAGGATTCCTGGACAAAGCTCATACGCGTGCTCACGCACGAGATCATGAATACGGTATCGCCGATTGCATCCCTGTCCGATGCCATGGCCAAGTCCGTGGATGAGAATGGGCACAGCGAACTGGACATCAAGGCTGGCCTGGAGACCATCAGCGACTCCTCCAAGAATCTCATCGGTTTCGTTCAGACCTATAGGCAACTCTCCGGCGTGGCGAAACCGATTCGCAAGGCCCTTGACCTGCGGGAACTGATGGACAATGTAATTGCCCTGAACAGTGAATTCGCGGCCGATTGCGGTGCATCCTGCGAGTATAGGCCCGAGGAGGATGATTTGATGATTTATGCCGATGAAGGGCAGATTTCCCAGATCCTTATCAATCTTATCAAAAACGCCTTGCAGGCTGGTGCCAAGCACATCGACATTACCGCGAAGATGGGCAAGGATGACGATGTGATTATTCAGGTGGCCAATGATGGCGAACCTATTCCGGTCTCTGCCCAGGAGCAGATCTTCATTCCTTTCTACACCACGAAGAAGGAGGGTTCCGGCATCGGCCTCAGCATCTCCCGCCAGATTATGCGCAACCACAACGGCACCATTGAACTTGTCCGGAGCAATGCCCAGCAGACCATATTCGAGCTGCGATTCAGATAGTCCCATCAGGAGAAAACTGTAAAGAAAGTGTAAAGGTGGTGTAAAGTTTTTACAGACTTTACACCACCCATTCTACCTGTAATAGGCTAAGAATCAATCAATTAACACTTTTGGCACAGGGAGTGCTTATGTTTGGCATGGTTAAACATAAGTATTGATATGAAAACCCTTTTCATCAATTGTGCTGTTATTGCCCTGGCGTCCGCAGTGAGTGTGTACGCCAGCGACCAGACTGCCATGACGCTGCAGGACTGCATGCGCTATGCCGTTTCCAATTCCACGAAGGTCCGGATCCAGCAGGCTGCCATCGGTGATGCGCAGATTGACCGGCGGGATGCTGCGCTGGCGCTGTTTACGCCACAAATCAGTGCGCAGACATATGCCTATTACAACTTCGGCCGAAGCATCGACCCGCAGACGAACACCTACTTCAACACGACCTCATTCCATAACAATTATAATATGAGCGCCGGTTACGACCTTTTCGACGGATTCAAGGCCGTAAACAACTACAAGATCTCCAAGACCGGACTTCTGATCGCCGACTCCCAGAATAAGCAGGTGGAAGCCGATATCTGCCTGGCCGTGATGGAAGCCTATTACAACGTAGTGTACTACACACGCCTCTGCGATGTGTACGAGGAGCAGGTAGCCACGGCCGAATCCGCCCTGAAAAAGGCTCAGCGTCAGGAAGAACTGGGGCAGAAAGGACATGCCGATGTGATCCAGATGGAGGCGGACCTGGCCGACCGCCAGTATGACCTCACCAACACGCGCAACATGTATGAGAGCCAGAGGATGACCCTTGCAGACCTGATGTTCTGGCCGGTGGACGAGGACCTGGTCATCGACACCTCGATGCCCCTCTGGCAGGTAGAGCCTGTCTCTACAAACACAGTGGTGGACTATGCCCTTGAGCATAATCCTGCGGTCCAGATTGCTTCCTGGCAAGAGTTCAACGCCAAGAGGGAGCTGAATACGGCCAAGTGGCAGACACTGCCTTCCGTGGGCCTATATGCCGGCTGGAGCACGAGCTACTACACCTATCAAGGCTCCCAGACCGCGGCCTTCCAGGACCAGTTCAAGAACAACGGTGGCGAGTATGTAGAAGTTTCCGTTTCCATCCCTATCTTCAACCGGCTTTCCGGCCTTTCGAAGATTTCCCGCAAGCGCAACGCATTGCAAAAGGCTTCCGCTGAATTGGATCAGAAAAGAAGGGATGTGGAGAGCGAGGTGCGCCGGGCCATCCAGGACCGTGACGGCGCCGCCACGGCTTACCGGCAGGCGCAACACAAGGCCGAGGTGCAGGCCGAGGCATATGCCCTTAACCTGAAGAAACTGGAGCAGGGCCTTATATCCCCGCTGGAGTTCCAGACCGCGACGGGCAACTACCTGAAGGCACAGGCCGATGAGATGAACTCTCTCTTCAAATACCTCATCAAGCAGGCAGTGGTCCGTTACTACAATGGTGTTGAATATGTAAATCAGTAAGAAACAATGGATAAGATTATCGAGAAGAAGACCGGTTGGCGCGTGGCGTTTACTAAGAAAGCCCTGCCCTGGTGGCTGGGGGCGCTGCTGACAGTGTTTATCATCTATCTGATCGCCCGTCCTAACAATAAGACACTGCGGGTAGATAAGGACAGCATCACGGTGTCGAGGGCCGTGAAGGGCGAGTTCAACGACTACATCCGGATCAGCGGCCGCGTGCAGCCTATGACTACCATCCAGCTGAGCCCGCAGGAGGGCGGCATCGTGGAGAAGATCCTCATTGAGGAAGGTTCCCGCGTGAATGCCGGAGACGCCATTCTCATCCTCAATAACGACAACCTGGACCTATCCATCCTGAACTCGGAAGCTGAGCTGGCCGAGAAGGAGAATATTCTCCGCAACACGCAGATCCAGATGGAGCAGCAGAAGCTGGACGTGCGTCAGAACGTGCTGGAGTACGGCATGCAGGTGGACCGCCTGAGGCGTGCCTATGAGCAGCAGAAGGCGCTCTATGAAGACAAACTTATCGCCAAAGAGGAGTACCTGAAGGCCGAAGAAGACTACAAACTGGCCAAGCAGAAATACGACCTGATGGCCGAACGCTCTAAGCAGGACAGTCTCTACCGCGGCACCCAGATTGACCGGATGGAAGAGTCCCTGGAGAACATGCAGCTGAACATGTCGATGATCCGCAGGCGCAAGAGTAACCTCATCGTAAAGGCCCCCATTGACGGTGAACTGGGCCTGCTGGACGTGGTCCTGGGCCAGAGCATCGCCGCCGGCACCAAGATTGGACAGATCAATTCCGTGGGCACCTACAAGGTGGAGGCCCAGATAGATGAGCACTATATCGACCGCGTCATCGCGGGCCTGGAAGCCACCTTCGAGCGCCAGGGCGAGACCTA
>JAFRXO010000016.1 GCA_017443465.1 Bacteroidales bacterium
GACTACAACGATCCTGAGGCCCACAATTACTATGACCAGATCAAGGAACTGATGTATGCCAAGAAATACAAGGAGGCGGAAAAACTGGTGAACGAGCACTTCTACGGAAAGCCCGCCAACCAGCAGACCTATGCCCCTGTCGGCGACCTGCTCCTTGATTTCAAGCCCGGAGAAGGGCCCGTCAAGGATTACTATCGTGAGCTCGACATGGAGACCGGCATAGTCACCGTCAACTATACCGAAGGCAACGTCAAGATGACGAGGGAGGTCTTCATGTCCTATCCCGACCACGTAATGGTAATGAAGGTCTCCGCCGACAAACCCGGCAAGGTGAACGTGGAGGCGAAGCTCAAGAGCCCTTTCCTGAGAGACATCTCCTCCTCGGACAACCGATTGACGATGAAAGGCACCTGGAGCTATCTCCCCACCAGGATATTCGACTTGATCGCCAAGGTCGAAGGCGACGGAATGAGTTTCCAGACGGATGTCATCGCCCTTCCCGAGAAGGGAAAACTGGAGGCGACTGACTCCAGCCTGGTCATAAGCGGCGCCAATTCAGTGACTTTCGTCCTTACAATAGCCACAAACCTGGTCAATTACAAGGACATCAGCGGCGATCCTTCGGCTCGCTGCGAGGAGGTCCTCGCTGCTGTCAAGGGCAAGAGCTACAAGCAGTTCAAGGAGACGCACCTCAAGGATTTCTCCAGCTTGATGAGCCGCGTCCATCTCACAGTCGGTGATGTTGCGGAGAACGAAAAGCCCACGAATGTACGTGTCGACGCCCTCAAGAAGGGCGAGCCGGATGCCGATCTCCAGGCCAAACTCTTCCAGTTCGGCCGGTATATCACCGTCTCCGGCAGCAGGGAGGGCAGCGAACCCACCAATCTCCAGGGACGCTGGCTCCAGGACCTGCTGCCCAACTGGGGCAGCAAGTATACCCTCAACGTCAACACCGAGATGAACTACTGGCCTGCCGAGGTCACCAATCTTTCGGAGTGTACACCCCCGCTGTTCCACCTGATCGAAGACCTGGCGGAGAACGGAGCTGAAACGGCAAAGCTTTATTACGGCGCTGACGGCTGGGTGTCGCACCACAACACCGACCTCTGGCGCGGCACTGCCCCCGTGGACGCCGCGCGCTACGGCATGTGGCCGATGAGCGGCGTCTGGCTGTGCCAGCATATCTGGGAGCATTATCTCTTTACGGAGGATATCGACTTCCTCAAGAAGTATTATCCCATAATGAAGGGCGCAGCCCAGTTCGTTATGGACATCCTGGAGGTCAATCCCAATTACGGCTACCTCACAATCCCCTTCTCCATGTCCCCCGAGCAAGGCTATTACATCGACGGCAATCCCGAAGAGATGTTCCTCGCACCGTCCACCACAATGGACAATGCACTGATCAGGGATCTCTTCCCCCACTGCATCGAGGCGGCCAGGCTGCTGAACGTCGACAGCGAGTTCAGCAGCGAGCTCGCGGCAGCATTGGAGAAGATCCCGCCGTATATGATCGGCGAGAACGGAATGCTGCAAGGCTGGATCGAGGACTGGACACGCGGAAGGGAGAACCACAACTGGTCGGGAACCTTCGGACTTTATCCGGGCAACTCCATCACCCTCAGGGGTACTCCGGAGCTTGCAAAGGCCGTCGAGACCTGGCTGGAGCCCCGCCCGGTCACGGTATTCTGGAACAGCGCGATAGACATCTGCCAATGGGCAAGGCTTGAGAACGGAGAAAAAACGGATGAGATCCTGAGAAAGATATTCATGAGCCCCGCCGGACGCAGAGGAGGTTTCGGCAACAATCTTCACTTCTCCGGGTCCAACCAGTCCGACATCAACTTCGGCATCACCGCAGCCATCGCGGAAAGCCTCCTGCAGAGCCATGCCGGCGAGATATCCATCCTGCCTGCCCTGCCGGCAAGCTGGAAAGACGGATCTGTCAGCGGCCTGAAGGCCAGAGGCGGCTATGAGGTAAGCATCAGCTGGAAGGACGGAAAGATGACCTCCTGTGAGATCAAATCCGAATTCGGCCATCCCTTCACCGTCCGTTACGCCGGCAAGACCAAGGACTTCACCCTCGCCGCCGGCAAGTCCGTCAAATTCGGGCCAGGATTGGAATAATCTTACTACGATTTTGATTCATGTATCCTAATGATTGACTATATTGCAGCGTAAAACAGCATTATTATGATCAAGAAAACAATTACCGTGGCGATTTCGCTACTTTTCGCTCTGACGGCATTTGCCCAGCAGTCGAACGTAAACCTCAGCTACAACCCTCAGAAAGACACCGAGGGGTTAATCCCCTTCAGCGCGAATCTGAATTCGCCGCAGGTGAATGACGACCATACCGTCATATTCCGTCTCAGGGCCCCGAAGGCAGAGTCCGTCGCCCTCTCGGGCGCCATGACCACAGTCATGGGAGTCAATGGCAGGATTCCTTTCACCAAAGGGGAAGACGGCATCTGGACCCTCACCATCGGCCCTCTCCCGGTAGATATGTACCAGTACAATCTCGTTGTCGACGGGGTCAGCATGGCCGATCCCAACAATACATATGCCTCCTTTACGGCAATGCCTCCTTACAGTGAGCTCATCGTCCATGGCGACGGACCTTCCTGGTGGGATGCGAAGGATGTGCCTCACGGAGCCGTTACCCGTCATATCTACTACAGCCCCGTTACCAAGGGAGAGCGTGAGATCTACGTATATACCCCTCCCCAGTATGACCCCCAGAAGGAATACCCCGTCCTCTATCTCATGGGCGGAAGCGGCGAGCTCCCGTCGAACTGGATGTATGACGGACGCGTGAACTTCATTATGGACAATCTCCTCGCGGAAGGCAAGGCGGAGCCTATGCTGATCGCGCTTGTGAACAATCAGGTCATCCACCGCAACCATCCCCAGCACGCCGAGCTCACCTTCGACATTATGGAGCGTGAGTACCGCGAGGCCGTCATCCCCTTCGTCGACAGCCATTACAAGACCATCGCCAATCCCCACGGACGCGCCATTTCCGGTCTCTCGATGGGCGGCCGCCACACCATTTTCGTCGGTCTGAAGTCCCTCGACCTCTTCGCCAACTTCGGCGTCCTCAGCGCAGGTGACAACACTCCCGAGCAGACCCTGGGCGAGTTCCTCAATGACCCGAAGGCCAACGACAAAGTGGACTATCTGTTCATCGGACAGGGAGGCGCAGAAGAGAAGGGCATGTTCAACGTTCGTGTAAAGGGCCTCAGGGATGCCCTCGACAAGCACGGAATCGAATATGAGTACTTCTGCATAGGTGAAACCGGTCACGACTGGTCCACCTGGAGGCATCTCCTCTACTACGGATTCCTCCCTAAGCTTTGGAAGAATTAGGCCGGCCGTAGGTGGAATAAAAAAGCCGTAAGAGCTATCTTACGGCTTTTTTTGTAGATACTTCTTTCCTGATAACGATCAGTTGAAGGCTTCGGCGAGTTTCTTCGCCAGCGCTTCGCCGCGGAGGCCACGGGCGACGACGATACCTTCGGGGTTGATCAGAAGATTGTCCGGAATGGAATCGACAGAGTATACCTCTGCGGCCACCGAAAGCATAAGAAAGGAGTAAGCTTTCATTTCCAAAGATTCAATTAAGTTCGTTTCAATCTTCCAGACAGACCTGGATGAGTCGGCCAAAAATAACTATTCTTTCACTCATTTTCGCCTATTATCTTCCCTGGTTTAGCTTTTCTTAGCCGTTGCATGCGGCAAACATCATGCTTTTACTTCACCAGCCCTTCGGGGCAATAGATCCTGATCACCAGGCCGCCGGTGCTGAAATCGAGCTGGCCCAGCAGGTCAGCGCCATTCAGGTAAGAGAGCGCCTTGCTGTCGGTCACAATGAACGGATGCGTATACGGCTCACGCATGTCGCCATTGTTCTCTATGAAAATACTGCTGTCCTCTCCGGCGAGATCCTTGCCCGTGATAAAATATCGGGCGGAGAGGGTCCTGCCGGCAGGCCGCCCTATCTGAGTATCGACGCCTGTAGGCAGCACTTCCCCTTTGAAGTTAGCACAGTCCACGCTACCGGCGAAGGGGATCATGGTCACAGACAGGGAGTCGGCGGTCACGGTCTGGGAGCCGGTGATGTCTATCTTGATGGTCAGGACCTCCTTGTAGCCCGCAGGAGCTTCAACTTTGCCGAAAGGGCCCTGTGCAAAAGAACAGACACATGCTGCGCAAAGGAACAGCGATAAAAACAACTTCTTCATAAGCAAAAAATAATGCGGAGCCAGTCCAAACCCTATTCGAGATTATCGCCCTCGAAAGCCGTAATGGCTTCGCGCCAGGAGTCCGGCACAGGCTCGGCTTGATTGGTCTCATGGTTGTAATACACCATGACAGAGGTGCAGCGGGCCTTGAGCTCGTTGTTGCGATGATTGTAGACCTCCTGACAGAGAGTGAAACTCTTGTGACCGAGCTTGGTTACCGCAGTCCGGACGGAAATGTTGTTGAACTCCTTTATCTGCGACATGAAGTCGCACTCTCCATGCACGATCATAATCACGCTCTTGTTCCAGTCTACACCATTGCATACGGTCTCAAAATAGTCGACCTTGCCCGTATCGTAGAACTCGAAGTACGTCGCATTGTTTACATGGCCGAAGCGGTCCCAGTCTTTCCAGCGTATCTGGATGGGCAAACTGTGATGGAATTGTATTTCTTTCATATCGGGATGTAAAAATACAAAAATCACAAGAAGTTAAGTCCATGACGACTGTTTTTTTAGTGAAAAAGACAGGACCAGGGCACGTCAGCGCCTGAAGGCAAAACTCGTTTCATGAGGATTATTCACGGATTATTCCCATTTTTGTGGAAATACGACATGAAATGAAAAGACAAATCCTTCTGCTGCTGGCCTTTGCCGCTATCCTGTGCGCATGCAAACCCGTCGAAAAAGAGAGTTTCACCATCAAGAAAGGCGTGAACATCGCCCATTGGCTTTCCCAGAGCGGGGCCAGAGGAGAGGCCCGCGCTGCATATTTCACCAGTGAGGACATCTCCCGGATCGCCGAATGGGGTTTCGACCATGTCAGGATTCCGATCGACGAGATGCAGATGTTCCATGAGGACGGCACCAAGGACGATGAAGCCTTTTCGCTCCTGCATGCCGCCCTGGACGAATGCGGCCGGCAGGGACTTCGCGCCATCGTGGACCTGCACATCCTCCGCTCCCATTATTTCATCGCGGACGTCCGGCCCCTCTTCACCGAAGCATCCGCCCAGGAGGCGTTCTACCAGTGCTGGAGGGACATCTCCAGCGAGCTCAAGGATTATCCCGTGTCCATGGTCGCATACGAACTCATGAACGAACCGGTCGCTGACGATCCAGAGGACTGGAACCGGATCGCGACGGCATGCTACAATGTCGTCCGCGAACTGGAGAAAGACCGCATCATCGTAATCGGTAGCAACATGTGGCAGAGTTTCGACACCGTGGAACAGCTCGCCCTTCCGAAGGGAGACCCCAACATCATCCTGAGTTTCCACTACTACCATCCCATGGAGCTGACGCACTATCAGGCGAGCTGGACTGAATACCGCGACCTCGAGGAGACCGTGAGCTATCCCGGCGAGGTGATTCCCGGCGGGTCGGTCTACAATCTGGACCGCTTCCTGTCGGAATTCGGACGGGTGAAAGCCGTCGGGGATGCCATGGGCATCCCGGTCTATTGCGGAGAATACGGTGTCCTGGCCAACCCTGTCAACGAAGAACAGCGCTACCGCTGGCTCGAGGACATGAACGCCGCTTTCGACCGCCTGTCCATCGCACGCTCCGTCTGGTGCTGGCAGGAAGGCCCCGGCGGCTTCGGCATCCTCTCCCCGTCCGGCATCGATACCCGGATGATCGAAATCCTGACAAAATAAGGCCTGTCCGGTCCTACCTTATCGGTTGTCCCATTTCAGCGGCCTCTGCATCAGATGAGTCCAGCTTGAAGAGCATGAAATCGTCGTTTTCTTCCGTGCATGGGGTCCAGATGCCTCCGTCAGGGCCGTTCGGGTCTCCGTATTTGGCGAAGTTGGTCCAGGCGGTGATCATCCTGTCGGAAAGGTCCCAGTCGCCCTGTGTCCAAGGACGCCAACAGTGCTGGAGAGACTTGAATACGAACCACAGGTCGGAGGAGTGGAATGCGCCCTTGAGGTTGTCCTCCGGGTGGGAGCCGTCATCGGGAAGGGGACGGGCGAATTCATAGGCCCAGGCCTTCCCTCCCCTTTCACGGCGATTCTCGCCGAATGCGACTATGCCTGCTGACATGTCGGCCATATCATTAAGCGTATAGCCGATCATGTAAGGGACATCGGCCAGGGTTCCGTCTGCGGCAGCATCGTCAAAAACTTCTTTCGAGACATAGCCATCAATGATCGGAGTGATGGTTATGCCGCTGTTCCCGGTGGCCTGGGTATATAGAGCGCTCGCTGCATGGATGGTTTCAGTAGCAGCGGAGCGCATCTTCTGCAGGTCCGTAAGGCCGGCCCAGTCCATCACTGCCTTGGCCTCCGCCTCAGCTTCCTGGAGAGTCTGGCCTCCGAACATCATCTTCAGCATCGATGGCGGGACCACCGGACCCGCGGCTAGCCTGAATTGCTGATCCTTGAGTATGTTAAGGCCGTTGGCGCTCATGATCACGGCCTTGTTGAAATACGGTTTGGCAAGGGGCGAGGCGCAGAGAGTCCTGACGCTGCCACCGCCCGCGCTCTGTCCGAATATCATCACATTGTCAGGGTCCCCTCCGAACTGCGCGATGTTCTTCTTGACCCATTTTAGGGACTCGATCTGGTCAAGGATCCCGTAATTGCCGGATACTCCATGGGGACTCTCTGCCGACAGCTCAGGATGGGCCATGAAGCCGAATACGCCGAGACGGTAGTTGATGGACACCAGGATAACATCCCTTGCGGCCCATTCCTGCGCATCAAACTCCGGCTCGGAACCCCAGCCTTCGCGATAGCCGCCTCCGTGGATCCACACGGCTACAGGGGCTTTACGGTCAATTTGCCCGGGATATTTGGTCCAGACGTTCAGATACAGGCAATCTTCGCTGCACTGCTTCTCCTCCCCGTATCCCCACTCCGTGAAATAATTCCCCGGGTAATGGACGGCTTGATAGCTCGGATGGCCGAATTCATCGGCCTTGAGGACGCCTTCCCACGGTTTGACGGGCTGCGGCTCCTTCCAACGCAGATTCCCCACCGGAGGAGCTGCATAAGGAATCCCCCTGAATACGTAAACTCCGTTCAAGTCCGCGGATACACCCTGCACCTGTCCCCCTTCGATGTCAAGGACGGGACAGGGCCTTTCTGTACTGCTGCATGCGGCAAAAGCCAATGCCAAGGCAATGAAAGCAAATAATCTGATATATGACTTCATATTATAAGGATTAAAACTTAAAGCTTCCTAATCCAGATATTCCGGTAGCTTATAGGCGGGCTGGGATCGCCGTGGCTCTGAAGGAGGATTGGTCCGTCACCGCCACAAATTCGGAGTATTTCGACTTGAACGCTTCATTAATATCCCTGAGTTCATCTTTTCTGCCAATAAGCGTAGTCATATCGTATTGATGTTGTAAGTTAAACATTTTCTGCTAAATCTCGGTTTATTTCGTAGATTTAGCGAAAAACAATCTTAATTGACAGTTTATTGAAGAAGTGTTCCGGACCACAGTATTCATACTGTCAGCTCAAGAATATGTGGCATAAGTAGGCTATAATAAGAAACGATCCGGTATTCGCCGAATCGTTTCCATAATACACTATAAATTAATAACTTACAATTAGTACCCCTCCTCGTTAAAGATGTTTTTCTATATTGATTCTCAATGAATTAAACAAATCTATGCTTGTTTAGACAAACAAACATTGTATTATAGAGTTCTAAAACTGAAGGTGGCATTGATTTTTAAGAAGCGATGTTAATCGGACAGTGTTTGAACTTAAATTGCGGTAGTTTTTCCTTTCCAGTATTGCGTTTTCAGAATTAAGCATTATCTTTGCAGTACTTATTTAAGTACTTAAAATATGATTACAGCAACATATACAGACCTTCGGTCAAATCTCAAAGACTATCTCGACAGGGTAGTCA
>JAFRXO010000017.1 GCA_017443465.1 Bacteroidales bacterium
ACGAAGGAGTCCTACTGGATCTTCCACCGCAACGGGGACGATTTCGACCTGAAGGTCAGCGACCCGGAGCATCCCAGCTACCTGCTCATCGCCAATGACCCGGAGATGGAGAGCATCATCGGCGCCTTGAACGCGCTGATCCTGAACCGTCTGGTAACTCGCGTGAACACCGGCCAGGGTAAGAACGTTCCGGTGAGCATCATCGTGGACGAGCTCCCTACGCTGTACTTCCACAAGATAGATCGCCTTATCGGCACGGCCAGAAGCAACAAGGTCAGCGTGACCCTCGGCTTCCAGGAGCTTCCGCAGCTTGAGAGCGACTACGGCAAGGTGGGCATGCAGAAGGTCATCACGACGGTGGGCAATGTCGTCAGCGGCTCGGCTAGAGCCAAGGAGACGCTGGAGTGGCTCTCGAACGACATCTTCGGTAAGGTCGTGCAGCTGAAGAAGGGTGTCACCATCGACCGTGACCGGACCTCCATCAATCTCAACGAGAATATGGACAGCATGGTCCCGGCATCGAAGATCTCGGATCTGCCGACGGGCTGGATCTGCGGGCAGACAGCTAGGGACTTCGTGAAGACCAAGACCGGCAAGGGAGGATCCATGAACATCCAGGAAAGCGAGGAGTTCCAGACGTCGAAGTTCTATTGCAAGACGGACTTCGACATGAAAGAGATCGAGGAGGAAGAGAAGCATTATACGGACCTTCCCAAGTTCTACACGTTCCCTTCGAAGGAGGCCAAGGAGCATATCCTCTACGAGAACTTCGTGAACGTCAACAGGGAGGTCGACCAGATGTGCAAGGACATCACCCAGTTCGTGAAGAAATGACTATTTATAGCCTGTTACTTCTTGGTTCTTTTCGCTGAATTCTTGCACGTATTATAAATTCAGTTTATATTTGCGGTAAATAATACCGCGATGGCAACAAAAATAAAGAATATCCTCGACTTGGTCCCCCGGGATTCGGTGTTGTTTTCCTCCTGGTTGGCGGCACAGGGAATCGACCGGAAGGAGCAGTCACTGTATGTACGCAGCGGCTGGCTGGAGAGGATCGCCCAGGGCGTCTACAAGATAGCCGGAAGCAGTCCCACCCTGTACGGCGCAGTGGCTTCGTACAATAACCAGCTGGGCAAGGCCTGCCACGTGGGGGCGTCCTCCGCGCTGGATCTCAGGGGGTACTCCCATTTTGTGTCGATAGGCAAGCCTTCCGCCTATCTCTTCACCGCCAAGGAAGCCCGTTTACCGGGCTGGTTCGGCTCCCTGGAGTGGAACATGACGTTAAAGTACTTCACCACGTCAATCTTCGGCGGAGATACCGGGCTGGAGGTCTACGACTACAACGGCGTCCGACTGCTCATATCCGGCCCGGAACGTGCGTTCATGGAATGCCTGCACCTCTCCCCGGAGCAGTTCTCCCTACTGGACAGCTACTACGTCATGGAAATGATGACGACTCTCCGACCGGCACTGGTCCAGCAACTGCTGGAAAAATGCTCCTCCATAAAGGTGAAGCGCCTGTTCCTTTACATGGCCGAAAAGGCCGGTCATAGCTGGTTCCGTGCCCTTGACCTGTCCAAGGTTGATCTTGGGAAAGGTATCAGGAACATCTCCGCTACCGGGCGCTTCGACAATAAATATCAGATCATCATCCCCGCAGAACTCGCCGAGTATGAATAGAGAATACGCAGAGAAAGTGGAGGTACTCCTCCGTCTCCTTCCCATCGTGATGGACGAAAAGGTGTTCGCCGTCCACGGCGGATCGGCCATCAACCTCTTTGTCCGGGACCTGCCTCGGTATTCGGTTGACATAGACCTTACCTATATCCCCCTGGAAGGCAGGGAGGTGAGTCTTGAGCATATCAATGCCCACCTGATGAACATTGCCGGCAAGGCAAGACGCGCTTTCCGTGGCATGCACGTCGTTCCCAAGCTTGCCACAAGCAAGCTCCTCTGCGAATACCAGGGGAAGCAGGTAAAGGTCGAAGTCAACCAGACCAAGCGCGGCATTATCGGCGGTGACGTCCAGACCGCCAGACCGCTCTGTCAGAAAGCCCAGGAGGAGTTCGGCCTTTACTGCGAGGCTGACATCGTGCCCATGACTCTGCTCTACGGCGGCAAGATCGCCGCGGCCCTATCCCGCCAGCATCCCCGGGACTTATTCGACGTCAAATACATGGAGTATCCCTTCGAAGCCACACGGGAAGGCCTCCTGTTCTGCCTTTTGGGCAGCGACCGTCCCCTCCATGAATCCTTCGCCCCGAATCTCATCGACCAGCACGACGCCCTGGCCAACCAGTTCGAGGGGATGACCGACATCCCTTTCACCTACGAGGAGTTCGAACAGACCCGCGTCAGACTCATCCAGGACGTATGTGCTCTGATGACCCCGACCGACAAATCCTTCCTCGTCAGCTTCGAACAAGGCCAGCCCGACTGGGACAGTTTCGACTTCGGTTACTTCCAGGAGTACCCCTCCGTCCAATGGAAACTGATGAACCTCCAGAAACTAAAGAGCCAGAATCCCGCCAAGCTTACCGCCGAAGCGGCCAAACTCCAAGCCATTTTCACACAGCCCTGACACGCCAAAAGCCCTCTATTCATCTTTCCGTCTATCTGTTTAATTCATAAAACCCCGACAATCCGGACTGTCGGGGCAGACTATGAATGCTACTACCAGAGTTGACCTGGCAACTTCAATTTCTTCTTAAACGGGAATCCTTTGTCATATTCTTCGCATTTCTGCTCATCGACGAAGTAACCGGCCGGAGGTGTATATTCACCGGTAATCCCGTCCAAATAACCAGGAATCAGCTCCTTACAGAGGAAGAAAGAAGCGTCTTCTCCTTCCGGAAGGCCATGGTAACGGATGCCGAAGTCTGAGGCGTAGGTAAATCCGCTCTTACCATAAAAGGCGATGTTCCCTTCAAAGCAAACGGCGCCGAACTCCATTTCAGTTGCCCGCCCCAGGGTGAAGTCCAATAGAGCTTTGCCATAACCCTGGCGCTTGAAATCCGGATGGATGCCGATAGGCCCCATTGTAAGTATGGGAATGGTAGTGCCTTTATCTGACCGGATTTCCGCGCGGAGATAAATGCACTGTCCGATTAAACGGTCATCCGCCTCCATCACATAGTCAAGCTCAGGGATAAAAGCCGGATCATCTCTCAGGCAGTGCAGCACATAATGCTCCAGGCAGCCCGGGCGATAGACATTCCAAAAGGATTCACGTACAAGGTTTTCTACTTGATAATATTCCGATGTCCGCTCGTGGCGGATGATGTATTCTTTATTCATTGTCTTGATGTTTTGGGTTATACAAATATAAGGGCGCTTGGTCTTGCCAAGTACCGGAAAACGGTTACGGGCGCATTTGATTCGCTGCAGACGGCAGGAAGTCAAATGCTACAGTGCCCTATCCAATGAATAAAGATTACGCATCCAAAAGTTTTACAGCGCTAATATACTCACTTTCTGCGACATCCCCATACGAAAGTCTCGCCGGAAGGTATGTGCTGGCGCGTTCCCATCCGCGTTTGCGGCTCGTTCCCCATCAACTGCAAAGCCCTGACACTCCTACGAGAATGCCAGGACTTGTATTACACCGTTAAATCCGAATTTTGCTCAAATTATAGACGGATTGGTCTTCTTGTCCGCCCAATACCAGATGCAGAACAGCACAATGGCATCAATCACCATGATTGCACCTTGACCGAAAGCTCCTACGATACCTGCACGGGCTGCAAAAATGCCTC
>JAFRXO010000018.1 GCA_017443465.1 Bacteroidales bacterium
ATTATTTATCAGAAAAGCAATAGCTATCCGATTGAATTTCAAAAGGATAGCTATTTATTTTAAATGCCCAGCCTTTATCTGGAAGAATTTGTACAAAAAAGAGGATGACCTCAAGTCCTAAGACTTTTTAGTCACCCTCCTCTCCGCGAAAAAAGCACTGCAGCGTAGGCTGAAGTGCTTTTTGAGCGGAAAACGAGACTCGAACTCGCGACCCCGACCTTGGCAAGGTCGTGCTCTACCAACTGAGCTATTTCCGCAATGGGACTACAAAGATAGTCCAATTTTTCTTTCCTGCAAAATTTCGGCGGAATTTTTTGGACCCGCGAATCTTACAGCTCCTTAGACCTCAACGGCGGTGGAGAACTCGCGGAGGAAGCGGAGGTCGTTCTCGAAATAGTGCCTCAGGTCATTCACCTGCCATTTCAGCATGGCAATCCTCTCGATTCCCATTCCGAATGCGAAACCGGAATACTTCTGGGGATCGATACCGGAGGCCTTCAGGACGTTCGGATCCACCATACCGCAGCCCAGGATCTCCAGCCAGCCCGTTCCCTTGCAGACATTGCAGCCCTTTCCATGGCATATGTTGCAGCTCACATCGACTTCCGAAGACGGCTCGGTGAACGGGAAATAAGACGGACGCATACGGATCTTGGCATCTGCGCCGAACATCTCGCGCGCGAAGAGGAGGATGGCCTGCTTGAGGTCGGCGAAAGTCACCTTCTCATCGATGTACAGACCCTCTACCTGATGGAATATGCAGTGCGCACGGGCGGAAATGGCCTCGTTACGGAAAACACGGCCCGGGCATATGACCCTGATGGGAGGCTTGACAGTCTCCATGGTACGCACCTGGATGCTGGAAGTGTGGGTCCTCAGCAGAATGGGATTCAGATGGCCTGCAGACACGAAGAAAGTGTCCTGCATGTCCCTTGCGGGGTGGTTGGCAGGGAAGTTCAGGGCTTCAAAAACATGATAGTCGTCCTCGATCTCCGGCCCTTCGGCAACATCGTAACCGAACTTGCGGAATATCTCGACTATCTCCTGGCGGACTATCGAAACCGGATGCCTTGAACCCAGGTCTTTCGGATCTCCGGGCATGGAAAGGTCCTGCTTCGGACCATCCTGGGCACCGCTGTCCTCAGTGGCAGCCTTAAGCTCGGCGATCTTGGCCATGGCCGTCTGCTTGAGCTCGTTGAGAGTCCGTCCGAACTCCTTCTTCAGTTCGGGAGCCACGGTACGGAACTCCTCGAAAAGCTGGGTGATCTCACCTTTCTTTCCGAGAAGGCGGACGCGCCACTCTTCAGCTTCCTTCTGGCTGCACGCCTTCAGGCCCGCGATTTCAGCCTTTATCTGTTCTATTTCTTCTTTCAGCATATGCCTTCCGTTTTTAATCCTGCAAAGATAGACAAAAACTCCTATTTGCCAGCATTCTTCTCGCGTCTCCTTTCCCTGGACTTCTGCTCCCTGGCAGCCCCGTTCTTGAGGTACTTCGCCCACTGGGCCTCATTGAGGAATCTCTGGTAAGAATCATATGTAGCCTGGGCCCACTTGTCCTGCACGTCGTAGTAAATGGACGAGTTCGAAAACTTGCTGTCACCCAGGTCCTTCAGTTCCTTCTGCATAGCGAACACATTGTGGGTAAGGGTGGAGTCCACGTAGAATATCTGCCAATCCTCGAGGTTGAGCAGCGAAGCGAGGCGGTCCGTCTCCTTCTGGATGGCCTCGAAGGTCTTCGCCTCCTGCTCCTCAGGAGTCAGCGGCTTCTCCTGGGCGCACACGCCAAGGCATGCGGCACAGAGAAGCAATGCGCAAAACATTATCTTATGAGTGAATGATTTCATAAAAAATATCCGTAGATTTGTAAAATGTCTGGCATATGGCAGACAAAAAGCCTGCCGCAGACGCAAAAGTAGTGAATTAATGCTAAAGAGCAAAATGACAATCAGATCAATCATATGCAGCGTTGCCGCAGCGGCAGCTCTCCTCACGGGTGCGAACGACATATTCGCCTGCACCAACGTAATCATCACCAAAGGCGCCAGCCGCGACGGCTCGAACCTCCTGTCATATGCGGCGGATTCGCATATGCTCTACGGCGAACTCTACTTCCATCCCGCGGCGGACTGGCAGACCGGCTCCATGTTGAAAGTATATGACTGGGACTCCAACCGCTATCTTGGAGAAATCCCCCAGGTCGACCACACCTTCAAGACGGTCGGAAACATGAACGAGTACCAGGTCGCAATCGGCGAGACCACATGGGGAGGAAGCGAGGACCTGGTGGACAAGCACGGCGCAATGGACTACGGCTCGATGATCTACATCGCTCTCCAGAGGGCTAAGACCGCAAGGGAAGCCATCAAGATCATGACCGACCTCGCCAATGAATACGGCTACTACAGCGAAGGCGAGACCTTCTCCATCATAGACAAGGACGAGGCATGGATAATGGACCTGGTCGGGAAGGGAATGAACATGCGCAACGGCAAGAACCGCGACAAGGGAGTCGTATGGGTGGCCATGCGCATCCCCGACGGATTCATATGCGCACATGCCAACCAGGCCCGTATCGGGAAATTCCCCCTCGACGATCCGGACAACTGCATGTACGCCAAGGACGTGATCTCCTTCGCCAGGCGCAAAGGCCTGTTCTACGGCGAGGACGAGGATTTCGACTTCTCGAAAGTATATGCTCCATATGATTTCGGCACCGTGAGGGCATGCGACGCACGCGTCTGGAGCGCATTCAACATCCTCTGCGACGGATGGTTCACCTACCGCGACGACGACGGCAACCTCGTCCAGAAAGATGCATATGACTACATAGACTATGCGATGGGATACGACATGTCCGGAAAGCGCATCCCTCTGTTCGTGCGCCCGAAGCGGAAGCTGTCCGTGAAGGACATCGCAGACGTGATGCGCGACCATTTCGAGGGCACCCCGATGGACATGACCACCGACATAGGAGCCGGAGGAAATGCCCTTCCGTACCGCTGGCGTCCCATGGGCTTCGAGGTTGAAGGACAGAAGTATCTCAACGAGAGGGCGATAGCCACACAGCAGACCGGATTCTGGTTCGTCGCCCAGTCCCGCGGCTGGCTTCCCGACGTAATCGGCGGACTCCTTTGGTTCGGCACCGATGACGCCGCCACATCCTACCTCACCCCGATCTACACCGCCTCCGACAAGGTCCCCGAATGCTTCAAGGAGGGCAACGGCAACCTGCTGACCTATTCCCCGACATCCTCGTTCTGGATGAACAACAGGATTGCGAACGCATGCTACAAGATGTACGACCAGATGGCCCCGTATGTCAGGAAGAGGATCGACGACTTCGAAACCAAGATGGTCTCACAGATGATCCCGCTGACTGACAACGATGCCATAAACCTCTACAACGACATCGTGTACAAGCTCCAGAAGAAGATGAAGAAAGCGGAGAAAAGGACTGTCCTCTTCTCCGGGGATCCGTTCGCAAAGGTCCGCAAATTCCTCACTGAATTCTCGGTTGACACAGCCCAGAAGCAGTTCGAAGACTGGACGGCCCTCGAGCAGACCCTCCTGGTGAAATTCATCGACGGCAACGTGAAGGCCCAGAACGAAGACGGGACATTCAAGCACTCCGATTTCTCGGAAGGGATCCCGTCAGGAATGACGCAGCCTGGCTACACGGACAAATGGAAAGAAGCCGTTGCGAATGACAACGGCTCCACTCTCAAGCAACTCGATACCCGCTCGGATACCGGGAATTAAGCACTAGGCCTCAGAATCTTTCTTGGCGAACTTGGCCTTGGTTTCATCGACCAGGTCCTCTGCCTTGTCGCGGAGTTCCTCATACTTGTCTTCAGCCTTGTCGGCCAGGTCTTCCGCTTTCTCTTTTGCCTGGGCGTAAACATCCTTAGCTTTGCCGGCCAGGACACCGGCTTTTACCTTGGCATCGGCATAAGCTTCCTTAGCCTTGCCGGCAGCCTTCTCGTACTGGGCTTTCGCGTACTGCTTGGCCTCTTCCTTTGAGACTTTTCCGTCCCCGTCGAGATCGGCCGCGCATTTTGCGCATGCCACCTTGGCGCTTACCTTGTCCTTAGCTTCGGCATAGACCTCTTTGGCCTCGCCTGCTACTTCTTTGAGTTTGCTTTTAGCGTACTCTACGCTTTCCTTGAAGGAAACTTTTCCGTCTCCATCCAGATCGGCCTTGGGGGCCTGGGGAACTTCTTCTGCCATGATTATCAGATTTTAATGATGATGCAAGATAACAATTTTTCTCTCCATTTACAAAATCCCCTCGGGAACGACCAGCCGTGCGATCTCCCCAGGTTCCGTCCCATGGAAGAATGAGCCTACGTCCACTGTTCCAAGAGCTTCCAGCACCGGTCCGTAACCCAGCCGGACACCTCTGAGCACTTCGGAAACCCCTTCCGGTGGAAGGTCGCCTATGAAGTCTCCCGTGAAAACGACACCGGTGATCAGTCCGTGGTCCGTGCAGGTCTGCACACTCACTGTACCGCACGGAAGCACAGCCGAGCGGCTGAAATCCGCCTCGCGGGAATGCCCGTAAACCCAGTCCCAGGTCCGGAACTTACCGTCAGCGAGCCTGCGCACCCCCTCCAGGAAAGCTTCATCCGGCATAATGACCTCATCTCCCGCGCCGAGTATTTCTGCAAGGGCCGACTGCACCTCATCCAGGGAACCGAATGAAGGCAGCATGGGTTTAAGGTTTGTGACCCGGCTGCGCACGGAGGCAATCCCTTTGGACATTAGCTTGGACCCAGGAACGGCCAATGCGTCCACAAGGGAATCGATATCGACATCGTACATCAAGGTGCCATGGACGATCTCCCTGTCATGCCAGACCCTCCTGGCATAACCCGAAACCTTGCGTCCCCCGACGAAGATGTCATTCCTTCCGCTGACCTCTGCAGGGACCCCCAGCTTCCGGAGGGCATCCGCGAATGGCTGTGGTGTAACCCCTTTGCCCACAAAAGTATAATTGAGGTTCTGGAGGTCATGGTAAACGGCCCCGCCACCGGTCACGCGACGCGCCAGGTCCACCCCGTTGTCCCGGAGCCAGCCAAGGTTGACCTCGCTGTAGGCATTCTGGTTCAGCCCGATTATGACCGAAGGACGGTTCCGCCAAAGGTAGAAAACCGGCTCCCCTTCCCAATGCTCAAGGCACCACTCGTCGAAGGCGAGATTGAAATGGGGATCGACCGAATTATTTACCAATGACTTCATATGTGTGCGCTATCAGGTCATATCGACGGAACAAGCGTGCGCAGGACAGGCACGATATAAGCTTTCAGCTGTGGATAGTCCGGGAGATGGCCGCCAGGGTAACTGAAGAACCGTCCCGGATAATGCCGGGCAAATTCCTTCCCGCAATGAACCATCTCGTCCGCATCGGCGAACATCCCGGTCACGGACTCCGCCTCGGAGGAATCAATCCCCTCGAACTGAGTTTGTTCCATCAGTTCATATGATCTGCACACCTCCTCGGTGACAGTAAATGTGAGAGCCCCGTCCGCCCTCGGAGAGAGGTACTTGTTCTTCCCGATCATGGTGCGGAGCAGCCTTGAAGGATGGAAGTCCGGATTCACCAGGAGCCGCCTTTCCCCACGGAGTTTCTGGGCCATGAACCCGCCAAGGGAAAGCCCGACCACAAGGTCGGGCCTTTCCTTATCGCATATTTCACGCAGCAGGCTGACCGCTGCACCTGGCTCCAAAGGAAGATCGGGAGAGATCACCGTGGCAGGACGGAGCAGGATCCTGAGCGAATCCGCCATCTTGTACTTCCCGGAGGAAGCCAGCCCGTGTGCGAACACGATCTTCATCGGAGGGAACCGGAATCTACAGTTCGTCTGGATGAGAGAGGAGATAGGCCTCCGCCTCGGCATTCCACAGGCCGCCATGAGCCTTGCATATGCGGTCGAGCTCGGCATAGACGGGCTTGGTCTGCCCGAGGACGGCAAAGTCGTCGATAGCCGTCAGGGGCATCGTCAGCTGGGTGTAAACCATCTTCTTGCCTCCCTTGATGTTAGGAAGGTTCAGCGTAGTGTCGATGACCGTGTTGAGCCCGCCGATATGGGTAATGAGTCCGGCAGGATCCATTCCCTTGCTCATGATGTCGATAGCCTCTTTCATGTCATCCACGTTTCCGCCGCTGGTCCCGACGATGTGATGGGACGCATAGTGCACGTCGTAGAAATTGAAAGGAGCCTTGAAACCGGCGTCGCGCGGACCGGAGAAGAAGTCCAGGCAGCCGTCGAATCCGAGGATTGCGTCGCCCTGCTCGATGACGGCAGGTACGGGAGCCATGACCACCACGTCGTCGTAGCCGGTCCCGCCGGATATCTCACGAAGGACGGCAACCGGATCACCCGAAGAAGTGTTGATGTAATGGAGCTCGATTCCCTTGGATGCCGCGAACTCCTTGGTGTAAAGGCTGGCGGCCCTGTCAAGGCGGGCCTGGTCGATGTCAGTCACGACAAACAGGCTGGGACGGCGGTCCTCACGGTGAAGGACGTAATTGATCATCGCAAGACCCATCGGTCCGACTCCGGCAAGCAGTGCCATCTTGCCACCGTCCTTGATCCCCATCTGATGGACATATGATCCGGGAGTGGTGTGGTAATGGGCATGCAAGGCTCCGATCACGCATGAGAGCGGCTCGCTGAGCGAGGCGGGATAGAATCCTTCTCCGGTGTAGTGGAGCAGGCATCCCTTCTCCATTACCTCATTGGGGATGATGACATATGTCGCATCACCGCCGATGAACCTGTAGGAGTAGCCCGGAGCAGACTGGACGCCCACGGGACCGTTCTCGTCATTGAGCGCAGGCTGGATGGAGAACTTCTCCCCGGGTTTGAACTCATCCTTCCACTTGGAGCCGACCTCAACGATCACTCCGGCGAACTCATGTCCGATGATGGTCGGATTCACGGCCACGTCATTGGGCACGCGCTTGTGCTCCGTGCCGGCATGCGCAGCCTTGTAGGAAGACATGCATATGTCGTCGCTGATAACCTTGGCCAGGATCTCGTCATCCTTCATCTGGGGAAGTTCGAACTCCTCAAGCCTGAGGTCATCCTTTCCGTATATGCGTACTGCTTTGGTTTTCATATGTTTGCTTTTTTTGAATTATTCCATTTACGAGAGCATCACCTGGCCGCCGGTCACGGGGATTGCCTGCCCGGTCTCGCCGGTCTGCTCGATGGCGTAGAGTATCGCCTTGCTGACATCCTCCGGATTGCATCCCTTGTGCATGGGCACCTTGGAGAGGTAGTACTCGCGGACATCCTCGACCGTCTTGGCCCCGGGCACCTTGCCCGCGTGCAGGTACTGGAGGAAGAGTCCGTTCACTGGGTCGCTCCAAAGGGGTCCGTCAAGATAGTTGCCCGGGCATATGGAGTTGACCTTGATGCGGTCCGGCGCAAGCTCGAGTGCGAAGCTCTGGGTCAGGCCTATGCCTCCGAACTTGGCTCCGGCATATGCGAAATTCTTCTTGGAGCCTTCGAGGCCGGACTTGGAGTTGATCTGGATGATGTCTGCGAAATACTCCGGGTCGAGGGCAGTCTGGACCTGCATCACGTGGGACGCGGCCTTCGCGCATATGAAATAGCCCTTGTAGTCGATCGCAGTCACGAAGTCGAAGTTCTTCTCTGTCATTTCCTCGAGGGATCCGGCACGCACGACCCCGGCGTTGGACACGAAGGCGTCAACCGCGCCGAACTCCAGGACAGTGCTGCGGATGAGCCCGCGTACACTTTCAAGGTCGGCGACGTTCGTCTTCACGAAGATGGCCTTGTTCCTTCCCGCCATGGCGTTGAAACGGGAGACCGTGGCCTCTCCTGTTACTTCATTGAGGTCGGCCACCACGATGTTGGCACCTTCACCGAGCAGATAGCGGGCTATTCCCTCGCCGAATCCCTGAGCGGCTCCGGTCACTATGATTGTCTTTCCCTCAACCCGTCCGCGGGATGCGGCAGAAGCGACCTTGCGACGGTAGTTCTCTACCTCCCAGTTGTCAATGAAAGCCACCTGACGTGCGTTCATGGGATGTACATCTCCGAGTGCAGAGGCGTACCATGCCACTTTCATAACGTCCAGGAAAACTTCGGTGACAATCCCGGCCTCACGGGCGTCCTTTCCTGCGGCGATCAGGCCCAGGCCGTTCACCAGGAGGACCTTCGGGGTGTAACCACGCTCGAGGACATATGCCTCGATCTTCTTTTCTGCCTGCCTGACAAGATCTTCCGGGTTCTTCGGGTCTATGTAGACGTACTCGCTCTTGCAATAGACTATCCCGTCCGGCGTGTAGGGGCGCATCACATCAGAGGCAGCCTTGCGGCTCGCAGTGAAGTGGTCCACAAGGGCGTTGCGGGTTACCTTGAGGGTCTTGAGCCCGCGTCCGCCGCGGCTGAGTATCATCCTGATGGCCGGAACAGTGTCCGCCGCGCATTCGCACGGAGCGATGTCACCCTCGGGAAGAGCCGGGACGGCCTTCTCAAGGACGGAGAAAATCCCGTCATATGTCTTTTCGACCTCTTCGACGCTGTCGCCGCCCACGAAGATTCCGTGGTTCTGGAGGAAGATCACCTTGGGTTCGCATCCCTTTTCGGCCTTCCAGGCCTTGATTTTCTCATAGACCTTCTTGAAAAGCGTGTAGCCGGGATCGGTATAGGGGACGTAAAGCGCGTCCGGGAACATCTTTCCGCAGATTTCCTGCGCCTTGCTGCAGCACATGAGTGCGTTCACCAGCGTAGGATGGAGATGGATTACATATGCTGCATCCAGGCAATTGTGGAGGGATGTCTCCACGGACGGCCTGCGCCCGCGGGTGATGCATGCAGCCTCCAGGTCTTCCTTGACCTGAGCCTCGCGCTGAGATGCGTCTGCACTATATTTCTTTTCTCCCATCGGACTCAGGAGGGAGCGGTCGAGGACCGCGAACCCGTCCTCGTCAATAGTGGCGAGGGCATGCCCGCTGGCCTTGACCCAGAGCCTGTCCGCCGTCTTGAACGAGGTGTTGCCGCCTCCTGCGATGACATATCGCGGATCAGCTCCGTATTTGCGGGATATCTCAATCAGTCTGTCAATCTCAACCATTTCTCTATTGATTTATTGCTTTCATGATGACTGCGGCGCCATCTTCTTCCGTCTTGAGCCCGGCTTGGTGGGCAGCCACCTTGCAAGCCCCTTTCCAGTTGATCTCCCTGAGCTTCTCAGAAAGCGAGGAAGCATCCCGGGTCCTGAGGGTTATCGGTTCCATCTGAGGAGTGTTGTGCTCCGATCCGAAGGTCACGGTGAAGCCCTCGTCCACCAGGTAGCCGGCATAGCTTTCCAGGACGGCGGTGGTGTTACGGGTGGTGATGAACTCACAGGAACGTATTCCGCGGCGGCGCAGGATGTCGGCACACTTCTGCAGGTCTCCCTCGAAGTCAGTGAACTCTCCCTTGGCGTTGTCGGCCAGGAATGGATAGGTCGGGATGCCCCCGGCTGCCTCTATGATCCTCTGGACATCTCCCATCGGAAGGAAAGCCTTGGGATCTTCCGGAACGAAGGCGGCACCTCCGGCCTTGAGGAGCTTGCTGCGGATTTCATTTTCCACTGCCGCCAGGTTTTCAAGAGCCGACGAAAGAGGCTTGCCCGAGAATATGCGTTCGTACATAGCCAGCTTCGCGGTCTGCCCGCTGCATGCGGAATCCACTGCCAGGCGGATGGCCTTTGCCAGATGGCGCTCACGCACCAACCCGTTAGTCAGTTCGTCACGGACCCGGGCATATGAAATCCTGAAACCGGCCTTCACCGAATCGAGGTGGTCGTTAAGCTTGGCGCACATCTTCTCCACCTGGAGGTTGGACTCGGCCCTGACGGCAGCAAGCTGGGCAGCTTCCCTTCCGCCAAGGATCACAGGATAAGACAGGCCTTTGCCGCTGAGGTAGGTACGGCCGGGATTGCTGGGGTCGTTGACCCTGGTCCCGGCTGCCTGGTCCTCCTGATTGAGGGCTATGAACTCTATGTTGAAAAGAGGGTACAGGCCCCGGGCAGCACAGCCTTCGCTCCACTGCCCGTAGCCGTCCATCGAATAGAAATCGTTGACACCCACGACCTTCACCCCTTCCTTCGCTGCCATGTCCAGCGCCTGGGAGACGCTGTCGAAAGCACTGAAGGACCAGGGAGTGTGAAGATGTGCGTTTACGTCAGGAAACCTCATGACCTAGACACCTTTACGTGAACGGAGGATCTTCTGGGCAGTGGTCTGGTTGGTGGTCGGAACCCATCCCTTGAGCGGAAGGATCTGCTCGTTGATGGCATCCAGGAACCAGCTGGCCTGCGGGAAGAATGACTCTTCCAGTTCGTGGCACGGGGTGATCCAGTTGCGGGAACCGAGGACCACGGGAGCTGCATCGAGGTCGTCGAAGCACATGGTGGTGATGTTGGCCGCCAGGTCGTTGAGGAACGATCCGCGGGCGCAGGCATCACTGGCTATGACTATGCGGCCGGTCTTCTTGACCGACTCGATGACCTTGTCGTAATTGAAGGGCACCAGGGAACGGGCATCGATGACCTCAGCCTCGAGACCGTATTTCTCCTTGAGGAGGTCGGCGGCCTCGAGGGCCTTGTACAGGGTGGCGCCGATGGTCAGGAAGGTGATGTCCTTACCTTCGCGCTTGACATCGGGCTCTCCCATAGGAATCTCGTAGTAGCCTTCCGGAACACCGCCTTCGTGGAACTTCTCGCCGATGCCGTAAAGCCTCTGGCTCTCGAAGAAGATGACGGGGTCGGTACCCTGCAGGGCACTGTTCATCAGGCCCTTCGCATCATACGGAGTAGCGGGGAAGACCACCTTGAGGCCCGGGATGTGGGCGCACAGCGAGGTGAAGTCCTGGGAGTGCTGAGCTCCGTACTTGCTTCCCACGGACACACGTACCACTACCGGCATCTTGAGGATGTTTCCGGACATGGCCTGCCATTTCGGGAGCTGGTTGAAGATCTCGTCTCCGGCGCAGGTGATGAAGTCGCAGTACATAATCTCGGGAATCACGCGGCCGCCGCACATGGCATATCCGATGGCGGTGCCCACGATCGCAGCCTCGGCGATAGGAGTGTTGAAAAGCCTGTGCGGAGGAAGTGCCTCTGTCAGACCGCGGTAAACGGCGAAAGCGCCGCCCCATTCACGGTTCTCTTCTCCATATGCCACAAGCGAAGCGTCCTTGTAGAAGCGGTCGATAATCGCTTCGAAGACACCGTCGCGGAAGTTGTAGGTCTTCATGCTGCTGACCGGTTTCCCGTCCTTGTCGAGCCAGAAACGGGACTTGCCTGCGATCTGGCGGACTCTCGGACATTCTTCCATAGGCATGTTCACGTCAGGCTTGGCATCGCTGAAGGAGTCCACGCTGCCGTTGGAGAACATCATCTCGCCGAGAAGCTCATCCTTCTGGACGAGGTCCATGCGCGGTGAAAGTTCGAAATCGATAGCGAGCTTGTAATTTGTGAAGATGTTGTCCTTGACATATGCCTGGATGTCGTCCAGGGCCTTCTGGTCGCAGACGCCGGCTTCGACGAGCTTCTTCCCGAAAGCGATGATGCTGTCTTCTTCCTCCCATGCTGCGATTTCTTCCTTGGTCCTGTAAGAAGACTGGTCGCTCGGGGAATGGCCGCCGTAGCGGTAGGTAACTATGTCGAGAAGGGCCGGACCTTCCTTGGCCTCGAGGAGGGCCTTCTTGCGGCGCATCGCGTCGATGACTGCGAGGGGATCATAGCCGTCAACCCTCTCCGCGTGCATGTTCACGTCGTTGAACCCTGCACCCAGGCGGGCCTGGAAATGATAGCCGGCGGTCTCGCCGTTAGGCTGTCCGCCCATCGCATACTCATTGTCCATTACATTGAAGAGCACCGGAAGGCCACCCTTCATGTCCCCTTCCCACATGGTCTTGAACTGGTCCATGGTAGCGAATGTCATTCCTTCCAGGACCGGACCGCGTGCATAGGAACCGTCGCCGAGGTTGGCTACTACGATACCCTTCTTGCGGTTGACTTTCTTGTAGAGGGCCGCTCCTACTGCTATCGAACCGGAGCCGCCGACAATGGCGTTGTTGGGATAGATTCCGAACGGGGTGAAGAAGGCATGCATAGAGCCGCCGAGTCCCTTGTTGAATCCGGTGACACGTGCAAATATCTCAGCCATAGCTCCATAGAGGAGGAAGTGGCGGGCTAGTTCCTTGACGTCCTTTCCGTCATATCCTTTCTTCGCGACGTTGAGAGTGGCTCCTCCCCAGAACTCTTCCATAACCTTGGTGAGCTCTTCGTCGGAGAGGATCTCGATGGACCTCAGGCCCTTTGCCAGGATCTCACCGTGAGAGCGGTGCGAACCGAAGATGAAATCGTCAGTATCCAGGGCATATGCCATACCGACCGCAGCGGCTTCCTGTCCTGCGGAAAGGTGGGCGGGACCCGGGTTGTTGTACTCCACTCCGTTGTAGCCTCCGGTGGTCTTGACGAGATTCAGCATGGTCTCGAACTCGCGGATCATGGCCATGTCGCGGTAGATGTGGAGGAGGTCCTCCTTGGTGAAATTGCCTTCTGCCAGTTCCTGGGAGACCGTCTTGTTATAGGTCATCACAGGAATCGGGGGTATCTTTATTTCATGCTCTTCCGGATAGAGTGTCTTCTTGGGATCGACGTAGATTGATTTTGGCATTTTCTGATGTATTTACTTTAGCTTCAATTATTTCAATGCATATGCGACATCGCGTATGACTTCCGATACCGTCGGATGCGGGAATATCACCTCTCGGAGCTGCTCGAGGGTCATCTCGTTCTCGATGGCAATTGCCATGCTGTGGATGATCTCGGAGCACGGATTGCCGAGCATATGCACGCCCAGCACTTCGTGGTACTTCTTCCCGACGATGAACTTGCATATGCTCGGGTCTGTCCCTGCGTTCTCGGCGACATAGCGCCCTGCATATGTAAGCGGAAGCTTCACAACCTCATATTCTTTTCCGGAGGCCTTCGCCTGCTCCTCGGTAATGCCGACTCCGGCCACCTCGGGATTGGTGTAAACTATGCTAGGAACCGCGTTGTAGCGGGCATGGTCCTGTTTTCCCAGGATGTTGTTCACCGCTACGATTCCCTCGCGGTAGGCTACGTGGGCAAGCATCGGAGTGCCGCTTACGGCGTCGCCTGCGACATAGACGTTCGGGATGTTGGTGCGCATGCGGTCATCGGCGGCGATTCCCCTGTCGGCCTCGACTCCGAGGTTCTCCAGGCCTATGCCCCTGATGTTGGAGCGGCGTCCTACCGAAACCAGTATCTTGTCACCGTAAACCTTGCAGGTCTCTCCCTTGGGATTCTCGTAGACCACATTGTTGCCTTCGATCCCGGTGACCTTGCAGCTGAGGCAGAACTCAATGCCCCTCTTGGCGTAAATCTTCTGGAGCATGGCGCTGATCTCGTTGTCCAACGGGCCGAGGATCTTCGGAAGCATCTCAACGACAGTGACTTTTGTCCCGAGTGTGTTGTAGAATGCGGCGAACTCCATACCGATGACACCGCCACCGATAACGACCAGTTCCTTGGGCTGCTCCTTAAGGGCGAGGATCTCACGGTTGGTGACAATCACGTCACCGGCTTCCTTGAGTCCCGGGAAAGGCGGGACTGCCGCCTCGGATCCGGTGGCTATGATCAGGTTTGTAGCTGTGTACTTTTCACCTGCGGCGCTCACCTCGATCCCGTCTGCACCGCGGCCCTCTATATGAGCCTCGGCAGGGACCACCGTCACCTTGTTGGCCTTCATCGAGAATCCGACGCCGGCGACGAGTTTCTTCACGACCTTGTCCTTGCGTTCAACTATCTCGGCGTAATTGACCGAAGGATTGTCGCAATAGACTCCGTAATGTGATCCGGTGAGACCATAATTGTAAATCTTGGCGCTGTAAAGGAGCGTCTTGGTTGGGATACAGCCCTCGTTGAGGCAGACGCCTCCGAGGGCCCTCTTTTCAAAGAGGACTACCTTGAGGCCCTCCGCCCCAGCCCTCTCCGCGGCCATGTACCCGGCAGGACCGCCTCCGATGATTGCTAAATCAAAACCCGGCATATGTTCAAATGTATTTTTCAGAATTCAACTTCGAGGTTCTCGATCTGGGTGGCTACCTCCTTGAGGAAGCGGGTGGCCTGTCCGCCGTCTATGGAACGGTGGTCATATGTCAGTGAAAGTCCCATGTACGGCACGAATGCATAGACTCCGCTGCCGAGGTCCTTGGGACGCGGAACGATCGTTCCGACGCCCAGGATGGCGGTCTGCGGAAGGTTGAGCACCGGGGTGAACCACTCCACACCGTAGCCTCCGAGGTTGGAGACGGTGAAGGAAGCGGCCTCGGTAGCGATGAGGTCGGGGTTGATGCTCCCCTTCTTGCAGTCGTCGGCCAGGGCTTTGAGCTGGCGGCTGAGCTGCACTATGTCAAGGTCCTGGGCATGCTTGACGGCGGGGACCATCAGGCCGCGTTCGGTGTCAACGGCACAGCCGAGGTTGACCACGTTGTAGAGCCTCATGGAATCTCCGAGGCAGTGGGAATTCACCTCCGGGAACTTCAGGAGGGCCTTTATGACTGCATAGCAGACAAAGTCGTTGATGGTGATGTTCGCCTCCAGCTTACCATCTGCATATGCCTTCTTGGCCTTCTTGCGCAGTTCCTGCACCCTGCGTGCGTCCGCTCCGAGCATATGGGTGAGCTGTGCGGAGTTCTGCAGCGAATTGTACATCGCCTTGGCGATGATGGTGCGGATGTGGGGCAGTTTCTTGACCGTGAACTCTTCGCCTTCTCCGGCGAGGTTCTCGGTGTGCATGGGCTTCCAGACCTTGAGGTCGCCGGCCTTAACGGTTCCGGCCAGGCCGCTTCCGCGCTCGGGAGCCTGGAGGCCGCCACCGCTCATCATGGCCCTTGCGAGTCCGGTCACGGGAGTCGCCGCGGCCGCAGCCACGTCACGCTCTATGATGCGTCCGTGAGGGCCGCTTCCGCTCAGCTGGGCTGTGTCGATGCCCTTCTTTTCCGCAAGGCGCCTTGCCCTCGGCGAAACCGCGGAGGACCCGCCTTCCGCAGCCTGGACGGCCGCTGGAGCCACGGCTGCCTCAGGCGCTGAGGCCGTGGCCGGCGCAGCGCTTTCGGGTGCGTCGGAAGTCTCGGCAGGAGCAGCAGCCCCACCCGGAGCGAATTCTGCGAAAGACTCGCCCGGGGTTCCAATGACCATCACGTTAGTGAGGCATGGAACCTCATCATTCTCATTGAAGAAGACGGCAAGGACCGTCCCTTCTACCTGTGCTTCCTCTTCAAAGGAAGCCTTGTCCGTCTCATAGCTGAACAGCACATCGCCGACGGCGACCTGGTCGCCTGGTTTCTTCCTGATTTCGGTGATGATGCAGCTTTCGACCGACTGCCCCTGCTTGGGCATGATTACAGCTTTTGCCATATGATTTAAATTACAATAGTTGCGGGAGGAATGAAGATACTATAAGCACTGCAAGACCGCATACGAGGATTGCGATGGTCTTTTTGGAACAGCCTTTCCACTCCTTGAGGATGATGCCCCAGACGTTGCTGAAGACAACATTCAGGGACTGGAGGATGCACCAGCTGAAGGCCAGCAGCACGGCTGAAGTGGTAAGGAAGCCCTTCCCGAGGGAGAGTCCGAAGAACTGGCTGTACCAAAGGAGGCCGGCAAGGCAGCAGAACATCAGGTTGTTGACCCAGACACTGCCGTTCTTGTAGTCACCCCAGGTGTGGTTCTTGGAGTTCTGGTAGAAGCAATAGACGGCATTGGTGAGGAAGCCGCCGAAAGTCACCAGGAGGGTGGCCGGGAGGGTCTCGAAAACGGGTTTGGTGGCCGCCCAGTGGAGGTCCTTGCCGAAGCCCAGGCCGATGGCGAAGCAGGCGCTCATGAAGCCGGCCAGCAGGGCCACGAATATGCCTTTGCCGAAGTTGAAGTCTTTGACTGCATCTTTGGCGCCTTCCCCTGCTTCACTGCTCTTGCGGGCACCGGCCCAGCCGATGATGGCGATTCCGATGAGGGTAACCGCTACACCGACTATCACAGGCCAGGTCAGGTCCGAGGTCTTTCCGGTGAAGATCGGGGTCAGCAGGGTACCGAGACCGGCACAGGTCCCAAGGGCTATGGACTGCCCGAGGGCGACACCAAGGTAACGCATCGAAAGGCCGAAGGTCAGTCCGCCGACTCCCCAGAGGATGCCGAAGAAAATGGTCATGAGGCTTTCCTTGGGATGGGCGGCGAAAAGGGCGAATAAGGATTCCCCTGAAGGGACTGCCAGAAGGGCGCCTATCAGGGGAAAGACCAGCCATGCGAAGACGCCCTGGATGATCCAGTAGCTCTCCCAGCTCCATGACTTGATCTTGTTGATCGGGACGTAGCAGCTCGACTGGCAGAACGCCCCGATCGCGATTATCAGTAAACCGAGGATCAGTTCCATGGGAATTACCTCTTAGAAGTTACGTCTTTCTCGTATTTCTCGATGGCCGGGATGAACTCCTCGCCAACGGGAACGCCGTTCTTGTAGTTGAAATAGTCGAAGACGGCGCCGAACGGCAGGGTCTTGGCTTCTTCCAGCAGGGCCAGCCTCTGGAAGTACTGACCGTTGGCCTCATACTCGCGGAGCTTGGCGAGGGGCTCGAGAAGGGCGCTGAGGATGCACTTCTGGGTGGCGCGGGTACCGATCACATATGCTCCGATACGGTTGATGGAAGCGTCGAAGTAATCGAGGCCTACGTGTGCGCGGCTGAGTCCGTCAGCACGGACGAGCTCTTTGAAGAAGTCGAGGGTCTGGTCGTTCATTATGGTGACATGGTCGGAATCCCAGCGTACCGGACGGCTTACGTGGAGCATGAGCTCGGGAACGTAGAGGAGGAGGGAAGAGACCTTGTCGGAGATGTTCTCGGTGGGCTCGTAGTGGCCGGTGTCGAGGGTGTAGATCACCTTGCGGGATGCGCAGTAACCCTCGAAGAAGTCCATGGAACCGACGGTGTAGCTCTCAAGGCCGATACCGAAGAGCTTGGCCTCAACGCAGCTCTTCATTCCGGGGAGTTCCTCCTTAAGGATCTCGTCCAGGGACTGCATGAGGAGTTCGCGGTAGTACTTGCGGTTCACGGTGATATCCTTGGAACCGTCATGAACCCATATGTTCATGATGCAGGGATCGTCCTGGGCCTTGCCCATGGCGTCTGCTATGTAGCGGCAGCGCTTTGTGTGCTCGATCCAGAAGTTGCGGATGGCAGGGTCGGGGTTGGCCAGGGAGAGGTCTCCGCTCTTTGGATGGCCGAAGGATGTGGAGTTGAAGTCCAGCTTGAAGTTGTTCTCCTTGGCCCACTGTATCCAGCTTTCGAAGTATTTGGGTTCTACCTCGTCGCGGTCAACGAACTTGCCTCCGAAGTCTCCATAGATCTCGTGGAGGTTCACGCGGTGGTTTCCTGCGATGAGGGTCTTGACGAATTCAAGGTCCTTGCGTACCTCGTCGATGTTGCGGGCGCGGCCGGGATAGTTTCCGGTAGTCTGGATACCGCCGGACAATCCGCCTTTGCTCTCGAATCCGATGACATCGTCAGTCTGCCAGCAGTGAAGGGAAATCTGCTGTTTCTCAAGTAGTTCTATGGCTTTGTCGGTGTCGACGCCTATAGCTGCATAACGTTCTTTGGCAAGTTCATATGCCTTTTTTATTGCTTCTGCTTTCATGATTGGTATTTGTTTTAATGATTATTTGTTCGGATAATATGTCTTTACTTCGAATGCATCGGCGATCAGGCGGCGCATCTCCCACCTGTCGGCGACGAGGCCGACAGCCTTGGCCTGCATCATCACGTTGCCTATTGCGGTGGCTTCGGTCGGGCCGGCGACTACCGGGATCCCGATGGTGTCGGCGGTAATCTGGCTTACGGTAGCATTGGCGCTTCCTCCGCCTATCACGTGAAGCTTCTCGATCTTGAACGGGGCGAACTCTCCGAGCGCGGCGAGCACTTCCTTGTAGCGGTCAGCCAGGGAGTGGTAGATGCAGCTGACCATCTCGCCGTCGGTTTCGGGCACTCTCTGCCCGCTTTCACGGCATGCGGTCTTGATCTCGGCGTCCATGTCGGCGGGAGCGGCGAAACGCGGGTCGTCCGGGTTGATCCTCGACGGGAAGTCGGCCGCCTCGCGCGCGATCGTCTCGATTCCGGCATATGTGTAGGTCCTTCCTTCTGCAGCCCATGTCTTGCGGCTCTGCTCGAGCAGCCACATTCCCGTAATGTTCTTCAGGAAGCGCGTGGTGCCTTCGATGCCGCCTTCGTTGGTGAAGTTAAGGGCCTCGGACTTTTCGTTGATTATGGGAGCGGGGGTCTCGATGCCCATAAGGCTCCATGTGCCGCTGCTCAGGTAGGCGAAATTCGGCCCCGAAGCGGGCACGGCGGCTATTGCGGATGCCGTGTCGTGGCCGGCGACTGCGATTACCGGAACTTCTCCGACACCGGTCTCTTCGGCGATCTCCTTGCGCAGGGTGCCGTTCACCGTGCCGGAAGGAACGATGTTCCTGAGGATGTCCGGATTCACTCCGAGCCTCTCGAGGAACTCCTTCTGGAACTCCCTCTTTTCCTGGTTCATCATTCCGGACGTGGAGGCGTCCGTGTACTCGCAGACCCTGTTCCCGGTCAGCAGGTAGGCCAGGAGGTCAGGCATGAAGAGAAGCTCGTGTGCGCTCTTCAGGGGAGCGAATCCTTCCTGCTTCTGGGCATAGAGCTGGAATATGGAGTTGAAATCCATTATCTGTATTCCCGTAGCGCCGTAAAGTTCCTTGCGCGGAATGGTCTTGAACACTGCCTCGGGAGCGCCAACGGTGTAGGGGTCCCTGTAGCAGCGGGGAAGTCCCAGGAGGGTGCCGTCCTCAGCCAACAGGCCGAAGTCCACACCCCAGGTGTCGATTCCTATGGAATCAAGCTTGATCCCTTCTTCGGCGACCTTGGCGAGGGCCTCCTTGAAAGAATTGAACATTCCATATATGTCCCAGAACCATTTCCCGTCAAATTTGAGAATCCTGTCGGGGAAACGGTGGATCTCCCTCATGTCGAAATGACCGTCCGCGAAAGTAGCAAGAACGGCGCGCCCACTGGTCGCACCGCAGTCAAATGCCAGGAAATTGTACTTTTCCATATGTCAGCGTCAGTCAAGATGGAACATTTGCCTCAGGGGAATGGTGACTGGGGAATTGTCCGGATTCACCTCCATGATGTCGGCCATGAAATCCCACCACTTCCGGTTGATTTCAGTTGTGCCCAGATCCTGGGATGTGCCCTCCCCGGAGACCTCTTGATAGGCGAACAGAATGTTGGTTTCTTCGTCCAGGAAGATGGAGTAGTTGCCGATTCCGTTCTCTTTGAGGAGTTTGATCATTTCCGGCCACAGAAGGGCGTGGCGACGTTTGTACTCATCGGCGAAACCGGGCTTGAGGAACATCTTGAATCCGAATATTTTCTTTTCCATATTGAGATTGATTTAAAATATGTCCAGTTTTCAGCCTGTAAATATAATTATTTAAACTGTCACAGTTTCATGCATTTTGGCATAAGAACTTTGATTTTTGACAAGATTCTGTTTATTTTTGACAAAAGAACATATGCGACATGGGAAACCCGGAATCGAAGCACCTTAAATACCTTGCAGTAAGCCAGCACGACAGGGACTGGGGACTGGCCGTCAACTCCGTCGGCTTCCAGGACATCGCCCCCGGAGCCCCCTATCCTCCGGGAGACCATCCTTCAAGATATGTCTTCAATCCTGAGAGGGGAAGGATCCTGGCAGAATACCAGCTGGTTTACATCACCCGAGGGCACGGCCGTTTCTCCAGCCGGAGCATGGGGAGGAACATGGAAGTAAAGGAAGGGATGGTCCTCGCCCTCTTCCCCGGAGAATGGCATTCCTACAGGCCGGACAGCAGCAGCGGATGGAAGGAATATTGGATCGGCTTCCAGGGAAAAACCGCGGACAACTGGTTGGAAAACAAATTTTTGCATATGCAGAAGGCCATCTTCGACATAGGCCTGCGAAGCGACGTGGTGCGCCTCTACGACGAAGCCATCACCCTTGCGGAGGAAGGCCGCTCCGGCTTTCAGCAGACCCTCGGATCGGTGGCCTCCCACATCCTGAGCCTGGCATATTACTACGACCGCAACAAGGTCTTCCACGATTCCGGCCTGGCCGAAAAGATCGAACAGGCCAAGGTGATCATAAGTTCCCGGCTGTCTGACATCTCCCCTGAGGAGATAGCACGCGAACTGTTTATGAGCTATTCCGGATTCCGGAGGGCTTTCAAGCAGTACACCGGTTTCTCTCCGGCGAAATACATCCTTGACGCCCGTTTCTCCAAGGCCAAGGAAGAACTGACCAACACCGACCTGCCCATCAAGGACATCGCCTGGTCCAACGGGTTCGCAAACTACGAATATTTCCTTACTTCGTTCAAGCACAACACCGGAATGACCCCCCGCGAGTACCGCAAGATGACCACCGGTAACGCCTGAGAGGTGGGGCCGCTGGTGGAGCTGCTGGTGGGGCTGCTGATGGGGCCGCTAGTGGTGATGGGGGTGGTGATGGTTCCGGTGACACTGCCGGTGGGAATATATTTTCCCACCGGCAAACCTAACTACCTGACAATCAACTTCACTCCTGTGCCGGTGGGAAATTATTTACACACCGGGAGGGCTCCAGTTGGCGTTAGAGGCATCTAGGGGACTGCCGGTGGGAAAAAACATTCCCACCGGCGAACATAACTTCCTGACAATCAACACCACTCCTGTGCCGGTGGGTATTTCGCGGCACACCGGCGCAGGGCTTCTATACAGGAGGCTCCAACAGAAATCGACAACCCCGACAACGATACCCTAAATCGGATCAGAAAAACGGCTAATCCGTACTCCAGCTGAATATCAGCTCATTAAAAAGGCATGAAGGTTTGAAAAGACGCATCTATGCTAAAAACATATATGAGAATTCGCATGCACACGGCCACAGAAAAGCCATTCCTGAAAAATATCCGTTTATTTTTCGCTAAACGGATACATATGCCAATCTTGCGGAAAATATTGGAAAACATAGAAAACAGAAGATGGAAATAGATAACTTGACACATAATCTGCCCCTATGGCACATATGTATACAGGGTCTGAATAATATCGATATCGTTCGCGACAACAAAGACAGGTATATGTTCCTAAAGAAAATGGCCGTCGCATTTTATGCACGCGAACGCCCTGGTAATATTGTGGCTTATTGCCTTTTGGATAATCACTTCCACATAATGGCCCTCGGGAATAAAGATTCCTGCAAAGACGCTTATGAGGAACTGAAGAAGACTTATAGTCAGTATTATTCACAACGATATGGACAGACAAAGCTGCTCAAACATATACCAGATGCGCAGAATCTATGCGACAACAGAGATTATCAGAAGGATGCTATCGGATACACGCTGGGTAACTGCGTAAAACATCGGTTGACCACGAATGCATTTGCATACCGGTGGAGCTCGCTCAGGCTCTATTTTGATCAAGAACATATGGGTGAAGCGGATATGGGGGACCCGATTCCAGTCAGCCCAAATCAAATGTCGCTGGCTCTCCACACCAAAAAGGAGGTTCCATCGCAATGGAAAATCAACCGGGAAGGGAATCTCTTGATGAGCAGTGTCTTGAACCTCACATATGTAGAACGCCTGTTTGGGACCATGAACTCGCTTTCCTATTATGCACACCGCCGGAGGGAGAATAAAGATTTGGAGATTAACAAAAACCAGTATAATGACCAGAACGTTAGGAAATTGATTCTTGAAATAGCGGAAAAAACCTATGGAATCAGGCCTCGTGGCCTTGAGCAGCAAAATGACTATATCACAAGACTTGGCGGAAGGGTCAGGGAGGCACAACAGAGATTATTCAACAAGCAGAATTCCACCGAAATAATTCATATGATGAACGAAGACCAAAAAGGACGCCTGTTCAATGAACTGCATTTCCGGTTTGGTATTCCTGCCTCAATCCTGAAAAGGGTCATGAACATATAATCACGCTAACACGTGCGTTACGCCGGTGGGATTATTTTTTCCCACCGGCAAACTTAACTGCTTGACAGTCAACATCACTCCTGTGCCAGTGGGAAAATTTTTGCACACCGGGAGGGATCCAGCTAGCTATAGAGGCTCTTGGGAAGTGCCGGTGGGGTTTTATTTTCCCACCGGCAGACTTAACTGCCTGACAATCAACACCACTCCTGTGCCAGTGGGAATTTCGCGGCACACCGGGAGCGCCCAACAGGCTATAGAGGCATCCAGGAAAGTGCCAGTGGGATTTTATATTCCCACCGGCAGACTTAACTACGTGACAATCAATGCCACTCCTGTGCCGGTGGGAATTTCGCGGCACACCGGGAGCGCTTGGACGCTCGCTGGAAGGAGGCTCGGTTACTCCAAAGAGGCATCGCCACCTCGCATCGCCAGACCATCAACTGCGCAAGCAACATGCAGCTCAACCAACGGCCCCACCAACGGAGCAACCAGCGGCGGCAACATGCAGCTCAACCAGCAATTCCATCAGCGACAACGACAAAAGGAAGTGTCAGCGACGGCGGCAATATGCGGCGCCGCAAGCAGATTCAACAACGGGCACACCAGCGGCAGATAATCTCCGAAAAGGCGGCCAAACGAAACTCACAGCACGAACTCACAGCCGAAGCAAAGCCGGAACGGACGCACCGGGGAAGGAGGACGCACCGGGAAAGGAGGACGCACCGGGGAAGGAGGACGCACCGGGAAAGGAGGACGCACCGGGAAAGGAGGACGCACCGGGAAAGGAGGGCGCGGATTACCTCTGCCGATGACGCATCAGCCGTACGTCGGAGTTCAGGCCGGAGGGCACCGGATCCCACCCCGCATATGTGTCGGGCTTGTACCTGACATTCAAGATATTGGCATCCTTCATCTTGCGCCACGGCACGCCCCTGCGGTCCATGTCGGCAATGCGGTTGGCCGGCAGGTTGGTCACCTCTATGCGGAGGTCGTTCTTTCCCGCCTTGACAGCCTTCGAGCAGTCCACGGTGAAGGGCACCGCCCATATGCATCCGAGGTACTTCCCGTTGAGCCAGACGCGTGCGCTTTCACGCACGTCCCCGAGGTCCAGCATGAAGCCGTCTGCCCCTTCGATGTCAGCGGAAGAAAGCTCGAAAGTACAGGCATATGAGCCTGTTCCCATCGTAACCGCGGTCTTCTCGTCAAGGCCCTCCCAGGTCCTGGTGGAGCCGAGATTGTAAGTCCCCTTGACCTCGGGCGCAGACTGGGTGAACGTCAGAGTCCATGGGCCGTCAATGGTCTTGAACTCAGTAGCTTCCGGTTTTGATTTTCCTTCAGGGAAGCCCTGCTCGCTGTCCCATGTACGCAGGATAATGGACTCGCCGGAGCGGAGGGCAACGTTCACTTTTCCGCCTCTCACCAGGGCAGGAGCAGTGCTTCCGTCCATGGGGTTGAAGAGCATCGCGCTGGCAAAGGGCACTGCCAGGGAAACATCGGCGTCAACGTCGTCGGGAGTCTGGTTGGCTATGAAGTAGATGTAACCGTCGGCGTCACGCCTCCGGATCATCCTCATATGCAGTTTGCTGCGGATCTCTTCCGGGGCTGCGGATTCATAGCTCCCAACCTTGATTCCGGCGGCTTCGATTTCCGCGAGCTTCGCTTTGCTAGCCTCGGGCATATATGCCGGATCCGGGACTATGATGCCTTTATATGAGGCACCGCCGGATGTGACTATCAACCCATTTTCAACATGAGTGTCAAGCAGTTGCGTGTCGGATATATAATCGCAATCATAGCCGAGGCTGTCTATCTGGAGGATGTCCTGAGCAAAGTCCGGAGCTACCGCGCCAAGATAGTGGATCTCCATTCGCATCAGGAAGTTCCCCTCCTTGGCGCGGTCACCTGCAGGAGGATCCCTATGCCATATGGCCTGGACCGGGAGGAGGACCAGGAAGTCGGCGTCAGGACGGCCTCTCTGGAGGAAACTCTGGCACCTGGAGATGTAATCGGTCATTGCCGGGACGTCCCTCCATATGGAATTGGTCGAGCTCATGTCGATGGAAGCGTAGAACTTCCAGCCCGGCCACGGGTCGTCGGAGGGAGAATAGGCGTTTCCATGGAACATGACCCTGTTGACTCCGGCCGAGAACATAAGGTCGAGTTCCGGCTTTATCTGGGAAAGACTCGTGCGGAAGTGCTCCGTGAGCCAGGTACAGGTCTCGCTGCTGGTGATGTTCTTCCCGGTGACATGGGCCGCCGAAGAGGCATATTTGAACATTGACAGGTCACTGGCATTGCGTCGGGTGAAGTAAGGGTCATCCTTGCGCAAACCCTTGATATTCAGATTCGACATTCCGAAACCTTCGATTTCGGGAATGTCGACTGCCCCATATGCATCGAGAAGGTTGGCGGGTGATCCGTGGGCCTGATAGCGGACCTTCATGCCATGTGAATGGGCCCATTCCACCCATGGATATGTGAAATTCTCCAGAAGGAGGTCGTTCATAGTCTGGCGGTAATCGGCGATCGTTTTCTTGCCGTCGTCAACCTCTCCGAGAAGCTCGGGGAAGTGCTCCTCGAGAGGATAACCGCGCCTTTTACGGAACTCGTCGAGAAAGGCCGGAGTCCAGTCGGCGCCATAGACTTCATATGAATCGTCGAAAACCGTGGACGGCCATTTGACCTGCGGATTCGCCGCGAAGGCATTGTCGAACCAGTCCAGGTAATGGCGGAGAGCCTTGGGGTCAAGATGGTCTATCACAAGTCCTTCCCCGCCCGGAGCAGCGCGTTTTACTTTCTGCATGGTGCGGCTGATGTAAAAGGCTATCACATGCCATTTCCCGGCCGGGAGGCCTATCACGACCTCACCGGGCTCGGCCCCGTCTTTCCTGACATCCTCCGTGAAGTCCAGGACCGCGCCTCCGGGGCCATATGCCATAAGTTTGCTGAAATGAGTGTAGCTCCGGATCTTCTCGGCGGGCCGGAGGTCGAGCTTGTTGACCCCGCCGCGGAGGTCCCATTCCTGGAAAACGGCCTTGCATGCAGATTCCTCAACGTCCACATTTGGTCCGCCGAAGGGCCATCCGGTCCCGCAGAGCAAGTCAACCTGTATGTCGTCTTTTGCGGCTATCGCTTCCGTTGTGCCGAGGGCCTCCATCCATCTGTCAGACAGGAAGGGAAGTTCCCTGTCCTCATAGCCGTTGACTCCGTAGAGAGGGGTGACCTCGACTGTCCCGAATCCGGCCTTGGAAATTTCGTCAAGATTGGTTTTAAGTCCCTGTGCATCAACGGCAGACCCGAGCCACCACCAGCGGACTCCGGGCTTGTTCTCCCGGGTGATTTCGGGCCATCCGGCGTCCTTAGGGGTACATTGGAGAGAAGCGGCTGCACATATGAGTGCCAAAGCGACTTTTGTAAAGCTGTTCATGAGTGTTATCAATTAGACATGACTAAGGTAGCCTAAATTCGCTTTTTTTGCAAATGAGAGGCGGTTTTACTATATTTAACAGGATTTAAAAAATGCCGGTTCCCATGAGAAGATTTATTTTTATTGCCATGGCGATTCTGCTGGTTCCATACCTTTCCGGAGCCAAACAGAAAATTGATTTCGACAAGACCCGCGGAGTCATCAACGCGGTAAACGGTGTCGGACAGCCGCCTGTCACCGGATTCGCCAACACCGCCCACTTCCATTATCTGAAGGAAGCCGGCATCCCCTATTCCCGGCTCCATGACGTAGGAGGAGCATATGGCATGTTCATATATGTCGACATCCCCAATATCTTCAGGGACTTCAACGCGGACGAAAATGATCCCGAGTCATATGATTTCGCTTTTACTGACCTCCTGATCAAGGGACTGGTGGACAATGGAGTGGAACCGTATTACAGGCTCGGAGTAACCATTGAGAACGCGCAGCATGTAAAGGCCTACAGGATCTTTCCGCCCGCAGACTTCGCAAAATGGGCGAGGATATGCGAGCATATCATCATGCATTACAACTATGGCTGGGCGGACGGCTTCGAGATGAACATCTCGCATTGGGAGATATGGAATGAGCCCGAGAACAGCCCCGATCCGGAGACGAATCCCTGCTGGAAGGGCACCTGGGAGCAATACCTGGAGTTTTACGGCACTGCAGCAACTTACCTCAAATCCAAATTCCCCGAATTGAAGATCGGAGGCTACGGCAGCTGCGGATTCTATTCGGTCACAGGCGACAGCGTGGCTGCGGGGAACAACAGCATGCGCTATGACAATTTCGTAACATGCTTCCACTCCTTCCTCAAGAAGGCGCGCAGCGAAGGTTGGCCTCTCGACTTTTTCTCCGCCCATTCCTACTCCTGCACTGCCAATGCCATAAAGCAGATGCAATACGCCAGGAAAACCCTTGACGAATACGGCTTCAAGAAAACGGAACTGTCTGTAAATGAGTGGCTCCCCGATCCTGCCATAGAAAAGTCCAACACAGGGAAACAGGCCGCTGAAATAGCCGCCGAGATGATCGGATTCCAGAACATCGGGGTAAACGATGCCGAAATCTATGATGCCAAGATGGGTGGCGGCAGATATTCCCCGCTTTTTGACCACACTACGCTCAAGCCGAAACGCGCATATTATTCATATGTGATGTTCAACACACTCCGTCAGCTCGGAAAGGCCGTTCCGGTGCCGGAAACGGACGAAGGAGTCTATCTTTGCGCCGCTTCCGACGGGAAAGGAAAGGCTGCGATCATGGTCTCCAACATATCCGGAAATGCCTGGAAAAACAATCTGGATTTCGGCAGGTACAAGATAACAGAGGTGCGCATCCTGGATGACACGCACCTCAATGAACCGGTCGGAGACCGTCTTGAATCACTAGAGAACGACTCCGTCTGTCTCCTTTTGCTGGAGAAGCGCTAGCGGGGTTATTTTATTCCGTATTTGCGGAGTATCTTCGTAACGGGCTTCACTATGGATTCAGCCCAGAGCTGATAGCCGTAATTGGAGGGATGGGTACCGTCTATGCTGGCACTGTGGTCATCGGGGACCGCATCCGGCTTGATGAAGTAAACGTCTTTGTACTTCTTGCAAGCTATCTTCATCATGCTGTCGGCCACTTCCATCTTCCTGGCCTCGGCTGCATCTATGCTGGTGCTGAATGCACGGCTTTCCCTAAAGATGGTCTGCTGGAATATGAGCGGTTTGCCGGGATGGGAGGCCTGTATCTTCTCTATGAAGGGGAAGAGGCGCTCCCTGATCATCTGAGGAGTCGGGTTTGAGAAAGAATCGAAAACGAATGCATCGACATCAGCCGCGGCGAGTACGGTGGCGAAATAGTCTTGGAGCTTAGAGTTGCCGCTGCAGCCGAGGCTCAGCATCTGCAGTCCGGTCATCCTGGTGAACTGGGCGGGATAGCTCATTCCGCCCCTGCTGGTGCAGGAACCATGGGTGTAGCTGGACCCGAATATGCCTATGCGGTGGCGGAACGGATTCGGAAGTGCTTCTATCTTAGAGCCTTCCCTAACTCCTATCTTGATGGAGTACTCTTCGCTGTAGAGAGGAAGGTAGAGGAGGCAGTCCTTCATCACCGGTTTCATGGAGGAGATAAGGGCGAGGGGCTGGTCCAGCGAAGAGGCAGAACGGCATTTTGATGCGGCATAGCGCCACTCGCCGTTTTCGCGGATATAGAGGTCATATCCCCGGGCGGATATAGGCCCGGTGTTGGTGGGGTCCTTGCTGACCTCGCCGAATTGGGTCAGGATGTATATTTCCGGCGAGTCGGTCCTGAAAGCGACGGAGATTCCGGAGGACTGGCGGACCTGGGAGTTCTCTCCTTTGGTAAAACCCTTGAAAGCCACTGTATCTACCCTGTGATAGGGATTCGGGGTATCCATGAGCTTTCCTACGAGGGTGAAGTTCGAGGCTTCAGTGTACACGACGCCGTTTTGCGCGGATAATCCGACCTGCATGAAAAGGCCGGCTGCGATGCAGGCTGCTAGAAGTGGTTTGTTGGACATATGGTTTTGATTTCAGTTATCAGTTGCTCAAATTTACGAATTATTAATTACCTTGCATACATAATCAACATATTCGCACAAATATGAAAAAATTTCTTGCCCTCTGCCTGTCGTTGGTCTGCCTGACTTCCCTGGCAGGCCCGAAGGTAATCCTGAAGCTGGATGACGTCTATGTCAGGGACGGAAAAATCAGCTGCAAGCCTGCAATCGACGTGCTCTCAGAACGCGGGATAAAGGCTTCCCTTGGCATCATCGCTTTAACTACCGACGAGACTCTCGGAAAAGGACTCGCTCCATATCTGGCGATGAAAGCTGCCGATGGCGGGCCGCTTTTCGAGTTCTGGAACCACGGACTGGACCACAAGAGGCCGGAGTTCTTTGAAACGGGCTATGAATATCAGCTGGACCATCTGAAAAGATCGGATGAGTTAGTGACAGCGTGGTCTGGCATAAGGATGAAGACATTCGGGGCTCCTTACAATGCAGTGGACGAGAACACTGCGAAGGCCCTGGTGGCCACGGGGAATTTCACTCATGTCTTCTTTGCCCCGGCGAAATACTTCGAAGGAACCGGTATCGTGGTCCTGAACAATCGGGTTAACCTGGAGAACGGAACAGGAAACGTGGAATTCGCCTACTTCAAAAAGAATTATGAGGCAAGCAAGTACACCGATTTCATTGTGCTCCAGGGGCATCCGAACGGATGGAAGGACCAGAAAATCAAGGAGTTCTCCCAGGTACTGGATTACCTGCTCTCGCAGGGGTGTACATTCATATTGCCTCAGGAGATTGAGGGCGCCGATCCGGAACTGATCCGCGCCAATTCCCTTCTCTATGCTCCGGATGTCACAATAGTTAACAAGAAGGCGGTACCCCCCAGCGGAAACAAGCATGACTATGTGAGCATGGGACCTTACTGGTGGCCGGATCCTTCGAAACCGGACGGAAAGCCGTATATCCGCAAGGACGGACAGATCAATCCGGAACGTGAAAACTACACCGACAGGGCTAATTTCGGGAAGATGTCCGGCTCGGTACAGGCTCTGGCCCGGGCATATGCAAAGACCGGAGATGAAAAATATGCCGAGCGCGCCGCGAAGTTCCTGGATACTTTCTTCATCAACCCGGAGACGAAGATGAATCCGCACATAGAGTACGGTCAGTTCATCCCCGGAATCACTAACGGAAGGGCGGAAGGCATCATAGAGACGGCGAGCGTTCCGGCCCTGATCAAGGCCATGTCAACGCTTCAAAAATCAAAGAGCTGGACAGCGGACCTTGACAAGGGAATGAAGCAATGGATGAGCGATTATTACAAGTGGCTCACTACAAGCAAGATAGGATTGGATGAGCAGCACGCCAAGAATAATCACGGCACCTACTATGATGCACAGTGCCTGGCTATCCTTCCCTGGCTGGGACGCACAAAAGAAGCGAAGCAGTACTACAAGAAGGTCACTCTTCCGAGAATAGTAGCCCAGATCCCTCCTGATGGATCACAGCCCAAGGAACTGGCCAGGACAAAGGCGTTCAGTTATTCGGTGATGAACCTGAACGGTTTCGTAAGGATAGCCGGACTTGCAGAGGAACTCGGGCAGGACCTGTGGCATTACAAGAAACACGGTCAGGTCTACCTCAAGAGCATGATCGACTGGTTCATCCCCTACCTTACAAAGGAAAAGGAATTCACATGGCCCCAGATCGAGAGGACCAGCGTAAGGGAACTCGTCCCGACCCTGGAAAAAGCCGCTGAAAAATACAATGATCCTTCCTACAAACAGGTGATAGAGAAGTTACAGCCGCTCAGTGAGAACATAGTACTGTAAGCCAGGATTAACATTTTGTTATTAACATTTTGTTATTAACATTTTGTTAATTACTTTTGCAAAAAAGACTGAGTAATGCCGGACAATCCATTCATCTTAGAGCCCTTCAAATCCAAGGAGTACTTCTGTGACAGGGAGCAGGAGACGGAAGAGATTATCCGCAATATCACAAATGGACGTGATACTACTCTCATATCACCTCGCAGGTTGGGCAAGACCGGGCTCATATTACGGGTTTTTGAGGAGATTAGGGAACGAAATCTTCCATATGAAACCATCTATGCAGACATCAGCGACACGCTGTCCCTTGAAGAATTCATCAAGGTCATCTCGGAGGCGGTCGTGGCCAAGCTGAAAAAACAACGATGGATAACAGCCTTCTTCAAGTCTCTCGGAAGCGTCAGGCCTCTGCTGGGGCTGGACCCTATAACAGGTTCCCCGCAGGTCTCCATCACATTCGCAGACGAAAACCAGAAGCAGAGTACGCTAAAAGATGTTCTCTCTTTTCTAGAAGGGTATCCTCAGAAGATTGTACTTGCCATCGATGAATTCCAGCAGATAAGGGAATATGAAGGAGTCAATATGGAAGCAATCCTGCGGAAGCATATCCAACAAATGCATAACGTCCGTCTCATCTTCTGTGGCAGCAAGAAGCACACGATGACAGACATGTTCACCAATGCAAAAAAGCCCTTTTATGAAAGTACCTCCTTCTGCTATCTGGACAAGTTACCTGTTCCTGTCTATTCTTCCTTCATAAAAAGCAAGTTCGAGCAAGCCGGAAAAACAATATGCGACGAAGCTCTTGACTACATACTGGACTGGACCCGGGTACACACTTACTACACACAACGGCTCTGCAATGAGGTGTTCTCCATATCCGGCAAACAGGTTGACATGACTATCGTATTACGTGCCACTCAGGCAATCCTGGATTCAGAGCGGGAACGATTCCGCGAAATCCGGCGGTTACTTACCCGCGCCCAATGGAAGATGCTCAGTGCGATCGCAAAAGAAGGCAGTGTCGCACAAATTACATCCTCCGCATTCCTTTCAAAATACGGCATTTCTTCTGGCCCGACGGCTTTAAGAAACATCAGGGCCTTGGTTGACAAAGAACTAGTTTTGGCGGCCGCTGACGAGAAGACAACATCCTATTCTGTCTATAATGTCTTCCTGTCCAGATATTTGGCCATGGACTCATAAAGCGGGAAGACATCTCGCACCAGGAATAATAAACAAAGA
>JAFRXO010000002.1 GCA_017443465.1 Bacteroidales bacterium
CCTGAGCGTCTTCGCGAAGGACATTATGAAACTGTCCGCCGTGATGGCCGTTATCGCCTGTGTGGCAGCCTTCTTTGTGGCCCACAAGTGGCTGGAGCAGTTTGCCGAAAAAGTATCCCTGAATCCTCTCTATTTCATCGGCGGAGCCGCCCTGGTGCTGCTGATTGTGCTGGCCGTGGTGGTGCTGAACTGCCTAAGAATCGCCCGGGCGAATCCGGTAGAATCGTTGAAAAATGAATAAGAGATGCCCGATCAGGTCGGGCATGACGACTGTATGAAAAGTTATCTGAAATTCCTCTCCCGCAATAAACTCTACACCGCCATCGAGGCGATGGGACTCATCGTCAGTCTGGCTTTCGTGCTGCTCACGGGACACTATGTCTGGAAACAGAGACAGATGACGAGAAACGTCCCGGATTACAAGGACGTCTATACGGTTTACAGGACGCTCCGTGGTCAGTCCGTCATCGGACAGTCATGGGGATTTGCTTATCAGGCCCGGGAAAGCGTTCCGGAAGTAGAAAAGGCCGCCATGTTTTGGAAATCGATTCCCGCAAATGAGGAAACCATTGAACTGAACAGTGAGAGGTATCACGTCAAGAGTTTCATGGTAGGCGGGGACTTTTTCGACATTTTCCCGGCCGAATTTGAGAGCGGCGGCCCGGAAGTATTGTCGGACGTGTCTAACGTGATAATCAGCCGGTCTTTTGCCAATCGGCTAGGAGGACAGACAAATGCCATCGGAAGCGTCATCGACGGCCGATATACGGTTGCCGCCATCATCAAAGAGACGCCCAACCCCATTTTCGGGGACGTGGATGTCATCTATAACATTGAGAACCTTACCAACCGGAAGAACGCGCCGTTCAGGGTGGATGTCATCCCTTTTGTCAAAGTCAGGAAAGGGACGGACCGTGAGGCGCTTGAAGTGAAGGCAGACACCCTTGTTGCCCAGTCCTTCGATGCGTTCGGAGGCAGGGCCTTCCTCGAAGGCAGCGGTTTGGTACGATATGATGAGCTTTGGTTCTCACCGGCCAACAATTTGTCTCTCAAGAGAGGAAGCCGGACTTACACAGGAATCATATTCCTTGTCACCATCATTCTTCTGCTATCGGCCATTTTCAACTATATCAATCTGAATGTCGCCCTCTCTGGAAAACGTACCAAAGAGATGGCTACCCGAAAAATCCTTGGGGCTGGGAACGAATCCCTGTTTGCCGGCCGTCTGTTGGAATCACTGGTCTTCACCTCGGGTTGTTTCCTGTTGGCACTCGTCCTGGCCGAAGCGCTTACTCCCTGGTTCAACCGCATTGCGGGTGGAGACGGCGTTCCCGTCAAGGTTCTGTTCTCGCCGGGGTGGATCGGAGTCTATGTCCTGTTCATTGTCCTGGTATCCCTGATTCAGGGATGTCTGCCGGCCTGGATCGGAACCCGGATTCCGGCCATCTCGGTCGTGAAGGGGGAATTCCGAGCCAAGAGAAAACACGTGTTCAGCAAAGTGTTCATCGTATTGCAACAGGTTTTCTCTATCGTTCTTCTGGCGCTTGCCATCGTCTTGGGCCTTCAGACATCCCATATGCTGAACAGGCCGCTGGGTGCCGATGTCGACGGGGACTTTTACGTGCATCTCCAGGACTGGAATTTGCAGGCTCGCTTTGCTGAGAAAGCCCTCTCATTGCCCTCAGTAGGAAGAATCGGCCATAGTTCCTATTTCCCGGGAATGGCGGAAGAAATGATTACCGAAGACAAGGACAAGGGATTGATTCGGCTTGCCTTGCTTAATTGTGACCGCACAGCTTTCGAGATATTCGGATTCAATGTGGAGGAGAAATATGAAGAGCCGGAAAACGGGACCGTATGGATCTCGAGGCGGGAGATGACGCGTTTCGGCATTGACAGGAATACGGAGAATCTTAGGAATCATTATGTCTTTGGCAATTCCATCGGAGGGATTGTGGAAGATTTCGCGCCCAACGACATTCTCAACTATGACGCAGGCATAGGAAGTTATATCGTAATCGGTCCCTCCGAGCAGCAGTACGGCCTGCTTATCGAGACGGTTGGGGATCGGCGACAAGTCCAAAAGGAATTGAGGTCACTCTATTCCGAACTCAGCATGGAGGAGAATGGAATTGAAGACAAACCCTATATGTTTGGTTTTGTTACGGACATTCTTTCGGAACACCTGGCGAAAGTGAAGGAACAATTGTCCCTTGTCCGGATTTTCATGCTCCTCAGTCTGTTGCTGTCCATTCTCGGACTGATTGCCATGAGCAGTTACTATGCCAACGAGAGTTCCAAAGACATTGCCATCAGAAAGGTTTTCGGAAGCACCATGGAGAATGAGATATGGAAGACCGTTCTGGATTATCTTATCCTGCTGGGAGTGGCTGCCGCTATTGCAATTCCCATAGCCATTCGCCTGGCTTCCCGACTTCTGGAACAGTACGCCTACCGGATCTCTGGATATGGATGGGTGTTTGTCGTAACTATCCTCATCACCACGATTGTCGCATTCTTCTCCGTCCTCTGGCAAACGCTCAAGGCAGCCCGGACCAATCCTGCCGTGGAGCTAAAAAAAGAATAAAAAGATGCCCGATCAGGTCGGGCATGACGAAAGAACGAGTAGCATGAAAAGTTACCTGAAATTCCTCTCCCGCAATAAGCTCTACACCGCCATCGAGGCGGTGGGGCTGGCCGTGAGCCTGGCCTTCGTGATTATCATCGGCAGTTATGTGGTTCAGCAATTCGAGGTCAAGTATGAGAACCCGAACTGGAGAGACGTTTACACTTTTGCCATGGTGGAAGACGGATACCCGGATCAGTTGGGACTGACCTACACCTTCACGGATGCCATCAAAGCGGCGGCGCCGGAAGTGGAAATGGCAGGCAGGCTATCACCTGTGGAGATGCTTATGACGCCGAAGGAAGGAACCCTGCAGGCTAAAGTGGTCACGGCCGACAAGAATTTCTTCGAGCTGTTCCCGAATCTGAAATTTGTCGAAGGCAGCCCGGAGGTGCTTTCGGATGCCGGGAATATAATTATCAGCGAAGAGTTTTCCAACAAGTCAGGTCTTAAACTCGGAGACAATTGGAAACTCGGAGACGATTCTTTTACCGTCGCCGCCATTATGAAAGACTGGAAGTCTACGCTTTTCGAGTATGCCGACATAGTCCTTTCCATCGATGGCCACATCAAAGGTTTCTCCGACCCCAACGACCAGTTCGGCAGTGTATATACCTTCGTCAAGCTTTCCCATGGCACCGATAGAAACGCCCTGGAAGAGAAGGCGGTATCCGTTTGCAAAAACCTGTATGACTTCTATGGATCCTCCTTCCTGCAAGGAGTGAGAGTATATCGGCTGGACGAACTGCTCTTCGGGGAAGTTCACGGAAACACCATCAACGGACGTATCGCCCACAGCGACAAACGGACGCTGGACCTGCTGCTTGCGGCAGTGCTGCTCCTGCTTGTGAGCGCCGTATTCAATTACATCAACCTGAACATGGCGTTCAGCATAAAACGTGCCCGGGAGATGGCCACAAGGCGGCTTATCGGAGCTTCGAAGGCTTCCATCTTCGGCCGGCGCATCCTGGAATCCATGCTCTTTACGCTGGTGTGCTTTGTCATTTCTCTCCTTCTTGCCCTTTGGTGGACGCCGATGGTAAACCGCTTGTTGAACGACCCCGACATTGCCATCCGGATCCAGTTTACGCCTAAATACATTGCCATTTTCACGGTCCTTGTGCTTGTAGTCGGCTCGATTTCCGGACTCCTTCCCGCCCTGTTTTCCAGCCGATGGAAGCCCATCGACGTGGTTCGCGGAAGCTTTCGGGCGCAAAGCAAAATGACGTTCAGTAAGATATTTATCGTCCTGCAATGTGCGCTGTCGGTTTTCCTGATAGCCATGGCCATCGTCATGGAAGCGCAGTACCGGAAATCGCTGGACCGGCCCGTTCATGCCGATATTGGCAACAAATATATCCTGCAGTCTGCCTCCTTCGGTCTCTCGTCTCTCAGAAGTTCATTGGAGGCACTGCCTTTCGTTGATCACACAGGGCTAGCCTTTCAGGTGCCCGGGCAGCATGGGAACGGCCAGTACAGCAAGACGATGGACGACAAAGACATTCTCTACCGGGTGTACCACATGGACAAAGATGCCTTTGACATCCTGGGGCTGGAGGTGCTGGCAGATTACAATGCTCCGGTGAACAATACCGTCTGGTTCGGAGAATCGGCATTTGCGGCTACCGGTTTTACCGATGCGTCCCATGATATCGGGGTTCTGAGCCAGCGAATGGGTAATTGCGAGAACATGGGCGGCGTCATTGCCGATTTTCCGGTCTCCTTGAACAATATGGGAGCTAAGGAAAACATGATTGTCCTTGTCGAAAATATTCAGGAAACGTTCCCTTATACTTACGGCATATTGATGGAAATCAGCGGAGACCATGAAGAGGCCCGGGAACAGATCAGGGAAACCTATGAGACCTGGAAAAAGGACAATACGGTCTATTACGAACTGGCTAACGGTTACCTGACTGAGTTCTATGAAACAGCGCTGAAGCCTGCCCGGAACAACATGCGCCTGATGGAGGTTTTCATGGCGCTTGCACTGCTGCTTTCGCTTCTGGACCTGCTAGCCATGACCACCTATTATGCCGATGAAAAAGCCCATGACATCGCCGTACGCAAGGTGTTCGGTGGGACAGTTGACTCCGAGGCCCGAAGAACCATCCAGGATTATATGGTGCTCGTCAGTATAGCTTGCATCATCGGCATTCCGATTGCCGTCTATACCGCCCAGGAATACCTCAAAGACTTTATTTACAGGCTGGAAGGCTATTGGTGGATATTCGGGGTGACTGTGGTCATCACTCTCGTCATCAGTCTCCTCTCCGTCATCTGGCAAACCCTCAAGGCCGCCCGCACCAATCCGGCGACGGAACTTAAAAAAGAATAGATTCTTCGCTTCGCTCAGAATGACAAATAAGTGCCCAGAATGACGGATTACCGTATGGAAGCAAATAGGTCCAAGTATCGGTTGGCAGCGGCAAGTTCGGGGAGGTTACGCTCCTCGAAAGCGGCACAGTACAACTCCCGGAAACGGCAGAGTTCTTTCCACATGGCGCTGCGGGCTGATGCCGACTGCCCGGCACGTCCGTACCGAATGGTAAGGTCAATGAGTTCCTGGAAACGGGCAAAAGCGCTCAAGGCGCGGCTTTCTTTCCCGGCTTCAAGGGCCCTCAGAACACGGGAAGTTTCGCTACCGATGTTGGCCATCTGCTGCGGGAAAGAAAGTTCGGCCCAGCGACCGTTTTCCAGGGAAGCGTGCTGCATTTATGCTGTAATGAATTTATCTACAATGGAGGTCGGCATCAACGGCCAAAAGCCCTCGCTTAACATCTGCCACACATTTTATCATGTCGCCGAAGGTATTCTGCGCCAACTCTTTGAGTTCCGATATAGAGATTGCCTGCTGAAGGATTCGCATAATCAAGTGTTTTGACAAAGATACAAATAAACATGAATAGTTACCTGAAATTCCTCTCCCGAAACAAGTTGTACACCGCCATCGAGGCGGTGGGACTGGCGGTGAGCCTGGCCTTCGTGATTCTGATTGGTTCCTACGTGGTGCAGCAGTACGAGGTGGCGCATGAGTCACCGCAGTGGGAGCGCACTTTCGTGCTGGGTACCAATGAGTTCCTTGGATTGACCTATTGGGACAAGGAGGAACTGGAGATGAACATTCCGGAGGTGGAGGCTGCAACCCACGCAGCCTTGCTTTGGCAGCCGATCATCCGCCAGGGTGACCAGCTGCTCCAATGCTCCGGCATGGAGACCGATGCCGATTTCTTCAGAGTGTTCCCGCAGTACCATCTGGTCGAAGGCTGCCTGGATGACTTTGTGGGCAAGGACGATATCCTCATCAGTGAATCCATGGCAAGGAAGATTGCCGATTTGGTCGGCAATGACGTTGTCGGCCAAACAATCAACGTGGGCGACTCCAACCGCACCATCAAAGGCGTCTTTGCCGATTTTGACGGCACTTTCTTCATGTCCTGCGACATAGTCAGGCACATTTCCGGAGCCTGGGCCGCAGAACAGGAGCGGAACTTCGGCAGCATCGGCAACTACACGACCTGGTTCCGCGCACGCGAAGATTCAGATCCCGACGAAGTGAGGGCCAAAGTGAAGGCACTGCTGCACAAGAACTACGATCCCATCTGGGGCGCGGAAAAGGTGGACGCATGGAAAGCTTACCGCATGGACGAGGCCTTCTTCTTCACTGGCAGCAGCAACGGCCTCACCCGCACCGGCAACGCCCAGATGCTACGGCTGCTGACGGTGGTTGTGCTCCTTCTGTTGCTCTCGGCCATCTTCAATTATGTGAACCTGAGTCTGGCGCTCACGGGCAAACGGGCCAAGGAAATGGCCACCCGGCGGCTGTTGGGTGCCGACAAAAAAAGCATCCTCTGGAAATACATCGGCGAATCCGTGGCCTTTACTGCCGTTTGTTTTGCGGCTGCACTTCTGTTGGCCGATCTCCTGGTACCCATGATGAACAGCCTGGTTTCCACCAGCGACCCGGACGAGCTGATGCTGGGGATGGGCGACACCAGCGTGAAACTCTCCTTCATGCTCACGCCGGGGTATATTCTGGCTTACGTGGCCGGGATTCTGCTTCTGGGCACCGTCTGCGGCCTCCTTCCGGCCATCATCGCCTCGCGTTACCAGCCTATCGATGTGATCAAGGGCACGCTCCGGCGCCGGAACAAGATGGTAATGAGCAAGGTGTTCATAGTCGTGCAGAACGTCCTTTCCGTCTTCCTGATTTCCCTGGCGTTGGTGATGGAGGTTCAGATGCGGCATATGCTTACCCGGCCGATGCATTCTGCCACGGACAACCGCTACTACATCGAGTATTCCGCCCAAAACTACGATGCGATGAAGCTGTTCAAGGACAAAGTGGAACAGCTGCCCTTTGTGACAAAAGCAGGTGTCGGCCGGGGAATTCCCGGAATGATTAACATGACGATGGGAGTCAAGGTGGACGAAGAGCATCGCGTAGATATGCCCGTCATCCTCTGCGATTCCACCTACTTCAAACTGCTGGGACTGGAGGTGGAGGAAGATTTCGGCCATCCGCTCACGCATTCGCTTTGGATGAGCCGCAGTGCTTTCAATGCCGCCTCGGTATCGGATACGTCCACCGTATTTCCCAGGAGGATCAATATGAACGGCGCCCAGCCGGAGTCCATCGGCGGTGTGGTGACGGATTTCCCCACCCGTCCGGCATCCGAGAGCAATCAGAACCCCAATGGCGGCGTCATCGTGACCCGGGCCGAAGAACTGCATTATGCGAACTGTCTCCTGATTGGCACCACGGGAGAGGACGAGTCATACGACAAAGCCATACGGCAGGCCTACAGGGAATACCGGCTTGAAACAGCCGGCTTGGAAGAACCCGCCTGGCGGTACGGCTTTGTGCGTGACATTAACAGGATAATGCTGGCTCCTGTCCAGAGAACCCTGCGCTTAGTGGAACTCTTTGCTGTCCTGGCAGTTCTCATTTCTCTCCTTGGCCTTCTTGCCATGAGCACCTATTATGCCGATGAGAGCACCAAGCACATTGCCGTGCGCAAGGTTTTCGGCTCTGATGTATCGCGCGAAACCTGGCGGAATGTCCGCAGCTACATGGCGCTGGTGGGAGTGGCTTGCCTCGTCGGCATTCCGCTGGCTGTCTGGGCCACCAGAATGTATCTGGAGCGATTCGCTTACAGAATTAAAGGATACGGATGGGTGTTCGTGGTAGCAGTGATAATCTCCCTTGCCATCGCCTTCGGCACAGTCCTCTGGCAAACATTGAAGGCAGCGAGGACCAATCCAGCGATTGAATTGAAGAAAGAATAGCCCAACCGCCAAAAAGAAATAATTCGTGATTCCGTTGGGATTCGAACCCAAGACCCACAGCTTAGAAGGCTGTTGCTCTATCCAGCTGAGCTACGGAACCATTCCCGTTATGGGACTGCAAATATAGCAATTTTTCTTCTTCCGCCACCAAAGGGAACAGACTATTCAGTTCCGGTTACCCTACAGCCCGACAAACCGGACAACAGTGCTTCCTGCCATGTCACCACGTGGCATCTCGAATTTCATCACCTTGCCATCGCCGGCCTTTCCGAAAAATGCCCCGGAAAGCTTGAGGTTGATTTCTTTACGAGAGTAAACGGGGTCTGCGACAGATATTTCGATCCCGGCATCGGTCTTCTCAACCAAAACTATGGCTTCCACATCGGCCGCCAGGGAACACTCCTCCGAAAACTTAACCTCCCCCCCTTTATAGAACACAACCGCAATCCTGCCATCGGACTCGACCGCCTGCGCCGCATCCGAATTCTCAACCACGCGGAAACGGCCGCGGAAACGTCCTTCCCTGAAATAATCCACATCCTTTCCCGGAATCACTTCATAGCAATAAGTATCACCCGAAGGCTCATCTCCGTGAGAAATCCATATGCTGAATACTTTCCGCTTCACAGTAGTAGTGTCGCCACCTTCCCTTACATTCCTCCAACTCCCTTTCTGCTCCTCATTCCATATGTTCACCTTTCCTCCCAGGGGGAAACAGTAACCGACACCCTCATGATAGGCCCATCCCACCTTTCCGTTCCTGATACGGCCGTCCAGGACTTTTACCCCATCCTCTCCCCCATATGTACAATCTCCTTCGGAAAGGCATTGGTTCACAGATGTACGGATCTCAGAGGTTTTAGCTGCGGTTATACCTCCACCCAAACATATCATCGAGCCATCAATGAAGAAATATGCCTTCCTGGCCTCAACGCCTTGATAGGCATTTACATATGCCGCCACTCCATCACGTCCGTTGCTTACTCCCCCGCCAAACACATTTGAGCCGAAGAAGTACCACCTGAGTTCAGCAGATGCGGCAGACGACACCGCAGTGGTCCCCGGGACCCTGGTCCAATCCCAAACCGGGAATATGTTCTTGTACTCCTCTCCGGTAGTCATGATATTGGTCGCCCCCAGAGGGAGATAATATCCCATGATATTCTCGCCGTTAAGCATCTCTGTCCCATTATTCCTTACGGAAGGTATCTTCGCCGAGAGATAATAATCTGGACCGTGCTGGGTCATAATGTTGGATTTCCAGAAAAACTTGTTTCCAGGCGCAGGAAATGATGCACCATGTAAATGGTCAATCCAGGCTTGATATACATCAGCATGGTCGGGGCAGATTTCCTTTAATTTCAACAAAGTCTTCTCCGGGATACCGCGTATATTGTTCGGACGACTCACCTCACGGCCATATGTCCCGAAATCCATGGCATCCCGATGACTGAACAACATGGTACCTTTAAGGGCCAGGTCGTCCACCAGTTTCCTCTGCTCCCCGGAAAACGCTGTCTCAAAACCGGTTCCTTCTACCAAGAGGAAATAATCCGCATAGTCATTAAGCAGCCCCTTGCCATAACCCCCGGAATACAGCTGCGGACGATGCTGGTGGATGCTGAAATCCGATTTTATCCCCTCAGTAGGCTGTGTTTCAATCTTGATGGTGGAGGCTATAGATTTCAGACCCTTGCGGACCATGGCAGCATTATCTTCTATACACCCCTTGTGTATAAGGATAGACGACACCCATGTCCTGTTTTTACCCCGATGGGATTGATTATCTGTCTTGTCCTGAAGATAGGACGAAAGCCTCATCACTTCATCGTGAGGCAACGCGTCCTTTATCAGGATAAGCGGAACCATATAATCCTCAGGAGCCCCGATATCATTGTACCACCAGTTACCGGAACGGGGATCGGCTTTACGGAAAAACTCCAGGCCATCAGCTACCGCCCGGAGGACTTTCTGATCCTTGTAATAACGGCTATCCTTACAGCAATAGCACAGGGACAGATTATTGAGCCTGTCAAGATGCCTCTGGGCATTGAATCCAAAAATCACATTGACATAATCCACATCGGGCCAGCTTCCGTCCGGAAGCTGAGCCCTCAACGCTTCCGATGCAGCTTCATCATTAGGTTCCACCGCAGAAACATGATTCATGACCAGCCGGGAGGAAAGGATCTTCAGGTCTGCAGCATCAGAGGGGTAACCATTCACCTGCTCCAGAGGAGAAGGCGTGTTACCGGTCCACCTGAAAAGACGGGCGGTTGCGCCCTGCATCCCGTTCTCCCTCGAGGGAACTGCCAGATAGAAGAAGCCGTTTCCAAGAGAAGACGAGCCATATGCTCCGAGCCCCTGGTTCCAATAAGTGATTCCGTTCCTCCCGTCCTTCAGGCCTTTCGGGCTGAGAGGCAGGATAAGGCCGCTTTCCCCATCCGGGCTGCCTGCAAGCTGCCCCTTGAGAGGCTTGGTGCGGCCATCAACCATATAGAGGTCTCCGTTAGGATAAGCGCTCTTGGAACCTTTGTACACAAACATCAGCCAGTTACCCGAAGCCGGATCATAGCACAGGTTCTGGACGCCCCAGTTGGTGTTCCCTGTGAAAACGAAGCATTTCCTAGAAGGAGACTGCGGGCCTTTGAAAACGAAGCTGTCCTGGGAGAAATCGGAAGAGAGGGAATTCAGGACGGCTGGATCATATTGCAGAAGCACCTGATAATCATTGTCCACCCGCGTCGTATCCCCATATATGCCATATGCGACCGTAAGGAAGCTCTTCCCGCCTTTCTTCCCGAATGCCGGGCCTATGCTCACCCCGTCTATCCCGGAGCAGGCATATCTGTGCTTAAGTCCGCCGGAGACTGCTTCGTAATCCCTGACTGCATCCTGGACAAGCACAGTCTTCAGGACACCTCCGGCAGATGCGTCTATACCTTCGCGGTCGATCTTAGCCCCGTCAATGATGGCGATGAAAAAGGCAGTCTCGAAAGTCTTGTCGGAATTGGCGTTCTTGAGGATTCCCCGGCCAATGGCGTCATCCTTGTACTCCAGCGACCCGTAAACCTTCCCGTCGGCCTGGTTGAAAGTCAAGCAGCCGAGGTGGCCCAGGAAGCCGGTAAGGGTACCCAGGACATTTCCTTCGAAATCCGTCTTGACCAGCATCGTGGTGAAAGAAAAGTACATTTCGCGCCTGACATTGTCCACTGCGATTCCCTGGACATGTCCGGCTTTCCACATCCCTCCGTTGACCTCGAGAGGCAGCCGGGCGGCGTCCTTCGCGTACAGGCCAGCCGCTGAAAGAATGAAAACTAGCAGATATGCGAAAAATCTCCTCATAGACATATGCATTTTACTTCCAAAGCAAATGTAACACTTTTCACTGAATAGCGGATTTATTATATTTGCATGAAACACGAATGTATTTACATCCACATATGAAAAACACAACCTCTAAACCCGGGACAGTCACATGGACTGCTGACTGCCATCCCGCAACCCTGGAAGTATCCGGATCACCACGCCTCATCCCCACCCCGCTTGGCCCCGCATTGGAATTCGACGGCAAAGGGGACGGCATATGGCTGGACTCAGTCCCCGTCGCCGGTCTCGAAGAATGCACCATCGAAATGATCTTCAAACCATATGGCGGTTCCGAATTCGAGCAGAGATACTTCCACATAGGGGAATCGGCAGGCCCCAGGGTCATGATGGAGCTCAGAATGAATCCGGACGACAGATGGTACCTCGACTCCTTCTTCTACCTGGATGACGAGAGGAAAAAGACCCTTCTGGACACTGGGAAGACCCATCCGGCCGATAAGTGGTACAATATCACATATGTCTTGGGGAAGGAAGGCACCAAGAGCTATGTCGACGGGGTACTGGAATGCTCAGACCCCTTCCCCTATGAGCCTGGGGTCAACACCGGAATGACATCCCTGGGTGTCAGGCTGAACAAAGTCTGCTGGTTCAAGGGCGCCATCCTGAAAATCCGCTTTACACCCAAACAGCTGCGCCCGGAGGAATTCCTCACAGACGCAGCCGTTCTGAACCGGGGATAGATCCCGACCGGACCTATTGACGGTAGTTGCCCCTCTGCATATAAGTCGAACGGTCTCCCCTGGGCATCTCCCTTCCGGGAGCTCCACCCTGGAAACCACCTCTCTGATTGATTATGAGGCTGGCCTGACGTGGAGTAAGCGTTTTGCAGAACTCCTTGAAATACTTTTCCTGGATGTCTATCCTCTTGCGCTCGTTGGAGAATGACTTCAGGGTATTGGCCTTGATCTCTTCGTCGGAAGGCTTGGCATTTTGTGCTGAATCATTTCTCTGAGGAATGAGTTCACGAAGTTCGTTGCGATAAGCTTTATAAGTATCGGCGAGATTCTTGGTCTGCTCGCTGGAAAGCATAGCCTCGGAGGCTATTCTCTGCCACTGGGATTCAACCATGTCTTCTGCCGATCTGGGGGTCGTTCCCCTCTGCCTGCCGCTCTGGGCAAAAATCGGTGCGCTGCAAGTCATAAGCAGTACGACCAGTGTAAAAACTAACTTTTTCATATTATCTGCTTTTAGAAAACTTTACTCCCTTAGACCCCGGAATCGGGTTCTGGTTTAACGGGAGGCAGACTTGCGGGTTGTCAGATACAGCGCACAGACAAGCAGAGAGCCGATTATGAACCATATGACAGCACCCGGGACATGAAGGGGCTGGCCTGCTGCAGGAGTCGCCAGTCCGTCTGCGCGGGCGATGGCTTCCATGTCATTCCACGGCCATATCTTTATCAGAAAGCCCAGCACCAGTCCAAGGAGGACCAGCATTGTCGGTCGCTCATAGTGGGCAAGCAGCCAGTGGAGTCCTTTTGAGAACAGCACGAGTCCGGCTCCGCATCCGAGGACGAATACAGTAAGTGGCCACCATTCGAGGTTGTTTATGGCCCCAAGCATATAATCGTACTTGCCTAGCATGATAAGGATGAAACTGCCTGAGATTCCCGGCAAGATCATGGAAACGACTCCGAGGGCCCCGCTCAAGGCTACATACCACATTGAATCGGGAGTCTGGGTCGGAGAGACCAGGCACAGCCACACCCCTATCGCGATTCCGGACAGGAGATAAAGCACGTCAGAGACTTTCCATTTCTTGATGTCGGTAAGCAGCCATATGGTAGAAACCAGGATCAATCCGAAGAAAAAAGCCCACGTCTGGACCGGGAAATGAGCCAGGACGTATTCCACCAGCCTGGCCAGCAGGACAAAGCCCGCAAGGGTGCCTATCCCTACGGTCAGCAGGAAGCGGAGGTTGACTGCCTTGGCGAATTCAGAGGCATGACCGCGGAGGAGCATTTTCCAGTTAGACGGGGTCAGCAGGGCGTCGAGGGAATCGAGAAGCGGCTGGAATATACCGGTAATCAGGGCTATCGTACCGGCAGAGACACCGGGAAAGACTCCAGTCCCCATGCTGAAGCCCTTGAGGACATTTGCTGCGTCCTTCTTCAGTAAGTCGCTCATCCTATTTGATCTTGTTCAGGAAAGCCTTCATGGCCAGGAAAGCCTCAGCTTCGGAAAGGTCCCTTCCGGAAGGATCCGAGATGACCAGGTCGAAAACATTCCCCGCAAGCTGCTTGCGCCCGATCTTGAACTTGGCCTCAGAACATGCCGCCATATACTCAAGAGGATACTGGTCGGACTTCATGAGGGATATGAAAGCATCGGGACGGCTCTCGGACATGAGGTCCATCTTCTCCTTCTTGGGCTTCCCGAACCAGTTCAGGTCGGATTTGAGGACTGTGGTGGTTATGCTTGTGATGAGCCTCTCTCCTTCACCGAGTTTCCGGAAATCGAAGAAGAATATCTCGCCTTTTATGTTGTTCTCACGGTAGAATGCCATAAGGGCCTGCTTGCACGTATCGAAAGATGTGTCCTCGACATCGATGAAAGCGACCGCAGAACGGATCTGTCCCAACGGCATTATCATCGTAGGGACATTGCTCCTGTGCTTCCGCAGGCTCTTCTTCCTGAAAAAGTCTTTTATGCCTTCTAACATATGTTATCTCTCCATGACGTTTCCGCCATTGGCTTTGATCAATTCACGGATCTCCGTCTTGGCAGCTCTCCAGCGTGGGACATCAATCTTCGTGCCTATAACCTCCACTACCTTTGCGGCAATGATGGAACCGATCTCACCGCAGACCTTGAGCGGCATACCGAGGGAATGCGCGTAGATGAAGCCGGCGGCATATGTATCTCCAGCCCCGGTGGCATCAATGGTAGCTGCCGGCCAGGCAGGGATAAAGTAATACTCATCACCTCTCTGCACCATGGAGCCATCCTTTCCGATCTTTACCACGGCAATCTGGCAGAGCTTCGCAAGTTCATTGATAGCCTGCTTCGGCTCAAGTTTGGTAAATGCGCGGGCCTCGGTCTCATTCGCGAAGACTATGTCCACATACTTCTCCACCAGGTTGTGAAGGAAAGCGTCATTCGACTCCACCACGTTGTAGGAAGCCATATCCAGGGAAATGATGCATCCTGCTTCCCTGGCCATCCTGACCGCAGTAGAGATCAGGTCCTGGTTCTGGACCAGGTAGCCTTCGATATGGAAATAGTCGTAACCCTGGAAATATTCGGGTTTCAGGTCCTCGGGAACAAGTTCCAGGGCAGCGCCCATATAATCCGCGAAGGTACGCTCGGCATTGGCTCCTGTGATGAACACCATGCAGCGTCCGGACCCCTTGCTGCCGTAGAGCATGTTGGTCTTCACGCCGAACTGCTCCAGGGTACTCTTGTAGAGTTCCCCAAGTTCATCGTTGCCTATCTTGCCGATATAGCAGGAAGGCATGCCGAAGATGGAGGTACAGGTAATGGTGTTGGCAGCGGATCCGCCAGGAACATATTTGACACCTATCTTCTTGAGTGCAGACCAGATTTCATCGCCTGTAGCGAGGTCCACATGCTGCATGCTCCCCAGGGGGAGATGATAGCTGCGCAACATTTCAGAATCAGGAAGCACCGCCAGGATGTCGGTGAGGGCATTTCCGATGCCGAGTATGGATTTATTGTTCTGCATTTTGTAAGAAGCTTTGAATTGCAAATTTACCAAAAATATCTGTTATTCGGCTAATTCTCTTAAATTTGCATAAGAATCTGACGGAACAAGTCATGAACCAGGACCAGAAAAAGATTCTGAAATATCTGATTTCCGGGGCTTTCGCACTTGTACTCCTGTATTTTTCCTTCAAGGGAGTCCAATGGAGCCAGTTCATGGGAGCCCTGAAAACATGTGACTGGGGTTACGTGATCCTGGCCATGGCGGCGGGTGCCCTGTCCTTCTGGCTCCGCGCCCGCAGGTGGAGAATGCTGATTCTCCCCATCGACCCGCAGACTTCCACCCTCTCCTGCCTCAATGCCGTGAACATCAGCTACCTCGCCAACATGGTCCTTCCAAGGGCGGGTGAGCTGGTCCGTTGCGCTTACATAACCAAGAATTCATCCAGGGATTCATCGGGGAAGAAACTGGCTTCATATGAAAAGGCCTTGGGCACCATGCTGGCCGAACGCATATGGGACATAGTGATGGTCTTCCTTCTGATGTCCCTGATCATCTACGTACTGTGGAACAGGTTCGGTTCCTTCTTCTCGGAACAGCTTCTGGGGAAAGCGGGGCGGGGGTTCAGTTTCTCCACCCTGATGATAGTCCTGGCCGCTGCCGCCGTGATTTTCGTGGCCGCGGTAATCGCCCTGCGCCGGCGCGGGCGCCTCTGGGGGAAGATATGGGGCTTCTTCCAGGGTATGGGCCAGGGACTTGCATCCTGCCTGAAAATGAAACGGGGATGGATGTTCATCGTCTACACCATAGGCATATGGCTGTGCTATTGGATAATGAGCCTGTTCACGGTGTGGGCCGCAAAAGGTATCGATCCGGCCTCCCTGGGGGAAGGTGCCGGAGCATTCATCGCAAAAATGAATGACCTGGACGCGATAGACGCTCTCTTCCTGATGACGGCAGGAGCATTCAGTTCCCTGATCCCTGTCCCGGGAGGCTTCGGCGCTTTCCACTACATCGTAGCCACTGCTCTCCAGTCCGTCTACGGAATCCCTTGGAACATAGCGATCATCTTCGCGACCCTTTCACATGAATCCCAGGTAGTGACCCAGGTCATATGCGGCGGCATTTCCTACATCTGGGAAACGCTCCGGAAATAGGCCTCGAAAACCTCTGCCCTGGCTCCCGGAACGATTATGTGGTGATTACCTATAGGAGCCTTCAGGAAATAGTCTGCCAGTACCTCTTCACGCGCCCACTCCGGAACACGGAGAACAACCTGCGTACGGCAGAGATTCGGCTTGTACTGATTCGAGCAAAGGGTGGCTTCCCGGGCGAATATCCTGTCCATCCTGCCTGACAGTTTCAGGATGGTGACAGTCCCCTCCTCCATCTCACCATGGATGCCTATTCCCAGGCCGGATTCGAAATGGGTGGAGAAAGAATAGTCCCTGACCATGTTCAGCGGAATGGTACAATGAGCGAAAATTATCTCTCCGGAAGCGAGGTCGATGGAGGCGGGATTGGCCTGGAAGCCGGAAACTCCGGTCACTGCATCGGAAAGGGCCATTGACAGCATCGCCGGCACATCCCCTTCGCAGCCGGCCACAATCCCTTCGGCATTAAGCTTCGCCAATGCCAGGCAGCCGGTGTTGCGCACTTTGTCCAGCAGGTCGAAACATCTGAGGGTGAATCCGTTCAGCCTCTCCTCAACTACTATGTCTTTCAATGCGGTGTAGATTCTCATGGCGCCTTCTTCCACGTCCCCTCCTTCCGGAATTGAATCCAGTTTTTCCACAAGTCTTTCCATCGGGATATCTACCAGTTCAATTCCCATCCGTTTACGCACCTCGTAGTAATCGGCCTGGCTCGATATGAGCCAGTCGGATGGCTTCCCGATCACTCCGTACCGCCGCCCTTCCAGTTTTGAACGTGCCGAGGCCACCTCTTTCAGTAGGTCGATCCTTTTCCGCACATATGACGGGGACCCGTGCAGGATCTCCCCTTTGATCCCCTGGGCGTTAAGCCAGGAGAGTATCTCCATTGAGGCTGCAAGGGAATTGCTCTCCCCGCTGGTAAGCAGGTAGAAAGGGCCCTTCCCAAGGGAAGGGAAAAAGTTCCGGAACAGGCCTTCGGTCCCTCCGGTGCGGACATATATGAGGTCTGGGGCCCCAGTCCCATAATCAGAAAAATCAGCTTTCCCCAATTCATAGTCCATCCCGAGGCTGCTGAGAAACGCCTTGGAACTGTGGTCTACCGAGTCTTCGTTGTGAAGGCTGGAGGTGAGAAGGAACACTTTCATATGCATCTTTTCTTGTCCAATCAAATATCGGGAAAATTTGCTTATTTTTGAAATTGAGAAAAAAGCTCCTTACATATGAAAAGAATCCTGTATCTGGCTGCGGCCGTCGCACTTTCCTGCCTCGCTTCCTGCAGCAACGACGAAGTCTATATGCTTCTGGGTACCTACACTGACGGAGGCACCAGCAAAGGCGCCTACTCATATGTATTCAACCAGAGGAACGGGAAGTCCCGGGAAATCAGCAGCGTGGAGACTCCCGACCCTTCTTTCATAGTCCCCTCCGTGGACGGGACGCACGCCTATTCCGTCAAGCAGTCGCCCGGCGGAAGGCACGGGGCCACCTCATATGTCCTGGGCAAAGACAGAAGCCTGAGCCTTCTCAATACCAGGCCCGGAATTCCCGGCCCGGGAGCAAACGTGGAGATATGCGGATATGACCTGGAAGATTCGCCTCTCGCAGGAAGGCCTGACGAAAAAGCCGGGACTTCGCCGTGCAACATACTGGTGGACAAAGGCCACATTATCACCTCCAACTATTCCGGGGGTGACATCGGAGTCTATCCGATCAAAGAGGACGGAAGCATAGGGGACATATGCCAGTTCATCCGCATCAACCACACCCCGCACATCCACTGCGCCATATTCTCGCCGGACAGTGCATATGTGTTCTTCACCGACCTGGGGAACGACATGATATTCCGTTTCACCGTCGACCGCACTTCTGATGCGAACCACCTGAAGGACTGCACGGTAGCCTACAGCGGCGAGAAGGGATGGGGCCCGCGCCACATAATCTTCAACAAAGCGGGGGACAAAGCCTATCTCATAGATGAGCTGGGAGACATGCTGGTCGTGCTCAAATACAACCAGGACCACACCTTCACTCCGATCCAGTCTGTCCTGGCATATGACGGGGAAGGCGGCGGAGGTGCGGACATCCACCTGAGCCCGGACGAGAAATTCCTCTACACCTCCCACAGGCTCAAGAAAGACGGAGTAGCCATTTTCAAGGTAAAAGAGGACGGGACAGTGGAAAAAGCAGGGTACCAGCTGACCGGGATACATCCCAGGAACTTCAACATAAGCCCGGACGGGAAATGGGTCCTGGTCGCCTGCAGGGATTCTGACGTAATCCAGATTTTCCGCCGCGACAAGGATACCGGCCTGCTTGAATCATGGAAAAATGGACAGAGAGATATCTCCCTGTCCAAACCTGTCTGCGTAAGCTGGGTGAAATAGTCCCCGGCCCGTTATTTCAGATACTTTGCGATTTCCTTGCGGAGGGACGCCTTATCGGTGACCTTTGCAGGAACGAGTTTCCCGTCCACAATCAGGAAAGCCATCGGGAGCACAGCCACATTATACAAAGTAGAGGCTGAAACGCTGGCATATCCCAATCCGTCATTTACGCATATCCAAGGCAGTTCCTGGCTGCGGACCGCGGTCGCCCAGGAAGCCTTGTCCTGAGTAAGGGCCACCTGAAAGATTTCCAGGCCCTTCGGATGGAACTCCGCATAAAGAGGCTTGAGTACATCCAGGTTGAGCATCTTCTGTGAGGGCTCCGAAGCATCCCAGAATTCCAAGAGGACAACCTTGGAACCCACTTCGCTGAGTTTTACTTTCTTCCCGTTCACGTCAGGCATCTCGATCTCAGGATAATCCAGGGACTGCGCATCCTTGAGACGCATGTTCAGGTCCATTATCCTCTCGCGGCGGGCAGCCTCTTCTTCAAGGGCCTTGACATACCTGGAATCAGGGTAGACGGCCTTGAGCGAATCGCTCGCAGCCCTGAACCTGAGGGCATCCGACTGCTGGCTGAACACCGGGAACGAAGGATTGATCTCCTGATACAGAAGAGGAACCAAAGTCAGCGACTTCGGATTGTCGAGCATATACTTAAGACGGCTTTTGTAATAATCTACATACTGCTTCGACAGGTCCTTGCGGAGAGAGCTTTCAGCATATGTCCCGGGCTCGGCGGCGGCAAGTTCTTCCGCCGTTGACTTGAACTCGGAGATGAAAGACGCGAAATCCTTGTTGAGGACGCGGAGTTTTTCGCTTTCCTCGGATCCCTCTACGGAGTAATCCCCGGAGGCGTCCACCTTGACGGTGATCTTGTCACCGTCGGCAACGATGAGGGATGCAAGTGTCTTGTCACCACTGCACAGATACACGAATTCGGGCTGGCCCTTTTCCACCTTCATCTTGTAGGAGAAGGCTCCCGAAGCGTCGGTCTTTACAGTATCCAACACATTCACTACGTTGACATCAAGCTTCTTGACAACCAGGTCCGAGTCCTGAAGACCCTCAACATCGCCCTTGATGATGGTACCGGTACATGAAACGGCCACCAGGGCCAGGACGGCCAGGGCCGAATTCTTCAACAGTCTTTTCATAGCTTGCGGAATTCTGCGTTGATTGATTCTGCTATCTCTTTGAACTCCTCGGGAGTGAGGGTCAGATGTTCCTTGCGGAAATTCAGGTCTCCCTCATTCTGCAGAGGGACCAGATGTATGTGTGTGTGAGGCACTTCCATGCCCAGGACGGCGACGCCTACCCTCTTGCAGGGAATAGCGTTGCCGATGGCCTGCGCTACTTTCCTGGCAAAAGCCCACAGCCCGGCATATGTCTGTTCGTCAAGATGGAAGATGTAGTCATCCTCCACCTTGCGCGGAATCACCAGGGTGTGTCCCTTGGTCAGGGGGCTGATATCGAGGAAAGCGTAGTAGTCCTCGCTTTCAGCGACCTTCCATGACGGGATCTCCCCGTTGGAAATTCTGGTAAAAATAGTAGCCATATGCTTAAAGTGATATGTCGAGAACCTTGAACTCAATGACTCCGCTGGGGACCTTGGCGGCGACCACGTCGCCTACGCAATGGCCTATCAGAGCCTTTCCTATCGGTGTGGTGGCGGCCAGTTTCCCCTGGGAGAAGTCTGCTTCAGTCTCCCCTACTATGGTGAAAGTCATCTCCCTCTTGGCGGAAAGATTCATAACCTTTACCTTGCTCATGAGGCCGATACGGTCGGTATTGAGTTTGGATTCGTCAATGACCTTGGCATTGGCGATCTTATTCTTGAGGTTGGATATCTTCACTTCGAGGAGTCCCTGGGCATCCCTGGCTGCATCGTACTCCGCATTCTCGGAAAGGTCTCCCTTCTCCCTGGCCTCCGCTATGGCGGCAGCAATGACAGGGCGCTGGGCGAGCGCATCCGCAAGGTCCTTCTTCAATTTGTCCAGACCCGCCTGGGTCATGTAATGTACTTCTGGCATTTCAGCGTTTTCTTAGTGTCAAATAAAAACGAGTCCTGCCATTCTCGCGGCAGAACCCCTGTGATCATTAATGTATATGCAAATATAAGTATTTTATTTCAAACTGCGCAACAATTCCTCGCACCGGGCCCTGTCGATGGTGAGCTGCTCTTTCAGAAGGCCGACTGAAGCGAACTTGACCTCGGAGCGTATGCGGCGCATGAAAGAAAGGCGCAGGTCCAGACCGTAGATCTCTTCATCGAAATCAAATATGTTCGTTTCGATGGTAAGGGAGCTCCCGGGACCGACCGTAGGGCGGAAACCGATATTGCACATGCCGTAAAGCTCCCGTCCGAGTGTCTCGACCCTTACAAGATAGACTCCCCTCTCGGGAATCAGCTTCAGGGGCTCATATAACTGCATATTTGCAGTCGGGAATCCTATCGTCCTGCCGAGGTGGTTCCCGGCGACCACCACTCCCAGGAGAGAGTAATCATATCCCAACATCCTGGAGGCCTCTTCGACCTTCCCAAGAAGGAGACTGTCTCGTATCCTGGTGGAACTGATGGCGACGCCCTCCCCTGATGCAATGTCACGGACCTCCCCGCAACGGATGACTTCCAACCCGAGGGATGATGCCAGGTCCGCTATCTGCGAAGTGGAACCGGAGTTGCTGCCCATCCTGTTGTCATATCCCAACAGTATTGCCTTTCCTCCGAAACGCCCGATCACATAATCCCTCAGGTACTGTTCCGTGGAAAGACCTGAGAATTCCCGGGTAAAGTCCAGCACACGTACCTCATCCACCCCAAGGGATGCAAGCATCTCCTTTTTCTCGTCAAGTGACGTGAGCAGGCGGAGATTCCTGGCGTCCTTCTGGAGTACAGTGCGGGGATGGGGCCAGAACGTCACGACCATGCTCCGGTCCTTCCTGGCCCGGGCGGCCTCTACAAGCTGCCCTATGACCTGCCGGTGTCCCATATGGACTCCGTCGAAGAAACCGGTCGCGATAATCATATGACTGAAGGGATCAAAGCCACTTGACAAGCAGGAAGTCCTGACGGTGAGGCATCATTTCATTCCTGGGGTAGATCCTGGTGGCTACCTGGTACATTCCGGTACGCTCCGGGACAACGCTGGTGGTGTACTTGGCTATACCGTCGTTGAACTCGGCGAGCTGGAACTGGGAGACTTCCCTTATCTGCATCTTCCCGTTCTTTCCGGTGGCTGCGAAAATCATTTCGACTCCTATATCATCCGGAGTCAGGTCTCCGAGGTTGAGAACCAGTTCTGAATGGAGGCCCTTGTCAGGTGACAGGCTGTACGATGCGTCAGGAAGGGTGTGGGATACGATTCCGATATTCTGCCATTCCCTGCGGACACGCTTCTTCCAGGAAGCGATCTCCCTGGCCATGCTCCAGTCATCTGCGACCATCTTGACGGTACGCTCTGCCTGAGGCAGGTAATACTGGTTCATGTAATCAGTCAGCATCCTGTTGGTAGTGAAATTGCTCGCTACAGAAGCGATAGTGTTCTTAATGTATTCTATCCATTTCGCAGACATCCCCGTCTTGGGATCCACATCATAATACAGCGGGGCGATCTCGTTCTCTATGATGTTGTATTCGCTGGCTGCGTCCAGTTCGTTCTGGTAGTTCTGGTCGCTGTAGGTCTTCTCAAGGGGAAGGGCCCATCCTGCTCCGGGCTTGTATCCCTCAACCCACCATCCGTCGAGGACGGAGAAATGCATGACTCCGTTCATGGCAGCCTTCTCTCCGGAAGTACCGGAAGCCTCCTGGGGCCTCGTGGGATTGTTCATCCACACGTCGACTCCCTGCACCATCCTCTTGGCCAGGGTGATGTCATATCCCGGGACAAAGACGATCTTTCCTATGAACCTCTCCTGTTTGGAAATAGCGACGATCTGCTTGATAAGGTCCTGTCCTGCCTTGTCCGCGGGATGGGCCTTACCTGCGAAAATGAACTGGACCGGCATGTCCGGATTATTGACTATGGAGTCCAGCATGTCCAGGTCGGAGAATATGAGGGTAGCCCTCTTGTAAGTCGCGAAACGGCGCGCGAAACCTATGGTAAGGACATCATCCCTGAGGGTTTCCTTGATAGTAACCACTTCACGGGGAGAATAATGTCCTCCCATCGAAGGATCGGCAAGTTTCGCATTGACTACGTCTATGAGTTGCTTCTTGAGCAGTTTACGTGTCGCCCAGATTTCTTCGTCAGGGACATTGTAGATGCCTTCGAAGCACTTCTTGTCATAATGGTGGGTCTGGAATTCGGGCCGAAGACCTTCGCATGGATGGCTTTCCACTCCTTGGCTGCCCATGTAGGATAGTGGACTCCGTTGGTCACATAACTGATGAAAAGTTCCTCAGGCAGGTAACCCGGATACATCGGGGAAAGGATATCCTGGCTGACCTTGCCGTGGAGTTTGGACACTCCGTTCACGTTCTGGGATATGTTCGCAGCCAGATTGCTCATTGAGAACTTCTCGCCTGCATTCATCGGGTTCAGCTTACCCAAGGACATCATCCTCGTCCAGTCGATCTTCAAAAGGCTCGGGAGATGACCGAGATACTTCCTGAGAAGCCCTTCCTCGAAGGCATCGTGGCCGGCGGGGACTGGGGTATGTGTAGTGAACAGGGAGGAAGCCCTTACGACCTCCATAGCCTCCGAGAACTCCAGATTGTCATTCTGGATGTACTCGCGGAGCCTCTCGAGGCCCGTAAAGGCGGCATGGCCTTCGTTGCAATGGAAAACGGTCGGGTTGATCCCCAGCTTGCGCAATGCCCTGACTCCGCCTATGCCAAGAAGCAGTTCCTGCTTGAGACGGTTCTCCCAGTTGCCTCCGTAAAGGTGCCAGGTCACCTGGCGGTCCTCATCGGTGTTGGCCTCGAAATCTGTATCGAGAAGATAGAGGTCCGTACGTCCTACTGCTACCTTCCAGACCCTTGCAGTCAGATCCCTGCCGGGGAATGCGATCTGGACAGTGACCCAGTCCCCTTTCTCATCCATTACAGGCTGGGCCGGGGTACGCAGAAAGTCCTGAGGGTCATATCTCGCGATCTGGTCACCCTGGACTGACATGTACTGGGTGAAATAACCATAGCGGTAAAGCAATCCGACTGCAGTGAGGTTGACATTCATGTCACTGGTTTCCTTGAGATAGTCACCTGCAAGGATTCCAAGTCCTCCTGAATAGATCTTCAGCGAGCTGTCCAGTCCGTACTCCATGCAGAAATATCCTATGGAAGGTTCGGTCCTCTCCTTCTTGGCAGCCATATAGGTGTCAAATTCGTCCATGACGGCGGCAAGTTTCCCGAGGAATTCCGAGTCGTGAGCCAGTTCCTTGAACCTTTTCAGGCTCACGGTGTCCAGGACTGCCATGGGATTGTGACCGGAACTATGCCATATGGCCGGATCAACAGACCTGAAAAGGGCTTTGGCGCTGTCATTCCAGCACCACCACAGGTTCTTGCAAAGCCTTTCCAGACCGGAGAGTTCCTCAGGCAGATGGCGTGTTACCATTACACTCTTCCAAGTTGGGGTACTGACTTCAGGCTGAATATATTCCATGTTCTTATTCTCTGTATATTGAGGGAAGGCCCCGTTCCTGGCAATGACTTTTTCCAGGGCTTTGGAATAGGCCTCCCAATAGTAACCAATCTGATTTTTCCATAAAGCGATGGAGGCGACATCGCGGGCATTCTCCATGTATTTCCTGCGCTCGTCGAGTTCAAGTGTCGCGATCTCCATAACCCTCTCTGCAACTCTCCCGACTACCTCTTCATAGTTGGAGTCATTCCTCTCTACTACCATTACTCCGGGGTGTTCCCCTTCATAATGGTTCAGGACCCACTGTCCGAAACCGGCAAGGGTAGTGGTGAGGGTGGGGACCCTGAATTCCGCTGCCTCGAGGGGAGTATAGCCCCAGGGCTCATAATACGAGGGGAAAAGGGCGAGGTCGAAGCCGACAATGAGATCATAATACCTCATGCCGAAGATTCCGTCATCTCCGTTGAGATAAGACGGGACAAACCAGCACTTTACCTTGTCATTACGGTTCCGGTCGAAACCGAGCTGGGACATCCTGTTCATAATCATGTCATACTCCGGATTCTGGAGCATATGGGTAGAACAGGTAGTATAATAGGGATCACCCTTCCCTTCAAGCTTGGCGGCAAGGTTCCTGTCCGGACCGTTATGACCGGCGGGCACCATTATGAAAGCATGGATCTCCGGTCCGGTATATCCGGAATGATTGACCTGGTTAAGGGAGTCCAGGAATATGTCTACACCTTTGTTGCGGTACTCGTAACGTCCGCTTATGCCTACGAATACGGCGTCTTTCGGGACTTCCGTCCCGGACATGGCAGAAGCCACTTCGATGAGCCTTGCACGGGCCTTGGAGCGCTTTTCAAAGAATTCCTTGTCACTGGCAGGAGTGAAACTGTCCTCGAAACCGTTCGGAGTGACCACATCCACCTCCCTTGAAAGGAATTGCTTGCACTCGCGGGCCGTAGTTTCGCTCACCGTGGTGAAAATGTCCGCATGGGCCGCGGAGAATTTCTCAAGGGAATGACGTGACCTGTTGTTGAAGCGGTAAGCCATCTGGTCTCCGTCATATGTTCCAAGCTCATCGTACAATGGGAGGTTGTTCCCCGCGATGCAGCGGCCCATTACGGTCGCATGGGTGGTGAAGACAGTAGCAATGGGAAGTCCTGATGTCTTCAGGTAAAGGAGTCCGGCTCCGGTCTGCCACTCATGGAACTGGGCTACAACCTTGTCCGAGGCATCCAGGTTGAACCGGTAGAAACTCTCCACCACCTTTCCGGCGCAGTAGCCGAAAAGGGCGTTCTCCTTGTAATCCCAGTCTCCGGTTATGGAATCTACCTTGTACTTGTTCCAATAATCTGTAAGGATCTCATTCTGCCTGGTCAGGAACTGCCTGTAATCCACAAGGATGGCAATAGGATGACCCGGGACGTTCCACTTTCCGATACGGACCCTCAGCCCCTCGCGGGCAGCATAGGCCTTCCACGGCCTGTAGAGCGAAACGTCTTCGATGAAATCGGGGTTGCTTCCCGTTTCCATCCATTCATCAGGTCCTATAAGGATGTGATGACGCTTGAGTTCATTCTTGAGAAACAGCGACTTTGTCGCTATGACGGTGTAAACACCCCCAACCTTGTTGCACACTTCCCAGCTTATCTCAAAAAGATAATCCGGGATTAAAATATCATTTGCCAATTTTGTCTGTTTTCTTGTTGTCAAAGTTAGCACTTAATACCGAAATTCCGTCCTCAACCCTGATGATAAAATCGCTCAAAACGTTCATATAGTTGATGAAAGCCTCATACGGGGTGTCATATGGGTTAAAATATTTGTGGACCTCTCCGTCGGAGAAGAATTTGGTACACATGTAATAGAGATGGTCGCTCTCCTGGAGGTGCCCGAAATCATTCCACAGGGCCGGGTCATTGAGGATCGCGACTTTTTCGTACTGCGCATAGAGTTTATTGAAAGCGTCCTGCTGGAGTTCATTACCCAGCCACGCAGTGACATCGCGCTCTTCGTCCGCCCATGAAATCGGGTCAGGGACATCGAGCTGACTGACTACCTTGTTCGCCTTTACAGCACCAGAAGGCGTTACGAAAGACAAGGTTCCGTCAGAGATGACAGCTTCAGGGAGATACCTCATGAAATCGAAGATTCCGGATTCGGCTCCCTGATGCTCCCCGAAGGTTTCATAGTCCATGAAGAGATTGATCACGTCCCCTTCGGTCTCCTTGAGCCAGCCGAGGAATTTCTCTCCAGTCAGCGGCCATCCGTTCCAGCTCCTGTTGGAGAAACGGAAGGCTATGTCGTCACTGAGGGACCAGTTCCTCAGAAGAAGCTTGAGCTTCGGCTGGGCTGAATCGCTGTAAACGAAATTGGGATTACGGTCACCCATGACGTGACGCGCTCCCTCTGTAAGCATGGTCTTGAAACCGAGGTCATAAACCTCAGCCCCTATGGCATTGGAATAGACCAGCTCGGTGTTGCGGAAGACCTTGGGAGTGACTCCGAAATACTGCTCGACAGCATCCTTGTGCTTCATTACCTGGTGCCTGAATTCTGCAGGCGCGGCAAGGGAAGCAAGGGAGTGGTAATAGGTCTCCGCCAGGAACTCCACACAACCGGTGTCGGCCAGGGCACGGAAAGAGTCCAGAACCTCCGGAGCATACCTGTCGAACTGCTCTATCGCAGTACCGGAAATGGAGAACGCCACCTTGAATTTGCCGTCATGCTTCTTTATCTCCTCAAGAAGCAATTGGTTCATAGGAAGATAGCACTTCTGTGCAATCCTGCGCAGGATGGTCCTGTTGGCAAAATCGTCATAATAATGGGAATCCTTGCCGATATCGAAGAAGCGATAGAGCCTCAGCCTCATCGGCTGATGCACCTGGAAATAAAGGCATATATTCTTGCTCATATGATTGTGTGTTTTTCAGTTTACTTATTGGCAACCTCTTCGTAAATAGCCTTGAGTTTGGCTGTCGCTATGTTCCATTTGAGCTGGTTGACCTCATCATATCCCTGCTTGCCCGCAAAATCGGCCAGCCCGGGATAGTTAAGGAGTGCATAGATGTCGTCCGCCATGGCATCGATGTCCCAGAAGTCCACCTTGAAAGCGTACTTGAGCACTTCCGCGGCGCCCGACTGACGGGATATGACTGTAGGCACATTGGTGCGCATCGCTTCGAGCGGAGAGATTCCGAAGGGCTCGGACACCGAAGGCATCACATATACATCCGAAAGGGCGAACATCTCCTGGACCTCCTTCCCGCGAAGGAAACCGGTGAAATGGAAACGGTCTGAAATCCCCAGACGGGCGACGTGCCTGATACAGCGGTTCATCATATCCCCGCTTCCGGCCATCACGAACCGGACTCCCGAGGTCCTCTTCAGGACCTTCGCGGCAGCCTCGATGAAATATTCGGGTCCTTTCTGGAATGTGATCCTCCCGAGGAAGGTCACCACCTTGTCATGCACTCCCCTGCTCACCGACATATCCTGACGGCCGCTGAAGTCCACTGCATTATGGACGGTAACCACCTTGGAAGCATCTATTCCATAGCGGTTTATGACAATGTTCCTGGTAAGGTCGCTGACTGTCACGACGCGGTCGGCCACTTCCATGCCCCGCTTTTCGATAGCCAGGACCCGGGTGTCGATCATATCCTCGCTGCCCCTGTCATATGAAGTGGCATGCACATGTACCACCAGAGGCTTGCCGGTGAGCTCTTTCGCAGCGATTCCGGCGAGATAGGTGAGCCAGTCATGGGCATGGATGACATCGAATTCATCGCGCCTCTGGACAGCTATCGTACCTCCGACCATCGCATAACGGGCGACCTCCTCCATGAGGTTCTTCCCGTATTTGCCGGAGAACTTGTACTTTGTCCCATATGACACCCTGAAGTCCTTTTCCTGCCTCCTGCGCTCATCCTCGACGACACTTGAGAATTCCTCGGGACTGACATACGGCACCATATTGCTGCCTATATGCACGAACTTGACCCTGTCCAGGAATTCATTCACATCCACTGAGACAGAATCCACAGAGACATCACTTGCATTGACTATGTCGATGCTCCGGTCTTCATCACCGGAAGCCGAAGGCATAACGAAAATGGTGTCCACTCCGTTATACGCCAAACCCTTTACGATACCGTAGCAGGCGGTGCCCAGACCTCCGGCGATATGAGGCGGGAACTCCCACCCAAACATCAGCACTCTCATCTGCGGTCCTCCTTGTATTTGTTCAACAGATAGTCAACTTTCAGGAGGGACGCCGTGCTGAGCGCAGAGGCTATTGCCCCGTGCGGCTCATGTGGCGGGTCCCCGTCATAGAGTTCGGAGAAAGCTCCCACTCCATGCTTGTTCATATCCTCGGCAAAGCCTTCCACCAGCCACTGTGCCTTCTTCCAGAAAGCCGGGCCTTTCATCCGGAACGAGACCTCCAGATAGGGTCCGAGCAGCGACGGACGCGTACTGCCTTGATGATATGCAAGGTCCCTGTCTACCTGGGTCCCTTCATATACTCCCTTGTAATTCGGATCGCGGGGTGAAAGGGTGCGGATTCCGCGTCTTGTTACCAGCTCCTTGTCAATTACCTGCATGATCCTCTGGGCCATCTCATCATCTACCGGCGATTTTTCAGCCCATATGGCATAGAGCATATTCGGGCGCACTTCCATATGCTGTCCCCAATTATCTACGTAGTCTGCAAGATATCCCAGTGAAGGATTCCAGAACGTCCGCATGTAATTCTCCGAAATCATCCTGCGGATTTCCCTGAACTCGGCGATGAAAGAGGCATCGGAACCATATTTTTCCTCCATCTCTACGGCAAAGCATATGGAATTGTACCAGAATGCATTGGTCTCGACCTGGTATCCGGCCCTCTCTGTCACAGGGCGCCCATGGAGATAGGCGTTCATCCAGGACAGGGCGACCCCGTCCATCTGGGCCCAGAGCAGTCCGTTGGGCTGCATCGCGACCTCTTTCCTCACGCCCGGGAGATAGCTGCGGAGCACTCCCTTGAGGGTTTCTCCGTATTTCTTCCACACGCGGGCGGGATCGGCACCGAAGCGGATGTACTGTTCGAGCACTCCTGCAAGCCTCAGAGGCGCCTCAACCTGGGTAGTCCTGCGGAACAACCTCTCCTGCTCATCCGCGATAAGGTTGTCAAGGATCTCCTCGAATTCAGCCTTGTTGCCGTCACAGTAAAGGGTCATTCCGGGAAGGGCATATAAAGTCTCGCGGAGAAGCCCCGTGTAGAGCCATGAGAATCCGGCGGTGATACGCTTGTGACCATGGCGGTTCATCTTGAACATATTGGCCCAGTACACCAGCTGGTCATGGTAGGACTTTATCTCACCCCTGGAAGCGACTCCGGCATCAAAGCGGCGTTTCAGTCCGGCAGGCTTGACAACACCCACCGAAGCGGAGAAGACAATCGATCCGCCCGGTTTCATCTCAACCTCGAACTGCCCCGGGACATAAAGGTCCTCACGGCAGTCGAAACCGCGGCGGTATTCATCGGAATAGGTCACCCCCTTGTACCAGTTCGGATTCCACTTGAAAACCGAAGAAGATGCGCTGAGCTGGAGGTTCAGGTCCGGGAAGCCTTCATACATATTGAAAGACACTCCGGAAGGAATCTCCTCGTAATCAAGCCTGGCCTGAGGATTCTGGACAGTAAGTGCGTGGATATTCCTGAATGCAAGGAAAGGCTTGAGTATCAGGGTGACAGGCGCCGGAGACTCAAGTACTTCGAATTTAATGAGCACCTGGTCACTGTCCTGCATCAGCTGGATGCTCTTCCTGAAGAGGATGCTTCCGACCCTGTAAGTGATCTGTGGAACCGGATCGGCCTGGAAATCCACTATATACTTATGGCCACGGGGTTCATAGATGTCCCCGTAGCAGTGGATACCGAGGTTGAACTGCTTGCCCCTCAGGATCAGGCTCTCATCCAGCGAAGACAGGAGAAGATACTTGTCCTCGCCGAACCTGTCGATGGGGACAGCCAGCAGGCCATGGTACCTGCGGGTATTGCAAGTCACTATCGAAGTGTTGCAATAGGCTCCGGTCTTGTTAACGCTGATAATCTCCCTTCCAAGGGAGTAAGAAAGATTGACAAGTTCCGCTTTGTTGAATTTCAGAAATGCCATATGCTAAGGTTTGTATTATCTAACTTTTTTCAGGACGAGTGCACAGCGGCTGGGAAGGTACAACTCCAGCGTGTCGTCATAGGCCTGATTCCCGTTCGGACTCTTGACATGCATCGAAACATGTTCCTCTCCTGCTTTCAGGCGTGAGAATCCGTCGAAACGGTCCTCGTCGGAGTCCATTTCCAACCTCCATGTCCCGTCGGGTGCAGAAAAACCATAATCCGCAAAAGACGAGACCGGGTTGAAATTGACTGCAAAGATAAGATTTCTGCGCCTGAAAATCAATATTTTCTTTTCCTCATCGGCTGTCAGGAGCTCCGGAGCAGAGCCCAGAATCCTTTCAGAGCGCGCCAGATTGATCATCGCAGAATCGAAATTCCCGAGATACTTGTAACGAAGGTAGTCCTTGTCTTCAAGCGACCACTGTCTCCTGGCATATTTGTAAGACCATCCGTTCCCTTCCCTGGGGAAATCTATCCATTCGGGATGACCGAACTCATTCCCCATGAAATTGAGGTAACCGTCACCCGACGTCGCAAGGGTAACCAGCTTTATCAGCTTGGAAAGGGCGATGCCCCTGTCCACGATCATGTTGTCCGAGCCTCTGTTCATGGAGGTGTACATCTCTTTGTCCATGAGGCGGAATATGATAGTCTTGTCCCCGACAAGAGCCTGGTCATGGCACTCGGCATAGCTGATCGTCCTTTCGTCAGCCCTCTTGTTGGTCAGTTCGTACCAAATCTCTCCCGGGCTCCACTCTTCATCCGCCTTCTCCTTTATCCACTTGATCCAATGGTCGGCGATCCCCATCGCCATCCGGAAGCCGAATCCGACGCCTCCCTTGTCCAGGGGGGCAGCAAGTCCGGCCATGCCGCTCACGTCCTCGGCTATCGTGATGGCGTCGGGATTGATCTCGCGTATCAGGATATTCGCAAGAGCCAGGTACTCAACGGCATTCTCATCAACTCCCTGGTTGAAATAGTTGTCATATCCCGTGAAATCCTTCCCGAGCCCATGGTCCCAGTAGAGCATGCTCGTGACTCCGTCGAAACGGAACCCGTCCAGATGGTATTCTTCCATCCAGAATTTACAGTTGGAGAGGAGGAAACACTTGGTCTCGTCCTTTCCATAGTCAAAACATCTTGAGCCCCAGGCCGGATGCCTCCCCTGTGGACCTTTATAGAAATAGAGGTCCTCCCGGCCGTCGAAAAGGCTCAGGCCTTCAGCCACGTTATCCACGGCATGGGAATGAACTATGTCCATCACCACGGCGATCCCCTTAGCATGAGCCTCGTCCACAAGGGCCTTGAACTCCTCTGGGGTTCCGAACCGCGAACTCAGGGCGAAGAAATTGGAGACCTGGTAGCCGAAGGATCCATAATAGGGATGTTCCTGGAGGGCCATGATCTGGAGGACATTGTAACCTCCACGGGCAACCCGGGGCAGCACATCCCGCCTGAAATCATCGAAAGAAGCGACTTTTTCCTGCTCCGAGGCCATGCCGATGTGACACTCATATATGAGCGGATTCGCCCTTTTCCCGGGCGCAGGATGCTTCCATGCATATGGCTTGTCCGGAGCCCAGACCTGGGCGCAGAATATCTTCGTCACAGGATCCTGCACGCATCGCGTCGCATATGAAGGGAGCCTTTCCCCGCCGCCTCCGGGCCACTCCACGAAGATTTTGTAGAGAGCCATATGATGGAGGAAGAAAGACGGCAGGACGATTTCCCAGTTCCCTCCTCCTACAGGCTTGAGGGAACAGGCCTCGGTCCGCTTCCAGTTGTTGAACTCTCCGATCAGGTAGATCCGGGTTGCGTTCGGGGCGAACTCGCGGAACACCCATGACCCGTCCCCGTTCCTGTGGAGACCGTAATACAGATGATTGTTGATCCCGTCCGCAAGGGAGCCACCGCGGCCAAGATGAGCAGCGGCTTCCAGTATCCTGGCATGACGTGAGTCAATCGCAGCTTTGTAAGGCTTCAGCCAGGGATCGGTGTCGTAGATCATTTTTTTCTTTGCCATGGTCAGGATTCTTTTTCGACGGTTTCACGAACGCTGCGGAGATAGTCCCTGCAGGAGGATATGAGTTCCCTGGAGCGTTTCACAAGCGCCCCGATATCATCCAGGCTGGTCTTCGGGTCTTCGACCTTCACCGCGATCGCCTCGAGTTCGGCCATTGCCTTGGAATAGTCAAATTTCTCTTCCATATGTAATCTTATTCTTTGTCCATATCAACTGCTGTGACCTTTTCTACCACAGCGTCCAGACGGCCGTCCGCAAACAGTACGGATATCCCGTCTCCCGGGGCCCTTCCGCCGGCGGACGTCATCCTGACTCCCTTTGAATCCAGTGCGAGGGAGAAACCTCTCTTAAGCACATTCCGGGGATCGGTAGCCGCAATTTTAGTCTCCAGGAGACGCAGATCCGACTCAGCCCCGTCCAGGCGGGCCCGCACGGCGGACATCACATTCTTCTCATGGAGGTCCACCGAGGAAAGAAGGGCGGAAATGCGGTTCTGGAAAGCCAGGGAGAGTCTCGTAGCATATGAACTGATCCTCTCATCCTCGGCTGCAGTGCTCTCGATGAAAAGGTCGGCCAGGGCCGTAGGAGTCTTCACATATGCATGTGCTACCATGTCCGCTACGTGGAAGTCCTTGTCATGGCCGATTGCGGTTATTACGGGGAACGGGCTGCGGGCGATCGCCGAAGCCATCACGTATTCGTCAAAACAAGACAGGTCGGCGGCCGATCCGCCTCCCCTGAGGACGACGACTGCATCATAAGCGACCCCAGACTCCTCCACGAGCCGGAGGGCTTCGGCAACCGATTCAGGGGCATCCTCTCCCTGCATTGTCGCCGGGAAGAAGTCCAGACGGTAGGCGAAACCATATGCATTCTTCAGCAGATGCTCCCTGAAATCCCCGAGCCCGGCGGCTCCTTCCGCGGAAACCACTGCAAGGCAGTAAGGCAGATCCGGGATGGACAGTTCCTTCTGAAGATCCATAAGCCCCTCTTCCTCAAGCCTTTCTATGGTACGCTTCTTCTTTAGTTCCTGCTCGCCGAGGGTAAAAGAGGGATCCAGGTCGTCTATGATGAGGGAAAAGCCGTAAATCTCATGGTAGTTCACCTGGGCATGGACCAGGATCTCCTTTCCGGCGGACAGGGATGAACCCGTCGCCTGTTCGAACATGGAACTGAGTATCCGGTAATTGGCACTCCATATGATCGCCTTCGCCCTGGCAAGGACTTTCTCCTGGCGGATCTGGACGAGGTCCATGTAGCAATGGCCGTTCGCCTTGACACTGAGGGAGCCTATTTCGGCACGTACCCAGATTTTCTCCGGAAAAAGAGCTTCTAGACCGTCCCGGACAGCCGAGGAGAGCGTGTAAAGGTCTATAATTTCTTGTTCCATAGCCATTTGAACCTCTTCAGACAAAAATAAGCATTTTTCTCCGCACTGCCGCTTTTTTTTGCTATCTTTGCACTGCCTTTCAAAACAGCCAGCCCGATGATAATTACCGACGCAACTTTCGCAGGGAGCAGCACCAGGGTTTCCCAGAGAACCTCCTCAGGACTGCCCGAGTTCGCCTTCATCGGCCGCTCCAATGTCGGGAAGTCCTCTCTCATAAACATGCTGACAGGACGCAGGGGGCTTGCGAAAACTTCATCGACCCCAGGCAAAACCCAACTGGTCAATCATTTCCTGATCAATAAAGAATGGTATCTGGTCGACCTCCCCGGATATGGATACGCCAAGATGGGGAAGAAAGGACGGGCAGAGCTGTCGAACATAATCGATGACTACATCCTGAACTCGAAGGAGATGGTCCTCCTTTTCGTCCTGATCGATTCCCGGCATGACATCCAGCAGAACGACATGGATTTCCTTTCCTCTCTCGGAGAAAACGGAATCCCGTTCGCAATTATCTTCACCAAGTGCGACAAGCTCAGCCAGACGGCTTTCAATGCCCAGCTGGAACGGAACAAAGGCCAGCTTTCCGAACTATGGGACCCACTCCCCGACATGCTGTCAAGCTCCTCCGAGAACGGAAAAGGAAAGGACGAAATCCTCAACTACATAGATAACCTGATTAAATCTCTAGAATAACTATGCAATCCGAACAGAAAATGGAAATCTTTGCGTGCAGGGCTTCACGGGACTTTGCACTGAAGGTAATCGACGAAATGAACAAAGACCGCAAGGCGGATGAGCCCCTTATCCACCTCGGGAGCTCCGAAGTGACCCAGTTCAGCGACGGAGAGTTCCAGCCCTCGTTCACCGAGAGCGTCAGAGGAGCCAAAGTCTTCATCATCCAGTCGACATTTCCCTCCGCCGACAACCTCATGGAGCTTTTGCTGTACATAGATGCGGCGAAAAGGGCATCTGCAGGCAGCGTCGCCGCAGTCATGCCATATTTCGGATGGGCCCGCCAGGATCGCAAGGACCGTCCCAGGGTTTCCATAGGAGCTAAACTGGTGGCCAACCTTCTCCAGGTGGCCGGAGCTGACAGGGTAATGACCTGCGACCTCCACGCCGACCAGATACAGGGTTTCTTCAACACCCCCGTAGACCATGTGTACGCCAGCAAGGTCTTCATCCCCTACCTTAAATCCCTGAATCTGGAGAATCTCGCCATTGCTGCACCGGACATGGGCGGCGCGAAGAGGGCGAATTCATATGCCACAGCTCTCGCATGCCCCGTAATCATATGCCACAAATCCCGTGAGAAGGCCAACGTAGTGGGTTCTATCACTGCGATCGGAGATGTCCAGGACAAGAATGTGGTAATAGTGGACGACATGATCGACACCGCAGGCACTCTCTGCAAGGCAGCTGAAGTGCTCATGGGCAAGGGAGCCAGGAGCGTCCGCGCCTGCGCGACCCACCCAGTCCTCTCAGGCCCCGCATATGACAGGCTCGCCGCTTCGCCTATCACTGAGATCGTGGTTACGGATTCAATCCCCCTCTCACAGGATCCAGCCAAGGACAAGAGCAAGATCCACGTAGTGTCCCTCACCCCGGTCTTCGCGAACGTGATCCGCAAAGTATATTGCTACCAGCCGATCAGCCCGGACTTCATATTCTGACGCCCCGTGAAAGTATTCCTGGCAGCTCTTCTGTTCATCGCTCTCTGCGTCCTCGGATTCGGAGTCAATATCTTCTTCAGGGGGAAACCCTTCCCGGAAGGAGAGGTGAGCCGCAATGAAGACATGAAACGGCTGGGAATCAAGTGCATGCACCAGATAGATTCGGAAATCCACAGCAGGAAACCGGCCCGTAAGGCCGTGGATCCGGAAAGGATCTGCGACGGGAAATTCGATGCTTCGTGCGAAAGCTGCGCCCTGTACAAATACGAAAAGAAACAGCTTTAAAACAAACATATCATGAGTTTAGTAGCGATAGTCGGACGGCCTAACGTAGGCAAATCGACCCTCTTCAACCGCCTCGTGGGCACACGCAAGGCCATAGTCGATGAGACCGCAGGAGTGACACGCGACCGTCACTACGGAAAATGCGAATGGAACGGGAGGGAGTTCTCCGTGGTTGACACCGGAGGATGGACCACCAATTCCGACGACATCTTCGAAAATGCGATACGCAGCCAGGTCCTGATAGCCATAGAAGAGTCAGATGCCGTACTGTTCATGGTTGAGGCCGGAACCGGGATCACCGATTATGACGCCCAGATCGCCGACGTGCTCCGCAGGAGCAAGAAACCGGTGATCCTCTGCGTCAACAAGGTAGATACCGGAGAGAAACAATATGACGCCTATCAGTTTTACTCATTGGGACTTGGCGAGGTCTGGAGCGTTTCTGCAGCGAACGGAAGCGGCACAGGAGACCTGCTGGACGAGGTCCTGAGAGTCCTCCCGGACGACACTACCGCCAACAAGGACGAGCATCCGGAACTTCCGCATATTGCAATCGTAGGACGGCCGAATGTCGGCAAGTCCTCCCTCGCGAACGCACTCTTGGGAGAAGACCGCAACATAGTGACCCCCCTGGCCGGAACGACAAGGGACTCGATATCCTCCTACTACAACAAGTTCGGGCACGAGTTCATGCTGGTGGACACCGCCGGCATGCGCCGCAAGACCAAAGTCAAGGAAGACCTTGAATTCTACTCGGTCCTCCGCTCCATCAGGGCAATCGAGAATTCGGATGTCTGCATCCTCATGATTGACAGCAACCTGGGAATGGAAGCCCAGGACATGTCCATATTCAACCTCATCCTCAAGAACCGCAAAGGCTGCGTGCTGGTAGCCAACAAATGGGACCTCTTCGAGAAGGACAAAGATTCGGTAAAGAAATACACCGATGGCCTGAAGGCCAGGATAGCCCCCTTCGACGACGTGCCCATCATATTCGCCTCTGTGCTCAAGATGCAGAGGATCCAGGATGTCCTTAACGCTGCGGAGACCGTGGCGGCAAACTACAGCCAGAAGATCCCGACTTCGAAACTGAACGAAGTCCTGCTTCCGGAAATAGAGAACTACCCGCCGCCTGCATGGAAAGGGAAATACATCAAGATCAAGTATGTAACCCAGCTTCCCACCAAGTTCCCGGCTTTCGTATTCTTCGCCAACCTCCCGCAGTACGTCAAGGATCCCTACAAGCGCTTCCTGGAGAACCAGATACGCAAGCACTTCAACTTCACAGGCTGCCCGATCCAGATCTACATCAGGCAGAAATAGCTATTTCAAGTTTCCTCACGGCCCACGCACATTTTTTTATCTACGTTACCCCTTCCCTAAGTCCCTTCCCTCGGGGAAGGGACTTGCTCGCCCTTTAGGGCTCGGAAACAGGTTGTTTCGCACAAGCGAAACTTAAATAATTATTTTCTTCGGGAACCTTACGGTAAAGCATGCTCCTCCGAGCATAAAGGACTTGGAGTAGGAAATCTCACCTCCGCATTTCTCCAGGATGTTTCGACATATGGCCAGTCCGAGGCCGGTGCCGCTGCTCTTGGTAGTGAAGTTCGGGGTAAAGAGTTTCTGCCGGTTTTCCTCGGAGACTCCGGGACCGCTATCCTCGACCACGACGTCATAGAAGCCATCCTTACGGGAGTTCCTAAGCGACACCAGTATATTCCCTTCCCTTGGCTGGACGCCCTTCTCGATATCCTCTTCCCTCTGCCCCTCTATTGCCTGGACAGCATTGGTGAGCAGGTTTACGAAAACGCGGGTCAGCTGAGGCTTCGGACCTGAGATCATGGCATTCTCAAGGCCCATGTACTGCAGGGTGATATCCTCTTTGCTGTCGAACATGTCGATTTCCTCCTTCAGCAGCCTGTCAAGGTCTATGTCCACCGGTTCCTCGGTGTACAGACGAGCGAAAGTAGAGAACTCGTTGGCGGTGTCGGCAAGGATATCGATGTGGTCGAGCACCACCTTGCTCACCTCGTCGAACTTCTCCGCCCAAGACGGGTCTCCGCGCTGCTTCATCCTGATCAGCCTCTGGATCTGGAGCTTCATCGGGGTAAGCGGATTCTTGATCTCATGTGCTACCTGCCTTGCCATGCCGCTCCATGCCTTGTCACGCTCGGCGACTGCCAGCTTCTTTGTGGAATCCGACAAGTCGTGCACCATAAGGTTATATGCCCGCACAAGGGTCGAGATCTCATCGTTCCGGTCATATATGATATACTCCAGGTGGCCGATCTCAGCTGAATTCATCTTGCGTCCCATCTCTGAAAGCGGGCTGAACATCCTGTTGACGACGAGGCCGACTCCAAGGCGGGAAAGGAGGAGCAGGATGATGAAGAGCATTATGACAATGGCCGAGTGAAGGATGGCCTCGGACCCGAGGTCGAAACTCTCGTCCGAATAGGGTGCGCTCACGATTGCCAAAATACCTCCCGAGGAATTCATCACAGGAGCATACAGGGCCTGGTAGGAATGGTTGCCGATCTTCTCTGTGGCAACATAATAACGCTTGTGCGCAAGCATTATGTCGGCATATGCCTTGTCACTGATCCTCAATGGCAGGATACGCCGGTCGAAAAGCTGGGTCGCGGTCGAGCGGAACGCCATTCCGCCGGTCGTGTACAGGGTGATGTCTGTGGAATTGATGTTGCTCACCAGGTCCAGGAAGGTTGACACCTCCTGCGTGCTGATTTCATCGACTGAATTCACGAAGCGCATACGGTCCTCCAGCATTGTCCGGATTGTCTTGATCTTGTCGGACATGTTGGAGTACATGTTGGCCCGGCTTCTCCTGATGATGAAATTCAGGCTCAGGGCCGACATGGACACCAGGGTCAGGAACAGGGAGATCATCAAGAGCCAGGTGATCCTCGACTTGTAGTAGTTGCGCTCAGCCCTCTTGCGCCTTACCATCGACAGGCCGAATAGGGAGAATACGAGGAAAAGCACTACCATCAGGACAAAGCCTGCGATCATATAGTAGAAAACGGGGATAAGCTGACGGGATATGACTATGACCTCGTCATCCCCCACGTCATGATAGAAATGCCTGTAGCCGTCATCTTTTTTCTCCCTCTCTCCCAAAGCGGTAGGATAGGCATATGCTCCCCAGCTCATCATGCACTTCCCTTCTATGTACCTGGAATAGGAGTACCTTCCCGGGAGCACTACCTGGCCTGGAGGGGTCAGGCCCAGGATACCGGAATAACCCATGGAGCCCCTGTTCGCCTTGGGCTCGACCTCTACCATGACTGTGGACATCCCATAGTCATTGTAATAGCGGAAGACACCGGCATATCTGGGACCGCCGCTTTCATGGCGGGTGTAGATGAACCTGGATCCCGGAGCTATGATGGCACCTCCCCTGAGGCGGTCATTGTAATACTGTATTGACTCCGGAGAACTGTCCGCATTGAATATCCTCACCGCCATGTCATAGTCAGAGACCAGCTGCGGGAAATAGATCTCCCTCAAGCGGTTCTGGATAAGGGTGACGGAATTCTCCAGGGCCGAAACCGATGCGATGAACCGGTCGGAGGCAATCTGGGTCTCCAGGCTGCGGAGGGTTATCTCCAGGGATATGTCCCTGTCCATGGACAAGCGGTTGGCCCAGACCTTCTCTATCTGATGCTCCTTGCGGAATCCCAGCACAGAGACCGATACGGTCATCAGGACCGCCAGCGCCAGCGAGAAGAAAATCCTGCCCCAAAGGGAGAAGACATCATATCTGAAAGAGAAGAGCTTCGCCACGGCAGGACGGGCCATCTGGAGAAGCAGCAGGACCGAAACCGCAAGGGATATGAAAATCATATAGACAACCGCGGTCTCCCAGGAAAGTTCCCTGATCCTGAAGAGGTCCAGGGTTATGTTGGAGTTAAGGATAATGCTCCGGAACGCCCACACGGCATACGCCGTAATACCAATGGAAAGAATCAGGAGAGCCGACAGGTTCAACACCGCGTTCCTGTCCGACTCCAGCATGGAGCGGGCGATGCCAAGGCGCGCCACATATGCATATATCACCGTCATGAAAACGGCCATAGCCACCATTACCTGGACTCCGAGCGAAGAGAAGACCGGGCCGTCGGCATACAGGGTCGGAGAGAATATGCCGGAGGTCTCAGCCCGTCCGTGAGTCCACAGGAAGATCAGGGAGATGATCACCACCAGTCCGGCGGACGCGGCAAGCACTCGCGGAAGGGTCTTGCGGATCGAGACATAGAAGACCGATCCGATCATATATATGAACAAGGCCAGCCATATGAAAAGCACGTCGGGACCTGTCGCGGCATAGTCCGACTCGCTCATTATCTTGAAAACCGGCTTGCCTTCATACATCACAGGCGAACCGCCGCTGGCCGAAAGCACGTCTACGGAATATGCATCGCTCAGATGAAAACGCGGATTAACTCCATTATTCGACGTTTCATCCTGGAAATCAGCTATTTCCAGACCACATATGACTCTGTCGTCCTCTTCCCTGAACTCCCTGACGAGGTACCACTTCGAACCATAGTTCTCGAACGAAGGTTCCCCGGTCACATATGTCAGGGGTGAAACCAGGCTTTCGCTCAGGTTGGTAAGGGTCTGGAAGACCATAACCCTGGATATGTCGTCATTTATCAGCGGAAACGCCCCGGACCAGGCCTGCAGGCTGTCGTCTGCGTACCTGTATATGACCATGTCGGAAGGGATCTCCGCGATGTTAAGCCAGGAATAGTCGGTCTCGGACAGGGCCTGACGGGAGAACGCCTCCATCCGGGCCATCCGCTTCGCGAGGATGGACTCGACCCTGGAAGCAGCGGCACGGGTATCCTTCGGCCCCCTGGTCACTGTAAAAGCCGCGATAATGAAGACGGCTGACAGTACCAGGAAAACGGCCGCGAAGACCTTCCGTATGTTCATCCTGCGATTCATTCGTGATGGTAGGGCTCACCCCTCATTATAGTGAAAGCCCGGTAGAGCTGCTCTGCAAAAACCGTACGGACCATCTGGTGGGGAAACGTCATTTTTGAGAGAGACAGTTTTCCTTCCGCCCGTGCATAAACCGCCTCCGAGAATCCATATGCTCCGCCTATGACGAAAACCATGTCCTGACCGGACATCATCCTGTCCGAAAGCCAGGCGGAGAACTGCATTGAACTCATCTGGATTCCCCTCTCGTCCAGAAGGAAAACCTTGTCCCTCGGCTTGAGTGCCTTGAGGATAAGTTCCCCTTCCTTCACCTTGACCTGCGCCTCGCTCAGGGAAGATGCACCCTTCAGTTCAGGGATCTCGGAAAGGGTGAACGGCACATAATGTCCCAGCCGGGATATGTACATATCCAGCCCCTGCCTTACCCAGGCAACATCCGTCTTCCCTACTGTGAGCAGCGTAATGTGCATAAATTGACGGTTATATGTGCAAATATAATAAATGCGGCTTGTTTTTTGCAACAAAACGGGGCGTTATGGAAATCCTCCGGAAATTGACGCTTGCTGCAGTGCTCGCGTTTGCCTGCCTTGGACTGAAAGCCCAGGGCGGGAGTTACGATGTCTTCGTTCCCATAGCGAAATACATCAGCCAGGGGGATGCCGACAGGCTCTCAGCATGGTTCGCCGACAACCTGGAAATATCCATCCAGTCAAAGTCTGTCGAATCCAGTAAAACCCAGGCCAGGCAGATCATGCGCACGTTTTTCGGCACTCACACTCCCCAGACATTCGACATCACCCACACTGCAAGCCGGTCCAATGTCAAGTATGCACTCGGTTCACTGAGTACCGGAGGTGAAGTCTATATGGTCACCATATTCGTGTCTTCGGACGGAAGGACTTACAAGATACAGCAGTTGAAAATCGACAAAAATCGATAAAGTAAACAAACTAAAGCAATTTTGACGCCTTTTTGGCACAAGACTTGCAAATAAATCGGACGGTTAGTTTAGTTAATAATAGGGTTAAAATCAAGAAAAGGAGACAGCCGCGAGGTTCTCTCCTTTTTTCATTATGTGTATTTCGAAGTGAAGTCTGCTACCTCTCGACCCTCTGGCCGTAAGTGCGGTCAACAGTGTTGACGGTGATCACATCACCGGTATTGATGAACAAGGGGACCATCACCTTTGCTCCGGTCTCGAGAGTGCATTCCTTCTGCGCGTTGGTAGAAGTGTTGCCCTTGACTGCGGGTTCCGAATAAGTGACCTCGAGAGTGACATATGTCGGGAGCTCACATGTGAGGCACCTCTCCTCGGGCTCGGTCACGAACATCATCTCGACATGCTGTCCTTCCTTCATGAGGTCGTTGTTGGCCACTACGTCCTGGGGGATGGAAACCTGCTCATAGGTCTCTTCATGCATGAAGACGAAGTTGTCACCCTCGGCATAGAGGTACTGGTAAGGACGCCTTTCGACAGAGATGGTTTCTACCCTGGCGCCGGCGTTGTAAGTGTTCTCGAGAATCCTTCCGTTCTCAAGGTTGCGGAGCTTTACCTTCACGAAAGCGGGGCCCTTTCCGGGTTTCACATGCTGGAACCATACGATGACACAGGGTTTCCCGTTGAAATCGAGATAAAGACCGTTCTTAAAATCAGCTGTTGTTGCCATATGTTTGTAAAATATTAATATTGACTGATAAATCGTGCAAATTTAGTGATATCTCAGGCAAAGTGCAAAATTTTCTCGGCAACCTCCTCAAGCAGCCACTTGGGAGTAGAGGTAGCGCCGCACACTCCGACCCTGTCATCGGCCCTGAACCACTCCCTGCGGATATCCTCACACTGGCCTATCTGGTAAGTCCTGATATTCACAGACCTGCACAGGTCGCAAAGGACCTTCCCGTTTGAACTTGAACGTCCCGAGACAAAGATGACTACATCGTGGCTGCGCGCAAACTCTTCCAGCTCGCTGTGACGCGAAGCCACCTGTGAGCATATGGTGTCATGCACGGTCAGCTCACCTCCGTCACGGGTCACAAGGCGCGAGAGGGCCGAGCATATGTCTACATACCCGGTCGGGCTCTTGGTGGTCTGGGAGAATATTTCAATCGGCCCGCCGGTACGGATTTTCCCTTCCGCGACAGCCTGGTCGAACATCGTCCTGTCCTCGATGACTATGGCGTCTCCGCCGATCTGGCCGAGGAGGCCGAGGACTTCGGCATGTGCCGCCTTTCCGAAAATGACCACCTGCCCGTTCCTTCCGTCGGAGTGGAGACGGTCATATGCTTCCTTTATGCTTTTCTGAAGTTTGAGGACTACCGGACACGTGCAGTCAATCACCTTGAATCCAAGTCTTTCCGCTATGCTGTAGGTCTCGGGAGGTTCTCCGTGCGCGCGAATCAGGAGGGTCTCTCCCCCGGCGTCTACCATCTGTCGGAGATCCTCGGGATCAAGGGTGACAAGTCCCTTCCCTTCAAGGCGTCCGAGCTCAGCTTCATTGTGTACTATGGAACCCAGGGAGTACAGACGGCTCCCCTTCTTGTCTTCCAGCCAGGATTCGGCTATCCGGATAGCACGGGTGACACCGCCGCAGAATCCGGAATTGGGATCGATATCGACTTCAAGCGACATTTTCAGCTCCGGATATCGAACCGTCCCATCAGGAGTCCGGTCACCCAGACTATCTCCTCATGGAAATTCATGTCCGAATTGTCCAGGACGAAGGCGTCCTCGGCCTGGCGGAGAGGGTTGACCTCCCTGTGGGAATCGATGTAATCCCTCTCGGCGAGGTTCTTCATAACCTCTTCCATCACAGGATCCTGGCCCTTCGCCTTCATCTCGTCGAAACGTCTCTGGGCACGGACTTCATCCCTGGCAACCACGAAAATCTTGAGCTGGGCATCAGGGAAGACAGCAGTACCTATGTCGCGCCCGTCCATGACGACACGTCCCTTCCTGCCGAATTCGTGGAGCTTGTCATCTACGAATGCACGCACGAACGGAACGGTGGCGATCGGGCTGACCTGTGAAGAAACCGCCATTGTGCGGATCTCCTTTTCCACGTTCCTCTCGCCGATGAATGTCTGGCTCCCTTCGGGACTGTACTCGAAGCGGAGGTCAGGAGCCTCAGGGCCCTCCAGGGCTGCCTTCAGGCCTTTTTCATCGATATTGTTGGCGGAATCGATCAGTCCCCTCTCCTGGGCGAAAAGGGTGACGGCCCGGTACATTGCTCCCGAGTCCAGGTAAAGGAAGGAAAACTCCGATGCGATAAGCTTCGCAAGAGTGCTTTTGCCTGTAGAAGAATAACCGTCTATGGCAATGATTATGTCAGGGATAGTCATGGATAAAGACTAATAGGTTGAAATGCAAAATTAGGAAAGTTTTATGTAATTTGCGATATTTGTAAAATCATATACTCATTGCTAAATGAAAATCCTGGTAGTCGACGACGAGAAGTCAATCCGTAATTCCCTCAGGGAGATCCTCTCCGACGAGGGTTATGAGGTTGATGTGGCCGAGGATGGTCCCATCGCCCTCAAGATGACCGCTGACGAGAAATACGACATAATATTCTGCGACATCAAGATGCCGGGGATGGACGGGACCGAGGTGCTGTCGACCCTGGCCGGTTCGGGTTACGATGCCGCGATAATCATGATTTCCGGGCACGGAGACATCGACACCGCAGTGGACTGCATCAAGAAAGGAGCATATGATTTCATCCAGAAGCCCCTGGACCTCAACCGCATTCTCATAACCATAAAGAACGCTACCGACAAGACCAAGCTCGTCCAGGAGACCAAGACCCTCAAGAAGAAAGTCTACGGCGGACAGCATATGGTAGGCAGTTCTGCCGCCCTTCAGCATATCCGCGACATAATCTCCAAAGTAGCGGCGACGGATGCCAGGGTCCTTATCGAAGGAGCCAACGGCACGGGAAAGGAGCTGGTCGCCAGGTCCCTCTATCAGGAAAGCGACAGGGCCAACATGCCTTACATCGAGGTAAACTGTGCGGCTATCCCCTCTGAACTGATCGAGAGCGAACTGTTCGGACATGAAAAAGGCTCCTTCACCTCGGCCATCAAGCAGCACAAGGGAAAATTCGAGCAGGCTGACGGCGGAACTTTGTTCCTGGACGAGATAGGAGACATGTCCCTCGCCGCACAGGCGAAGGTCTTGAGGGTTCTCCAGGAGAAGAAGCTCTCCAGGGTCGGAAGCGACAAGGACATCGAAGTCAACGTAAGGGTGATCGCGGCTACCAACAAGGACCTCAAGGCCGAGATCGAGAAGGGGAATTTCCGTGAAGACCTGTATCACAGGCTCTCTGTGATCATTATCCGCGTCCCCACCCTGGATGAACGTAAGGAAGACATCCCTGAACTGGTACAGTATTTCACGGCACAGATATGCGCTGAGAGCGGAAAGCCACTCCGCACCTTCTCTCCGGAAGCTGTCAAAGCCCTGCAGGCCAAGAGCTGGCCCGGAAACATCCGTGAGTTGCGCAACGTAGTGGAGAGGCTGCTGATCCTCGGCAATGAACCGGTCACGGCTAAAGACGTGTCCGACTATGCCTCTGCCTGACGAAAGAGTTAAAAGACACAAAACAATAATATGAAGAGAATCATGATTTTCGCAGGAATATGCCTGATGGCTGTCTCCTGCGCTTCCAATGGGAAGAAAGCGGAAAACGATGCTGCAGTCAAGCTGATCACCCTGGATCCCGGGCACTTCCACGCTGCCCTCGTCCAGAAGCGTTCCTATCCCCAGGTAGACAACAATGTCTATGTCTATGCGCCCCAGGGAGACGACCTGAAGGAGCATCTCAAGAAAGTCGAAGCTTACAACAACAGGGAAGACGACCCCACTTCCTGGAACGAGGTGGTTTACGCCGGGGATGACTTCCTTCAGAAGATGATCGACGAGAAGAAAGGCAACGTAGTAGTCCTCGCCGGAAACAACAAGGAGAAAGTCAATTACATCGAAAAATCCCTCGACGCTGGGTTCAACGTCCTTGCCGACAAGCCGATGGCAATTGACCCCGCAGGCTTCCGCCAGCTCCAGAAATGCTTCGACAAGGCCAAGGAAAAAGGGCTTGTCTTCTACGACATCATGACTGAGCGCAACGAGATCACCACTATGCTCCAGAAAGAGCTGTCAATGGTACCTTCCGTTTACGGAACCCAGCTCCAGGGAACTCCCCAGGAGCCAGCTTTCTACACTGAAAGCGTCCACCACCTCTACAAGGAGGTTTCAGGAGTACCCCTGATCCGTCCGGACTGGTTCTACGATGTCGAGTGCCAGGGTGAAGGCATAGTCGATGTCACCACACACCTTGTGGACCTTGTCCAGTGGGAAACCTTCCCGGGACAGTCTATCGACTATGACAGGGACATAGAGCTCCTGGATGCAAACCGCTGGCCCACCCCCGTTTCCCTGAAGCAGTTCACAATGTCCACCACTAAGACCGAGTTCCCCGATTTCCTCAAGAAATACGTAAAGGATGACGTCCTGGACTACTATTGCAACGGTGACATCCTCTACAAGATCAAGGGAGTGACGGCAAAGGTTTCCGTAACCTGGGAGTTCTCCTATCCTGAAGGAGGCGGTGACACCCACTACTCCATCATGAAGGGAAGCAAGGCCGACCTGATCATCCGCCAGGGCAAGGAGCAGTCCTTCCGTCCTGAACTCTACATCGAGGCCGTAAAAGCAGATGCAGATTACGGGAAAGCCCTCGAGGCCGCCATTGCCAAGCTCGCGGAGAAATATCCCGGTATCGCCCTCGTCAACCTCTCTGAAGGGAAATGGCAGGTTACTATTCCCGACGTCTATCGCGTAGGACATGAGGCTCACTTCGGCCAGGTAATGGACAATTACCTAGAATACCTGCAGAACGGAAATATGCCTGAGTGGGAAGTTCCCGGAATGATCGCCAAATACCGCCTGACCACTTCCGCCCTGGAAATGGCCCGCAGCAAGAAATAATAAAGGCTTGAAATACTAAAGCGGTTGCCCGTCCTCTGCTCCGGCAGGGTGACGGGCTTCCCATTCTGCCTTGGCCCTCTCCACTGAAACGGAACGCTTCAGTACGAAGCCGGCACCGAGGTATTTGGTCCGCACATCCTCATCAGAGGCCAGTTGCTGAGGAGTCCCTTCCTGAAGGATGGATCCCTCATAGAGAAGATAAGCCCTGTCGGTAATGGCCAGGGTCTCACCTACGTTGTGGTCTGTTATGATGACTCCGATGTTCTTGTACTTGAGCTTGGCGATAATGTACTGGATGTCCTCGACCGCGATAGGGTCAACTCCCGCGAAAGGCTCATCCAGAAGGATGAATTTCGGGTCGATGGCAAGGGCCCGGGCTATTTCGCAGCGTCTTCTCTCTCCTCCCGAGAGCTGGATTCCAAGGCTCTTGCGGACTTTCGACAGATTGAATTCGTCGATAAGGGATTCCAGCCTGTCTTTGCGCTCCTGCTTAGTCATATCGGACAATTCCATTACCGACATGATATTGTCTTCTACCGACATTTTCCTGAAGACGGAAGCCTCCTGAGGAAGATAGCCGATCCCCTTCTGGGCACGCCTGTACATCGGCAGGTCGGTTATCTCTTCGTCATCGAGGAAAACCCGGCCGTCATTCGGGACGATCTGGCCGGTAATCATATAGAAGCTGGTGGTCTTTCCCGCTCCGTTCGGACCGAGGAAACCTACGATCTCCCCCTGCTCCACTTCCATGGAGACACCCTTGACGACGGTACGGACCCCGTATTTCTTGACAAGTTTCTCTGCGCGTAACTTCATGGTCTGAAATTCTTTGTCACACATCCAGGTCCAGGTCCCTTACCAGGTTCCTGACCTCGCCGTTCTTTGACATCAGGTCCTTGGCCTGGTCCGACGGCATATACTTGACATCCTTTGTCTCTTCCTGAGGAGTGATCCCAACCTCAAGGCGCACTTTCCCTGTCCCCAGGATGGTCTGGAAGTCCCTCTCCAGACTGCGGAGCATCTTTTCCCTGAGCCACTGCTCCTGTGCTACGTTCAGCACGTTGAACGTCACTTCCTTGTAACCGTCTTTAGAGGCTATTTCCAGCTTGGAACCGGAAAGGGCCGTAGCAAGACGGGGGCGGGAAGCATATTTCTGGGCAAGTTCGTTCCATTTCTCGCGGATACTGTCATCTTCGGGCACAATATCCTCTGAGGGAGCAACGGGCTTGGCGGCCTCCGTCTTCCCCTGGCGGTTCATCATGGCGCTCAGAGACAGGGCTGAACCCCTTGAACTGACAGGTGCAGCCGGTTTTTCCGCCTTAGGTTCCGGTTTCTCCGCTTTCACTTCAGGCTGCTCCGGCTTGGGTTCTGCTTTCTCAGCCTTGGGAGCCGGCTTCTCAACTTTCGGCGCAGGCTTCTCTGCCGGCTGGGCTTGCTGACGTGCTGCAGCTGCAACAGGTTTGGCAGGCGCCTCACCCTGGCGACAGAGCCAGGCCAGTTTCATCAAAGTGAATTCGATGTGGAGTCTGGGATTCACTGCATATTTGTACTCCGCCTCACATGCAGTGGTAAGTGCAAGGGCGCTGTAAAGGAAATTCAGGGGGCAGCGCGATGCCTGCTCGAGATAACGCTGGCGGAGGGAATCGGGAAGTTCCAGAAGCGAATCCAGTCCCCCGCTACCTGCAACCACCAGGTCACGCAGATGCGATGACAGGGAGGCCATGAAATGAAGGGAGTTGAATCCCTTCGAAAGTATCTCGTCGAATATCAGGAGCGGCTGGGCGAAATCTCCCGTCAGGAAACAGTCGACCAGTCTGAACGAATACTCGTAATCCAGGACATTCAGATTGCGGATAACGTCGTCATATGCCACGTCTGTGCCGCAGAACGCCACTGTCTGGTCAAAGATAGTAAGCGCGTCACGCATCGCGCCGTCCGCCTTCCCGGCTATGACGTAGAGGGACCTGTCGTCTATGGTAACTCCTTCCTTGCTGGCGATGGACCTCAGGTTGGCAACCATGTCAGAGATGCTGATACGGTTGAAATCATATGTCTGGCACCTGGAGAGGATCGTGGGAAGTATCTTGTGCTTCTCGGTTGTGGCAAGGATGAATATCGCATGTGCAGGCGGCTCCTCGAGCGTCTTGAGGAAGGCGTTGAAGGCCTGGGAGGAAAGCATATGCACCTCGTCGATGATGAAGACGCTGTATTTGCCGACCTGCGGAGGTATGTTCACCTGGTCGATAAGCGCCTTCATGTCCTCGATTCCGTTATTGGACGCGGCATCCAGTTCATGGATGCAATAGGAGCGTCCTTCCTGGAAGGAAACACATGATTCACAATGGCCGCAGGGCTCCAGTCCCGGTCCGGGATCGGTGCAGTTTATGGTCTTCGCGAAGATGCGGGCAGTACTGGTCTTGCCGACTCCGCGGGGGCCGCAGAAAAGATATGCATGGGCCAGCTTACCCCTCTGGATGGAGTTCTTGAGGGTCTGGGCTATGTTGTCCTGGCCTATTAATTCGGAAAAGGAGTCAGGCCTGTACTTCCTCGCCGATACGATATATTCCGCCATATATTGCAAAGTTAACAAATTATGGCGGTCTTTTTGTACATTTGCATAGAGAAAAAGATACGTCTATGCAAAAACCATCATTCTTAAGGTCACTGCCTCTTCTCGCGAGCCTGCTTCTTTCAATCATCGTTTGCAGTCCCGCAAGTGCACAAGCAAAGATTGAGACCAGGGAATACAAGCTGGCCGACTTTACCCACAAGACCATCAAGGTGGTCCTCAGCGGCAATGACATTTTCGATGAAGCGCTCAAGGCAGAGGTAGGGAGCAGATGGAATCTCAACCCATTCGAGTTCTGCACGATGGATTCCTTCAAACAGCTCCGCAAAAGCAAGGATTTCTATTTCATGATCCCTGTCAAGGAAACCGGCAAGGACGGCAGGGCCACCATTTATTTCCTGACCATAGTCAAGGGAGGGACCGGAGAGGAGCTCAGCGATATGCTTGAAGTCGCATCATTCCCCATATGCCCGGCTGAAAACCTGGGCGGACGCGAACTCGTGTTCATGGGAGCGATAGTCGAATCCCTCCAGGAATATGCGACAAAAGGCACGGGAGGATCCACTGCCGTGACAATGCGCAATGCATATGGCCGTAGCGTCAACCGCTCCACCCAGACGAAGAGGATCATATTCTCAGAAGAAGACATATGCCCTATAGTGGACAGGACGGGCTTTGACGCCGACATGATGACTGCGGAAGAGGAAGAAGCATGCAAGATGTACTCGGAAGGATCATATAACCTCCTCGGCAGCTATGTAATCGCCCCTGAGGACCCCAAGAAAGGCGATTGGTGCACCTGTTTCCTCTTCGGAGCCGATGACCAGAAGATCTACTACATGGCGTCCCACAAGATAGGGGGGAAGAACGGGGCCGGCTTCACCACAAAGGACATCAAGAAAATCATAAAGTCCAGGAAACTGAAATAATGCTCACAGGCAGGACTCCATACGGACTCCGCTATGCATTGAAGCGGCGTTCCGGTTCTTCGGTCGCATATGTCGCCCTGACCATCCGCTGCGGCACCAGGGATGAAACCGGTTTCCCGGGCGGAACCGCGCATTTCACTGAACATACCATATTCAAAGGGACCGCCCATAAGACCGCTTCCAGGATAAACAGCTGCCTGGAAAGAGTCGGAGGCGACCTTAACGCCTACACCAACAAGGAGGAGATAGTCATCCACGCCACAGTGCTCAAGGAAGACATCGGCAGGGCCGCCCGCCTTCTCTTCGAGCTTGCCAGGACTCCCTCTTTCCCCGAGACGGAAATAGAAACTGAAAGAGGCGTTGTAATAGAGGAAATCCATTCCTACAAGGACTCCCACGCGGATGACATATTCGACCGTTTCGAGGAGATGCTTTTCAAGGGGCATCCTCTCGGCGGCCTGATCCTGGGGTCTGCAGCAACCGTCCGCAAGATAACTCCGGACATGTTGAGAGACTTCGTCAGTACCCGCTTCACTCCTGACAGGATGGCTTTTTCAGTGGTTGCTGACATGGATGAAAAGAAGTTGGAAGCCTCGCTGCTGAAAGATGCCATGCCTTTCTTCGAGGATGCTTCCCCGGTCCCCGCCCCGGATTCACCGATGTCTGCTCCGGAGCCCTCAATGACCACCGAATACCGGCTGCCCGCTCCCCTTCACTTCAACAAGACAGTGGACAAACGCAGCCACGAAGCCGATGTAATAATCGGCGGCCTGGCCCCTTCTCTTTATGAGACGTCCGAGCGGACAGCCCTGACCCTTCTGGGCAACATCCTGGGAGGGCCCGGTTCGAATTCTCTCCTGAACACTTCGCTGCGCGAGAAACACGGGTGGGTCTATGGCATTGAAACCTGGTACAACCGCTATGCAGAGACCGGATCCTTCGGAATCAGTTTCGGATGTGACAAAGCCAACATAGACAAGTGCTTTTCCGAGATCGGGAAGATCTGCAGCAAGGTCAGGGAGAAACCTTTCACCCCTTCATTCCTCAAGGCTGCGAAAAAACAACTCTACGGCCAGATGGCGATCAGTTCCGACTTCGGAGAGACGTCCTGCCTGTCCATGGGAAAGAATCTCATGGCTTTCAACAAGATAGCTACATCCTCCGAAATCATGGAGGCCTTTGACGCTATAACTCCCGACGACCTGTGCTCTGTCGCAGCCAAAGTCCTGGATCCGGACAGGCTCTCCACCCTGGTATATCTCTAGCATATGCTCAGCGAAGAAGAAAAATACATCCTGGAACACAGTTCCCCGCAGGAAGAAGGGCTCGACTGGATAATAAAGCAGACAAATATCCGGACCCATTACCAGCAGATGCTCGCCGGTCCCGTACAGGGGCGGCTGTTGAAAATGCTGGCGGCGGCCACCGGTGCCAGGAGAGCATTGGAAATAGGCACATTCACCGGGTACTCCTCAGCTTGCATAGCCCTGGGGATGCCCCCTGACGGGCACATCGACAGCCTTGAAAAGAACGACGAACTGGAGGACCTCATCCTCGAAGGATGGAAGCGCACCGGTGTCGGACACAAAACCCGACTCATTATCGGAGATGCCCTCCAGACCCTTAAAGGACTAGAGGGCCCATATGACCTGGTCTTCATCGACGGAGCGAAAAGCGAATACTGCGACTATCTCGCAATGGTAGTTGACAAAGTGCGAAGCGACGGGCTCATAATAGCAGACGACACCCTTTGGGCCGGGCGCCTGTGGGAAAAACCTATGCCCGGGGATCCTCAGACCACAGGGATTGCCGCCTTCAACGACATGGCGGCTTCGGACCCGCGATTGGAATGTGTGCTCCTGCCACTTCGGCACGGACTTTCAATAATCAGAAAACGCTGAAACATATGAAAAGACGAGATTTCCTGAAAAACACGGCTGCGATCGCAGCAGGAGCTGCCCTTACCGGGACCGGAGCGGTTTCATGCACCGGAAACGGCCGGAACGTCCCCGCGGCCAACATCATCCTCGGTGCCGGAGGAAAGATGGAGCTCCGGTTCTTTCCATATGAACTCCAGCTTGCACACACTTTCACCGTAGCCACCTACTCCCGCAAAACCACTCCGGATGTCCAGGTAGAGATCCGATATGAAGGCCTGACAGGATATGGTGAGGCTTCAATGCCCCCCTATCTCGGCCAGAGCGTAGAGAGCGTCACGGCATTCCTCAAGAAAGTAGACCTGTCTTCCTTCAACGACCCCACGAAACTGGAAGACATCCTCGCATATGTAGATTCTATCTCCGAGGGCGACACGGCGGCGAAGGCAGCTATAGATATCGCCCTCCACGACCTGGTGGGCAAGATCCTGGGAGCCCCATGGTACCGCATATGGGGACTGGATCCTCTAAAGGCTCCCGACACCACTTTCACAATCGGGATTGACACCCCGGAGGTGGTCACCCAGAAAACCCGCGAATGCGCCGACCGGTTCAACATCCTGAAAGTCAAGGTCGGCCTCGACAACGATAAAGAGATGATAGAGACCATACGCAAAGTCACTGACCTTCCTATCGCCGTTGACGCCAACCAGGGCTGGACCGACCGGTCCAAAGCCCTGGATGAGATTTTCTGGCTGAAAGAGCAGGGAATCGTAATGGTAGAGCAGCCGATGCCAAAGGAACGGATGGATGACAATGCCTGGATCACCGAGCACAGCCCACTCCCCATTTTCGCAGACGAATCCATCCAGAGGCTCCGGGACATCCCATCGGTCAAGGGGGCCTACACCGGGATAAACATCAAGCTCATGAAATGTACCGGAATGAGAGAGGCCTGGAAAATGCTGAACTATGCAAGGGCTGAAGGCATGAAGGTAATGATCGGATGCATGACCGAAACCTCCTGCGCAGTCTCGGCCGCAGCCCAACTGTCTCCTGCAGTGGACTTTGCAGACCTGGACGGCAACCTACTCATTAAAAACGACCGATTCTCGGGCGTAACTGTCGAGAAGGGAAAACTCACCCTTCCCGACCGCCCGGGAATCGGACTCGAATTGCTTTAAGCCGTTAAAGTTTCTGACGCCTCAGGAGAGCCTCGAGGAGATAGTAATCCGCATAGTTCAGCGGCACGTCAACATCGGAGCCGCCAGGAACGGAGCCACAAGAGTGCATCAGGATGAAGTTTCCGTTTTCGCCCTGTGCAGCACGGTACTCCGGCTTTGCGAGTGACTCTATGATCTTGTCCGCGCTGTCAAGATAAACCTGCTTACCGGTGATGGAATACAGCTCGCAGAAAGCGGATGCCATGATCGATGCGCAGGTGACTTCCTTATATGTGTTCGGAATGTCCGGGCAGTTGAAATCCCAGAACGGAACAAGGTCTTCCGGCATGGTCTTGTTGGTCAGGAGGAAATCGGCGATTTTCTCTGCCTGTGAGAGGTAACGCGGATCCTTGGTGAAGCGATATGCCATGGTGAAGCCGTAAAGACCCCAGGACTGTCCCCTGGCCCAGGCAGACTCGTCTGCATAACCCTGGGCAGTCTGGCGGGCACGGATCTCTCCGGTCTCGGGATCGTAATCCACTACATGATAAGTGCTGTAGTCCGGACGGAAATGGTTCTGGATGGTCTTGTCGGCATGGCTGACGGCAACCTTCCAATAAGTGGAGTCTCCGGAGAACTGGGTAGCCTTGAAGAGGAGCTCGAGGTTCATCATGTTGTCGATGATGACAGGGCAGAGCCACTTGGCTGAAGTGTTCCAGGACTGGATGATCCCGGCTCCCGGATGGAACCTGGTGCAAAGGGATTTCGCCGACTGGATCAGGACTTCCTTGTAAGCCTTCTGATCAACCAGGTCAGGAGCATACTGGAGTGCTCCGCCGTAGCTGGAATTCATCATGAAACCGATGTCATGATGAGAAGTCAGGAACTTGATTTCTTCCAGGTTCTCAGTCTGACGCTTGGCATAATCGGCGAAGGTCTTGTCGCCGGTAAGCGCATACATTTCCCACAGTGTGCCGGCGAAGAAACCAGAGGTCCATGCAGACTTTCCGACGAACTTGATCTGTCCGTTCTGGTAGGAATAAGGGATCTTTACTTCGGAGCCGTTGTCAGAAGCCGCAGCAAGGGCTTTTACCTGGACTTCAGCATTGCGGACATGGTCTTTGATAACCTTCTTGATGGGAGAGCCACAGGAAGTGACCGCGAAGGCAAGCACGACCGCGCATACATTGTAGAACTTCATGGTGATGGATGGTTATTTGTTTTGACAAATATACTAATCTTTTTGCTATATTCGTAACTGGAGGACGGAATCTGATGGCATCAACCGCTACAAATGCAAGAAACCAGGGAAGGCCTGACAACAGGACCTTCCTGACTACTGCGCCCGTCGGCAAAGTAATCTCCACGATGGCGGTTCCTACTGTAGTAAGCATGCTGGTAACAAGCATTTACAACATTGCCGACACTTATTTTGTGGGACTGATAAACACCCAGGCCACCGCTGCGGTAGGAGTCGTCTTCCCTGTAATGTCCATCATCCAGGCCATAGGCTTCTTCTTCGGGCAGGGATCCGGCACCTACATATCCCGCAAGCTGGGGGCAGATGAGAAACACGATGCAGACCTGATGGCATCGACGGCCTTCTTCAGCGCCCTCGCATCCGGACTTCTGGTCACACTCCTGGGGCTCGCATGGCTCCGCCCCCTCTCCAGGGCCCTGGGTTCCACCCCTACGATCCTGCCCTACACCATAGATTACCTGGGTGTAATCCTCCTTGGCGCCCCGCTGATGACATGCTCGATGGTCCTCAACAACCAGATGCGTTTCCAGGGCAATGCCGGGAAGGCCATGTTCGGAATGCTTGCCGGAGCCGGAATGAACCTCATCCTGGTGCCCCTGTTCATATTCGGCTTCAAGATGGGAATCCTGGGCTGCGCCATAGGAACCGTCCTGGCCCAGGCTTTCGGCTTCTTCACCCTGCTGGCCATGTCGCGGAGCAAAGAAAATATCAGCATCAAGGCCAAATCATTTTCCACCCATAGGATCTACTACAGGGAAATACTCCGCGGCGGCACTCCGTCCCTCACCAGGCAGGTGCTCGCCTGCATATCCACAATCCTCCTCAACGTCGCGGCCGGGGCATATGGAGACGCGGCAATCGCGGGAATGTCCATAGTAGGACGCCTGTCATTCGTCATATTCGCTACAATACTCGGCATAGGACAGGGCTTCCAGCCATTCTGCGGTTTCAATTACGGCGCGGGGAACTACGAACGGGTCCGCAAAGGAATATTCTACAGCATCAAGCTCTCGCTCAGCTTCCTGGCCCTGCTCTGCATCCCCTGCTTCATCTTCTCGCCTGAAATCATCTATCTGCTCCGTCACGACCCGCAGGTAGTAGCGGTCGGATCCACTGCATTCAGATGGCAGCTGTGCACCTATCCCCTTGCGGCTATAATAGTCGTGTCCACAATGGCCCTTCAGACAAGCGGACGGGCACTGATGGCCAACATCCTCTCCGCTTCCAGGAACGGACTGTTTTTCATTCCCCTGATCCTTATCCTTCCAAGGATCTTCGGGCTGCTGGGAGTAGAAATGTGCCAGGCTGTTGCCGACCTGTTCTCATTCCTGGCCACCATACCGATAATGTACCGCTACCTTGAATCGATAAGGCAGCGGTAACATATGGATCTGCAGTCCGGTCAGAGGACTGCTACGGTCTGGAGTGAATTGTAGAGAGCCTCGATCACTGACGAGAAAGAATCTCCTGCAAATGTCTCGGTGAAAGTTCCGGCCTCGGTCACAATGCTCATCTTGCGGACTCCCGAAGAGAGCTGCTTGACCTGGTCGGCAGTCGGATAAAGGACAACCTCATTGTAAGTATCCCTCTGCTGCTTCATCTCGAGGATCGATCCGTCAGCGAAAGTGAAAGTCACTGGAATGTCGAAGCCCAGCAGGCGTTTTGCGGAGTCGTTCAGCCTGATGCTCAGGTCGTAATCTTCCTTGTTGGAGGATTTGTAATAGATATAATTCATATTCACTCCGGTGACAAGGGATGCGCCTTCGACTTTGAGAGTCTTGGACACCACTGTCTTGGAGGAATTGTTGTCCGCATAGCGTGCTACGTTGTCAACAAGCTCTCCTGAAGGCTTGCCTGCCTTCTTGACAGTCTCGGCCAGCTTACGCAGGTTCGAGGCAAACTCATCATTCGGGAAAGATTTCTGGATATATGAATCCGGATTCCAGCCGGTAGCCACATCGATGGACTTGACCCCTGAAAGGAGCCGGTTGAAATCGGAAGTTTCGTAAAGGTATTTGCCCACGTTCCAGTAAACCCTCTTGCCCGAGCTGTTTACGAAGGCCCTCTTGTCACCGGCAGGAGATTCCATCTGCTTGCTGTTGACAACCTTGCTGTCATTGAGAGTGGCCCCGAGATTGACTCCCTTGGGAATGTTTACTGACGAAGCCTCTTCGAAATCCAGCTCCACTATCCACGCATCAGACTTGCCGTCAGGGAAGAGGATATACTCCAGACTCATCCAGAAAGGATGGACGTCGGTCTTTCCGCTGGCCACCCATATGCGTTCAGTGCGGACACGAGTGTAACCGTTGTACTTATAATTGTGTCTGAGGAGGTTCTGAGCTCCTGAGGGGAGAGCCATCAGAATAAAAGCGGCCGCAGCCGTCATAAATCCAGATAATTTCATTGTCAAAAAAGCCAGTTTTACTGTGCAAATTTATAATAATTCCGCTTTAAATTAATATCTTTACGGAACGTACAATCACATACACAGACTTTACTCAACAATAACCGCACCACTTCATGACCGCATTAATGATTATTGAGCTCCTGATCGTGCTCGCCGCATTGTATGTTGGATCCCGCTATGGAAGCCTGGCCCTCGGAGCCATTTCCGGAATCGGCCTTGCCATCCTGGTCTTCGGCTTCGGCCTCAAGCCCGGCACTCCTCCTACGGACGTCATCTACATAATCATAGCAGCAGTAACCTGCGCAGGAACCTTACAGGCATCGGGAGGTATGGACTGGATGATCCAGATTGCTGAGAAGATGCTCCGCAAGCATCCCCAGCACATTACTTTCCTTGCTCCTTTCACGACTTTCTTCCTGACGGTCCTTGTAGGAACCGGACATGTCGTCTACACAATCATGCCGATCATATGCGACATCGCCCTCAAGAAAGGGATCAGGCCTGAAAGGCCCTGCGGAGTCGCTTCGGTGGCCTCACAGGTAGGAATCACCTGCTCCCCGATCGCGGCTGCGGTTGTCGGTTTCGTAACCATTTCCAACGCCAACGGCTACATGGTTTCCATCCCTCAGGTGCTTATGGTAACCATTCCCGCATGTATGTGCGGACTGCTCTGCGCCGCAGCGGCATCCTACAACAGGGGAAAAGACCTCGACAAGGACCCGGTGTTCCAGGCGAAAATCGCCAATCCGGAGCAGCGTGCATATGTTTACGGCGGTTCCGCCACAACCCTTGAGAAGGTCATCAGCAAGAACGCCAAGATCTCCGTTTACGTTTTCCTGACCGCACTTCTGGTGATTGTCGGCTTCGCTTTCTGCCAGATGATCCACGTCAACAAGGGAGGCGAGGAAGTCACACTCGCTGCCGCCATGGGCATTCCGAAGATGAACATTATCATCCAGATCATCATGCTCACCGCAGCTGCCATAAACATAATGCTCTGCAAAGCCGACCCGAAGAAAGCAGTGGCAGGAGCCGTCTGGCAGTCCGGAATGGTTGCAGTGGTCGCTATTTTCGGTATCGCCTGGCTGGCCGATACCTACTTCGCCAACTACATGGATGAGATGAAGAGCATGCTGGCCGGAATCGTAGAACAATATCCATGGGCAATCGCCCTGGTCTTCTTCCTGGTATCGGTCCTGATCAACTCCCAGGGCGCAGTAGTGGTGGCAATGCTCCCCCTCGCCTATTCACTCGGAATTCCGGGGCACGTACTTCTGGGTGTCCTCCCCAGCGTCTATGGCTATTTCTTCATCCCGAACTATCCTTCTGACATCGCCACGGTCAACTTCGACCGTTCAGGCACAACCGTCATCGGAAAGTACCTGCTGAACCATTCGTTCATGATGCCGGGACTGATCAGCATCGTGGTTTCGACGATACTGGGATATATGATCACAACAGTCCTTTTCCCCGGCTTCTTCTCCTCATTCTAGTTGCCCAGGAACTTGGAATCTATATAAGCTGAAAGGGAGTCTTTGTAGAGGTCCCCTATGGGGAGGGTGACATCGCCCTCGAGTTGGACGTGCCCCTTGGTCACCGACTTTATCTTCTTGAGATTGATTATGTAGGACCGGTGGATCCTCATGAAGGAATCCGACGGGAGCCGGTCCTCCATCTTCTTGAGGCTCAGCAGGACTACGATAGCATCCTTCTGGCCCTCAAGCCAGATCTTTATGTACTCGCTCATGCTCTCTACATAGCGGATAGACGGGACCTCGACTCTGAGTACCTTATAATCGGTCTTGAAAAAGAGGGCGTTGTCGCTGTCGGCCTTGGAGACCAGGGACTCGGCATGAAGAAGGTTCCACTGTTTCCTCACTTTTTCAGCCACCTGCCGGAAATCATTGAAACTGAATGGCTTTAGAAGATAACCCAAAGCTTCGACCTTGTAACCCTCGACGGCATATTCCGAGTAGGCGGTGGTAAGCACCACCATAGGAGGGTCAGGCAGGAAACGGACCAGGTCCAAGCCGTTCATGTCCGGCATGTTGACATCCACGAACATCACATCAACCTGATTGGCCAAGAGATACTTCTGGGCTTCAACCGAGCTCTGGAACGAGCCTGCGAGTTCAAAGTAAGGAACTTTGCCTATGTAGGAAACCAGCTGTTGGAGAGCCAGCGGTTCATCATCTATTGCAACACAACGAATCATCATACCTGAGTGTTGGTCTGGGACGGGGGTATTTCCAGATGTACGTGATAATCTTCCGGTTTCTTGTCAATATCCAGCACGTACTGGCTGCCGTAAAGCAAAGATAATCTTTTTCTCACATTCTCCATTCCAATACCTCCGTAATTGTCCCGGCTTTCATGTCGCTTGTTGCTGCAGTCGAATACCAGGCCGCCTGAGGGGGAAGGACGCATGCTGATATCGATGGAACTGTCCGATGTATAGCTGATTCCGTGCTTGAAAGCATTCTCCACGAAATTGACCAGCAGAAGCGGCGGCACCATCACCCCCGGCATATCTTCGGGAAAATCCAGGTTGATCTTAACGGAATCCGAGTACCTGATGCTCATAAGCGACACGTACTGACGAAGGAAATTCGCCTCTTTTTCATATGTGATCAGATTCTGGTCACCATCATAGAGAACATACCTCATCAGTTTCGAGAGCTCCACTATCACTTCCTTCGCTTTTTCCAGATCGATATCCACAAGGGAGTGGATATTGTTCAAGGTATTCATGAAGAAATGCGGATTGATCTGGTTCCTCAGATACTGCAGTTCCTGGGATATCTTCTCTTTCTCCAGTTCGGCTATCCGTTTGCGTTCATCCTCGACGGTCCTGGCATACACTATCCCGAAGTCAGCCATTACGAGCAACACGGCCAGCAGGGACTTCATCATTTCAGGCGACATCGGCCTGTTTTTCTCCCCGGGACGTCCTTTCGGCCCCGGCATCATCCGGGGACCTCCCTGCATATCTTTACGGGGAGGCATATGCCCTGGAGGCGCTTCATGCCAACGGGCCGGCTCCGGAAGATTTCCGGGCACGTCCTTCCTGACCTGGAGAAGGATGAAGCCCCCGAGGAGAAGGACGGTTATGATACCGGGAAGCAGGAATCTCCCCGTCCTGATCCATAGCTGGACCGCAGTCAGTTCGAAAACGACCAGAAGGATCAGGAACGGCAGGAGAGCCTGGAATACAGTCTTGAAAGTAGACAGGATATCTATCTGGTTCCCTCCCCGGACTGCTTCTCCGAAGCACATCACCACCACGAGGACCAGATAGATTGCGGCCGGGACTCCTAACACCTGGCCGGCACGCTTAATCAGTTTTTTGCCTTTAAAACCTGACATAACATTCCCGGTGCGAAGATAACAGCGCACCGGGGACTTTCAAAAAGGATTCAGCGAATCCTTTGTTCTTCTCTGCGAAAAGTTTACGCGAGGATTGTCAGAACAGATAGCGGATGCTGAGTACCGGGAAAAATATGTTTCCGGCATCGAACACATCATTCCAGAACTCTCCGTCGGAATATCCGAGGATCGGACGAACGTCAGCGGAGATCTGCAGCGGGAACCAGAACTGGAACTCGAGACCGAACTGGCCTACGACTCCGAACATGGCCTTGTTCTCCCAGCTTCCATCCTCCTGCTTCTTTGGCACGGACCCGACTGCGACACCTGGACCTGCGTACCATGACCAGCTACCGCGTGGAGTCCAGTCAGGCTGGGCGAAAACCCAGTTGTATGTTCCTGTAGCAAGAAAACCGGAATGATTGCTATAAGTATATGCACCCAGATCGATCTCCATGAAATTGGGGTCACCGATATAGTGCTCGTAGCTGGCCTCAAGAGGACCATAGCCGAATCTTCCACCGATAGCCTTGGGCTGGGCGGAAGCGACGGCTCCCATGGTAATTATCGCGACAGCGATGAGAATGATCTTTTTCATTTTCACTTTCTGTTTAGCATTACAGATACAAATATAACTTTTTTTCCTCAAAGGCAATTGTCCACCGGATTGGAATAGATGCCAAGGAAAATGTCCCTCAGGGCGTCCATGTCATCCACATCATATGTATCCAGGATCTTCATATGCTCCTCGAATGCCTTTTTCTGCGCAGACGTGTAGCGGGAGTGGAAATGCCTGGAGCCATAGCGGATGTCATGGGCTATGAAATTGTTGGGATACAGACGGTAGCCCTTGAATATCCTCGAGTCTATGAGTGAAGCCACGGCACGGTTGAACTCCACCTTCGTAAGGGAGTCATATGCCTGCAGGTCGCTTTCGGTTATACGCGGACATATGCAGTAATGCACCCTGCCCTTGAATGAAGTGATTCCGCTGAGGATGCTGCTGATGTCCTCTCCGGGCTTCTTGACATATTTCTGGCTTCGCGACTGATAGAGCTCCAGGGCCTTCTGGACGTCACAGGGCTCCCATTCATATGACACCGCCACAGGTACGATGTTCTCGCTTGCAAGCGCGCGGACCTTGTCGTTGGACTGGCTCATTCCGAACATCTTTATGATTCCCTGGTCGGTCCTGTCATTGCCATCCTTCGTCCTGCCGTTGCGCTGGGCGATCCAGACGGAAGCGCCCTTATCCACTATGGCCTGCCTGATGTAATCGGAAAGATGACGGGACTTGTTGTAGAAATCCTTGGGCGAGCCTCCCCTCTCTACGCGGAACATCTTGTTGGAACGGCCTATGTCAACTACCAGCTGGGGAGACATCAGGTTGGCTCCGAATGTGATTTCGCTGGTATCCATCCCATTGTCCACCAGGATGTTCTGAAGCAGGGATGCATCCAGCATGATGTCACGGTGGTTGGCCACGAAAAGATGGGCCGCGCCCTTGTCCAGGGAATCGACCCCTTCATATGTCAGTTCAGAGATGCTCCGCCTGATTACCTGCTCATTGACATAGTACATCACCTTGTGCTGGAACTCCCACACGGTCCCGATCGACGCGACCATCTCCCTCACGTCCTCCACGCTCCTGTCAGGAAAGACATATGCAGCCAGAAGGGCGAAGAAATCGCTGGAAGCGATACGCTTCATCGCATCCGGCACTTCCCCGTCCCGATAAGGCCTTATGTCGTCGAAAAGGTCCTGACCCATCTTTCTACTTTTTGCGCATGTCTATGAATTTAACCGGCTTGCGGCTCTTTGCCGGGAAGTTGATACGCTGCACCTCCTCTACCGGAGCCACTTCCACTCCCGGAGCGACCCGCAACCTTGCACGGAAACGGTTCTTGAGTTCGCTGACGGCATCCTCCTTCGTCCCCTTAAGTCCTACCTTTACAACCACTTCGTCGGTACCGGCATCCGAATCCTTCACATATATCACGTAGTTCTCCACGAAATCCGTATTGTCCAGCACATCATTGATGGCAGGAGGATACAGGGTCGTGCCCTTGAGCTTGATCATATTGTTCTTGCGGCCTACAAGAGGTGTAAGCCTGTAGGAATTCCTCCCGCAGCGGCAGGGCTCGACCACCTTGGCGGCGATGTCCCCGGTACGGAAACGGAGCAGGGGCATTCCCTCTACGCCGAGGGTGGTCACCACTATCTCCCCGCTCTGCCCGTCAGGGACAGGCATGCCGTCTTCGCCTATGATCTCCACTATAATCAGTTCGGGATGGACATGTCCTCCCTTGCCTTCGGGGCACTCGGAGAAAGTAGCACCCATCTCGGTGGATGAGTAGGTCGCAAAGAGATCCACATCCCACTTTTCCTTGATCTTGCTGCCGAGGAGGTTCAGGCTGAAATCCTGGTTACGGAGTCCTTCCCCAATCCCTATGATCCTCTTTATGCTGGAATTACGGTAGTCGATTCCGTGGTCCTCGGCGTACTGGACGAGCTTGAGGATGAAACTGGGAACGCACATTATGGAATCCGGACGGATCCTCCTGATAGTGTCCCACTGCAGTTCAGGGATGCCGTTCCCGACCCTGATCACTCCGACTCCCAACTTCCTGAGGCCCAACCAATAGGCCAGTCCAGCCATGAACCTCTTATCGATGGTGCACATGAGCTGGAGGGTATCCCCGGGCTTCAGTCCGGCGCAGTCGAAGGATTTGGCCTCATTCCAGGCCAGCCTCTCCAGGTCCTTGTCGGTGCAGCAGAATGTAACCGGATCCCCGAGCGTGCCGGAAGTGGTGACATAGTCTATCACTTTCTCACGGGGGCAGCACAGAAAGTCCTCACTGTAAAGCTGGAGGTCCTTCTTCTCCGTAAAGGGGATCTTGACCAGGTCTTCAAGATGCCTGATCTGGCTTATATCTGTACCGAATTTACGGAAAACCCTCTGATAGTAAGGCGAATTGGCCTTAAGATATCCCAAAGCTTCCTTCAGTTTTTCCTCCTGGAAGGACTTGATGGTTTCAACGCTTTGGAACTCAATGTCATTATCCTTATTGAACATCATCTTTGCCTAAAGTATCAAGGCAAAGATAATCATTTTTTCATATGGAATTCCTGCCAGATATCCACCCATCCGGAGGATGGTTCCGGATTCACGGAGGAGGATACCCCATAGCCGTGTCCTCCCTTCCCGTACTGAATGTACATATGCGGAATCCCCTTTGCGGTAAGGGCGCTGTCCATAACCTCCGAATTGCGCCAGTCCACTATCGGGTCATCCTTGCAGTTCGTAAGGAAGACCTGGGGCATATTGTCAGGGACATTTTTCTCCATGCTGAGACTGTCACGCAGGGATGCTTCCTTCAGGCGGCTGCCCAAAAGAGCCCGGCGGGAGCGCTCATGCACAATGTCTTCCCGGCACATGGTCACTACAGGATAGACAGCCACTATGAAATCCGGCCTGTCCCCCTCCCGGGATCCGTGCCCGAAAAACGGCCGGCCGTTCCCGAAGAATTCTCCGGAACTCAGGGCGAGATGTCCTCCTGCAGAGAAGCCCATAACACCTACCTTCGAATAGCCCCCGGAACGGACGGTGCGTATCGCATCCAGCAGGTCCTCATGAGCGTCGGGCCAGTGGTTCTGGGGAAACGCCAGGCTGCGGAAGAGGAAATACCTGGTCCCGGACCGGCGGTAATGAAGCACATATGCGGCATATCCCATATCCCTGAGCTTCCCGGCGACTTCGGTACCTTCCACCTTCTTCGACAGCCAGTGATAGCTTCCGCCCGGACATATGATCACCGCCTCTCCGTTGGCCTTTCCGGGATCCGGGAGGAAGACTTTCAGGGAGCCGGCCCTGGCCTGCAGGGACAGCAGGCAGAGGAGGACCAGCAACACAAGCCGAGGCATATGATTCATATTATTCATTGGGCGTCAATCGTTTCCTCGAGGCTGAAGTGCAGATTCGGAGGAAGGCAGGAGCAATGGGATGCTATGGCTATCTTGTCCGGATCAGGATCGGTAGCATATACCTTGGTCTCCGGATGCATCAGGGCGTAGATCCATGCATATTCTCCCTGTCCGCAGCCACGTATGGTGACTGCACCGTCCTCCGCCTCAAGGCTGCCGTCGTGCAGCCAGGCCATTGAATCCATCCTGGAAAGGGCGCGGCGGGCCGAAGCCTCCACATCCGGTCCCTTGTAAATGTACTTGCCCATGACGTACGGCCTCAAGTACCCGGGAGTCTCGAGTTCACGGCAGATTTCACCGTAACGGGTCTTGAAGAAGCGGCTGAAGGACTTAGTATCCTCCCTGTAATCTCCGGAAGGCTTCATCCTCTGTCCCACCTCGATGGACATCTCTCCCTTCCTCAACATGAAGTCCTGTTTCGGAAGGACATGCCATGCCCCATGGATGAAGACCGGCAGGATGTCCAGCCCGAGTTCCTCGGCCAGATAGAACGCTCCCTTATGGAAGCGCCCGGGCTTCCCGGTCAGGGTACGAGTCCCCTCAGGGAAGACCGCCGGACAGTAGCCCCTCTCCACCAGGCCGCGGATCTTGTCTATGTTACCGCTGAGATCATCCCCGACAGGCATATATTCGGCCTTCCTCAGCACATAGCTGTAAAGGGGATTGTTCCACGCCGTGCGGTTCGTGAAGAAGATCATTTTCGGGGACAGCATCATCAGGCACATCAGGTCCAGATGCGACTGATGGTTGCATATGACTACGGCCGGCTTATCGAACAGGGGCGACACTTCTTCGAGGCTCTGGCGCATCTTGAAGCCGACTCCGGGGACATGGTTTGCGATGAAGGTGGCGACCTTCTGGAGGAAGATATGATAACGCATCTTCGACTTTTCGGTCTTTCCTCCGGTAAGGAACCAGAAGAAGGTGACCGGATAGACGAAAAGGAACATTATCACCAGGAAGAAAAGCATAGCCAGCAGGGAGCGCAGCAGGCGGCCCGCGGTAATCGGAACCGGCCGGGGCTCACCTCCCTTGGTTGTCAGCCAGCTGAAAATCACAGGAGGCAGGTAATAGGCCATCAGGAGAACCACTACCATCCCCACCAGGGTAACCTCGGCAAGAGAACGCATGGCAGGATGCTTCGCAACGATCAGCGCGCCTATGCCTATGAACATTATGAGGGCCGAATGCACTATGGAGTCCTTGTAAGTCGCGAAGCGCTTGCGGCCATATGCATATTCATATATGAGGCCTTCGGTGGTGAAGATGGTATAATCGTCTCCCTGGCCGAAGATAAATGTAGCCAGGATCACATTTACCACATTGAACTCCATGGAGCCAAGATGCATAAGTCCGAGTATCCACCACCAGCTGAAAGCCAGGGGCAGGAAGGCGATCAGACTGATTTCCAGGCGGCGGAAAGTCAGCAGAAGGAATATGAAGACTATCAGCGAGCATATGCTTCCGATCCAGTCGAAACTCTCCCTCATGACATTCACGAGCTGGTTGCCTACATCTGAACTGTCGAAAATCAATGCCTGCCCGCAGGATTCCCTGAGCGTGGAGGATTCCACGTCACCGTACACCCGGTTGACTATGCATGGCCTGCCGCCGACGTCCAGGATGTAAGTCCCTTTGTAATTGTCGATAACCGGCCTGAAATGCTCCAGCGGCACAGGCTCCCATGGAGCTTTTACCGCCTCCTCGAAAGGAGCGAAGGCTCCGGGACTGAAACCCAGCGAAGATGCTTCGCTACGCAACTCGTCCAGCACCGCATCGCCCCGGGAGGACCAGAATTCCTTCCATCTCGAGAGAGCCTCGGCCTGTGATTCAGCTGAAGGAAGGAAATTCCCTATGCCGGCCACCTTGGAAATGACTCCCTTTTCTCTCTGCGCCTCCAGGCTGGACGTCAGTTCATCATTGAGGCGCACCGCAGTCTCCAGGTCAGTCCCCTCACTGACGGCATATATCTCATTTTCATATGGTTCCGCGGTTCCGGAGGCAAGGAATTCCATGTCGCTCCTCTGCATGGAGGTCATGTAATTGATGTGCTGCAGGTCAGAATCGAAAGAGGTCTTCCGGCTGAGGAAGAACATCACCGCAGTCATTGCCAGGACACCCAGGAAAAGCCAGGTGCTTGTCGGGACTTTGTCGGGAAGTATCTTTCCGACCTCGATTCCACGGTGGCTGATTACATGCTCCGGCTTGACGAAAAGAGGAAGGACCACAAGGGTGACAAGTATGGTCGCCACGAGCAGGAAGGACCAGAAAAGACCGAGGTCCCGCATGGCCCTGGCTTCCATTAGCAGGAGGCTCAGGAAAGCCGCGACCGTCGTGATGTTCCCGATCAGGAGCGGAGCCACCATCTCTTCCAGATTCCTTCGCTGAGGCACTCCGCCACGGAGGCCGTCGATGTAATGGAGAGGATAATTGATCGCTATGCCTATGATTATAGTCCCCACTCCAAGTACTATTATGGACATAGAGTCCTTGAACAGTGACATCAAGGCCACTGCCGCGATCCAGCCCGCCGCGGTTGTCGCGAAGATCCAGGCTATGCTGCTGAAACGGCGGTAAGTAAGAGCCAGTAGCAAGAATATGAGCGCCAGCGCAATGACTGCGGCGGTCATGCTGTCATGCTTGATCCGCGATGCATTGCTTACCGCTATCAGCCCGGGACCTACCGAAGAGATTTTCACTGAAGGATTCGAGGCTTCAGTCTCCGCGATGACCTTTTCGACTAACGAGGCCACCCTGGAGTTCATTCCCGACTCGCTGGAGCCATATGCTGAAGTCATGAAACCCAGACCGACCCCTTTTGAGAAGAGGTATCCGTCCGACACCTCATATTTGTCGGTACCGGCAGTGGAACGAAGGCGCTGGAGGACCGGGGTGAACAGTCTGAGGGGGTCTCCCTGGATGTTTTCGGCCACCATGTCTCCCGGAACGAACATGAGAGTCTGGCGGTCTTCCGAAAGAGTATGCCGGATATATCCCGGAATATTTAGGAGAGAATCCGCCCTGAGGTAATCCTCTTTTGTCAGGAAGAATGGCAGGTTTGATCCGACGAAGGACATCAGGCCGACGGTCGCCCCGGCATCCGTACGAAGCTGCCGGGAGGGAATCAGCCCGGTGGAGTCGGCTTCGGCCCAGTTGGCTTCGAAACTGTCCATGGCATCTTCCACAGAGTATCTCCAGTCACTGGCCGTAGTGTCGGTACGGAAGAGGAGAACAATGTTTCCCTTCGTACCAAGAGCCTCGTAAATTTCTGAATACCTTTCACTTCCCGGATCGGAAGGCAGGAACTCCGAAATATCTTCGGCATATTTCATGCGTGCCGCAAGTGCGATGCACAAGGCCAGAACGGCCAGCATCCCGACAGCAGACAGTCCCTTCCTTCTGGAAAGAAAGTCGAAGATATTCAGGAAAAATGCCTTCATGGGAATGAAGGGCTACTTGGTTTCAAGCCTGAGAGAAGGCCCTGTGGCAGTGGATGAAGGTTCCCCGCCGGAGACGTGAGGCCATCCTTCCTTGTCCCACTGAATCTTGTCCATCATCAGGCAGCGGCCTTTGTAATCGTTCCCCTTCCAGAATGCATGATAGAACATCCAGTCATCACCCTTGTCATCAGTGACGATCTCCGAATTGTGCCCCGTACCGATGAATACCTTGTCCTGGCTGGCATGAAGCATGACATAATCATAGTCATCCTCAAGCATGGATTTCCCGGAAGGACTTACGAAAGGCCCGAGGGGAGATTTACTGCGGCCGACAATCACCCTGTAGGTGCTTTTCTCGCCTTCACAACAGCTTCCGATGCTGGCAAAAAGATAATAGTCCTTGCCATGTTTGTGGAGATAGGCACCTTCGGTATCAACCCTGGTAAGCTGGACTGCCGATTTCGGGTCTTTCAGGCTGAGTCCGTCCGACGAGAGTTCTGCCCCCCATATGCCCGAGCCTTTGCCGAAACTGCCCCAGCAGAGATAACGCCTGCCGTCACTGTCTTCGAAGAAGTTGGCATCGATGCAGTTGGTCACTCCTGTGGAAGCATAGTCCACTATCATCCCCTTGTCCTCAAAGGGCCCTGTAGGAGAATCACTTACAGCAACTCCGGCACAGCTGTGGATGTGGTCTCCCCAGACCCCCATCGCGTAATAAAGCACATAGTGTCCGTCAACATAGTTGGCATCCGGAGCCCAGAGACGGGCTCCTTCTACCCATGCCGGATGGCCTTCTGCAGTAAAGGCAGCCCCGCAAGGCTCCCAGTCCACGAGGTCCTTCGAGCGGTAAACCGGAATGTATTTGATTGCATCCCCGCTGCCGCTCTGGGTAGAATATGCGTAAAAATATCCGTCCCTGCTCCTGTTGTCGAGAACGGAAGGATCCGGGCAGTTGCTTGGGATCACAGGATTGGAATACTCCCTGGAGACAGGCTCCGGTCTGCCACCGGAACAGGAGAAAAGCAAAAGGCCCATCAGGGCCGAAACCAGGAGATTCTTAAAGGGATTGATATTCATCTTATTCATTATTTAATCTGTCGGCGGTTCAGCCTTGCCTGATAGCGAAGGAAGCGCGCAGGCAGGCCGTAAACTATGGCCAGGACACAAAGGACGCAATTCAGGACGCTGATCCTGGCAAAGTCCAGGAAAGGACGGAAATGTGTAACCCTCTCCCCTTCTGGAGGATACCATACCCCTACCGGGACCGAAAGGATCGGGACCCCTTTCCAGCATTGGAAGACCAGCAGTTCCAGTTCGGCTTCGTAACGGCTTGTCAGCAGGGGCATCTTTCCAAGTGTCTCCAGCTGGTAGAGCCTGAATCCGCTCTGGGTGTCCGGAAGGTCCACTCCGGTTTGGAACCGGAACCAGAAATTGGAGAAACGGTTGGCGAATGTGTTCCTTGCAGGCATCCCGTCAGCTGAAATGTTTCTTGAGCCCATGATCATTGCGTCAGGACGCATCGAATTGACTGACAGGAATTTCGGGATATCCTCAGGGAAATGCTGCCCGTCCGCGTCCATTGTTATCGCCACCGAAAAGCCTTCGGCCTTTGCGGCGAGGAAACCGTCTTTAAGGGCCCGACCCTTGCCCCGGTTCCTGGAATGTGTGACAACCCTGAGCCGCGGTTCCTGCGAGCTGAGTTCCCGGAGCAAAGATGCGGTCTCGTCAGTGCTTCCGTCGTCCACCACAAAGACATCGGAGACATATGCCAGGGCGCCTTTTATGACAGAGACTATTGTCCCTGCGTTCTCAAACGCAGGGATTATCACGCATATGCCTTTGCTCCCGGCTGACATTACAGGACCTGTGATCCGTTGGCGACCGGAGAAGACGGGGTAATCACGCTGAGAGAGCCGTCTCCCTGCTCTGCTGTCAGGATCATTCCCCTGGACTCGATGCCGCGGAGGGTCCTGGGAGCCAGGTTGGCCAGGATGCAGACCTGCTTCCCTACCAGGTCTTCAGGAGCATACCATTTGGCGATTCCGGAAACAATAGTCCTGGTATCGAGCCCCGTATCGAGGGTGAACTTGAGCAGTTTGTCGGTCTTGGGCACCCGCTCTGCAGTCAGGATGGTTGCAGTACGGATATCCAGCTTGGTGAAATCGTCGAAGGAGGCCTCTCCCTTGATCGGTTCTACACGCTCGCGGGCAGCCGCGGCGGCTTTTTCAGCTGCTGCAGCCTCGTTGGCTTTTCTGATGGAGACAAGCCTGTTCACCTGGGCCTCGACTACGGAGTCGTCTATCTTCGCAAAGAGAAGTTCAGCCTTTCCGAGTTCGTGACCTGCAGGAAGAAGGTCTTTCCCTTCGCTGAGGGATTTCCAGCTCAGGATGATGCCGCCTTCGGGAGCGGCTTCTCCAGCATGCCTGGTATGGAGGGCGCAGCCTTCGTCAAGGCGATAGAAGTTCTCCCCGGCAGTCCCCTTGACCCCGAATTCACTTGCTGGTACGGAGCCGTCGCCCAGACGGTGGTCGGTACCGGCATCGAGACCTACGCGGAGGAATCCGCGGAGCTTCTCAGCCGAGAAGGGAAGGAACGGTTCGAAAACGACTGAGAGCCAACCGCATATCTGGAGGCAGACATGAAGGATGGACGCCGTCCTGGCCATATCGGTCTTGGCAGTGTTCCACGGAGCCATGTCGGATATGTATTTGTTTCCGATGCGGGCGATGTTCATCGCGTCTGCGAGGGCGGCCTTGAAGTGGAAGGTCTCGAGATTCTTCTCCAGGGACTCCCTGCAGGGGATGAGGGAAGCCAAAGTCTCGGCATCGATCGGTTCCGGTGACTCGTCTGCAGGCACTACTCCACCGAAGTACTTCTGTGTCAGCACCACTGCACGGTTGACGAAGTTTCCGAAAATGGCCACCAATTCGGTGTTATTGCGGGTCTGGAAGTCCTTCCAGGTGAAATCGTTGTCCTTCCCTTCGGGGGCGTTGGCGCAGAGGACATAACGGAGTACGTCCTGCTGTCCCTCGAAGTCCTTGAGGTACTCGTGGAGCCAGACCGCCCAGTTGCGGGAAGTAGAGATCTTGTCGTTCTCCAGGTTCAGGAACTCGTTTGCCGGCACATTGTCCGGGAGGACATATCCGCCATATGACTTGAGCATCGACGGGAAGACGATGCAGTGGAAGACTATATTGTCCTTTCCGATGAAATGGACCAGGCGGCTGTCTTCGCTGCGCCACCATTTCTCCCAGTCCTTGGGCATAAGTTCCTGGGTGTTCGACACGTATCCCAGAGGAGCGTCGAACCACACGTATAGGACCTTGCCTTCAGCTCCTTCAATCGGAACCGGGATACCCCAGTCCAGGTCTCGGGTTACGGCACGGGGCTGGAGATGACCGTCAAGCCAGGACTTGCACTGACCGTAAACATTTGATTTCCACTCCTTGTGCTGCTCCAGGATCCAGTCACGGAGCCAGGGCTCATATTCATTCAGTGGAAGATACCAGTGCTTGGTCTTTACCTTGACGGGGGCAGCGCCGGAAAGGGCGGAATGCGGGTCCTTGAGTTCTTCGGGGCTCAGGGTTGAACCGCACTTCTCGCACTGGTCGCCATATGCATTCGGATTGCCGCAGCGGGGGCAGGTGCCGGTGATGTAGCGGTCGGCAAGGAAGACCTTGGCCTCGGGGTCGAAATACTGTTCCGACTCCTGGGTGACGAATTTCCCGTCATCATAAAGCTTGCGGAAGAACTCTGAGGCGTTCTTGCCGTGAACCTTCGATGTGGTACGGGAGTATATGTCGAAATTGAAGCCTATGCCGGTGAAGGCGTCCTTCATGATCCTGTGGTACTTGTCCACTATGTCCTGAGGGCTCACTCCCTGCTCACGGGCCTTTATGGTGATGGGGACTCCATGCTCATCGCTGCCGCACACGAAAACGACGTCCTCGCCGCGCAGGCGGAGATATCTCACGTAGATGTCTCCGGGCAGATAACATCCTGCGATATGACCTATATGCACAGGTCCGTTGGCATATGGCAGGGCGCATGTTACGATTGTCCTTTTGAATCTGTCTTCCATATTTCCTAGTTTTTCTTTTCCCGTCCGAGGGCCAGGTTGATTTCCCCGAGCCATCTGCGGTTTTCCTGTATTTGAGTTAATATTTCTGTCGTTTCTTCCTCTGAAGTGGCCTTGGCCATGCTCTGCTTCAGGCTCTCGATGCTGCTTTCCAGGCACTTGGCGTTGTACACCATGATTGCCCGGGGTACATATTTCACGAGCCATGACGAAGTCGCGGTGAGGGAGTCTTCGAAGTTCTTGATGGTAAGGCGGTACCGCGCCACTCCGAGATTCGCGCATATGTTCCTCACCTTGTCGTCGGGGCTGAAAAGCATATGCCTGATGATATCTTCCTGTCCGAGTCCCTGGGCGCTGAGTTCCATGTACGAGTCGAGCACTTTCCGGAAGGCCAGGTTGGAGAAGGGGTTATCCTGGACCGCAGCCTGGATAAACTGGGCGACCGTGGCGGTTTCTTCAGAGTAATATGGGGAATCCGTCTCAAATTCGAGCTTCTCTTCTCCGTTGCGAAGGATGAACCCGAGGAGCTCTTCTTCGGAAGATGCTGTCGTGCGGTTGGTTACATATGCCGAGAACGGATCCGGTTCGGTGCGGCGGACCGGTGGAAGCGGGGTCCCTTCTGCCTCTGCGGCCTTCCCTGCCTCATATTCCTGCCTGTGCCTCTCGACCGCAGCCTTACGCTCGTTTTCGAGTATCCCGCCTCGGGACTGCTTCACCCTGGCAGCTATCATCTCTTCGCCTATGTCGAATTTCTGGGCGCAGGTGCGGGTATAGACCGAGCGGGTAATCTCGTCGGGGATGTTGGCTATGGTGTCCGCGATGTCGTTGATGAGGGCGGCTTTCTTCAGGGGATCGCTGCCGGCATCCTTGAGGAGGAAGTCGGTCTTGAACTCTATGAAGTCCTTCTCATTGTCGCGGATGAAGTCCTGCACTTCCTGGAGGGTGTGAGCCCTTGCGAACGAGTCCGGGTCGTCATCCCCGTCAAGAAGCACCACTTTTACGTTGAGCCCCTCCCTGAGCACCAGGTTGATTCCCCTGAGGGCTGCGTTGATCCCGGCCCTGTCCCCGTCGTACATTATGGTGACGTTCTGGGTGAAGCGGTGGATCAGCTTACACTGCTCTTCGGTAAGGGAGGTGCCGCTGGAAGCGACTACGTTGGTGATTCCGAGCTGATGCATGCTCAGCACATCCAGGTAGCCCTCAACCAGGATGCATTTGTCCGCGCGGGCTATCTCGTTCTTGGCGAAATACAGGCCGTAAAGGTTGCGCTCCTTGAGGTAGATGTCAGTCGTCTTGGAGTTGATGTACTTGGCCGTAGGGTGCCCGCTCTGGAGTGTCCTGGCGCCGAAGCCTATAACCCTTCCGCTCAGAGAATGAATTGGAAAGGTGACCCTGTCGAAGAATTTGTCGGCAAGACGTCCGTCTTCGTAGCGCACGCAGAGGTCGGCATCTACGAGATAATCATCATTGAAGCCCCTGGCCCTGGCCTCATCCAGAAGAGCGTGGCGTCCGGACGGAGCCCATCCAAGTCCATATTTCTCTATGGTGGCGTCTTCCAGTCCCCTGCTGTGGAAATACTGGAGGCCGACATCCCTGCCCTCACCGCTTTTGAGGGCGTCCTGGAAAAACTTCTCCGCGAAATCCGTGACGACGTATAGGGATTCGGTCCTCTGCCTGGCGGCTATCTCTTCGGCGCTTTCTTCTTTCTCCTCAACCTTGATGTGGTATTTGTTCGCCAGCCATCTGAGGGCCTCCGGATAGGTCATGGATTCATGTTCCATCAGGAAGGTTATCGCCGAACCTGCCTTCCCGCATCCGAAACACTTGTAGATTCCCTTGGTCGGGGAGACGTAGAATGAGGGGGTCTTTTCGTTGTGGAAAGGACAGCATGCAATCCAGTTGGCTCCGCGGCGCTTTAGCGTCACGAAGTCACCTATCACGTCCACTATCCTCGTGGCGTCCAGTATTTCATTAACTGTCGCCTGCGGGATCATCTGAGAAGCTGTTTTGAACTGTTTCCCGAAGTTTATTATGCGGATTTTTCGAGACAGTTACGGTTATAGAAGAGGGAGCGTAGCAGTAGCTACGTGACCGATGAGATAAACGGAAATGGCCGGAAAGGCAGTATAAGAAACAAGAGGAAATCATTTCAAACAGCTTCTGAATCTTCGACCTTTGTATATTCCACTTCCTTGGCCGTTTCCAGCGCGGTCTTGTCAATCTTGGCTGTCTGGTCCCTCTGGGCCTTGCGGATTTCCCACTGTTGTCCGGCATCCCTGAGCTTGTAGGTCTGGATGAGTTCCTGCGCCCCGTACATTATCAGGGCGATCCCGGCGATCCATGAGAGTACCGTCTGCCCGAAATTGCTGAACACTATCATTACACCTCCGATAATCGCCAGGCAGGACAGGATAAGAGAGGTGAAGCCCGCCCCGATCAGGGACATGGCCCCTGCCATCACGATGAACTGGAGGGCTCCGAAGCACAGGAGGGCTATTCCCACGAGGGTGATTATGAAGCCTGAAACTACCGACGGGAAGAAGAAGAGCAGGAGACCTATGATGAGGTCTGCAGCCCCGTTCACCCACATCAGGTCCACGGCTCCTTCTGTGCGGTGTTTCCATCCATATATGAACGTGACGACACCGGCAATCATCAGGAATGCCGCTATGATTTTCACTACTATCTCGACGGCGGAGGCGCCTTCGCCCCTGCCGGTCCCGAAAAGCAGGACCAGGCCTATCGCTATCGCGGAAAGGCCCCTGAGAATGCTGTTGAACTTGCTTTTGTATCCGAAGAGAATCATGTGACTTCAAAAAAATGATTATCTGCAAATTTACTCATTTTTAATGAAGATTCACATAGTTCCTTCATATGCTGCCCCTCCCCGGACCGGGGCGCGCCTCATGCGTCGACGTCAGGGCAGCACTTCGCTCCACCGGCTCGACGGCTAACTCAGGACTTTTATTCGCCTGACGGCGCATAACGTCCTTCAAACAAACGCCGTCGCGAGACGCCGTCTCCGCTCGTGCTGCCGGGAACCTGACGTCTCCAAATCGGCTTACCCGGTTCGGGGAGGGGCACCTGAAAAGCATTCCTTATACCACCCTTTGCAACAGAATGGCTCTAAAGGGTCAAATTCTCATTCTGTCGCAGTATTTCCAGGCTGGAGGGGTGCTTCCGTGCGATAGAATGGCTCTGGCACCCGAAATTCCCATTCTGTGGACAGTTTGCCTATTTCAGACGAAGACATCTGCTTTTCTTCTGAATTCCTTATATTTGTGAAACGATCAAACCTCTATCAATGCTTCGCTTCAAATCTCTCCTGCTATTTTCCCTTGCCCGTCACTAAACAATAGCCCGAATGCGCCTATGATCCCAACACAACCGACATATTATGTCCCAAAGCTATGAATACCATAAAAGAAACGATATCAAGAATATTCACAAAAACAATAATACTTTTGGGTATATTGCTCATATTGTATTCTTGTATCTATTTTCTATGGGATAAACGCATTAACTATTTACTTAATACCAAAGGATATCAAACAGTAGCAACAATTATACGAAAAGAGGGCTGTCATTTTCAATATGATATTGAATACAAAGGAGAGTATTATCGTAGATGGATTGACCTTACAAAAAAAGCAGCTAAAGCTACCATTATTGGGGAACGCTTCCATGCATTGATTCTGCCTGATATGCTAGAACATGATCATGAGAATGGAATAACCCCCCGATATATCAAGATAATTCTAATACCTCTTCCAGACGATCAACAAAATATAAATGAAGAGCAAAAAAGAATTAAGTCTATGTATGGTTACCGTTTTAAAACAATGGAATAAATGATATGGTAACCCATTCCTGCACACACAATCGTTGAAATCTATAAACATCTCCAACAGGGCCTCCATCGTCACCACATCTGATGCCTGTGACCGTCGTCGCCCGCGGACGGCGAGTGTCTGTTTTTCTCGACGTGTGCTGGAAGTACTGCCCGGACCGGTACGCGCCTCATACGTCGCCGGTTCGGGGAGGGGCAGCTAAAACGATAGTGCTATTTTCCCAGCACGTAGATCGTGAATGTGTAGGGCGGGATGACCGCCGGGAAAGCATTCCCTGAGCCGATGAAGGGGACCTCATGCGGCACGATTTTCTGGGGAAGGTCGAGGGTATTGTCCTCGTCAAGGGCCGCAGAAGACAGGACCTCGGCCGATATAGCTTTGATGGTCTCCTTCTTCCCCTGCCCGGAGAAATTGAGCTCTATCTCACGGGGTGAATCGGACGTATTAATGACCTTGACATATATCTTGTCACCATCCTTGACCGCACTCGCGAACAGACCGTCCTGGTCAGGATTCCCGGCCACGGGCTTTCCGCCCATCGTAAGCGGAAGCACATTCTCCCCGCGATACTTCCCGTAAAGATGCTGTACCTGCCAGCTCGCCGTCCTCATCGAACGCAAGTTGTCAAACCATATGAGGTCCGGACGCCACTGCCATCCCTCGACATGGGCGAAAAGCGGCGCATATGTAGCCATATGCACTATGTCCGCGTTCCTCTCAAGTCCCGTCATGAACGCCGCTTCCAGCAGGGAAGCATGGAAATGGTTCCACTTCTTTCCAGCACCATGGCAGGCATACTCCCCGGCAAAGACCTTTGGGCCTTTCCTGTCGTAGTTGTCATAGCGATTGCCCTGGGACAGGAACCATTTTTCCGGACGATAGAAATGCTCATCCACAAGGTCGGCACCCAGCCTTCTCATCTCAGGCCATAGGTAATCGAACCGATCCCCTTCAGAACCGGGCCCCGAAGATCCCACGATCTTGATTTCAGGATGCTCCTTCCTGAGGGCCTTTACGAAGGGCTCCAGACGCTCGGTATAAAGCTTGTCCCACTGCTCATTGCCGATACCCAGATACTTAAGGTTGAATGGGGCCGGATGCCCCATCTCAGCACGGAGACCTCCCCATTTGGTAGAGACATCCCCGTTAGCGAACTCAATCAGGTCGAGGGCATCCTGGATATATGGCTGAAGCTCATCAACCGGGACATGGGCCGAAACATCGTCATTCTGGAACTGGCACGCCAGACCGACGCTTATGATCGGAAGCGGCTCTGAGCCAATTTCCTCGCTGAGGAGGAAGAACTCGTAGAATCCCAGTCCGTAACTCTGGTAATAGTCAGGGAAGAAGCGATATGCAAAGGTGTACTGCCAGCGGTTCTGGTTGAGGGGACGGTTCTCCACAGGCCCGATGCTGTTCTTCCAGTTGTAGCGGGTCTCGAGTTCGGTCCCTTCAACGATGCAGCCGCCCGGGAACCGGAAGATTCCGGGATGAAGATCGTAGAGAGCCTGAGCCAGGTCCTTCCTCAAGCCATTCTCATGGCCCATCCAGGTATCCGTCGGAAACAGGGAGACATGCTCCAGGTCCACCGTGTTCCTTTTACCGGCAAGGAAGATCCTCAGAACGGCCTTGTCTATCGTTTCACTGGGGGAAAGGATGACCTGGTACTTCTTCCACTCTCCTCCGGAAATTTCCAGGTTCTGCTGGCAAAGGAAGTCCCTCTCTCCAGCCGAAGCGGTGTTTACCAGTTCTATCCTGAGATCGGCAGTTCCGCCATCCGGAACCCTGGCCCATGCGGAGAAACGATAGGTCTCGCCTTTCTTCAACCCTATCCCGAAGAATCCTTCATTGTCAAGACCTGTCCATTTGTGGGAATGACCCGGATCGGAGAGCCTGACATAGTGGGGATTGCGATCGAAGGGACCGTCCTCCAGGACTTTCACACTGCCGAAGGCCTTCCAGCCTTGGAGCGGGTCCGAAGGGAACTCGAAAGAGCGATTCTTTACAAGCTCGGCATACAGTCCGCCATCAGCCGCGAAGTTGATGTCCTCGAAGAAAATCCCGTACATCGTCTCCTGGATGGGAGCACCGACCTTACCCAGGTCGATATCCATGCGATGAGGCTGCGCATGAAGGATCAGGCCCCAAAATAGGATTGCGACTACAAAAAATCTTTTAATCATAATATATGCAAAGATGTTATCAGTTCCAGTGTTACTGGACTGTTATCTTCGCAAATCTATGAAATCTTTCTGGAATTAATGGTTACCCCAGCAGATGGATTGCCAGACCGGAACGGAGCTTAGGCTCTAACCATGTGGTCTTGGGAGGCATGATGTTGCCGCTGTCAGCGATGTCCATGAGCTGGGTCATGGAAACCGGATAAAGGGCGAATGCAACCTTCATCTCACCGGAATCCACACGGCGGGAAAGCTCGCCGAGTCCCCTGATGCCACCCACGAAATCAATCCTGTTGTCAGTACGCAGGTCCTTGATGCCGAGGATCTTGTCCAGGACGAGTCCGGAAAGGATGGTCACGTCCAGGACACCTATCGGGTCACTGTCGTCATAGCGTCCGGGCTTTGCGGTAAGGCTGTACCATTTCCCGCTGAGGTACATCGAGAAATTGTGGAGTCCGGACGGCCTGTAAGGCTCACCGGCCGAAGCCAGGGACACCTCGAAATCCTTTCCGAGAAGGTCCAGGAACTCCTCCTCCGAATGACCGTTCAGGTCACGGACTACACGATTGTAATCCAGGATCCTGAGCTGGCTCTCCGGGAAGCATACTGCCATGAAGAAATTGTATTCCTCATCACCGGTATGGTTCGGGTTGAGAGATTTCTTTTCTGCGCCGACACGGGCCGCGGCAGCTGTACGGTGATGACCGTCTGCGACATAGAATGCATCCACCTCGGAAGAGAAGATCTCAGTGATCCTGTCTATCTCACTCTGGGAGTCGATCACCCAGAAAGTGTGGCCGAAACCGTTCTCGTCCGTGAAATCATATTCCGGAGTCCCGCTTGCGGACTTCATCATTATGGAAAGCAACTCGGGATTGTCCTTATATGCAAAGAAGACAGGTTCGATGTTGGCATTCTGGATGCGCACGTGGATCATGCGGTCATCCTCTTTGTCTTTGCGGGTCAGCTCGTGTTTTTTGATCTTTCCGGTCATGTAATCCTCGGTGTTCGCACAGAGGACAAGCCCGTACTGGGTACGCTCACCCATTCGCTGGGCATAGACATAATAGCAGGGTTTCGGGTCCTGCACCAGCCAGCCGTTCGAACGCCAGAGCTTGAAATTCTTCACAGCCTCGTCATATACCCTCTGGTCATGGTCCGGAAGGATGGGATCGAAGTCAATCTCAGGCTTGGTGATGTGAAGCAGGGACTTCTCCCCTGCCATCTTCTTGGCCTCTTCGGAGTTCAGCACATCATACGGAGGCGCAGTGACCTCAGTCTCGAGGCCACGGGGAGGACGGACGGCAGCAAAAGGTCTAACGTTCATATGTCCGGGATTCTAGCGGTTAACCTGGAAGCGAGTGCAGCCTTCGGCAAAATATGCCACGATCTGGCGCGCAGCGGCGATTCCGGCATTCACGTTTGCCTCCTTGGTCTGGGCGCCCATCTTCTTGGGTGTAGCGAAGACCCTGACCCCGAACTTCTCGCAAAGAGCCTCATAGTTGGACGGCATCACATCCGTAACATATTTCAGGTCAGGACGTTCCTCCAAAGCTTTCTCCAATCCCGCCTCATCGATAACCTCCTTGCGGGCTGTATTGATCAGCAATGCGCCCTTAGGCATCCTGGAGATCAGGTCATATCCTATCGAGCCAATGGTCTCGGGAGTAGCGGGAATGTGGATGGACAGGAAATCGCTGGTGGAATAAAGGTCTGCAAGGGAATGCACAGGAGTTGCTCCGCCTTCGATTATCTTCTCGTCGGTGAGGTAGGGATCGATTGCCTGGATCTTCATTCCGAGGGCTTTGGCCTTGGCTCCGACCAGCCTTCCGACATTTCCGAAAGCCTGGATTCCGAGAGTCTTTCCCTGAAGCTCGATTCCTGCGGCCGGAGTGAACTGGTTCCTGGACATGTAGATCATCATGGCGAGCGCCAGTTCGGCCACTGCATTGGAATTCTGGCCGGGAGTATTCTCCACTACGACCTCGTGGGCAGTAGCAGACTCGAGATCGACATTGTCGAATCCGGCGCCTGCACGTACTACTATCTTGAGTTTCGGGGCAGCCTCAAGCACAGCGGGAGTCACCTTGTCCGAGCGGACTATGATGGCATCTGCATCCGCCACGGCGAAGCAGAGATCAGCCTCAGATTCATATCTCTCCAGCAGGGCCACTTCATGACCGGCACCGGTGAGTATGGCTGTTATATCGTCCACGGCTTCCTTTGCGAACGGCTTCTGGGTTGCAACTAGAACTTTCATGATCTTTGTTTGGTTAGATATGTTTTTCCTCAAATCCCTTCATGCAGTCTACGAGGGCCTGGACATCTTCGATGGTCGCAGCATTGTAAAGGGATGCGCGGAACCCGCCGACCGAGCGGTGGCCCTTGATGCCCACTATGCCGCTGGCCTTGGCATCTGCGAGGAATTCGTCTGCGAGGTCTTCCTTCCCGGGAGCCATTACGAAAGTCACGTTCATGATAGAGCGGTCCTCCACGTCGGCAGTCCCCTTGAAGAAACTGTTGCGGTCGATTTCAGAATAAAGCAGGGCAGCCTTCTTCTCGTCGAGAGCATGGATGGCATCGATGCCTCCCACGTCCTTGAGCCACTTCAGGGTCTCGTTCATCACGAAGATGGAGAATACCGGTGGTGTATTGAACATGGACTCCTTGTCGATGTGTACACGGTAGTCCAGCATGGTCGGGATGTAGCGGCTGACCTTGCCGAGAGCGGACTTGCGGATGATCGCGAATGCGACTCCGGCAGGACCTGCATTCTTCTGGGCACCACCGTATATCATGGCATATTTCGAAACATCTATCCTGCGGGTCAGGATGTCGGATGACATGTCAGCGATCAGAGGGACCGGGCAGTCCATGTCGGTCTTTATCTCAGTACCCTTGATGGTGTTGTTCGTAGTGATGTGGAGATAGTCGAGATCCTTCGGAATCTCGAATCCCTTGGGGATGTAGCAGTAATTGCGGTCAGCAGAGGAAGCGACTGCATATGCATTGCCAAGGCCCTGGGCCTCGATCAGCGCCTTGTGCGCCCAGGTACCGGTGTCAAGATAACCTGCCTTTTTCTCCAGGAAATTCATTGCGACATAAAGGAACTGGAGCGATGCGCCTCCTCCCAGCATGACTACTTCGTAATCGTCCGGAATGGAAAGGAGCTCCTTCCAGTTTGCACGGACTTCATCCATTACCTCGCCCCATTCCTTGGTGCGGTGTGATATGGAAAGGACAGAAACTCCGGTGCCTTTGAAATCCTTGATAGCATCTATGGACCTGTCATATACCTGCTGCGGCAACAGACACGGACCAGCATTGAAAACATGAAGTTTTGACATAAGTTCACTATTTCGACAAAGATAACCTATTTTAAGAAAACGGCAAAGGTTAAGCGGTGGCTTCTTCACAAGAAAGGCCTGGAATGTTGCCCGCGCTACGAAGGAAATCCTCCTCCAGGGAAAGACGCACACGCACCTCTACGGTGCAATCCTCGGCATATGACTGGGCACGCGCCGGAAGCGACATGGACTTTATCATGGACATCACCGAAGGCATGGAAGCATATCCGAAACCCAGCCTGAACCACTTCCCGGCCACTTTTTCCACGACCTGCGCCCCAGCTATCGCCTCAGCCGCGGAAGTCTTGTAGGCCTTGATGAGGCCCGGAACCCCGAGCTTGATTCCGCCGAACCAGCGGACTACCACCACGAGTATGTCGCTGAGGCCTGCCGAATCGATCTGCCCGAGGATCTGCCGCCCGGCGGAACCTGAAGGCTCCCCGTCATCGCTGGCGCGGAATTCGTCCCCCAGATAGCCTATCCTCCATGCGAAACAATGATGGCGCGCGTCATGGTACTCTTTTTTCAGCGACGCGACTATTCCCTTGGCCTCCTCGGCCGACTCCACGGGAAAGGCCAATGCCAGGAACCGGCTGCCCCTGTCCTTGTAAAGTCCTTCAGACCGCTCCTTTATGCTCTTGTACGTGTCCATGCGGTAACGAAATTAGCACAAAAAGGGATGCCGAGCAAAAAAAATGACTATCTTTGATATCTGGATATGATTTTTACTCTTAGAAGACAATGGTCTATACTTACACGGTTACGCTTGAGGGCATAAAAGGGTTCCGCAGGGTTTACAGGCTGAATCCCGAAACGACACTGTATGAATTCCACAAGAAGATGGTCTCCGACATGGATTTTCCAAGGGACCAGCTCATGCTTTTCAAGGCCCTGAATGCAGGAGGCGGAGTCGCAGCCCGCTACGGGATGTTCGACCTGGGAAACGGAACCGTAGATGAAGTAACACTCGGAAAGACCGTTGAGGACGGCATCCGGTCCTTCGTCTATTTCTACGATGCGATCAACAAGAAGAAGGTCATCGTCACCTTCGAGTCCGAAGACGAGGAGGCAGCTCCCCTGCCCGGCCCCGTCCTCGACCCTTCATTCAACAAGGGACCGAATCCCGTGGAATTCGAGAACGGTTACATCGCATATGAAGACCTCCCCGACGACCAGAAGCATCTTCCGGGAGAGTCGCTGTGGAAGAAGAAATTCGCCGATGAAGACAGCGGCGGGGATGATGACGACGACATTGACACCGATGAAGACGGCGATGATCCTGACGAAGAGGATGACGACGAGGACGGAAAGGAAATCTACGACGAATCCGAAGGCGTAAATCTTTAATGAACCTCTATGCCCGGGACTTTGAAAATAATTCTGGGCCCCACAGCCGTAGGCAAGACTGACTATGCCATAAAGGAAGCCCTATCCCTGGGCTCACCTGTAATATCCTGTGACTCAAGGCAGGTATTCCGCGAAATGACTATTGGGACTGCAGTCCCCGACTCCTCGCAGCTCGCTGCGGTAAAGCATTATTTCATCCACACCCGCTCAGTCACTGAGCCCTACACTGCCGGGATGTACGAGCTGGACGCCATTGCGCTGATAGAGTCCCTCTTCGCACAAGGGCACGAGACCCTCGTAATGGCCGGAGGTTCCATGTTCTACATCGACGCCGTCTGCCGCGGGCTGGACGACCTTCCCCCGGGAGACCCCCTGATCCGTTCCGCCCTGGCCGGGAGACTGGCGGAAGAAGGGGTTGAATCCCTCGCCCGCCAGCTCAGGGAACTGGATCCCGTAACATATGACGAGATAGACATTTCCAACGGACGCCGCGTGATACGCGCCTTGGAAGTCTGCCTCTCAACGGGAAAGCCGCTATCATCCTACAAGACCCGCACCCCCAAGCAAAGGAGCTTCGGGATAGTCAAGATAGGACTGAGGCGCCAAAGGGACGACCTTCGCGAGAGGATCCGCAGGCGTACTGAGCATATGTTCGAAGAAGGACTTGAGGATGAAGCGCGTTCACTCCTCCCATTCCGCGGCCTGACCTCGCTGGACACGGTCGGTTACAGGGAGATGTTCGATTATATTGACGGGAAATGCAGCCTGCAGGAAGCGCAGGAAGCCATATGCTCCCACACATGGAACTATGCCCGCCGCCAGATGACTTGGTGGAAACGCGACCCCGGAATCATATGGAAAGACTTGACATAAAAACCGTTATCATGCATATGCGCAAATTTTGTCCACTCTCCGTCCTCGCTGTCCTGCTCCTGATACTGGCAGGATGCGGAAGCATTAAACCTCTCGCCAACAACTATCCAAAGCCTAAAAGAAGTGTCCGGCTGATGACCTATAACGTCGGGGCATTCGGGAAATATTCCGAGAACAGCACAGAAATGGTCGCAACGATGATCAAGGAACTCGGAGCGGACATAGTAGGCCTCCAGGAACTCGACAGCTGCAACACCAGGCACAACTGGAACCAGGTCAAGGCCCTTGCCGAGGCAACAGGAAAGTGGAACTGCACCTTCACGGCGGCTATGCCCTACAGGGACGGTTCCTACGGGGTGGGCATAATCTCCAGAAAGAGGTTCGGCAAGAAATACGACCTCCACATCCCGAAGGGAGAAGGAGGCGAACCAAGGGCGTGTTCTATTGTGGAAACGCCTGATTTCGTGTTCGCAACAACCCATCTGGACCACATTTCGGACGGATCCAGGATAGCCGGAGCCAAGATAATCGACGATTTCCTGTGGAACAGATACAAGGATTCCGACAAGCCTGTGTTCCTGTGCGGAGACATGAATTCATCCCCCAGCGGAGCAGCGATTGCCTTTTTTTACACCCATTTCCGCAACCTGGCCGAAGGCTGCCCCGGCACATACCCTTCATCAGGAGGCAGGAACTGTATTGACTATATTTTCTGCCTCAGGAACAAAGCCTCAGTCACAGTAAAGGGTTTTGATGTCCCTACAAAATACGACAAGGCAGATGCCGCGGTTGCCTCGGACCATCTGCCTGTGATCGTAGATGTGAAATTCTGAAATAATCCGGAACTATTTCACCAGATGACGCTTGGCGAAAGCCAGGTAGTTCTGCCAGTCGTAATCTGACAGGGCATGTCCGCCGGTGCGGATGTGATAGCCTACGCTCCCGTCCATGTCAGGAGTGTCCGGAGCGGGCATCGTGTCCTTCCCCAGGCCCTTCTTGCCGAAGAGGGCGTACACCGGGGTGAGGCTCTTTGCGCAGATCCATTCCCCTTTCGGGTCAGCCCACTGGTCTTCAGTCGCGCTCGCTACGTAGAACGGCCTGGGAGCGAAAGTGGCTGCAAGGCAATTCTGGTCACCGGGGAAATCGTTCTCACGTCCCTTGTACTTCTGGAAATTCTTGCAGAACCAATGAGGGAACCTTGAGGCGATCACCTCGAAAGTCTCACCGAATGCACGCCTTGAGATAGCGGCTCCGCAGCAGCCGGAGTCATTGGAAACCACAAGGGCGAAACGCGGGTCACAGGCACCAGCCCACATGGCGGTCTTTCCAAGACGGGAGTGACCGATGACCGCTACCTTCGAGGCATCCACTGCGGGATCCGTCTCGAAATAGTCAAGAATGCGGCTCAGCGCCCACGCCCATGCGGAGATTGCGCCCCAGTCGCCGCCTTTGTTGTACCAGCTGCGGACTCCCTTGTCAGTGTTCTTCGGATCGTCCGGTTCTATCTCATCGCGCCAGGCAGTGGCAACGCAGAAACCGGACTTGACTATGTACTCATATGGCCAGCTGCCAATGGAACGGCCTGTTATGGTCGCTTCATTGCCGTAGAAATTGATGCCGGCGAAAGCGGGAACCGGCTTGGTAGCACCGGCAGGGAGATGGATGAGTATGTCAAACCAATGTTCTTCACCCTTGTCCAGGAAAGCCCTGACAACCTTCCTTTCGGCGATTCCGCCGTACACGGTCTCCTTGCTGAGAAGCTTGAAATGAAGACCTTCCGGGCGGGCGGGAATATGACCGTACATCTGGTCCGCGAAAGTCTCGACTATTTCCGGAGCACGCTTGCGGGTCCACTGGCGGGCAGACTTCACAGCCTTGCCGTTGTTCATTACCAGAGGGTCGGGCAGGACGTAACTCGGAACCTTGCTTTCATCATAATTGGTTTCCTGTGCAGAAGCCGGCACTCCTGCCAAAAGGGCAGCCACGCAGGCTGTGGACAATGCAAAGAAAAGACTGCGGAATTTCATAATCGATGTGGTTTTAATATTCCAAAGATAATAATAGGCGGGCATTTTTACAAAAAAAAGCTGCCGTTTGACAGTGAAGGATCGGAGGCCGGAGGCCGACTAAGCCACCGCCCCGAGGGCGGGGGTTTAGGGGTGGGGTAACGTGGAAGAATCGGCGCTCTGCGCCGTATTCCACGTGGGGCAAACAAAAAAGGCTTGCCGCTTGGCAAGCCATTTTCGTAGCCCCAAGTGACATAATATCGAACCTTTTTCTGGAGGACTTGAATAGGATCTGGGAACTCAAAAAGTGGATTCCAGACCCTTGTAATCCATATTTACACTATCTAAAAGCGGAGCAAAAAGATGATAATCGACCTTAAGAATTAGGCGACTATTTCACTTGGGGCCACTCAATTAAATGGTTTTTCAATCGGCTTCCAGTTCAGGTCAATACGGGAAGGACATGCTCTTACCTTAATTCAACACTAATCATTCTTACCACGATTAATGAGAGTTTCGTAAAGCCTCTCGCGCCAGAATGTACGGGAACGGATATCGTCGCCAAAGAGTTCCTCCACGCTACGAAGCACTTCAAATAGATCAAACACAGTC
>JAFRXO010000019.1 GCA_017443465.1 Bacteroidales bacterium
CAGGAAATCGAAATGCGCGGATATACCTTCTTCGATGCGTTGCAGGAATGGCTTCCCCGGATTGGTGAACGCCGTGATGACCGAATGCACCAATGCGTCAACTTTTTCCTCCAGGATTCTGTGGAACAGCTGCTCTTTGGTCCTGAAATAATAATGAAGCATGGCATGGGTCACTCCTGCACGTTCCGCGATGGAAATCGTGCGGGCTCCGTCGTAGCCTTGTTCCAGGAATTCGGCCTCAGCTGCCTCCAGGATGCGGTTTTCAGTACTCTTTTTCTCGGGATCTTCCATGGATAACAATTTTGTCTAACAGGTTTGTTAATGCAAAGGTGTATCTTTTTTTTCAAACTTGCAAATTGAATAGAAAAAAAAGAGCCCTGAGGAGCTCTTTCCGATTTTCGCAGCGCGAGCCTATGCCTTCCAGAGAGCACTTTGCCGCAACCTGCCCCGCGCTGCATCCCCTTATGGCCTCCACAGCGCGGGATCTCCCTTGATAAGGAGCCATAGAAGCAATCGCTATCCGCGCTGCGATTGACGGGTTGCCAAAAATCAGAACCTGTCCTTTACTTCATCCTTGTGTTGGCGCAGGCTTTGTTGTCTTGCGGACAAAGATTCGAATTATTATCCATTCATCGACAAAACAGGCCGATTCACCGATTATATTTGACAGCCGGTGCGCGTACAAATAGTTTTGCAGCGAAACGCAAAACAAAAATACCATGAAACACCTCCGCGCCTTCTCCCTGTTTGCCGCCCATTTTCTGGTCGTCACTACCCTGTCTGCCGAAGAGCCTGGCACCGCTGGCAGCAAGGATCATGTCGCCATTCCGCACAGAAGGGAGATCGTTAAGAAAGGCTGGAATGTCGGGCTGCTGCCCGCTTTCTATTACAACAACGACCTCGGCTTCTCGGCCGGGGTACTGGGGCAACTCTTCGACTACGGCGACGGAACGGTCTATCCCAACTACCGGCATAAACTGATGGCCAACGTGAATCTCTATTCCCGAGGCGCAAAACAGATTTCCCTGACTTACGATTCGAAATATCTGATTTCTGGGAAACGGTTGACGGCGGAGTTGTCTTACATGGACAATCCGCTATGCGGCTTCTATGGTTTCAACGGTGCAGTCTCACCCTACCACGCCGACCTGGATACGAAGAAATCCGCTGACTGTACGGAAGGCATCGCCTTCTATGCCAACCATCAGCGGATGCTGAGCGCGAGCGTGGACCTGCAGGGCCGTGTGGCGGACGGTCTTACCTGGATCGGAGGTGCAAGCTATTCCTGGCAACTCTACAGCGATACGGATTTCCGCGTGTATGACGGGGCGGAATCCCTCTTTCATCAATACGTTGAAAACGGCCTCATCCCGGAATCCGACATTCACGGCCATCGCGTAGGTCTGAAAGGCGGCCTGGTGTACGACACGAGGGATTTCGAACCCAATCCGGAGCGGGGGCTATATGCCACCGTGACGGCAAGCGGGGGGATGAGTGTCTCTGATGGCGTCCGCAGTTCGGTGGTGCTCGCGGCCGATTTCCGGCACTATCTGCCCATAATCCCGTCCCGACTTACCCTCGCTTACCAACTTTCCTGCAAAACGCTCGTTGCCGGTTCGCTGCCGTTCTATGCAATGCCCGCTTTTTCGATGCGCGGCTCCTTCTCGTCCCGTATCGTCGGCAATGGCGTCGCTTGGGCCAGCACCGACCTGCGCTTGTGCGTGGCACGTTTCCAGGCGTTCAGGCAGAACTTCGAACTGGGCCTGGTGGGATTCGCCGATGCGGGCGCCGTCATCAGGCAATACAGGCTCGCGGAACAGTCGGCATTGGGGAAAGTGAGTGTGAAAAAGACATTGGACGGAGTGGTCCGCGGGCCATATGCCAGCATATTCGACCCGTCGATTGCTACGCGCGAACGGCTACACAGCAGCGCAGGCGGCGGTTTCTGGTTCTCAATGAACAAGAACTTCATCACGGCCATTGAATTTGGCCGGCCGTTCAACCAGCAGGACGGGAGATTCGGTGTTTACATCAATATGGGTTTTTCCTTCTGAAATCACTATATTTGCTTGAAACACGACCATATGCCACGCAAGCGCATCATTTTGTTCCTTGGTATTCTCTCATTCCTGATGCTAGTGCCTACCCTCATGACCAGCATACTGTCCGGTCTGGTGCTGCCTTGGTGGGCCTGCCTTCTGTCCGTGGTCAACGTGCTGATTCTTGCGGGTATGTATCTTGTCGAACGCCTCTGGCTCATCGACCACTTCCTGGTCCGAGGAAGGATCTGGCAGTTCGTGCTGGCGAGCCTGATGCTGGTTGTTTTAGGGACAGCTGCGCAGTATGTTACGGTCGGAATAGCCGACCGGCACTCGATTGGCGGGGGGCTGACCGTGGCTGACTTCCTCGGCAAAGGCCTGCTGATTTCCCATCGGATTATCATCTTGATCCTCAGCGCTCTGACCGTATTGTTCGCGCTGGCTGTCGCTCTGTCGGACGAATGGCGTCTGGCTGCGTTCAAGTACCGTGAAGCCGAGCGGGACAAACACGCCTTGGCACGCGAACGTGATGCCTTGAAAGGGCAGGTGGATTCACTTCAGCGACCGGCGGCAGAGCCGGAGTACATTTCCGTCAAGGTTGACCTGATGATGACGCAGATCCGTCTAGATGACATTCTGTATGTCAAAAGCGACGGTGACTACATCGTCCTCCACCTCGCGGACGGACGTGCTCCTATGGTGCTGATGACACTTAAGGCGTTGGAAAAACAGATTCCATTTGACCGCTTCTGCCGGATTCACCGCTCCTATTTGGTCGCCATTGACAAGGTGCAGGGGCTGCAAGGCGGGAAGATTCTTGTGAACGGAGAGACACTGCCGCTGTCCGATTCCTGCAAGCCGGCTTTTTTTGAACTTCTTTCCCTCAAATCCATCATTCTGTCGTCCTCCGGACAAGAATAACCTTGCAACGAATTGCATTCGGCAGTCTTTTGAATAATCTTTGATTCACATAAATAATTTGGCATATGAAAAAACTTCTTGCTTTGAGTGTCCTGGCCGTCATCGCGGTCGGCTGCGGTATACGTAAGTCATCTCCTTTCAACCCTGCCGGTTACAAACTGGTGTGGTCAGATGAATTCAACAAAGGGACGGTTCTCGGGGCGGACTGGGTCCATGAAGTCAAACCCGATCATTGGGTCAACCATGAACTGCAGAATTATGTCGACGGGGTTGCACCGGACGGTCGCCGCGTTACGGAAATCAAGGATGGCTCCCTGCTGATCCATTGTTTCAAAGGAGCGGATGGAAAAATCTATTCCGGACGGGTATATGCCCATCGCAATACGGGATGGCTGTACGGCTATGTCGAAGCTCGGATCTGGCTTCCTTCCGGTAAAGGTACCTGGCCGGCATTCTGGATGATGCCGGTCGACTCTCATGGATACCGCTGGCCCAGGTGCGGTGAAATAGACATCATGGAAGAAGTCGGAGTTGTCCCCAACGAGGTCTCATCATCCTACCATACCATGGATTACAACCATACGAAGGGCACCCAGAAGACCCACAGGATGGTGATAGACAAAGCCGAAGGCGGATGGCATGTATATGGCCTCGAATGGACGGCCGACGGAATGACTACATATGTGGATGGACAGGTCCAGTTGTCCGTTACGAAGGCCGAAATGGGCACAGGGCAGGATCAATGGCCCTTCTACTATGCATTCTATCCCATCCTGAACCTGGCCTGGGGCGGAGATTGGGGCGGCATGAGAGGCGTGGATGAGTCCGCCCTGCCTGTCACGATGCAGGTGGACTGGATCCGCATCTACCAGAAATAACCTTTACTGCTATTCCTGAAAAGTAATCTCAGAATGCCAGAACGGGGCGGACATAGCACCATCCTGTCTTCGGATGAGAGGAAACAAAAAGACCCTGTTGACTATTTTCAAGTGAAGGAAAAAGGTAGAAGCATGTTCCATATCCTGCAGTGGATTCATTGCTTGTCCAGATACGTCTATTACTGTCAGCAATGCCGTCGAAGGCGCTTCCCTTTGCGCCAGCTTTTTCCATTGCAGCATCTATGTTGTGTGCTGATGTCAGACCAGAATCTTTCCATGTCCCCCTCCATACAATGTCGGACGTACTCAGCCCTCCGAGTCCAGTAAGTATCTTCGCCCACTGCTGGGCACTTGGCAGGAACCAGCCAGTGGTGGCATCGGGCGCTGTCAGCCCCGAATAGTTCCAAGCCCGATAGGCTGCAGGATAGTTCGATGCCGCATCGTCTGTTTTGTTTATCAGCAACTGTGTATTGGCAAAGCCGCTGACGTTGGTAGTGCGGAACAGGTCATCGGTTCCATCCACATAGGGTACATCTGGCATATCTCTCACATTAGCCAAACTTTCACCTCTCCAGTTAATGTATGAAGAGTTCTTCAGGCAAAGCACGAGCCCGTGGCTCTGGAGCGTAGTTGTTCCGTCGCGCAGGGTGACACCGTTCTCAGTGAATGCGTCTGTGCCGACATATGCAATCACTCCGATTGGAGTCTTGCCTTCTTCAAGAGTTGAACTGAACGTACCGTCGCTGTAGTAGAGGTCGCCTATGGTTTGGATCCTCGTCATCTTCACTCCTGCGCCGTAGTACTTGCCTTTAATGAATCTTACACCCGTTTTTTCATACCTGAAGTTGCCTTCAGCAGAGGTTGCAAGCAGTGTTACAGTACTGTTGGAGGCAGATGGGATGGCGACATATAATTCACTTGCGGCTGCGTCAGGAGTCACATTGAAAATCCATCCGTCAACATCTACTGACAGGCTGGTAGCCTGGATAGGCGTAGTCCCGTCTTGCTTAGTGAGCGAAAACTTTACTATGGCCTGCTGGTTGGCAAATGAAGCAAAAGTGGTGGAGGCTTCGCCATCAGTCACGTCGCTGATGGTAACGTCGGCCACGGCGTAATCGCAATTGGAGGCGATATAATCAAGAGTTCCCTTTTGGTTGTCGTAGTCGGGGGAGAGGAATCTAAGCCGAAGTCTATTCCCGGCTAAAGGTGTATAGCTATCGATAAAAGATCCTTTCAGCGTGGTCGTGACGCCGCTGCCAAGCGCTGTGAGCGTGCCGACAGGGTCAATAGACTCGAGCTCGTAAACTCCTTCTCCACTTATGCTATAGACGCTGATTTCTTCGCCTGCGGCCCATACTGCGTTGAGGGTTTTGCCATCGAGAGAAAGTGAGCGTAAAGAGATGTCACCATCCTTGGCGGCGGAAACGGTCAGTGAGCAGGACACAGGCCCATCCGTCTTGACCTGAATTTCATCATCGATGCTGCATCCTGTAAAAAGCGCCAGAAAAGATGCGGCGGAAGCCAGCTTGCAAATCAGTTGTTTCATCATCGTATCCTCCTTATTCCCAAGCATATTCTTCCTCATCCCCATAGCTGACACGTTCTACACTGTTGCATATGATGTGTTCCAGGCTCATCCCGAGAACCATCGCAGAAGGCGCTAAATAGAGTTTTTTTGTGATTATATCCATATGCTTTCTTGATAATTACATATAAATGTATGGAATCCCCGCTTTGAAAGTGACGGTTTTCTTCTTGTCGCCATAGCGGACCACATATCTTCCCGACCTGTCCGGTACTATGGTGGCGGTCTTCAAGATCCCGTCCTTCCAGCTGATGTCCACGGTGTAGCCTCCGCGCGCCCTCAGTCCTTTCACCTGTCCGTCTTTCCATGAACCGGGCAATGCCGGGAGCAGGTGGATCTCTCCGGCGTGGGACTGGAGCAGCATCTCGGCGATTCCGGCCGTCCCGCCGAAATTGCCGTCGATCTGGAACGGAGGATGGGTATCGAACAGGTTGTTCTGCGTGGACTTGGCGAGCAGGGCATCCACATTGGCCCCTGCCTCCTCACCATCCCTCAGTCGCGCGTAGAAGTTGATCAGCCATGCCCTGCTCCATCCGGTGTAAGAACCCTGGCGTGTCTTGGGGTCTTCGTTGTACTTGCGTCGGCGCTCTATAGTACGCTTCGCTGCGGCGAAAAGCTCCGGATCCTTGTCGGTGATCACGGTGCCGGGATAGAGTCCGAACAGATGGGACATATGCCTGTGTCCGGGTTCGACTTCTTCATAGTCTTCAATCCACTCCTGGATGGTGTTATAGCGCTTGCCGATCTTTATGGGAGGCAGTTTTGCGAGGGCAGCCTTGACTTCACCGGCGAATGTGGCGTCCTTGTCCAGGATCCGGGAGGCTTCGATGCAGGCTTTCATCAGCTCCATGGCGATTTCGGTGTCCATGGTCGCGGAATAGGTCAGCTGGAACTTGCTGCCGTCAGGAAGCCTGTAGGAGTTCTCAGGAGAATTGGAAGGAGCAGTCACCAGATGTCCCTCTTTGTCCGCCACCATGAAGGACAGCAGGAATTCCACGGACTCCTTCATGGCGGGATAGGCCTCTTTCTCCAGATATTCCCTGTCGCCCGTAAACATATAATGCTCCCACAGATGCAGTGAAAGCCATGGTCCGGCGATAGGGAAAGTCCCCCAGCCTACTCCGTCGCTTATCGACGTGTGTCCGAACGGGTCGGAGACATGATTGACCGTCCACCCCTTGGCTCCGAAGGTCTTGCTGGCAGTCACCCTTCCGGGAACCCGGATCGCGTTTATCCAGTCGGAGAAAGGAAGGACAGTCTCGGAAAGGTTGCAGACCTCGGCCGGCCAGTAGTTCATCTGGATGTTTATGTTGGTGTGGAAGTCCGAGTTCCAGGCGGCCTTCATGTCCCTGCACCATATGCCCTGCAGGTTGGCGGGAAGTACTCCCGGACGCCTGGACGAGCCGGCGAGCAGATAGCGCCCGAACTGGAAATACAAGGCGGCCAGGGCCGGATCCTTCCCTCCTTCCTTCACTCTCTGAAGCCTCTCATCGACAGGTAGTTCCGACATGGATGGATCGCCCAGGGAGAGCGACACCCTGTCCATTATGCTGCGGTGGTCGGCGGTATGACGGCGCAGGAGTTCGGGATATCCGACTCCGTCAAGGGCTTTCAGCTGTTCGCGGCAGCGGCCGGATGGATCGATAGAGGGATCAAAGTTCAATAATCCGAAATTATAGTCAGTGGCCATGGCAACCAGGATCATGACCTCATCGGCATTTTCGACCAGGACGGAGTTGCCTCCGGAAGACATCCGCCCTCCCTTGTTGACGGCCTTGATCCTGCCGGCGAACCTCATATGCGGTCCGCTTTCCCCAGCTTCCTTTTCGGGCAAGTCCATTATCTGCCCGTAAATAGCAAGGCTGCCGGGGCCCTCGGCGACCGCAGAGGCATCTTTTTCCCTGCTGTAAGAGAGTTTGAAGGATACGGAGCCTGGAGTGTCTGCGGCAATCCTGATGACAATTACGTCATCCGGAGCTGAAGCGAAAACCTCCCGTAAAAAACGGACGCCTCCGGACGTGAACGATGTGGAGAAGATGCCGTCGTTCAGGTTCAGGCTGCGCCTGTAGCCTTCAGCCTGGCCCTTTTTGAAAAACTCCAGCTTTAGTTCCCCGAATGACTGGTAAGAGCGGATACGCATCGGGTCCCCGGCCAGGTATTTCTGTCCGAGAGCATCCGCCTCAGCTACCTTACCTTCCAAAAGAAGGCGTTGTATTTCAGGCATATGGGAAGCCGCTTCGGCATTGCCGTCCTGCGGGCATCCGGCCCAGAGGCTCTCTTCGTTAAGCTGTATGGTTTCATTCCAAGGGTCCCCGAAAACCATGGCGCCGATCCGGCCGTTACCGACAGGCAGGGCCTCATTCCAGTCCTTTGCGGGCTTATCGTACCACATGGTAGCAGGGTTCTGTGCAATGGCGGAAGACAAAGAGCCGAGGCACATCGCCGATAGAATCAACTTCTTGATATTCATTTGTTTGTGATCATCATTAATCTTGACCCTACCAGAGATTGTTGGTCATTGCGGGTGGCAATGTGCCGGTTGAGGTTCTGGGCGCATATGCTGCAACAGTCATATGCACGGATTATTTTCATCGAGAGCGGATTGTCCCCGATTTTCTGGAAAAGGGAAGAAGTTTTCAGGAGTTCAAGCGCGTCGTTGCAGAGCGTAATGGAGACATCCGAAAACAGGATGCTGCTGTGAAGGGTCACTGAATCGACCGGACACTGGTCCAGATCCTCGGCATGGTTCAGGAAATACCTGGCTGCGGCCTGTTCCTGCTTGAGGTAATCCGCCATGATGGAGATGTCTTCGACATTGGTCGCCAGTTCCGACCGGACGAGTTCCAGGGCAGAACGCACATTCTTCCGGTCCTGGGAACGGTTGATTATTCCCTGGATGGAAAAAGTAATTACAATGCCCAGGATGACCGAAAGGACATTGGCGAAGAAATTGGTCACGGAATCTTTCATGGGCTTCAGCAAAAATAAAAATATAGTTCTTTATTCGCAAATAAGCAGGCAGTCTTCTCTTTTGGAATAATCGCCGTTACTATTATTTCCGGCAGATCCGGAACAGGGCGTCCGCCAGCATCCCTGCGGCTATTCCCGCAATGAGGGCGAACGGCATGATCCAGACGGCTTTTATGCCGAATATCTCGAAGAAGGAAATGGCTATGGCCACCGCGAAGGACACCAGGCCTCCTATGATCGTGCCCTTGTCTGTGGCCCCTTTGACGAAAAGGGCCATGAAGAACAGGACGAACAGCGGAGCCACCACGAGGTTTACGACCTTGACCACCACGTCAAACAGGTTCCCCGTGACATATGACACGAGATAGCATGAGCACGTGACGGCCAGACCGAGAAGGGCGGAGATTTTTTTGATCGTCTTGAGGTCCTTCTTCACATCTTTCACCCGTTTCTTAGAATAAGGTTTGATCAGGTCCTCCTGTATGACTGTGGCAGAGGAGTTCAGGCCGGAGGACAGGCTGGACATCGCTGCGGCCATGATAGCCGCCGCAATCAGTCCGGTCAGGCCGGAGGGGAGTCCGACAAGTATGAAGCGCGGGAAGAGAGTGTCGGCATCATTTGAAAGGGATGTGCCGGGAGCCATCATCCCCATTCACTCAACAATCCCCAGCCTATAGTGGATTTCATCCTCCAGGCAATGAATCAATGACGCTGGTTCCGGACGGGCAGGTCCATTCCGCTGGGATGAAGGCCTGGTCCGCCGCCTCCGGTGTATCCGCGGCTCTCGCCCGTCTTCCAGGGTGAGACCCAGAACGCGTACAGCGAACCGTCGGTCAGGTAGAACCTGAACCGGACCGGCTTGTTCCGGAACCGGGACAGGTCTGCGTTCTTCCCCCATGTGATCCGGTATTTAGTGCTGTCCTCATCCTTCATGGCCACGCAGTCCGCTTTCGTGAACCCCTTCACCGGCTGGCCGTCGGCACCTATCAGTTCCACTGCCAGCTCCTTGGCTTTTGCATTGACAAAGAAGTATTTCCCGTCGAACGACACCGGGGAGGTAAGCAGCGTGCCGCTCCTTCCCGGGGCGTCCATTGAGACGAAACCGTCGCGGCGGAGCGTGCCCATTCCCGTAGTCTGGATCTCCGGGCCGGTGCCGAACCTCATCTTGTGGCCCCCGGCATAGAAGAAGAGCGAATCTCCCACGATCAGCGCATTGCCTGCCGCCACCTGCATATTGGCGGCGTTCCAGGCCGTGGTGTCCCCATATGCACTGGGCATGAACGGCGTATGGTCAGGACGGTAGAAATGGAAGCCGTCGCGGCTGTAGCCGAGTCCCACCTCGTTCAGTTTCCATATGTTGAATTTCTTCATGATGTCCGCCTCGGGCCCGCGGTACATGGCATACTCGCCGAGCATGATGCTTTCATATGCAATCGCATCGAAATTATATATAGCCGGGGCGAAGGGGCACAGGTCGGCTATGACCGGATCTATATGCCTGGTGTCCTGGTCGTCCGCGGTGAACCAAAATGCGATGTCCTCATCTTTGAGGTAGTAGTTTTCAAGGCTGTCGCGTATGACGTAATCCAGTTCTTGCTGGATCGAATGCGTGCGGGTCAGGAGCCGCTCGAGGCTTTCATCTTCTATGTAGGCGCGGGCCCGGGTAGGGGGATTCAGGGCGCAGACCCGTATGCTCATCACCCATTTCTTGGTGAAGGGATTGTAAAACATGGTGCTGCGGTCCTGGATCACTCCGGAATTCGCAACTGTGGGGCTCCAGTGTATGCCGTCGGCGGAATACTGCAGGATGAAAGAGCCTCCCCAGCGGACGGTGTAACCGCAAACGGATTTATAGCGTTTGGCCGGATCTTTCTCCTGCTTGTCCAGCCAGACAACCTGTTCGCCTGAGAGGTTGTCAGTTACGTTAGTCCCGGGGAAGACGTCCTGTTCCACCTTGTTCCAGTGGTAGCCGTCATCCGACTCGGCATATGCGTTCCATGATTCATCCCCCTTTTTATAATCCGGGAAACGGGGCGCATTGTACCACATCTTGAACTTCCCGGCCAGTTCATCGTACCAGACGCCGTCGCTGTAGGTCAGGCCGTCAATGACCGGGTTCCCGGAATACATATGGGCATGGTGGCAGACCCGATCCAGGTCGGTTTCCCCTATCAGGAAATCGTCGACGAAAAGCTGCCTTCCGACATTGATCAGGATAGGATCCGGTTTGTTGTCGATGTAGGGGAGAGGCATGGGTTTCCTCTCCGTCGGGACCGGGTATCGCGGCGGCCAGACCTCCGGCAGCTCAATCCCGTTATACAGCACAGTCCGGCCATCTTTCCCGGTCTCCTTGCCGGATTGAGAGCAGGAGACGGCCAGCAAAAGCAGGCCGGCCAGGATGCAGGCCGCGGACAATAGCTTCTTCATTGCGCTAGATTTTCTTGTAGAAGACGAGTTTGTAACTCCTGGGTTCAGCGAACTTCAGCATCTGGGTAGCGAGCTGCGACCCTTCCATCAGGCAGGTCCCGCCGTCGAAGTCTTCTACGGAATATGTGGCCTGCGGATCGATGCCGCGGAGGCGGAGGTTGAATGTGTCATCAGGACATTTCTCCCTGCGGAACAGCATGAAGAAGCCTTCGCCGGAATCCGGCAGATCCAGCTGATAGCCGGCATATATGTCGGAGCCGTCCAGGGCATAAGTGGTAAGTGCATAGAAATCCCCTAAATAGTAATGGCGGACCCTGTCCACAACCCTCAGCATCCTGTCAAACCAGGCGATCTCTTTTTCGGACGGCTCCCGGCTGAGGAACATTCCCTGGAAATCCGTGGGGGTAAACACTGCGGTCGACCCCAGGCAGCTCAGGAAGCAATAGGTGTCGAAGACCGGGACCTTGAAGGTCTCGCCTCCTGTGAACGGGAGATATGGCGTCGTGTTGATGGTGATGTTCTGCGTCAGTTCTTCGGGGTGGTCGAACATATGCGCGTCGTCGCGGCAATAGCTGTGCGCATATGTCATCATATGTATGTCAATCCGCGTCCCGCCGCCGGCGCAGCTCTCGAGGAGCATGTCGGGGTATCGCTTGTGAAGCGCCTCCCAGTAATCCCAGAGGCCGTTGATATGATAAATCTCGGTGATGCCCTTCCTGTCCTCCTCGTCATTGTCCATCCATATCTGGAGCGGGTTGACATTGAAGTCCTGCCGGTATATCTGGACGCCGCTTTCCTCGATGTTGCGGAAGACTTCCGCCTTCATCCAGGCCACCGCGTCGGGATTCTTGAAGTTGATCAGATAGATGCAGTCGTCGGGGGCGTTTTTCGGCCGGATGAAATACTCCGGATGCTCCTTTACGATGGGGGAGTTGACCATCGCGCGTTCGGGCTCGAACCATAAGAGGAATTTCATCCCCTTCCGGCCAGCCGCGGTCGCTACCTTCATTAGATTCCCGTCCGGATGGATGTTCGGGTTCGGATGCCAGTTGCCTGCATTCTTCCACCAGAACGGGCCGCAGTTGGTGTCCTGGGGCACGTCCTTGTCATTTCCGTACCAGCCGGCATCCACCCAGAAGGTGTCGAAGGGGATGTCCTTGAATGCCGTGGTCGCCTTGTTGAGGATCATGAGCATATTGGCGTCGGTTTTGTTCCCGCCGCTAGCCGTGAGCGGAAGGAGGGGACGGAACAGCTCGCCTTTGGAATCGCGCGGGGCCTTGTGCTTGATGACGAAACGGTGGAATTCGACCAGTCCTTCCTCGACCGTCTTGCCATCGCGTTCGTAAATCACTGTGAAGGGCATCTGGAAGCGTTCTCCCGGGAGCATCTTGAAATGGGTATCTTCCCCGATTCCGGCAGAAAAGCGGAACACGTCTTCCATGCGCATATCCGCCCGCCACGTTCCGGTCCAGCCGATTGCGATCTCCATTCCATGCGTGGCATCGAAATCGATCCCGAGGTAGGGAATCCAGTTGGTGGAACGGCCTTCCCCGGATATGAGGCTGAGGGCGTTGCATCCGGAACGCTTCTGCAGAAGGACATCGTGGCGGCAGAAGTCCGTGTATGTGCTCATCGAACCTGTAGTCCTCCTGACCTTGATGCTGCGCGAACCGTATTTCCTGGAAAGATCGAGCGACCGGAAACCGTCAATGATGCCGGTCCCTTCCGGTGATATGCATTCCAGGTAGGGCCTTACTTCGGTGACGGGAAAGTCCGGATAGGTCTTGTAGCTGACCGTAAGCCGGAGTTTCCCGTCTGGAGACGTGTAGCTGGTTTCCGTTTCGAACGGGCCGGTCTTCTTCTCGGAAGAGGACCATGTCGAGGCGGAAAATGCCTGCCCGTCATATGTAAACGACAGCGGATAAGCGTTTTTTAAGTCATCGGCTTCCATCGCCGCCGCCGTAACGGCAAGGAAGACTGAAACAAGGAGGAATAGCGGTTTCTTCATGAACACAAAGTTACGAAAAGTTTGCTATTCGCCAGCAGTGTCAGAAATCCAGTTCTTTTCCTCTGTAATTCTTCCAAATTTAAGAAAAAAACTGTAATGGTTGCTAATAATGGATTAAAGTTTATCTTTGTAAGGTATGAAGAAGATGGTGATACTACTGGTGATTCTGATGCTTTGTCCTGCGGGCATGCGCGGGCAGAATCCGGTGCTGCTGCATTCGCATAACGACTACGAGCGCATGGCGCCGTTCTGGATGGCCTACAGCGAGCGCTTTGACTCCATGGAGGCAGATGTCTATTGCATCGACGGCACACTATTCGTCAGTCACGACCGCAAGGACGTCAAGCAAGAGCGCACTTTCGAGGCTCTATATCTCCAGCCGCTGCTGCAGGTTTTCGGGCGGAATGGCGGCAGGGCCTGGGCAGGCAGCGAACAGACGATTCAACTGCTGGTAGACATCAAGGATACGACAGATCCTACCCTCAGCGTGCTGGTGAAACTGCTCTCGGCACACCGTGAAGTCTTCGACCCGGCTGTGAATCCCTATGCCGTCAGGGTGGTGATGACTGGCCACGTGCCTGTTCCCGCCGATTTCGGCAAATATCCGGATTTCATCTTCTTCGACGGCGACCTCAATCTGGAGTACACCGAATCTCAGTTGAAGCGCATTGCAATGTTCAGCGCTCCTTTCTTTAATTATACACAGTGGCGAGGCCGTGGCCGGGGCAGCAAGACAGGCTGGGAGATGGTCATGGATGCGGTAGAACGAGCTCATTCACAAGGGAAACCGATCCGATTCTGGGGCGCCCCGGAGAATGAAACGGTTTACCATGTGTTCTATTCGCTGGGCATCGACTATATGAATTCCGACCACCCTGACGAGTGCGCGCTGTTCTATCGCTCCAACAGCGAGCTTTTTGAAGAATAATCGGCGGATCAATTCGAAAATATCACCATATTTATGAAAACACTAAGATTAATAACTGCAGTCGCCCTGCTGTGCCTTACTTCGATTGTATTCGCCCAGCAGCCGAGACATCTTCTCCAAAATGCCTGGGCGAACATAGACCCTTCCACGGTACATCCTGAAAAGGCATGTAATTATCCCGCTTACAGTGACAGGGCAAGTTGGAATGCCCTTATGTCCGACGGCGTAGGAGAGACCTACATCCAGAACGCTGAGAAGTACCTGGACTACGTCTGGGCCAACATCAATGCTACCGATTACCTGGAGTTCGAGCGCAGCGGATCGCGCAGCGTCATGGAGAGGCCGTTTTCGAGCAACCGGTCAGCCCTTAACAATCTGATCCTGGGCGAACTTGCCGAGGGCAAGGGACGTTTCCTTCCCCAGATCATCAACGGGGTCTGGCATTTCTCCCACATGCCGTCCTGGGTTTATTCCGCCCACGGTTACCGCAAGGATTCCGGGCGTGCGCTTCCCGACCCCCGCGACGTCATAATGGATCTCGGGAGCCAGACGACTGGGCGTACCATCGCACTGGCCCTGCATTTCTTCCGCGAAGAAATGGACAAGGTGGATCCGGCTATCGCGGTTTATGCCGACCTTGCAATGGAAGAAAAACTGTTCAAGCCATATATGGATCCTACTAAGTGGAAGGCTCAGAGCTGGCTCGGCTTTACCAAGCCCGGGGAGGAAAAACCCTATTTCTGGGAAAACTGGGATCCGCGCAATAACTGGAACATATGGTGCAATATCGCCGTTGTCCAGTGTTACTGTCTGGCTTGCAAGGACCGTGATGCCATTCTCAAGGGTCTGAACCAGGCTGTCGTTTCAGCCGACAATTTCCTGGATTTCGTAAAGATGGACGGCGCCTGTGATGAAGGTCCTGCCTATTGGCGGCATGCCTCGGGCTGCCTATTCGAGTTCATCCGTCTTATGAACAACATCACCGACGGCCGTTTTGGCTGCTGGGATGATCCTCAGTTCATCGCCCGCTGCACTTACTTGTCGCGCTGTAACCTGGGCGACGGCTGGACTGTCAATTTCGGCGATGGCGCTGTCCGCTCTGCAGGTTCCCCGTTCTTCATCTATGCCATGGGCCGCACCGCCGGTATCGAGGAGATGACCCGCTATGCATATTATCTCAAGGCCTGCCAGCAGGATCCCATGAACTTCTATCCGGGATCGGACCTTGAAGCCCTGCTTGACAAGAAAGATTTCGAACGCGATTTCAAAAACGCTCTGGCCGAGTCCGGAGGGGATATCGAGACGTTTAAAAGCGACATGCGCAAGGACATTCCCGCCGTCAGCTGGTATCCCCAGACAGAGCACCTGATTGTCAAGGGCAAGGAAGGGATTTCCTTCGCGGCGAAAGGCGGACACAACGAAGAGAGCCACAACCATAACGACGTCGGAAGCGTCATAGTATTCATGGATGAGATGCCGGTTCTCGTGGATGTGGGTCCTACCACCTATATGCGCCAGACCTTCAACAAGAAGGAGCGTTACACCATATGGAGCATGCGCAGCGAATGGCACAATCTCCCCATGATGAACGGACGTCCACAGCACGAGGGCGGTGAATTCAAATCCTCCTGGGCCAAGGCCGATGAGAAGACGGGGGCTTTCTCTGCAGAAATCGCAGGTGCATATGAAGCTGATGCTGCCCTGAAATCCCTGGTACGCAGCTGCCGCCTGGACGGAAAGACATTCACTGTCTCCGACCGTTTCGAACTCGCCCGGAGGTTTGCTGCTGACGAGGAGCACTTCATGGTACGCGGAGACGTGAAACAGGTCAGGGACGGGGAAATCATCATCACCTACAGGTCCTTCGACGGCAACCGCAGCGGGCAGGCCCGCATGACCTATTCCCGCAACCTGAAGGCCACGATCGAGACACGTACTCTCGATGATACAAGGCATATCAGCATGTGGGGTCCCGACCTGAAGCGGATCGTGCTCCGGAGCGCTGACAATGCGCCTGCCAAGGGAACTTACACCATAAAGATCACTAAATTATAGACAGCGTTTTTAAATGTCTGAAGAACTGAATCTCGTTAAAGACCTTGCCGTCATCCTCATTGCGGCAGGAATATTCACACTGCTTTCGAAGGCGCTCAAGCAGCCCCTCATCCTGGGATATATAATCGCAGGTTTCGTGGTCGGGCCCCATCTGGGGCTTTTCCACCTGACCAGTCAGGAAACGGTGGAGCAGTGGTCCGAAATAGGTATCATCTTCCTGTTGTTCGCGCTCGGGCTCGAGTTCAGTTTCAAGAAACTCCTGAAGGTAGGATCGGGGGCGATGATCATGGCCGGCATCAAGTGTATCGGGATGTTCATGGTCGGAATGATCCTGGCCCAGATTATGGACTGGTCCCTTATGGAAGGGATTTTCCTGGGTGGCCTGCTTTCAATGTCCTCTACAACCATAATAATTAAAGCATATGGGGACATGGGGCTCAAGAACAAGCCATATGCCCCGCTTATCTTCGGCAGCCTGGTAGTGGAGGACCTCATCGCGGTCCTCCTGATGGTGCTGCTGTCCACTCTTGCATCGACGGGACGCTTCGAAGGGATGAAGATGGCAATGGCCCTGGGCAAACTGGTGTTCTTCCTTGTCCTGTGGTTCCTGGTCGGCATTTTCCTCATCCCTACAATCCTCGATAAAGTCAGGAAAATCCTGAATGACGAGACTCTTCTGATCGTGGCCATAGGCCTGTGTTTCGGAATGGTCATCATTGCCGAGTCTGTCGGATTCTCCTCCGCCCTGGGCGCCTTCGTCATGGGTTCTATCCTCGCAGAAACACTTGAGGGAGAGCGGATAGAGCATCTTCTGGGTAACATCAAGGATCTTTTCGGCGCAATATTCTTCGTCTCAGTAGGAATGATGGTCGACCCTGTCGTCATCGGAGCCCAGTGGTTCCCGATCCTGCTGATCACTGTGGTAGCCATGGCCGGTATCCTGTTCTTCTCCTCTACAGGAGCACTTCTTGCCGGAGCGGGATTCGACACTGCCGTACATGCCGGTTTCACCCTCGCCCAGCTTGGGGAATTCGCATTCATCATCGCCGCCCTCGGCTGCTCGATGGGAGTGATGAGGGACTTCATATACCCTGTGATCATTGCCGTGTCGGTTATTACCACATTCACTACGCCATATATGATAAAGGCTGCGGAACCTGTCATAAAATGGCTTCACAAGGTCCTTCCGAAGTCCTTCTTCGAGAAGGTCAATTCGACTTCGAATGACGATTTCAAGTCTCAGACGAGTGCGGAAAAGAGCGAATGGAAGTCCTATCTGAGCCTCGTTTTCTCAAGGATCGGTATCTACACCATCCTCTTGCTGGCTGTCTCCCTTGGAAGGAAGTACCTTCTCGGCGGCCTTCTGGAAAGCTGGTTCGGGAATTGGAGCGAAGACACCCGGAATCTCCTGTCCGTAATTGTCACCATAGTGATAATGATTCCGTTCATATATGCCCTCACGATGCGGAGCGCCTCTCTCAAGAAGGGCCAGTCCGCATTGATCCAGATGAGGCATTCGAACATGTGGCCTATCCTGTCGATAGACATCCTGAGGATGCTGATCGCTGCGGCATTCATCCTCGCCGTGATTACTTCGCAGTACTCCCTGTCATGGATAGTCATAATCCTGATTGCGGCAGCTTTGGTGCTGTTCACCCTTTTGATCCAACGCACTCTCAGCGACCATTTCAAGATGGAGGACCTGTTCTTCGAGAACCTGAGTGCCAATGAAGAGAGGGAGAAGAAGCGGGCTCCGATTACCGCATCTGTCAGGGAAAATCTGGACAAATACAATGTGCATATCGAGGCTGTAACCCTTTCTCCGGACTCTCAGTTCGTCGGGAAAGAGCTCAGGAGCCTGCCCTTCAGGAAAAAGGTGCAGGTCAATATCATAAATATTTCAAGAGGCTCGCAGTCAATTGTAATACCCTCCGGAGACACGCCGGTTTACCCATATGATGTCCTTCTGGCCGTAGGAACGGAGCAGCAGCTTGACGAGTTCAGGGAAATAATGAAGGGAGAGGTAACGGACATCACCCCGGGCTACAAGGGCGAGGCCGGTGCGAAAGAGGAGAAGTTCGTTATCCGTCCCATCGTGGTCGACGACGCCTCGTTCATGAGCGGGAAGACCCTCAGGGAACTGAGCCTCAGGAGTCAGGGATGCATGGTCATATGCTTCCTCAGGAATGGTGAGATGATTACCAATCCATCGCCGGATGAGCCGTTGTTGAAAGATGACCTTGTCTGGGTTGCGGGTCTGGAGAGTTCTGTAGGGAAACTCGGTTAGTGATCCGGACCCGTCGTGCCTTTATTCAGCCTCTTCGACGGGGGCGTCTTCTTCCATCCCATCTTCAGGGATTTCGCCATCGGTGGGCAGGCCGTTCAATGTGGCCTGTCCCTTGGTGTCCTTGATGGGAGGGGTGACTATGACTACTTTGGATGAGGATTTGGGAGTCTGCTTTTTCATATGCTCAGGTTTATTATCTTTCAAGATAAAGGCCGATGGCATCGATGGCATCCTGGATGCCGTCCATATCAATGTACTGGGCAGGATCGGCCTGTGATGCAATTGCTTCGATCGCGTAATGCCCGAGATTGGTCTTGAGGAATTCCCTCATCCGGATGTATCCGTCGGAAACTATCTTCCTGACGTTCTTCTCATTGACCGTAACGCTGAACTGTTCGTTGCGGGCATCGATGTGATGGTTGAGATTCTGGGCTCCGCTGGTGCAGCAGTCATATGCCCGGATGATTTTCATCGAGAGAGGATTGTCTCCGATCTTCTGGAAAAGGGAAGACATCTTCAGCAGCTCCAGGGCATCGTGGCTGACAGTGACGGATGCGTCCGAAAGCAGGATTGCGCTGTGATAGACCACGGAATCGGACGGGCACTGGTCCAGATCCTGGAGATGCTCCATGAAATACTGTGCGGAGGCTTGTTCCTGCTTCAGGTAATCCAACATGATGGATATGTCTTCGGCATTAGTCGACAGTTCCGAGCGGATCAGTTCCAGGGCAGAACGCACGTTTTTCTTGTCCTGGGCCCGGTTGATGATCCCCTGGATGGAAAAAGTGATGACTATACCCAGGATGACCGAGAGGACGTTGAGGAAGAAATTGGTTGCGGATTCTTTCATGCCGTAGGTAAAGGTAGGTCATTATTGGCAAATAATCAAATCTTCCGGAAATATTGCCTAAATTTGTTTTCAATGAATTACGACATATGTTCCGAATGAAACGACTGTTATTATCCCTTTTGGCGGTCTTGTGCATAACCGCCTCTTCCGCCCAGGAGAAGAAGGTCAAGGTTGCCTGCGTCGGCAACAGCATTACCTACGGCGCCTACATAGAAGACCGGGAGCACAACAATTATCCCGCCCAGCTGCAGCGTTATCTGGGCGACGGCTACGAGGTTAGGAATTTCGGGGTGAACGGGGCTACTGCGCTTCGCCGGGGAGACAAACCATATGATGGCCTCAAGGCATATGGGGAATCGATATCATTCCAGCCGGACATAGTCTTTATCAAGCTCGGCACCAATGACACAAAGCCGTGGAATTGGAAATACAAGGATGAATACATGGACGATTACCAGGCCTTGATCGATTCTTACCGTCAGCTGGACTCGCGCCCAAGGATCATCCTTCTCACTCCGGTACGCTGTTTCCTTCCTGAAGATGGCAAGACGATAAGCCCCAAGACCATTGAGACCGAGGTGCGTCCGGCGGTCGAGGCCCTGGCCTTCAGGAACGGCCTTGACATAATCAACATGTTCAACCTGTTCGGGGACACCTGGAATTCAGCCATAATGCCGGACAAGCTCCATCCTTCCGCTTACGGAGCAGGCAGCATGGCTTTGAAGATCTATAACCACCTGATGTTGAAGACGGAAGGTTCTGCCTCATCCTTAGCGCAGCCTTTTTATAAAAGAGGGGCCGAGGTCTTCAATTTCCATGGTTATACCGGTTACAACTTCGTCAGTGACGGGGTCCAGTGCAAGGTAGTTGAACCGAAGGTGGTTGCGGAGGGGAAGCCCTGGATATGGCGTGCGCGCTTCTGGGAGCATGAACCCCAGACTGACATAGAACTCCTTGAGCACGGCTATCATTTAGTTTACTGCGATGTGGCCGACCTGTTCGGGGCCCCGGAAGCAGTGAAGCGCTGGGACAGGTTCTACAAGCATATGCGTGAGGCAGGGTTCAGCAAGAAGGTGGCATTGGAGGGCCTTAGCCGGGGAGGACTGATCATATATAACTGGGCCGCCAAGAATCCAAAGAAGGTTGCATGCATATATGCCGATGCTCCGGTGATGGATTTCATGCAGTGGCCCATAAGCACCGGTTCGGAGAGCAATATCCAAAACCTTCTGAAAGCATATGGTTTTTCCGATGTTGAAGAGGCCGCGAAATGGAAAGGTAACCCGGTTGACCATGCCCGAGTGATGGCAAAGGCTAAAATACCAATCCTCCATGTGGTAGGTGATGCTGACGAAGCGGTCTTGTACGAGAAGAATACGAAGGTGTTCGAGCAGGAGATGAAGCGTCTCGGCGCTCCGATAAAGGTAATACACAAGCCTGCCACCGGGCATCATCCCCATTCGCTCAACAATCCCCAGCCTATAGTGGATTTCATCCTCCAGGCAATGAATCAATAACTTTATCCATGCATATGAAAAAATTTTTCCCCGCATTGATCCTGGTGCTTGCCGTAGCGTGCAGCCAGCCAAAAACATATGTCACCATTGACGGCCCGACGTTGGTCGGGACGGATGGGAAGCCATTCCTCATCAAGGGAACCAACCTGGGCAACTGGCTCAATCCCGAGGGATACATGTTCGGTTTCGGCCGGACCAATTCGCAGCGCCTTATCCACGAGATGCTCTGTGAACTCGTCGGTCCCTATGAAGCCGCAAAATTCTGGAATGAATTCAAAGACAATTATATAACGGAGGAAGACATCGCTTTCATCGCCTCGACCGGTGCCAACACTATCCGCCTGCCTTTCCATTATAAGCTCTTTACGGAAGAAGATTATATGGGGATGAATTCTTCGCAGGAGGGCTTCCGGCGCATTGATGATGCGGTGTCATGGTGCCGGAAATACGGCTTGTACCTGATCCTGGATATGCACGACGCTCCCGGTGGCCAGACAGGTGACAATATCGACGACAGCTATGGTTATCCCTGGCTCTTCGAAGATGAATCAGCACAGAGGCAGTTTTGCGATATATGGAAGAAGATCGCCTCTCACTACAAGGACGAGCCAGTCATCCTGGGCTATGAACTGATCAACGAACCGATCGCTCCGTATTTCCCGAATGTCAAGGAACTGAATGCCAAGCTCGAACCGGTTCACAAGATGGCTGTTTCTGCGATCCGCGAGGTGGACCGCAACCATATCATCCTGCTCGGTGGTGCCCAGTGGAACGGTCATTTCGAGCCTTTTACCGACTGGACATATGATGATAAGATCATGTACACATGCCATCGGTATGGCGGAGGTACTGATGCGGCCGCGATCCGCTCTTTCATAGAATTCCGTGACAAGACGAATCTTCCTATGTACATGGGCGAAATCGGTCACGGTTCTGACCAGTGGCAAGAGGAGTTCTGCAAGACTATGGAGGAAAACAACATAGGCTGGACCTTCTGGCCTTACAAGAAGATCTCTGGTTCTTGCATGGTCGCCTACCATGCTCCTCAGGAATGGAGGGCGGTCCGCCGTTTCTCCGAAGCTCCCCGCAGCACTTTCAAGGAGATAAGGGAGGCCATGCCGGACAGGGATTCTGTCAGGACGGCCCTTTCCGGCCTGATCCAGTCGGTACGTTTCTCCAACTGTGAGCCTCAGGAGGGCTATATCCGCTCCATCCGCCTGAAGTAGGATTTTCTGAATTCCTCAGAAGTTCAGCTGGTTCCCCCTGTAGAAGTCCAGGAGTTTCGCGGAATACAGGTACTCGTAGCGGGAGCGTGAGAGGTCGGACTCGGCCTTGAGCCAGTTGTCGCGGGCCTCATTGAACTCTGTTATGTTGGCCTTGCCGTTCTCATATTTCGCGAGCACCAGGTCGAATGATTCCTTGGCGCTGTCCTGGGCGTCAACGCTCGAGCGGTACTTCTCGGCCGCGGCTACGGCATTGTAGTAGGCCTGCTGGATCTCCTTGTACAAAGTCTTTTTGGTGTTGTCCAGCTGAAGCATCTGGTAGGTGCGTGAAAGCTCGGCTGAACGTACCTGGTTCCGTGTCTGGAATCCGGTGAAGATAGGGATGCTCAATGAAATTCCGAGGTATTGGCTGAAATTGTGCTTTATCTGGTTAAAAAATGAGTCTGAAGGAGCGCTGCTCATTGTGTAGAAGTTGGTTCCGACTCCTCCGCTGGCGCTCAGGGAAGGCATGTATGCGCCCTTGGCCCCTTTAATCGTGAACTCCGTGGCGTCCAGCCTGAACTGCTCGGCCTTGATGGATGGCTTGATGTCAATGGCCTGGGCATATATATCCTCAGGATTGCCCAGGAGTATCCCGTCGACGGGAACGTCCGGCCTGACAACGGAGAATCCTTCTGGAGAAGGCAGTTCCAGGAGCTGGGACAGGTCGAGGATGGAGAGGTTGAGGTTGTTCCTGGCCTGGGTGGCGGAGAGACGGCTTTGTCCGAGGGTCGCTTTCTGCTGGGCGAGCTGTGCAGGAGAAGCCTTCCCGTTCTCAAGCATCGCAGAAAGCCGCTCTGCCTGGAGGGAATCTATAACCACCTGGTTCTGGGCTACGTCCAGGATTTCCATATTATAGAGGATCTGGACATATGCCTGGGCGACGGCTACGCTTATGTCTTCTTTCGCTTTCTCAAGGTCGGCTGTGACGGCTTTGAGGTTGAGTTCTCCTTCCTTGATGCTGTTACCTATCCTGAGGCCCTGGAAGACCGGCACTGAGGCGCCGAGGGATAAGCCGGTGCTGGTGGTGTTGGTGTTCGAATAGGTATTGTCGGCGGTCAGACCGCGGCCGAAGGAGAAGTTTTCGCTGGCGCTTCCGCTGACCTGCGGAAGGCGGCTGCCCTTGGCGGTTTCCAGCTGGATTTCCTGCTGTTTTACCTGCAGGTCTCTCTGCTGGAGGGTGATGTTGTGGTCCTGGGCGTAACGTATGCACTGCTCCAGGGTCCAGGGGCTGCCGGGATTCTGGCCGGAGGCTGTCCCGGCCAGGAAAACGGTCATTATCAATATATATCTTTTCATTATTTCTTCTCGATTATCTGGTTTCCGCGCACTTTGTCTCCTTCCTTGATGCCTGACTTGATCTCGATGTTGATTCCGTCGGATAGTCCGATCACCACGGGGGTCCTTTCATATTTGTTTTCGCCCTTTACCAGGTAGACAAAAGTCGAATCGTTCTCGAAGTTTATGGCGCTTTCGGGGATGGACAGGACGCCCTCGGCTCCCTCGAGGCGTATTTCTGCGTTGGCGCTGTAGCCGGAACGGACGGTGATGCTGTCGGGCACTGAGACCGCGGCTTTGATCTCGAATTCGTTAGTTCCGTTCTTCTCCTGGGCTTTCGGGGAGATGAACTCCATTATGGCATCCAGCTTGACATCTTTCAGGGCGCCTACGGTTATGGTCATGGGGAATCCTTCCTTGACCCTTCCCACTTCTGTTTCGTCGATGAATCCGTCAAAAATCAGGTCGCCCATGTTCGCGACTGTGGCGATGGTGGTACCGTCATTGAAAGTGTTGCTCTGCGTGACAGAGTTTCCGACCTTGACCGGGATGTCCAGGATCAGTCCCGAGATGGTGGAGCGGATCAGTGTGGAGCTGGATTTGGCATTGCTCTTCGAGACTCCGTCGCGGACTACTTCGAGGCTCTCCGTGGCTGCGTTCTTTTCTTCCTTCGCCTGGGCGAGGGCCTGCATTACCTGGTCATATTCTTCAGCGCTGACGAGATTCTTGTCGTACAGCGCCTTTTCCCGGTCGTAATTGGTCTGGGCTTGCTTGAGATTGATCTCGGCAAGACGCAGGCGGGATTGTGCGGAGCTGAGGGAGTTCATCTCTGGAATGACCTTCACCTTGGCGATGATCTCTCCCTCGGAAACCTTTTCTCCGGCCTCTTTGTAGAGCTCGGAGATGATGCCGCTTATCTGGGGCTTGATGTTGACTTCGTCGCGCGGGATGATCTTTCCCGTCACTACGGATGTCTTGAAAATGTCCTTGACAGTGGCTTCAAGCTGTTCGTACTTGACTTCTTTCGGCCTTGAATTCTTCCACAGGACTACGAAGGTCCCGATGAATAACAGGGCGACCAGCGCCAGGACAATGTACTTCAGGTTCTTTTTCATATGTTTTTTGTTTTTATCATTCATCTCTCATTGCATCTACCGGCTTGATTTCCATTGCCCTCAGGGCAGGGGCGAGCCCGGCAAGCACCCCCAGGACGACCAGCAGCAGGAGGACCAGGATCCCTGTCCAGAAGCCGATCTGGAAGGATACGGGCCCCTCGGCGCCAGGCAGGTGTGACACTATGTTGCCGGCTCCGCCGAGTATCAGCACCGAGAACAGGATCCCGAATATGCCTGCAAGGATTGTCAAGCCTATGCTTTCGGTTATTATCTGTGACAGGATCATCTTGGGAGTCGCCCCGATGGCCCTGCGTATGCCTATTTCAGTCGTCCTCTCCTTGACGGTAACCATCATGATGTTGGAGACTCCGATCGCTCCGGCGAGCAGGGTGCCGAGTCCCACGAGTATCACGAGGATGTTCACTCCTTTGAAGAGGTTGTCGACTATCGAGAATATCTTTTGTGTGTCGAACATCATTACGGCCTGCTTGTCATCCGGGGCGATCGTGTGGCGTTTTGCCAACAGGGCCCTGACTTTGTCCTGCGCCGCATCCGAGTCAGCACCCTCTTTGAGAGTCATGCATATGATGTCGAACTTTCCGCCCTTGTTGTATATCCTGTCCATGAGCTGGTAAGGAATGATTACACTTTCGGCGGGTGACCCGTTGATGTTGATGCCTCCGGCCCTTGAATCAACTCCGATTACCTGGAAATAGAGGTCCTTGACCTTGATATACTTTCCTGTCGGATCTTCTCCGCCGGGGAACAGGTTTTCCCAGACCCTCTTTCCGAGTACGCAGACTTTCCTTTCCTGTCCGCAGTCCACATCGTTGATCCATCGGCCGAACATTATCTTGGGGGATTCGACATGGGTGTATTCGGGGGTGAGACCCTTCAGAAGGCCGGAATAGGTCCTGTCATCATATGCGAAGCTGCCTCCCCACTGGGCTTCCACCATTGTGACTACGTCGGCTTCCGGTACCATGGTCTTTATCGCGTGGACATCGCTGGCGTCCATGAGCCAGTACCTGTCCCTTTTGAAGCCTCCGTAAGGCTTTGAGGTGTTGTTGGTTCCGATGATTATGGAGTTGGATGCGAATCCTGCGAAATTCTCACCCAGCATCTTCTTCAGACCGTCTCCGCCGCCCAGCATGATCAGCAGCATGAATATGCCCCAGAATATGCCGAAACCTGTGAGCAGGGTCCTGCTGCGGTTGCGGGACAGGGTGTCGATAATCTCCTTGTATCTGTCAATGTCGATCTTCATGGCTACTTGTCTGCTCTTAATGCTTCAATAGGACGGACCTTTGCTCCCTGCCATGCCGGGATGATTCCGGCAATGGTTCCGGCTACTATCAGGAGTAGGGTGGCCTTGATGGCCACGTCGAATCCTACACCGATATTCTTGAAAACGTACAGCTGGATGATTCCCATGTCCATCGGATGGGCCGCCAGGGTCTTGTCAAGGAATATGTCCGCTCCCATCCCGACCACCATCCCGATGTAGCCGAAGAAAGCCGTGATGAATATGCTTTCCATGACAATCAGTTTCAGGATGGACCATGGTGTGGCCCCCAGGGCCTTGCGGATTCCGAACTCGTGGATCCTCTCCTTGACTGTGATCAGCATGATGTTGGATACGCCTACGATTCCGCTCAGGAGGGTCAGGAATCCCAGGATCCAGAGTGCTGTGCGCATGATCCTTATGCCTTTGCTCATCTCCTGGTTGTTGAGGTAGCGGTTCATGAGATATGTAGTCCTGGTGTCCTCCGGATCGGCTCCGTGGAAGGTGTTCATCGCCCTCTTGTAGCGATGCTCGAATTCTTCGTTTGCTGCCTTGGATTCTAAACCATGGAAATGGAGGGTTATCCTTCCGAGCCAGGCTCCGTCAGTACGCATTATCCTGGCGGTGGAGTAGGGAATGTAGGAGTCGTGTCCCCAGGTCATCTCTTCGGTTTCGTGGATGCCCACCACCTTGAACGGGATGTTCCCTACGACTATGTCCTGCCCGATTATCCTGGTGTAATCCTTCGCGTCTCCCAGGAGCTGCGAGGCAGCATTACTGTCGATTACTATGATCTTGCTGTTGTTTTTCAGGTCGTTTTCATTGATGAAGCGGCCTGCTGCCAGGCGGATGTTGTAGGTGTCCTTTACCAGGGGGGCGACTCCCTCTATGTTGGAGGACAGTGTCTCCCTGCCCAGGCTCAGGGTATCTGAGAAATACAGCGCTCCGAAAGCTCTGTCGATCTTGCCGCTGAACTGCTCTGAGAAGGCTATGTCCCTTTCGTTGAACCTCATCGGTGTTCCTTCCTTCATTCCGTTGTAGGCCCTGCTCGTTATTCCGGGATACACTTCGATGAGGTTGAGGACAGTGTCGCCGGAGTTGCTCAGCAGGGCATTCATGAGTCCGTTACCGGTCCCGAGGAGGACGATTATTATAATGATTCCCCAGCTGACAGCCAGCCCGGTCAGGGTAGTGCGCAGCTTGTTCTGCCGCAGGGAACTCCATATTTCAGTGAAAAGATCCTTCATCGTTTCCGCTTATTTGAGCGATCCGTCCGCTCCGAAGATCATCGCATCGTGCCTTATGTTCTCCTCGATCTCTCCTATGACTCCGTCCTTTATATGTATTATCTTGTTAGTGTAGTTCGCCACTCCGCTTTCATGGGTGACTACTATTATTGTCAGCTTGTCTTTTTCGTTGAGTTCTTTGAGGAGCTCCATGATTTCGACGGAAGTCTTGGAATCAAGGGCTCCGGTGGGTTCGTCGGCGAGGATTATGTCGGGCTTGGTGATAAGTGCGCGGGCGATTGCGACCCTCTGTTTCTGTCCTCCGGACATCTCGTTGGGGTAGTGGCCGGCCCATTCCTTGAGTCCGAGGCGGTCAAGGTATTCCATTGCCAGTTCATGGCGTTTGTGCCTGGTGACTCCCTGGTAGAAAAGGGGAAGTTCCACGTTCTCTACCGCGGTCTTGAAACCTATAAGATTATAGGACTGGAATATGAATCCGATCATCTTGTTCCTGTACTCCGCGGCTTTCGACTCGCTGAGGTCCCAGATCAGTTTCCCGTCGATCCGGTACTCTCCGGAATCATAGTTGTCCAGGATGCCCAGGATGTTGAGCAGGGTAGACTTCCCGGATCCCGAGGCTCCCATGATCGACACGAACTCTCCGCGCTCGATTCCGAGGTTTATGCCTTTGAGGACATGCAGCGGCTGTGCTCCGAAATATGTCTTGTTGACGTCTTTAAGCTCTATAAGCATATGTCTTGTCTTTGCGTGTTCATGTGTATTGGTATATTAATACACTGCAAATATACGGATATTTTTTTATCCGCAAAATTTTTTTGCAAAAAATGAACCCTCCATCTCCGGCATGGAGATGAAGGGTTCGGATGTCTTTGAATGTTATCTTATAACATTTCTTCCCAATTACCTGAATAATAGGCTTTTGCGAGGCGGCGTAGGCCTGCCTGGTCGCCCTTGCGCAGGAAACTGGATTCGAGGTCCTTATAGACATAGAACTGGAACCACCAGCCGTCATGGTAGCGCTCACGGAGTGTATTGGCGCTAAGCAGTTTGGCGTACCAGAGTGTGGGAACGCCGTATTTGTCGGCTACCTTTTCGGCTGTCTTGGTGCGTTTCCATATATCACCGGCGACCTGCTTGAAGAGCTTAGTGTAATCCTTGTATTTCATCCCGGAAACATCCAGCACTTTGCAGCGGTCGTCCAGCCCCAGGTCCTTCAGGGAAATCGTGCATTCGTATTCCTTGTCGCCGTCCAGGTCATAGTTGAGGGTGTCCATGAAGCCGTTCCCGTCAGTGTCCAGGTACTCTACAGTGGCAAATGCGGTCGGCGACGTTCCCTGGAAGGAACGGTTGTAACCTTGGTAGTAATTGGTGTTCTGGTCGATGCGCCAGACGCCGCGCTCGGCTCCGTAGAGGTGGATCCTGCCGTCAAACGCTCCTACATAGATGTCTCCGCTTCCGGAAAAATCTTCGTCCCATTCGCCCCTGTCTCCTGAGACATCGGCCTGGGGGTGATTGTCAACACCTCCGTTACGGGTCCCTATCTTGAAGGCATCCCTGTTCTCGTAGAGTTCCACACGTTCCCAGCGGCCGCAGTCGTCGTCCTCATCCCAGGTGAAGCGGGCGGATTCCCATTTCCCGGAGAACCCTTTTTCGAAGGCCTGCTTGCGGTCAGGATAGATGAGTTCAGTCAGAAGGCGGAACCTTGCATCCGGGAAGAACACATCGGCTTCGGGAAGGCCTCTCATGTTCCGGATCGGATGGACGCACTCGCTGTAGTTGAATCCCTTATGGGCAGAATAATGCAGGGTCATGTCGAAGTCGAAATCGTTTCCTGCTGCATTGTCGTTGTCCATGTCGATTCCCATGGAGAACCATCCCATCCATCCCAGGTACTGGGTCTTTGGAAAGCCCTGTTTTTCCGCTTCCGGATCGGCGATGGCGGTGTCGCAGAAGCGCACGGCCATTTCCGACAGTCCGTCTCCGTCATAATCATAGAACAGGAAAGGGTTCTCCCAGTTATAGCGGAGGTCTGTCATTTCGGTGGAAAGGCGGTGGGTCTTGAGGAAGATGCTGTTTCCGCTGTAGTCAGTATAGAAATCGGAAATGCCGTTTTTCTCCCAGCAGAGCACGTCGAGTTTGCTCCAGTCGATGTAGTTGAAGACCCTGTCCTTGTCATCGTCCAGGACGAACATATGGTTCTTTGTAGTTCGCTTCCCGACCGGATAATCCATTATGAGCTGCATGTCTGCCACTCCGTTGCCGGTAAGGTCGGCGAATTTGACTACAAGGTCATATTTCCCGTCCTTGTCGCGATCGACCAGCAGGCAGTCATTTACTGTGTCGCCCTCAAGGTCGCCTTCTTTCATGTTTCCGTCATCATCCAGCCACAGGATGGGGACTCCTCCCGCAATGTAGCTCTTGACCGCATCCTGCCTACCGTCCTTGTTCAAGTCCATGAACTCCGGATTCTCTCCGACCGGGGGCCTGAGAGGCTGGATTTTCAGGTTCTGGTTCCAATAGGGCTGGCCATATGAAAGTATTGCCGTCAAGGCAAATACTATGGTCATAATACTTCTTTTCATATATGTAATAGAGTGTTATTTGTTTATTATCCAGTCAGGTCGGTAAAAACTAAAACTGCGGAGTCTTGTCATATACTACCAGTTCGGGCTTGGCCCATTCCTGATCCGGAGCCATTTTGTAAGGCAACCTGTAAACGTTCCCTTTCGAATCGCCGAAATAGAAGCGTGAAATCGAGAAGACATCGGTGTTGCCGTCTGCCCAGAAGCACCAGAAAGGATCCTTGCAGTCGACGGGACGGCGGACATATGAGTGGTTCATCGGGGAGTTGGCGGTGTATTGCAAAGTCTTCTTCCACGTCTTACCGTAGTTGTGGCTTACCCATGACTCGATTTCGCCGCCCTGTCCCCATCTCTGGGGCCCTGTACCTGTCGGAGCGATCACTGTCCAGGTCTTTCCTTCTACCCATATGGATCCGGAATCATAGTTGTTAGTCGAGCGTGTGATCGGACGGAAGTCCCATGCTTTTCCGGTCCAGTGGGCGGTGAACCATTCCCTCGGGCCATGCTTGGGCCCGGGCTGGTGGCCGTTGGAGACCAGATAGAGTATGATGGGGTTCCCTTTCTCGTCAAAGTTGACATCCTTGATGTAGCAGTTCTGCTTGTTGTGCTCCACATCCAGGATCTTGCATGGAGAATCCTTGTCGGTGATGGGGATGTCGATGGGGGTGCCGTCCACAAGGGTCCAGTGTGCCCCGAAATCGGTGGTCTGGATGAAGTAGATGTTAGTACGGGTGTCGCAGTCCCCGTTCAAATGACGGTTGAAAGCGGTCACAAGCTTGTCGCCGTAGTGCCCGGTGATCTGGTAATGTCCCGATTTCTTTTCTCCGCCAGCCACGTCGATTATGCTTGCTATCTGCTGATAGGGACTCCAGTGTTCTCCGTCCGGCGAGGTCTGGAAGAAGAGCCTGCGGACTCCGTCATAACGCGTCTCAAAGAGGAAATGTCCTTTGCCTTCGACGTAATATGGCTGGGGATAGGCCATTATGCTTCCGCCTATTTCCTTGAATTCGGAGATGTCGAACGGGCGCACGGAGCGATAGCGGAAGCCGATACGGTGATTGCCGCGTCCGGCTACGTACACCCATAGATATCCGTCCGGGTCGATGAGCAGGGCCGGGTTGTCATGCGGGTCATTTACGGTTCCCTTGTCATAAACCACTGTCGGTTTCTGGACGAGGCCGGTCTTGTGGTCGAAACAGCTGATCATGCAGAGCAGGTGTCTCTCTTCTGCATCGGTCGTTCCTCCGAAGACGAAGAAAGTCTTGTCGACAGCCGGACTGTAGATCGCCAGGGGCCGGTGTTTCATGGTGTAGGTGCCGAAGGCCCCGACATATTTCGATCCGTATTCGCTTCTCTGCCCGAGATCGAACCATATCGGACGGAAACCATCTACTTTCGTGTTGTTGAGTGCTCCGGGGGTCTGAGCCATAAGAGCGGTTCCTAGCATGAAGGAACAAATGGTAATAAAAGACCTAAAGCTCATTGTATAGGGGTGTAAAGTGTTATCGGGTTAATAATGTACACCAAATATAATTTGTAATTTCTTTTCTCGGAAGGATTTTTGACTTTTATTTACAAAGAAATGACATTATAAACCTCTGCCTTTGACAGCAGTTTCCTGTAATCTTTAAGATTGAACGGTGCCTTTCCGTAGAGATAATGGTTGCCGAGAGGCTTGCCGTCGCGTCCGGTATATGTGATCTTGAAGATTCCCTGGCCGTTCCTTTCCGGGATCCTGGAGAGGACTTCCCGACCGTTGGGTCCTATTTCATATTTTCCCTTGAACACTTCTTTGCCGCTCTTGACGTCCGTTACGGTGACTTCCCCGGAGACAGCTTCCCTGGTGTCGTTGACTACGACCAGGGGATAGGCTCCGTCCACAGGGTCGTTTATCAGGGCACAGACATCCTGCTGGGCATTCCTTATGAAGTAATAGGCCATCTTACGGTTGAAATACCAGTCCACTATGGCATCGGAGATGAGGGGCCATCCGTCCCTTATGTTCCACCACAGCATTCCGGTGTTGGGGCAGAACTTCCGTCCGCGGAACATCTCTATGAAATACTTCATGGCCTCGGCCTGTACGCTCTGGGAAGCGAATATGAATGTGTCCAGGTCTTCGGGAACTTCTCCGAACACGAGCCTTACCTGGTTGATCATCAGGTTGTTCCTGTCAGGAGTGTAGCCTTCCTCGCCGTAGATCCTGACTGCCTTCGTGAGCCAGTCTTCCTTCCACCGGCGCTCCTTTATGTTGCTCCACGGATAGACGCTTTCTTTGGGGAACATCCTTTCCAGGCTCTCCCGAGCCGGCATCCCGTGGTAGCCTATCTCGCTGGCGAACAGGCATTTCGCCTCAGAATAGAACGGAGCCTTGTAGTAGCCTCTCGGGCCCCAGAGATGGTCCTCAGGCATGAAGCTGGTCTTGTTGCCCATCGCATAGACCTCTTCACTATAATAAGGCGAGCTCGGGAGGTAGGGCCGCGTGGGATCGCATTCGTAGAGAACTCTTGGAATCGCTTCGCGGCTGATCACGTCCCGGTTCGGATCGATCATGAAGCCTCCCAGCGACCATGTAAGGGACTGGTCGTTCTCGTTGTTCCCGGCCCAGAGAACGATAGAAGGGTGGGATCTTAGCTTGACAACAACTGCCCGGACCTCATCCATAATGGCTTTCTGGAAATCCGGATCCTGTGGATACTGGGTGCATCCCATCGCGAAATCCTGCCAGACCATCACTCCGTTCTCGTCGCACAGGTCGAAGAATGGATGGTCTTCATAGACATTCCCACCCCAGCACCTGAGCATATTGCAGTTGAGGTCGGTCACTATGTCGAATGCCTTCTTCAGATGCTGCGGGTCCCGGCTGTGGAGGGCGTCCATCGGAGTCCAGTTGCTCCCGTGGACATAGATCGGTTCCCCATTGACTATGAAGCAGAATTTTCCGGGATTCTCTTCGGTGTTGGTCTCGGTCCTGTCGAGCTTTACAGTTCTGATACCCAGGCGTTCCCTGTTTGAATCCACTTCCTTGCCATCCTCTGTCAGGATCCTGAGTGACACATCGTACAGGGCCGGGTCGCCGTATCCGCGGGGCCACCAGAACTCCACGTCGCTGAGGTTGATCTTCTCCCTCATGGCATGGGTGTAGATCTTCTTCGAGTACCGGACCTTGTCCACTCCGTCCTTTGAGATCACCACCTCCGCCTTCATCTTTCCTTCCTGGTAGCGGACCGGGAGTGAGACTGTATATTCCAGGAAGACAGACGCCTTACCGGCTTTCAGGTCAACGCCGTTGGTGTACCAGTGGGCATCCATGATATGGACCGGAGGCTTTACCTCTAGCGATACGCTTCTCCATAGCCCCGCGCTTACCAGCCTCGGCATTATGTCCCAGCCATATGTGTGCGGCGCCCTTCGGGCATATATGGACTCCGGCTGGGTGAAATTGATGCTGACAGTCGGGGGTATATGCTTCCTGCCCTCGATTACCGAGGAGCGGATGAATACTTCAAGATGATTATCCCCTCCGGGGGGCGCGATGGCGGAGGTTACATCGAAATCCTGTTCAACCAGCATGTTGGAAGAGCTACCGACGTGTGTCCCGTTCAGATAGACTTCGGCATAGCAGTCGATTCCTCCGAAATGGAGGGACAGGTCATCTTCCTCAGTATATTCCGGACTCTTGAAATGCCGGCTGTACCTCCACTGGTACCCCTCGTATTTGCGGAGGAGATAGACATTGCTTCCCAGTTCAGGCTGTTCGATGAGCCCTGCTGCGAGAAGGTCCAGCTCTACGTTCCCGGGCACAGTTGCCGGGATTGTCCGGAAGGATATCCCATTCATGCCTTCAGGGGAAATGACCGCTGTCCTGCCCTGCTCCCAGAAATCAAGGGTCCAGGAACCATCAAGGGAGATGTTGCCGGCAAAGGCCTCCGCTGCGGATGCCATAATGATAATCCCGGCGATGAATGATTGTAAAGTGAAGTGTTTCATATGCGTTAATGCGAATATAACGTTTTTTTGTGTGGAAGAATGATTATATTCGCATATCAGGAAATAAAAACGCTGAACTATAATCCAAAACCACAGTCATGATAAGCAGAAGGACCTTTGTAAAAGCTGCCGGAGCATCACTCGCCGGCCTTGCAGTCAATCCCGGAAAAGTCTTTGCCACTACGGCCGCGAGCATGAAAAACATCAAGGGAGCCGGAGACAAGGTCAACGTCGCATTCATAGGCATCGGCCAGAAAGGCAATGAAGAGTCGAAGTTCGCATGGCAGACCGGATTGTGCAACGTGCTGGCCCTGTGCGATGTGAATATGGGACATCCCTGGACACAGGAAATCATGGCCATGTTCCCCAATGCCAAGCGCTACACCGATTTCAGGAAACTGTTCGACGAGATGGCTTCCCAGCTGGATGCGGTCTTCATAGCCGTACCGGATTTCGCCCATTTCCCAATAGCGATGCGCGCCCTCAAGGAAGGGCTGCATGTATATTGCGAGAAGCCCCTTTGCCGCACATTCCATGAGTGCCAGCTTCTGCTTGAGGAGTCCAGGATGCATCCGGAACTGGTTACCCAGCTTGGCAACCAGGGCCATTCCGGGCCGGCATATTTCCAGTTCAAGTCCTGGACCGAGGCCGGGGTGATCAAGAACATCACCAGGATAGACGCCTACATGAACAACTGGCGCCGCTGGCATCCTTATGATGTGAACATCAAGAAATTCCCCGATCCCAGCCCTATGCCCGAGACCATGCAGTGGGACATATGGCAGATGCAGACCCTGTATCATGACTACAGTGACAAGTTCGACCACGGTAACTGGAGGGGCTGGTACGACTTCGGGATGGGAGCCCTTGGTGACTGGGGTGCCCACATCCTCGATTCCTGCCATCAGTTCCTGGACCTGGGGCTGCCCACCGAGGTGAAGATGCTGAAGGCGGAGGGGCACAATGATTATTTCTTCCCCAAGGCTTCCACCATTGAGTTCCGGTTCCCCCGCAGGGGAAGCAAGCCTGCATTGACCCTTACCTGGTACGACGGGCAGGAGAATCCCGCGCCCAAGCCGGACGGGTACAAATTCACGTCACATAATGAAGATAAGGGCTGCGGGAAGATCCTCTACGGTGACGACCTGGTCTTCGCCGGAGGAGCACACCGCACCCCGCTCTGCATCATCCCGGAGAAGGTGCAGAAAGACATGGAAGCGAAGGGCCTTCTGCCCGAGACTCCGGCAATGCCTGAAGATTTCCTGTTCAACCATCACAAGAACTTCCTCAATTCCATCCTCGGGAAGGAGAAGCCGCATTCTCCGTTCGAGGTCGCGGTGCCGCTGTGCCAGGTCCTCTGCCTCGGGGTGATTGCCCAGAAACTCAATACAGGATTCCACTTCGACAGGACCACCCTTGAGATTCCGGACCACCCGTTCGCGAATTCCCTTCTTGCGGGCACTCCTCCCCGCAAAGGTTGGGAAGACTACTACAAACTTTAACAGATGACTTCGATTAAACATATGACTTCCATGAAAAGATTATTTGGATTGGCCATAGCCGTTTTCGCGGCGGTTTCATGTTCGGGCGGCTGGCAGCCCCTTTTCGACGGCAAGACTCTCGAAGGCTGGAGAGGAGTGGACGGGGAGGACGTCCCTGCCAGTTACTGGAACGTGGTGGACGGAACCATAGTGTCACATCCTACGCTTGAGGAAGTGCCAGGCACCAAAGACATTATAACCGAGAAGACATTCAGGGATTTCATGTTGAAGGTGCAATTCCGCCTTGAAGAGGGCTCCAACGGAGGAATAAAGTATTTCATCAATCCCGGGAAGCTCAGCAGTCCTTCGATAGGATTCGAGTATCAGTTGATTGACGACGCCGGTTTCGGCAAGATGTACTTCAAGATCAATAATGTCCAGACGACCGCCAGCCTCTACGACCTGCTGTCCGCCAACAAGATGAAAGCGGATTTCAAGCCATATGAATGGAATGAGGCCATGATATCGGTTAAGGGCGGGAAGGTGGAGCACTGGCTCAACGGAGTGAAGGTGCTTGAGATCGACCGCTTCTCGGAGAGTTTCGACAGGCTTGTCGTGAACAGCAAGTTCAGTGAAGAGAAGGGATTCGGAAAGTTTGACGGGGGACATATCCTCCTCCAGGACCATGGGAGCAGGGTGCATTATCGGAACATAGTGATCAAGGAATTTTAATTTTTGAAATATTCCGGATTATTCGTAATTTCACGCTTCAATTTGAAAACGAACTTAACTACTATTTCAAATGGGCGGGTTCTTCGGAACTATTTCAAAACGCGAATGTGCCACTGACCTGTTCTACGGCACAGACTACAACAGCCATCTTGGTACCCGCAGAGGCGGACTTGCAACTTATGACCCTCAGAAGGGATTCATGAGAAGTATCCATTCACTGGAGAACGCTTACTTCCGGAATTGCTTCGAGGATGAGTTGGGAAAATTCACCGGGAACTCCGGAATCGGCATAATCAGCGACACTGATGCCCAGCCGATGCTGATCAATTCCCATCTCGGGCGCTTCGCCCTTGTCACCGTTGCGAGGGTAAACAATGCCGAGGCCCTTGCGCAGAAGTGTCTCGATGAAGGGATGTATCTCACTGAATTCAGCAGCGGGAAGATAAATGTCACCGAGCTCATCAGCCTTCTGATAATCAAGGGTAAAGACTTCGTTGAAGGGATTGAGAACGTTTACCGGGAGGTAAAGGGATCCTGCTCGATGCTTATCCTTACGGAGGACGGGATCATTGCAGCCCGTGATTCCTGGGGAAGGACCCCGATCACTGTCGGAATCAAGGAAGATGCGATGGCGGTAAGTACCGAGAGCTCAGCATTTGCCAACCTGGGATTCGAGACATGCGGTTACGTCGGACCTGGTGAAATAATCCGCATGCACGCGGACGGGATTGAGCAGCTCAGGGCCCCCAATCCCCGCAAGCAGATATGCTCATTCCTGTGGATATATTATGGATTCCCGACATCCTGCTATGACGGAAGGAATGTCGAGGAGGCCCGTTTCAACTGCGGAAAGGAGATGGGCGAGAATGACGACATCGAAGTGGATTGCGCCTGCGGTGTCCCTGACAGCGGGATCGGCATGGCGGTAGGTTATGCCGCCGGACATGGAGTTCCTTACATGAGGACCATTGCCAAGTACACCCCGACATGGTCCAGGTCGTTCATGCCTTCTTACCAGAGCACAAGGGACCTGGTGGCAAAGATGAAACTCATCCACAATGCCGACATGCTCAAAGGGAAGAAGATGCTTTATTGCGACGACAGCATTGTCCGCGGGACCCAGCTCCGTGACAACACCAAGCAGCTCCACGAGAGCGGAGCGAAAGAGGTGCATATGCGTATAGCATGTCCTCCTCTGGTGTATGGCTGCCCGTTCCTCAACTTCTCCGCCAGCAAGACCGAGCTTGAGCTTATCACCCGCAGGATCATACAGGAATTCGAGGGTGACATGAACAAGAATGTGGAGAAATACACTGATTCGAGCACCCCGGAATATGCCAGGCTGGTAAGCGAGATAGCCAGGCGCCTTAACCTCGATTCATTGAAATTCAGCACGATAGAGGCTGTCGTGAAGAGCATAGGTCTCCCTAAGGAGGACCTGTGCCTCCATTGTTTCAACGGCTCCTCGGCTTTCACCCTCGAAGAAGAAAACAAATGACTTCTCTTCCCCTGGAGGGCTGCACGGTTCTCTTCGGGCCGAATGGGAGCGGGAAAACCACTCTTGCCCGTCAGTGGCTTCGCGAGAACCCTTCCCGGAGCATCCGCTACATCCCTTTCAAGGACTGTTACGGAGGGACGGCGGACAGGGAGTATTACCACCAGCAGCGTTGGCAGGCTGCCGACGAGAAGGACCCGCGTGTGCTCCTCTCGAGCGGGGAACTGCGTAAATACCAGTTCAGCAGATATTTGGATGAGCACCCGACTGTGCTTATAGTTGACAGTCCATTCATAGGGCTGGATGCTCCTTCACGGGATGTGTTCCGTGGAGTGCTTCATGAGACTCTCTCAAAAGGTACTGCCATCGTACTTTTGCTCAGCCGCGAGTCGGAGATTCCGGATTTCGCCGACCTGGTCATACGGCTGGGCGAGGCCCCTTCATCAAAAGGATCTGCTGACGGTCTTCCTTCCAGGTATGTGGCTGATATCCTTAATCTTCCCGAAGGGGAAGGAACGGACGGGGAGCCTGTCGTCGAGTTCCGCCATGTAGCTCTGAAATATGGGGAGCGGACTATCTTCGGGCCTCTCGACCTTTGTATCCGGTGCGGGGAGAAATGGGCGCTTACAGGCCCTAACGGGAGCGGAAAGTCAGCTCTTCTCAGCCTCATATGCGCGGACAATCCCCAGGCATATGCATGCGATATAAGCATGTTCGGGAAGCGCCGCGGCACGGGTGAAAGCATATGGGACATAAAGTCGCACATCGGATATATGAGTCCGGAACTCCATCGCTCGTTCCGGGAAGATTATCCTGTGTCGAGGATCGTTGCGGGAGGAGTCCGTACGGAGGCTTTCCTGTACGGTCATCCCGGGGAAGAGGAGTACCGGAAGGCTGCGTTCTGGATGGATGTTTTCGGAATAAGCGATCTGTCTGACCGTTCATATCAGCGGATTTCCGACGGGGAGCAGCGCCTGGTCCTGCTTGCGCGTGCCTTTGCCCGCGATCCGGAACTCCTGATACTGGATGAGCCTATGCATGGGCTGGATGACGCCAACCACAGGCGTGTCCAGGACATCATTGAGACTTTCTGCGGCAGAAAAGGAAAAACCCTCGTAATGGTTTCTCACTACGAGGATGATTTCCCGTCATGTATCGATCACCGGCTTATCCTTTCCCGGCAATAAATCTAGAACGTCGTTACCAGCTCCTCAAGAGACTTGCGGACGGAGTGGAGTTCTGTAGGCTGGCCTTCTTTCTCATCCGGATGACCGATGGCCAGAAGCCCGTACAAGCTGTAGTCCTTCATTTCAGGAAACTGTTCGTGGAGCTTTGCAGGGTCGAAATCATATATCCACATATTGGCCAGTCCGGCGATGGGCAGAAAATAGACCAACAGGGCGCACAGAGGCCCGAAAATCGCTCCGAAAATGTGTCTTTTGCGATCAAATGAAGATTCTTGTACCACTTGTGGTTTCATGGTAACTACTGGTTTGTTGTTTAACCTTTATTTGTGATTAACAGATTGTTTTTTGCTATTTCCATCTTTCTCAATTCATCAAGAGTGTGCTTCCTCTCTTCCATATGAGGTGTCAGCTTTATTGCTCCTCCGGTAATCAGGTAAGTGCCCCTCTTGATTTTAATGGCGTATATGCGCAGCCAGGAGTCATGTGCCGTCGTCCGCCTGTACTTTGCCTGCCTTCTGGACAAACGCATCTCACGGTTGAGGCTGTTACCGAGCGGCCTGAACAGGCGGTGCAGTCTTGTCTCGGGAGTGATGTCCAGGATCAGACTGGACAGTGTAGCCGCATCCGCGATGGTGTCGGATATGGCCAGGTCGGGGTTTGATATATGGAAATGAGTATTAAGGTCCGTAATGTTCTTGCTAAAGAATTCTTCAAGGAACGCAGGATCCTGCCAGTCCGTAAAAGTCTTGGTCAGAATATCCTGCGTGTCACCGTCATAAACAATTGCCCAAAGCCGTCCATCATGAAGTATTTCCGCGAATCTCATCTGGCTATCATTTGGCCAAATTTATTAACAAATTTTAAATTGTATAAATTTAATGTTGTTCAAGCGGTTAGGATTGGTTTAGTGAATAAGAAATGCCAATAGAAGTGCCTGAGAGTGCGAAAAATCAGAAATAAATACTATCTTTGTAGTGACTTCATTTCTCCACTTTTGATTCTTCTTTTTTTTCAAGTGGACTATAGAGGCCGATGGATTTTAGAAGGAGGAAATATCGTGGATAAACTTGATTTGCTTCTTGCAAATGAGTACAAAGACGAAAGCGGATTCGTTTCAAAAGCGCAGTACCTGAGGGATAATTGGCCATGGCTGAAATATTCCTATGCCATATCGCTTAAGGTCCGGCGAAGGATGAAAGAACTTGGCATCACGCAAAAGGAACTGGCACAGGAATTAGGATGTACCCAGCAGCATGTTTCCACCCTTCTCGGCGGCAGGGCGAATATGACTCTCGAGACCTTGGCCAAGCTGGAGCAGGCCCTTCATTTCGATCTTGTAGGCAACTCTCTCAATGTGTCCGGCGATTCCATCTCACCCTTTGACGAAGAGTCTCCATATCCTGCCGGAACCCGGAATCTGGCCAATGTCGTCAGACCCAGGAAGAAAAAAGGTCCGAAAGCTGATCAATAACACTTCATTTTCGCGGGAAAGGTGTTTTGTTTTTCTTCGGAAAACAGTATATTTGCATTCCGGTATGACGAGCAAGTCCATCATATTCCGGTCTATGGGCATCGGTGGGTCCGATGATGTCCTTGCCTCTGTTTTTTACCGATGACTGTTTTTATTGACAACCGAATTGGTTGTCTTTTTTTTTGTCCTCATGGCAGGTGATGTACTTCTGAAAAACGGACTGGTAGCGGGCGCCGACGGCCTCCGCTCCTCGGATGTCCTCATCCGGGGCGGCCTGATCGCCTCCATTGCCCCCTGCCTGGAGGCGGAGGGATGTGAGGTGATAGACCTTGATGGGAAACTGGTTTCCCTGTCCTTTGCTGACATCCATGTCCATTTCAGGGAACCCGGACAGTCCTATAAAGAAACCATAGCCACCGGTTCGGCAGCTGCTGCCCGGGGCGGTTACGGGGTCGTATGTGCGATGCCGAATCTCGATCCTGTGCCTGACAGTCCGGAAACCCTGGCCATAGAGCAGGGGATAATCGACAGGGATGCAGTAATCGACGTCCTTCCGTACTGCTCCATTACAAAGGGCCGCAAGGGATTGGAGCTGGTTGATTTCCATTCATTGAAAGACAAGTGCGTCGCCTTCTCTGATGACGGCAGCGGAGTGCAGGATGAAGGGATGATGCTCAGGGCGATGGAAGCCGCCGCCCTCGAGGATGTCATCATTGCCGCGCATTGCGAAGACAACCGCATGCTTCACGGAGGCTATATCCACGATGGCAGATATGCCTCCGCACATGGTCACCGCGGCATCTCGTCTGAAAGTGAATGGGGCCAGATCGAGCGGGACCTGTCGATTTGCGGTGAAACCGGCTGCCGTTACCATGTATGCCATATCTCTACGCGGGAAAGCGTGGAGTTGATCCGCGCAGCCAAGAAGCGCGGGGTAAGGGTTACCTGTGAGACGGCTCCGCACTACCTGACCCTCTGCGAGGACGATCTCAGGGAAGAGGGACGCTTCAAGATGAATCCGCCGCTGAGGAGTGCAGACGACAGGGAAGCCCTGGTCGAGGGTCTTGCCGACGGCACCATAGACGCAATCGCCACTGACCATGCCCCGCATTCGGCCGAAGAGAAGAGCCGCGGGCTGGAAGGCAGCGCGATGGGGATAGTCGGCCTGGAAACCGCATTCCCTGTCCTTTACACAAAACTGGTCCTGACAGGACGGATCTCCCTCGGGAGGCTTCTGGAAGCGCTTTCCACTTCACCCCGGAGGATATTCCGGATCGGTGGAGCCTTAGCCGTGGGCAACCCTGCGGACCTCGTGGTAATCGATACTGACAAGACGTTCACCATCGACAGCGGCACTTTCCTTTCCAAGGGAAAAGCCACTCCGTTCGACGGATGGGAAGTCAGGGGAGAGGTGGAACTTACGATGAAAAATGGTAAAACCATATATAACAATTTGACAAAATGCTGAGACCTAGAAAGAAACTAGTGCTGGAAACCGGGGAAGAGTTCTACGGGACGGGTTTTGGCGCGGACTGCCGCAAAGTCTGCGAACTCGTCTTCAACACTTCCGTAGTCGGTTATCAGGAAATCATCTCCGATCCTTCATATGCGGAGCAGATAGTCGTGATGACCTATCCCCTCATAGGGAATTATGGCATAGCAGATGAGGACTATGAGTCCAGGACGACTCCGATCGGAGGTCTGGTAGTACGCGAATGCTGCGACACTCCGAGCAACTTCCGCTCCACGAAGACTCTCGAAGAAGAGCTTGAGGAGCACGGGATCCCCTGCCTGAGCGGGATCGATACCCGTATGCTTACCAAGATAATACGCGACACGGGACGTCCTATGGCGGCTATCGTTGAGGCGGAAATGCCTAAGGAAGAGGCCCTTGCCCTCATCGCTGCTACAGAGCGTCCGACGGATCTCCTCCGCAGGGTCAGCTGCCGCAAGCGCTGGGTCACCCGCACTTCCAACCATATCTATCATGTAGTGGCAGTGGATTGCGGTATCAAGCAGCGTATCCTGACCTGCCTGAAAGAGCGTGGCTGCAACGTGACCATCGTCCCCTTCAACACCCCCGCGAAGGACATACTCGCCTATAACCCCGACGGCGTCCTTCTCTCGAACGGTCCTGTTTCGGCACTGGAGGCTCCGGAAATCCGCTCCCTTTTCTCTGAACTGAGGGGGAAGGTCCTGGTGCTGGGCATAGGACTCGGGATGGAAGCCATCGGCCTGGAATACGGCGCCACCCTTGCCCCTATGGGGTGCGGGATGCACGGAGACCATCCGGTGAAGGACCTCGCCACCGGCCGCATCAACATAGCCGTCCTCAACCAGACGTACCGGTTTGACACTGTGGAGGGCACTGCCCTGACTCCCACCCACATCCTCGTCCCGGAAGGATATGTGCTCGGATTCGAGAACCGGGAGGACAAGGTCCTGGGCGTCCAGTTCCATATGGAATCCGCTCCAGGTCCTCTGGACAACGTCCACCTGTTTGACAAGTTCATTCAAATGATGGAGGAACAGCGCCATGCCTAGAAGAACTGATATCCACAAAGTTATGGTCATAGGCTCCGGTCCGATAGTGATCGGGCAGGCAGCCGAATTCGACTACGCCGGTACCCAGGCGTGCATCGCCCTCAGGGAAGAGGGTTATGAGGTCATCTTAGTGAACTCCAACCCTGCCACCATCATGACTGATACGCAGATGGCCGACAAGGTGTACATGGAGCCGCTTACACTTGAATATGTTGCGAAGATCATCCGTTACGAGCGCCCGGACGCCCTTGTGCCTGGACTCGGCGGACAGACCGGCCTGAACCTGGCCGTCCAGCTGGCCAAGAAAGGAGTCCTGGAAGAGTGCGGGGTCGAGATTCTCGGCACGTCTTTCCATGGTATCGAGAAGGCCGAGGACCGCGAGCTGTTCAAGGAACTGTGCATGTCCATCGACGAACCTGTGATCCCTTCTGAGATTACATACAGCATCGAAGAGGCTGTCAAGGCCGCGGAAAGGATCGGGTATCCGGTCATCCTCCGTCCCGCCTTCACCCTCGGAGGCACAGGCGGCGGCTTCGCCTATAACGAGGAGGAGCTCCGCGACGGGATGAGGAATGCCCGTGCCCTTTCACCGGTCGGGGAAGTACTTGTGGAAAAGAGCATTAAGGGTTACAAGGAGATCGAGTTCGAGGTGATGCGTGACCATAATGACACCGCCATAGCCATATGCTCGATGGAGAATGTGGATCCTGTAGGTGTCCACACCGGTGACTCGATGGTTGTCGCTCCTGCCCAGACCCTTACCGACAAGGAGTACCAGATGCTCCGGGACAGCGCCCTCAAACTTATCCGCGCTCTCGAGATCGAAGGAGGATGCAATGTCCAGTTCGCCCTGGACCCCCTGTCCTTCAAATACTACATAATCGAGGTCAATCCCCGTGTGTCCCGTTCCTCGGCCCTGGCATCCAAGGCGAGCGGCTTCCCGATCGCACGGGTGACGGCGAAAATCGCCGTCGGCCTTACCCTTGACGAGATCACCATCGCCGGCGCTCCCGCCTGCTGCGAGCCCGCTATCGACTATGTAGTCACTAAGGTGGCGCGCTTCCCGTTCGACAAGTTCAGCGAAGCCTCCAACGAGCTTGGAACCCAGATGAAGGCGACGGGAGAGGTGATGTCGATCGGACGCACTCTGGAAGAGAGCATGCTCAAGGCGATGCGTTCCCTGGAATCAGGCTGCTGCCATCTCCATAAGAAGAAGTTTGACGACTGGACCGAAGAGGCCCTCTTCGAGTACATATCCACTCCGACGGATGACCGCTACTTTGCCATCGCACAGCTCCTTCGCCTGCGTATCGACCTTTCGCGCATTTACGACCGCACTAAGATCGACTGGCTCTTCCTGGAGAAAATCTACAACATCGTCAGGATGGAGCGCAGGGTCGAAGCAGCCCCGGGAGACATCGACATCCTCCGGGAAGCCAAACGCATGGGCTTCGGCGACAAGTTCATAGGACAGCTCTGGGGCCGCACCGAGGCCGACATCATCCGCCTGCGTTTCGCCGAAGGAATCCTTCCGGTTTACAAGATGATTGACTCCTGCTCCGCCGAGCATGATACATATGTCCCATATTTCTATTCGACATATGAGCAGGAGAACGAGTCCCTCCGGAGCGACAGGAAGAAGATCATTGTGCTTGGTTCCGGTCCGATCCGCATCGGTCAGGGCGTCGAGTTCGACTATTCCACCGTACATGCCATATGGGCGATCCGGGAGGCCGGTTATGAGGCCATCATCATCAACAACAACCCAGAGACGGTGTCTACGGATTACACTGTCTCAGACAAGCTGTATTTCGAGCCTCTCACTGTGGAGGATGTGATGAACATCATCCATCTCGAGAAACCTGACGGGATCATCGTCACCCTCGGGGGTCAGACAGCCATAAACCTCGCCGGTCCTCTCGAGGAGTTTGACGTGCCTCTCATCGGTACCGGTCTCCAGGCCATCGACAATGCCGAGGACCGTAAGCTCTTCGAGCAGATCATGAGGGAAACAGGCATCCGCCAGCCCAAGGCCCATGCCGTAACTAACGTCGAAGACGGGGTTAAGGCAGCCGAGGACATCGGCTATCCGGTCCTGGTGCGCCCGAGTTTCGTTCTCGGCGGCCGGGCGATGATGATAGTGGGCAACGAGGCCACTCTCCGCCACTATCTGCACAATGCCGTTGAGATCAACGAGAATTCCCCGGTCCTCGTGGACAAATACATAATGGGTAAGGAGACCGAGGTCGATGCCATATGCGATGGTGAGAACGTGTTCATTCCTGGCATCATGGAGCATGTGGAGCGTACCGGTATCCATTCCGGCGACAGTATCAGCGTGTATCCGTCCTTCAGCCTCAGCCCGAAGGTCAAGCAGGAGATTATCGACGACACGGTGAAACTGGGCAGGGCCATAGGTATAGTCGGCCTTTTCAACATCCAGTTCATAGTCGATTCCAACGAAGACGTGTATGTCATCGAGGTGAATCCCCGCAGTTCCCGCACCGTCCCGTTCATCTCCAAGAGCACCGGTGTCCCGATGGCGAAGATAGCCACCCGCGTCATGCTGGGGCATTCCCTTAAGGAGCAGGGCATCAATGATGTCTATTTCCCGGAACGCAAGAGGCACTTCGTCAAGACTCCGGCATTCTCCTTCGGAAAGATCAAGGGAATCGACACTTATCTTTCTCCCGAGATGAAGTCCACCGGCGAAGCCATAGGCTATGACAAGTCACTTAACCGTGCCCTGTACAAGTCGCTGCAGGCTTCCGGGATGGATATAAAGTCCTACGGGACCATCTTTGCTACCATTGCCGACAAGGACAAGGAGGACGCCCTTCCGCTGATCCGCCGCTTCTACAACCTCGGTTTCAACATTGAGGCTACTAAGGGAACGGCCATCTTCCTCAAGGAGCACGGCATTCGTACCAAGACTCTGAAGAAACTCCGTGAAGGCAGCGATGAAATCTACCAGGCGATCCGCAAAGGACATGTCAAATACGTAATCAATACCATTGACCTGAACCAGAAGTCCAGCCACCTGGACGGCTACGGTATCCGCCGTTGCGCCGTGGAGAACAACGTGACGATCTTCACTGCCCTTGAGACCGTGAGGGTTCTCCTGGATGTGCTTGAGGAGATTACCCTGGGCATATCAACTATCGACGAAGAGTACAAATAATGACATTGATGAGACCTTCTGCCTATATCTCTAAAACCTTCGCTCCGCTCATCCCTCCCACCGCAGGCGGCGGGCCCCTCCCTCTCAACGAAGCCGAGGGCGGCTACGGGTTCTTGAGATATAGGCAGAAGGTCTGAATAAGCATTATGAAAAAGGATAGATTCAGCATAGTCCGAAACAGGTTGATCGCCACGAAGACCTATCAACTGGTCTTGGAGGGAGGTGGAATGGTGGACGGTGAGTTCGTCCATATTGCCGTTCCGGGCTTTTTCCTTCGCCGGCCCCTGTCTATATGCGACAAAGAAGCCGGGCGCCTGACTATTGTCTATAAGGTAGTCGGGGAGGGGACGAGGGCCCTCTCGGAAATGAAGGAAGGGACTGTGCTGGAAGTCCTTACAGGGCTGGGGCGCGGTTTCGACCCGGATGCCTGCCGCTGCGAAGCACTGCTGGTGGGAGGAGGACTTGGCGCCGCTCCGCTGTATCTTCTGGCCAGGGAACTCAAGGCACAGGGGAAAAAGGTGACGGTTGTCCTGGGTTTCAACACGGCTGACGAGATCGTCATGGTCCGGGAATTCGAAGACATATGTGACACCGTGGCGGTCTCTACATTGGACGGATCTGTCGGAGTGAAAGGCTTCGTAACCGATGCCATCGCAGGGATGGCCCGGTCATATGATTATTTCTACACATGCGGGCCTGTGGTCATGATGAAAGCGGTCTGCGGAATGCTGGAGTGCCCGGGCGAAGCCAGCCTCGAAGAGAGGATGGGCTGCGGCGCGGGCTTCTGCTACGGATGCAGCATCGAGACTAAAAACGGCCCCAGGCGCGTCTGCAAGGACGGTCCCGTATTCAAGAAGGAGGAACTGCTATGGTAAAGGATCTTACTGTCGATCTGTGCGGAATACGCCTTCAGAATCCAGTCATTCCGGCGAGTGGCACTTTCGGGTTCGGGCTGGAACTCTCAGGAGCCTTCGACCTGAACCTGCTCGGAGGCATTTCCCTCAAGGGAACGACCCGCGAGGCCCGTTACGGCAACCCGACTCCACGCATCGCGGAGTGCGACGGCGGGATGATCAACTCAGTAGGCCTCCAGAATCCTGGAATCGATGTGCTTGTAAATGAGAAAGTTCCCGCTCTCCGCCGCGCATATGACGGATGCATCGTCGCCAACATAAGCGGCTTCTCACTGGACGAATATAAGGAATGCTGTGCGAAGGCGGACGCATGCGAAGGCATCGACATAATCGAGGTCAACATATCCTGCCCCAACGTACATAACGGAGGAATGGCGTTCGGCACCTCTGCGGCCTCCGCAGCCGAAGTGACGGCCGCCGTGAAGTCCGTATGCCGGAAACCTGTCTTTATCAAGCTCAGCCCTAATGTGACGGATATAGTTTCGATCGCCCGTGCATGCGAAGATGCCGGGGCGGACGGACTCACCCTAGTGAACACGTTCCTGGGTATGCGTATTGACATTGCACGCCGCAAGCCGGTCATAGCCAATAAGATGGGCGGATTCTCGGGAAGAGCCATATTCCCGATAGCCTTAAGGATGGTCTATCAGGTCGCTCATTCCTGCCGGATTCCCGTAATGGGCTGCGGGGGAGTCGCAACTGCGAGAGACGTAATCGAGATGATGATGGCAGGAGCCACCGCCGTCCAGGTCGGTGCGGAAAATATCCGCAATCCATATGCATGCCCCGAGATCACGGCAGATCTCCCTTCCGTCATGGAAGAACTGGGGATCAACACTTTAAAAGAAATAATAGGAACCGTATGAACAGAGACGTCATAATAGCCTGCGACTTCCCGGGCCGCGAAGCGACCCTCTCCTTCCTCGACCTCTTCCCCGAGGGACACAAACCATATGTGAAGATCGGGATGGAGCTCTTCTATGCTGAAGGCCCCTCGATAGTCAGGGAGATAAAGGCTCGCGGGCACAAGATATTCCTGGACCTGAAACTCCACGACATACCGAACACTGTCAGGAAGGCGATGAAAGTGTTGTCGAACCTGGATGTGGACATGGTCAATGTCCATGCATCCGGGACGATCGGAATGATGAAGGCGGCCCTGGAAGGGCTTACAAGGCCGGACGGGACCCGTCCCTTGCTCATCGCCGTCACCCAGCTCACTTCCACATCCGAGGAGATGGTCCGCAGTGAACTCCTGATCGGTGCCGGGATCAATGAAACCATAGTCAAGTACGCTTCCAATGCACGTGAGGCGGGGCTCGACGGTGTCGTGTGCTCTCCTCTGGAGGCAGGGATGGTGAAAGAAGCCTGCGGAAAGGACTTCCTTACGGTCACTCCCGGAATCCGTTTCGCCGATGCCGCGGCGGACGACCAGGTCCGTATCACCACTCCGGAGCAGGCCCGTAAGATCGGCTCGGACCTGATCGTAGTGGGCCGTCCCATAACCGCCGCCCCGGATCCCGTAGCGGCATGGAAACGTTGCTTAGAAGAATTTATCTGATATGGAAAGACAGATCGCATCCTCCCTCCTTTCGATCGGCGCAGTTTTCCTGCGGCCCGAGGAGCCGTTCATATGGGCGAGCGGCATAAAGAGTCCTATCTACTGCGACAACAGGCTGACTTTGTCGGCCCCCCGTGTCCGCGAGCAGGTGGAAAACGGACTCGCCATTCTGGTCAAGAAGTATTATCCCGATTGTGAGATGCTCATGGGTACTTCCACTGCAGGCATCGCACATGCTGCCATCACCGCCACTATCCTCGACCTTCCGATGGGATATGTCCGGGGCGAGGCGAAAACTCACGGCCGTACGAACCGAATCGAAGGGAAGATGGATCCGGGAACAAAAGTGGTTGTAATAGAGGACCTTATCTCCACCGGAGGAAGCGCTGTCGAGGTAGTGGACGCCCTTCGCGAGGCAGGAGCCGAGGTACAGGGCATAGTGAGCATATTCACATATGGGATGAAACGCGGTCTGGAGCGCATCGCCGCGGCGGGGACCGAGAACCACTCCCTTTGCAATCTCGACGTACTGGTGGAAGTGGCTGAGGAAGAGGGACGCATAGGCCAGGGCTGGAAAGAGCGTATCCTTGCATTCCGCGACGACCCCTCGGATGAAAGTTGGATTAAAGAATAAAACACAGACATATGAAGCACCTCATCGATCCTACCGATCTCACCAAAGGGGAGATTGACGAAATCATCTCCCTCGCCCAGGATATAATCGCACACCGCGACCGTTACCAGGGCAGCATGTCACACCGCAAGCTGGCGACCCTCTTTTACGAGCCGAGCACCAGGACAAGGCTGAGTTTCACCGCTGCGATGATGGAGCTGGGAGGCAATGTCCTCGGCTTCTCCGATGCCAGGAGCAGTTCCGCCAGCAAGGGCGAAAGCGTCCAGGACACAGTCCGGGTGGTAGGGAACTTCGCAGATGTCATCGCAATGCGCCATCACATCGAGGGTGCGCAGTTATATGCCTCCGAAGTGTCAAAGGTCCCGATAATCAACGCAGGAGACGGTTCTCACAGCCATCCGACCCAGACGCTGACGGACCTCCTGACCATCCAGAGGGAGCTGGGGCACATCGACGGGATCACGATAGGCTTCTGCGGCGACCTCCGCTTCGGAAGGACGGTGCACTCCCTTATCAAGGCCCTGTCCCGTTATCAGGGGATCAAGGTTATCCTTATCGCCCCGCCGGAGCTGAAGCTGCCCGACTATATCAAACAGGATGTTTGCGAGCGCACCGGGATTCCGTATCGCGAAGTCGAGACTATGGAAGAGGTCATGCCGGAGCTGGATGTGCTGTATATGACCCGCGTCCAGAAAGAGCGCTTCCTGGATGAGGATGAATTCGACCGCGTGAAGGACAGTTTCGTGCTGGATTCGGCAAGGATGGCCCTCGCCAAGAAGGATATGGCCGTCCTGCATCCGCTTCCCAGGGTGAATGAGATCCTCACTGAAGTGGACGACGATCCGCGTGCCGCTTATTTCCGTCAGGTCGAGAACGGCAAGTTCGTGCGCGAGGCACTTATCGTGAAGCTGCTGGAATGGAAGGACGACCCCGCCCACGGCATGCCGTCCGAGGACAAGCCGGTGGAAGACCCGGAGCTCCGCTGCACCAACCGCAAATGCATATGCAATAATGAGCATGCTCCGCACAAATTCCGCCGTACCGAGACTGGCGCCCTCCGTTGCTGGTACTGCGATTCCAAAGTAAGGTAATTCACTATAAACAATAAACATATGAAAAAGATTCTCATGGCGTTATGCCTTCTCGCGGCCCTGTCCTGCGGCCGTAGGGAAGAAACTATGAAACAACTGTCCGACCGCGTCTTCGCCCTTGCGAAAACCCAGGCGGTGCTTCTTGACAGCCAGCTGACGGATACCACGACCCCGAGGACCCTCACCGGTCCTGATGGAGAACTTGTCACGGCCCCCATAACATGGTGGTGCAGCGGTTTCTTCCCCGGAACCCTCTGGCAGATATATGAATATACCGGTGACAAGGAAGCTGAGGCCCTGGCCCGCAAGAACACTCTGAAACTTTCCTCACTGTTGGACCAGCACACTGACCATGATATCGGTTTCCAGCTGATGTGCAGTTATGGTAATGCCTACCGTCTGACAGGTGAGAAGGATTGGATGCCCACTCTCCTTGCCGGAGCCGAGCGTCTTGCCGGGCGTTTCAATCCCGTGACAGGAGTCACCCGCAGCTGGGATCCCAGCCCCTGGTCTGCACGCTGGATGTATCCCGTCATTATCGACAACATGATGAACCTGGAGCTGCTGACCACCGCAGCCGGATTCCCCGGAGGCAATCCGGAGTGGGTCAAGATAGCTGAGACTCATGCCCAGACGACCATGAAGAACCATTTCCGCGAGGACTACAGCACATGGCACGTGCTCGATTATGATCCCGAGACCGGAGCTGTTCGTGGAAAGCAGACCGGACAGGGAAAGTCCGATGACTCGATGTGGGCTCGCGGCGAGGCCTGGGCTCTTTATGGCTATGCTATGATGGCACTTCAGACCAAGAACCCCATTTACAGGGAGCAGGCTGAGCATATAGCCGACTTGCTGATAGAGCGCCTGCCTGAAGACGGTGTTCCGTACTGGGATTTCGATGCCCCCGGCGACTACAGGGATGCATCGGCCGGAGCTATCATGGCGGGAGGCTTCCTGAAGCTCTACTCAATGGACAAGCGTGACGCTTATCTGCAGATGGCCGTCAAGCAATTGCGTGCCCTCGCAAGTCCGGAATACCTTGCCGAGCCCGGAACCAATGGCGGCTTCCTGGTCAAGCATTGCGTCGGCAACATACCCGGTAAGTCGGAAATAGATGTCCCGCTCAGCTATGCAGACTATTATTTACTGGAAGCTCTGAACATCTACCGCGGCATCGCCGGTTCCAAGAAATAACCTTTACAGCGGTTCTACGGTCACCTCAAAATACCCGCCGACGGCATTGGCAGGTACGGTGAACTGTACCCACGGGCCGATGACGCTGGACTGCTGGGTGTGGAGGTGACCTGAGAAGGTGGCCAACAAACCGTTCTTCCGGCTGGCTTTCAGGATTGCCTTCCAGAAGTCCACTGTGGTCTTCCCGAAACCTTCCGCAGGCCAGGGAAGGCGGCGCTCGATCTTGTAGTTCTTGTCCACTGCCAGTCCCCATTTGGGATGTGCGACCGTGCTGGTGCTGTAGCCCGGCGCATAGAATGGGATGTGGCTGAAGAGCAGCTTGGGCTGCGTCCCCTTGACTTCCTTCTTGAAAGCGTCCAGCTGTTCGGGGAGGATCTCGTAGATGCCGTTGTCCAGGAATATCAGTTTCACACCCTTGACCTCGGTGCTGTAGAGTTTGTGGTCATACCCTTGGTAGAGCGGGAGCAGGCGCTTCTGCGTCCAGGTCTCACGGAGCTGCTGCTCAGTTCCTTCCATGCCTTCGTAATGCCAGTCATGGTTGCCTGTGGTGTAAAACCAGGGAATCCCGCAGGCGTCCAGGGCGTTCTTTACCCATTCGACACCGGCCTCCGACGGATAGCTGACCATGTCTCCAGTCAGGGCGATGACATCCGCCTTGTGTTCTTTGGCCAGTTCCAGGGTCTTCAGCAGGGATTCTTCGGGATTGGTCTTCTCTCCGGTCAGGAAATGCTTGGTGGAGTTGTATGCCTTGGCCATGCGGTCGCTGTACTCCCGGAACGGGTCTTCCCGCTCGTCGCTCCGGAAGATATGGGTGTCGGATATGACGAAAATCCTGACGGTCTCGGAGACGTCAGGGGAGAATATCCTGATCTTCTGTCCATTCTGGTAAACGGTGGCGGGGATGCCTCTGAGGTCGGCTTTAACCTGTGCCGAGGTGCGCGGCAGCGCCAGTCCGAGGGCTGCCAGCAGGATGAGAACGATTCTATGCATATGCAAAAATAAGAAGAATGTGATTAAAAGTGTTTATCTTTGTAGGTTAATATGTTTGGAATAATACATATGCGTGATGCGCTGCGCGGCGCTGTCATGGTCCTGGTCCTGCTGTGTGGGGTCGGGTGCAAGAGCTTCCAGAAGTTCCTTCATGATGATGAGGCTGTAGCCCGTGTTGGGGATTATGTCCTGTACCGTGCCGAGGTTGAGGCCGTGGTTCCGAACGGGATTCCCGCTGCTGACAGCGCTGCCCTGGCGCGCAAGTACATTGACACCTGGGCTTCCGGGAAGGTCTATCTCCTGAAGGCCGAAGAGCAGCTTTCAAAGAGCGAGCTGGATGTGACGAGGGAGATGGAGGACTACAGGGAGGCCCTGCTGAAGTTCCGCTATGAGCAGCACTATGTCAACTCCCATCTGGACACCCTTGTCTCCGAGAATGAGATCAGTGCCTATTACGATGCGCACAAAGATGATTTCATCCTGCAGAGGCCGCTGGTGAAGGCGCGCTATGTCAATCTCCTGCCGGATTCTCCTTCACTGGGATTGATAAGGCGTAATTTTACGTCCGAGAAGCCTGAGGACATCACCCTTGTGGACAGCCTGGCTGCCACCACGGCCATCAAATACCTGGACCTTACCCGCGAATGGGTTGACGTGACAACTGTGTCGGGTGAGTTCGGCATTGACTGGAAGGCCTTGATGGACAGCCGCAAGAACGGCGTCGCCGAGGCGAAAGACTCCCACGGGAACATATGCCTTGCATTCATTCCGGAGGAAATCCAGGCCGGGAATCCGGCTCCGGTCGAGTATTGCGAGCGCCAGATACGCGATATTATCCTCAGTTCCAGAAAACACGATCTGTTGCGTACTTTGGAACGAGACTTGCTCTATGATGCATCCGTCAAGGGCAATTATGAAATCTTCGAAAATGAAAATAGCAGTGAATAAAGTTTTGGCGGCATCCTGCCTCCTTTTCGTGTGCATCATGGCTTCCGCACAGAAGTACAATGTGGTGGACAAGTCGATTGCCGTGGTTGGCAATGAGCTCATCACGATCGGCAACCTGGAGCAGGAAGTCCAGATGATGAATGCCCAGAATCCGGGACGCTCTTCGGACAGGAACCAGAGGTGCGAGATACTCGAGCAGATGCTTGAGTCCAAGATCTACCTCATGCAGGCGCGTGTGGACTCCCTGACCCTCAATTCCGACATGGTAGAGAGTTCCCTGAGCCAGAGGATGGACCAGGTCCGTACCCAGCTTGGAGGAGATGAGGAGGTGGAGAAGTATTTCGGAAAGCCGATGTACAAGATCCGCATGGAATGGCACCAGCAGCTTGAGGATATGAACCTCATACAGCAGGAGCAGCAGACCATCGCATCCAAGGTTCCGGAAATCACTCCGTCCGATGTGAAGGCCTACACCGACACTGTGTCGAAGGACGACCTCCCGATAGTCCCGATCACCTACCAGCTGAGCCAGATAGTTATCTATCCCGACAGGGAAGCGGCCAACATTGCCGTGAAGGAAAAGCTCCTTTCACTGCGTGAGCGTATCCTCAACGGAGAGAAATTCGCCACCCTTGCCCGCATATATTCCGAGGACCCCGGTTCCGCCAGGCGCGGAGGCGAGCTCGGAATGGCGTCGAAATCCCTTTTCTGGCCGGTGTTCTCCGATGCTGCAATGGCCCTCAAGCCGGGAATCATTTCCCAGATCGTTGAGACCCCGGACGGTTTCCACATCATAGAAGTGCTCGAGAAACGCGGAGATATGTTCAATGCGAGGCATATCCTGATGAAGCCCCAGTACACAGACACGGACAGGACTACTGCTTTCCACAAGCTGGACTCCATCAGGACCGAGATAATGAACAACGCCGTGACTTTCCCGCTTGCAGCCAGGTTCTACTCCGAGGATAACTCCACTAAGACCAACGGAGGCCAGATGGCCGATCCCAACACCGGTTCTTCCTACTATATCATAGACCAGCTCAAGCCGGTGGAATATTCTGCCATAGAGGGCCTTAAGGAGGGAGAGATCTCCGAGCCCATCGAATCTACCGACAATGACGGCCGCCAGAACGCCTCCCATGATTATGTAGACGGAAAGACCTGCTACAAAATCATACGCGTGGACAAGATCATTCCTGCCCACACTGCCACGGTGGAGAACGATTTCAGCCAGCTGGAAGGCCAGGTGCGCTACAAATTGCAGATGAAGGCAATTGACGCCTTCCTCAATGACAAGATCAAGACTACCTACGTCACGATCGACCCGATGTTCCGCGAGTGCGAATTCGAGCGCTCCGCATGGGCTTCCAAGTTCACCAAGGAATAATCCCGCCTTGATGAAACGGCTGTTCCTGATTTTCGCCCTTTTGGGCATATGTCTCGCATCCGCTGCGCAGAAGAAGACATCCCAGTCCGATTCACTGGTGCGTCTGATGAGCGCTGCGAGTGCGAAACTCGTAAATGAGGACGGCCAGAATTACAGGGAGGTCATAGGCCCCGCCCGTTTTCTCCATAACGACACTTATCTCATATGCGACACCGCCTATTGGTACGTGGACGGTGAGCTGATCAAGGCCATAGGTAACGTGAAGATCATCCAGGACGAGACTGTGCTCAGCAGCGACAACCTGGATTACATCATTCCCGAGAATCTCGCCAAGTTCCGCGGCGGGGTAGTCCAGCTCCAGGACAAGGACAAGAATACCATGAGGACCAGATGGCTGGATTACAACACCAAGGACAGTGTCGCCCTCTTCCGCAACGGCGGAGTCCTCCGGGACAAGGACGGGCAGATCATCGAGAGCCGTGACGGAAGCTACGATTCCAAGATCAAGACTTTCTTTTTCTCCGGTGACGTGAACATGTACACCGACTCGGTCTTCGTGAAGACCAAGGAGATGAAGTACAACACCAGGGAGAGCCTCGCTACTTTCGGCCCCGGGACCAACGCCTGGCGCGATGATGACATGCTGTCATCGGAAGGCGGATGGTACGATCGCGGGAAGGAGATATTCTTCTTTACGGACAATGTCCACGGTATGACACGTGAGCAGGAGGGCTGGGCGGATTCGGTGTTCTTCTACCGCAATACCCAGGATGTGGAGATGTTCGGGAACGTGCAGGTAATTGACACCACCAGACAGGTGGGGGCAGTGGGGGGCTACTTACAGTACATTGATTCCCTGTCGACTGTCCGCCTAGAGCGGAACGCTGCCGTAATGGCCCAGACCAAGGGGGCGGAGGACCAGATCGATACGGTATATGTCGGGGCTGACACCCTTATCTATCGTTCAATCCCCAGATGCGAGATCCCACAGGGAGAGATCGAGGCATCCGAGCAGCGTCTCTCCGAGTTGAAGACCGACCCTGTGACAGAGTATCGCCGCAAGGCCCGTGAAGAGGCGGAAAGAGCTGCAAAGCAGGCCCTTGAGGAGAATCCAGAACTGGCTGCCAACAGGCCTCCGAAGGGGCCGGGAGATAAGAGAGCCGTCATGAATGGGGATGAGGCTGCTGCCGCTCCAGTTGTCGAGCCTGCAGTAGAGACCCCTGCGGACACTTTGAAACTGCCATTGACAGATTCGCTTTCGGTGGCGGTTGCGGATTCCCTTGCTCCGGCAGTCCTGGACAGTACAGCGACGGGATTCATCACCGCTATCAACAATGTGAGGGTCTTCCGCAACGACATGCAGGTGGTTTGTGATTCCCTCCTTTTCAATGACCTGGATTCCCTTGCGAGGCTGTACAAGAATCCGATCGTGTGGAACGAGGGGAAGCGTCAGTACTCCGCCGACAGCATATCGGTCCTTATCAAGAACCGGGCGATGCGTCAGGCGAGCCTCATGTCCAATGCTTTCATAATTGTCCAGGAAGACAGCATATGCTATGACCAGATCCGTGCTACGGAGATGATGGCCTATTTCGACTCTGCGAGCACTGTGCTCAGCCGTTTTGATGCCCTTGGAGGTGCCAGCGCCCTCTTCTTCCTCAGGGAAGATGATGTCCTTGCGACAGCTAACAAGGCTGAGTCCAAGATGCTGAGTGCCTGGTTCAAGGAAGGAAAGATAGACAAGGTCTATTACTTCGAGGATCCCAAGAACGATGCGAGCCCGGTGGCCCAGATGACCAGCTCCGACAGGGAGATCAAAGGTTTCAACTGGGACCCTTCAAGGCGTCCCGCCGGTAAGGAAGACGTCACTCCGCTGGAAATCCGGGCCTCTCAGAGGGAAAAGTATTCCCTCAGGCCCAGGGCAACTTTCAAGGAGACTGAAATCTATTTCCCGGGTTATATGGAAAGTGTGTACAAAGGGATCCGCGAGAAAGAAGAGATGAAGGCCAACCGTGAGGCAGAGGCCCAGGATCCTTTCGGAAATGATCCGTTCCCGTTCGCAGAGGCGCCCGAGGACACGGAGGTGCAAGCGGCAGTTCCGGCCCAGGAAGTGGAAACTCCTGTAAAAGAGGGAACCGGCGAGGTTAAAGAGAATCCTGTCACAGAGGGTGGTCCTGAGATTTCAGCTGCCGTAGACGAGCCTGCCGCTCAGGAAGAGTCCGCCGGTGAAGGAAAGGAGGAGAAAGTCTCTTCCAAGAGCAAGAGGGCTGAGGCCCGTGAGGCCAGATGGGCGGAACTTGACGCCAGGGATGCAGCCAAGGCCAAGGCAAAAGAAGAAAAGGCCCTGGCCAAGAAGAGAGCCAGGACCCTGAAGATCCTCCAGGCCAATGCAAAGGAGGCTGACAAGGACCAGAAGAAACTGGAGAGATTCAAGGCCCGTTACGAGAAGAAGAAGGCCCGTGAGGACGCCCGTGCCGCAAAGAAAGCGGCCCCAGATGAGGCCGCTTTCGAGTCCGGTGTAACCGGTGAATAGTTTTATTCCAGGCTATATTAACTTTTTCACCGGTTCACACCAGCGCAAAATGGTAAGTCATAGGTTCTATTTGTTGGCCGGATGGTCATAGGTCGATTTACGAACATCCCAGAACATCTTCGTGTAGTAGTTGTTGGTGCCGTCATCGAGTTTGGCCACGGCTTCTTTCCAGTTGGCTCCGTTAAGGGTGCTTTCGTTGGTCGGATACTTCACGCGGGCGATGATATCGTTCTTGACATCGGAAAGAGGCTCGAATGTGATGGCGTTGCCGTTAAGTTCCGCAGTTTTCTCTCCCGGGCGGAGAACCTGCTCAGGATAACCTGTACGGCGGATCTCAGTCCACGCTTCTGTCCCGTTCAGCCAGAGGTCGATGTATTTCTGTACGGCGACCTTCTCTTCCGTTGCAGAGCCGACAGCGTTTTTGTATGCATCTGCATCTTCCTGGGAAATGCTGCTTCCGTAAGCATCGGCCCAATACTCCAGTGATGCATCGATCCCCGCCTGGAACTCATCATCGGAGAAGCCGTTGTATTCTGAGAGGATGAAAAGGAGCTCGGCATATGTCATCAGAGGGACCTTGAAATTCTGGTTCAGGTGAGCTGGATGTCCGCTGTACCAGTTGGGAGTTCCGGTGCGGAGAACCTGTGAGTTCGCGGTCGGGGCGCCGTAGGGCATACCTTTGGCTGAACCTGAAGCGAAGAGTGCATGTCTCGGATCCTTGGTGCCTGCCCAGGGATGGGACTTGCCATTCATCTCATCAGCTTCACCGGCCAGAAGCTGGACAAAGGGTTTGGTAATGGTAAAGTCATTTCGTCCATCCTCATAGAATCCTTCGTAGAACTTGCAGTAGTCGGATCCCGAAGCTGAATAAGTGTAGGCGGCAGCGTCATCATTGGATTCAAATACTCCGCTTGCAACGGCTTCTGCGATCTTGGTCTTCCAGGATGCATCCACCTTTGATATATGGATGGCCAGGCGGCACTTCAGGGAGTTGCCGAACTTCTTCCACTTTGAAGCGTCACCACCGTAGATGACATCTCCTGAGGTGAAAGCAGGCTCTGATTCATCGATCATTCCGATGGCTTCGTCCAACTCTGCAAGGAGGGTATTGTAGAGTTCCTTCTGGTCGTCGTATTTGGCGTAGTAGATTTCGTCGGATTCGAGCTTGCCAACTTCGCTGTAGGGGACGCTGCCCCATGTGTCGGTGATTATCTGCATGAGCCAGATTTTCAGTATCTTGGCTGCTGCGATTTGATTCGCATTCAGTCCGTAAGCAGAATTTCCGGGAGCGAACTCGGGATCAGTATTCAGGTATTCAACCTTGAGAAGGTTCGCAATACCCATATACAGGTAGTTGAAGTATCCGTTGTTGGTGCTTTCCCGGATCTGGTAGCGGTCTTCCTCAGTGTAGTTGCGCTGGGCCCAGTACTGGGCATAGAGCAGGCACTGGCGGCCGCTGAACCACACGTCATAGACGTTGTCCATTATCCATTTCTCTGCACCTGACATCAGGATGTTCGAGGGAACTTCCTGCGGGTTGTTGGGGTCCATGTTTGTATCTTCCTTGATGCAGGAAGACATTCCGGTAAGGAACAGGACGCTGAGAAGAATATATTTCAATGCTTTTTTCATAAGTCGGGCCTCCTATTAGAAGTTAAGATTGATTCCGAAGCCGAAGTTCGCTACCCCGGCCACAAGACCACCTTCAATACCCTGGATGTTGCCGGAGCTGGTCACGGCGACCTCGGGATCGAAGTGTTTCACGTCAGGACCCCAGACGCCGAGGTTGCGTCCGTAAGCGGAAAGGCGGAGCCCTTTGACGAAACTCTTTTCGCGCATCGGGATGGTATAGCCTAAAGTTATCTCGCGAAGCTTTACGTAGTCGGAACGGAGGACGTTCTGTGCGGCAGGACCGGTGTAGAAGTCGGTGAAGTACATTTCGCCGTCGGCCACAGTGGTGTTCTTGGTGCCGTTTTCGTCTATTACTCCGTCGAGCAGGATACCGTTCTCACGAACGCCGTTGGCAGCTGTTTCCTCAAGCATTCCGCTGTACATACCCCACATGTAGGATGTGGAGAAGTATTTGCCGCCTCGGGAGAAATCCAGGTGTATGCTGGCATCGAAATTCCCCAGGCGGAATGTGTTGGTCCAGCCGCCGGTGAAATCCGGGTACACGCTGCCGAGGTTGACGTTGCCATCAGTAGCAAGATACAGTCCGGTGTCCGGATCGATCATCTTGTTGCCATTGTCATCATAGATATAATCGGTTCCCATGATCACGCCGTAAGGCTGGCCCTTGAGTGCTCCGACTTCCACTGAGAAGGGGGCGGAGGTGAGCCTGTAGTAGTCTACGCCGTCCAGAAGCTCAAGCACCTTGTTCTTGTTGGATGCCAGTGTTAGCGAGGTGGTCCAGGAGAACAGTTTCGTCTCAACCGGGGTCGCATGGATGGCGAATTCCAGTCCGGTGTTCTGGATCTTTCCGGAGTTTACGACTTTGTACAGGTAACCGGTTGTACCGGACACTGACAGAGGCAGGATCTGGTCCTTCGTGACAGTATTGTAGAATGAAGCGTCGAAGCCCAGTCGTCCGTGGAAGAACTCCATTTCCAGACCGGCCTCAAAGGAAGTGGTCGTTTCCGGTTTCAATGCTGAATTCTTGAGGGTATTCGGCAGACGGTAACCCGGAGTGGTGGGGTCGATATTGGTGTACTGTGAGTAGGTGTTGAGTACCTGATACGGGTCAGTGTCATTACCCACCTGGGCAAAACCCACGCGTACCTTACCGAACTCAATGACATCTTTCACTCCCGGGGAGAACAGCTCTGAGAAAATGAAGCTGGCGGTCACGGAAGGATAGAAATATGTGTTGTTCGAAACAGGAAGGGTGGATGATTTGTCCATCCTGATAGTGCCGTCGAGGAACAGCATGCTCTTCCAGCCGATGCCTGCATTCGCAAACACGGAATTGATTGATTTGTTGGATTCATAGTTTGAGCTGGTGGGAGATGCGATGGAGTTCTTCAGGTTGTAGAACTCGGGTATCGCAAGGCCTCCGACCGTTTCGCCGGAGAGAGACTCGTAGTGGCGTTTCATCAGGTTCGCTCCCAGAAGTCCGTTCACTGAGAAGTCCCCGAACGTGTCCTTGTAGGTAAGGAGGAACTCATGGTTCAGCTCATACTGCTGGCGCGAGATCTCGCTGTATCCAGACTGCTCCTGGCTGCCTACGGCATTACGCACGAACCGCTTGTCCACGAAGAAGTCCAAGTCGGTCTTGTACTGGAATTTGAGCTGGGGGAGGATCTGGTAGGAGGCTCCGACATTACCGTAGACACGGTTACGGGAGTCGTGTTCGTAGCACATGTAGCGGCTCCAGTAAGGGTTGTTGGAGTATGCGGGGGTCGGATCATCCCATGCGCTCCTGTTCCAGCTTGCCTGTGTGCCGTCCGGCATGATGTACAGGTCTTTGGACTCTGCCATGTCGATTTCCCTGTGGCCCCACTGGACGAATTTGACCAGGACGTTGTTGTCACCGTAACCGATCTCTGAACGTCCCTTGGTGCTCTGGTTCAGGTAATTGACATTGGCGCTTACTTCCAGGCGGCGGTCCGGGCTGAATGCCTGGGCGGAGACGTTGAGGATATTCTTCTCCTGCTTGCTGTTCGGGAGATAGCCCTTAAGCTCGCTGTTGGTGTAGGAGATGCGGGTTGCACTCCTGGCAGACGCCTGGGTGATTGCGATGTTATTGGTGAAAGAAACACCGGTCTGGAAGAATGTGTCTATGTCATGTTCGGGAGCCTTCCACTCGGAAGTCGTGGGATTCCCGACTTTTCCGCCTGCTTCCCATTTTGCGAGGTCGTACCAGGAAAGGACCTGCTGGCCGTCGTATTTGGGACCCCAGCTGGAGTCGGTTGCGTAGTCCGGATAAAGATAATCCACACCGTTGATGTTGACTTCCTCAAAATCACTGCCCCAGCCTCCTCCGTAGAGGTTCTGCAGTTTCGGAAGCTTGTTCACCACCTCGAAACCGACGGTGGAAGAGAAGGAAACTCCGTAACCGCTGTTAGCGCCGATTTTTCCTTTCTTGGTGGTAATCATCACGACACCGTTGTTGGCACGTGAACCGTACAGGGCAGATGCACTTGCGCCCTTCAGGACGGAAATGCTTTCGATGTCATCCGGGCTGAGGTCGTTGATAAGGTTACCGTAGTCATAACCGCCGCCTCCGCGGGCAGTCTCGGTGGAGTTGAAGTCGCCTCCTTCAATGGGCACTCCGTCAATGACGAACAGGGGCTGGTTGTTTCCTGAGAGGGAAGACACTCCACGGAGGAGTACCTTTGACGAACCGCCCATGGAGCCGCTGCTGGAGGTGATCTGAAGGCCGGCGATCTTGCCCTGGAGGGCGTTGATCGGGTTGTTCAGGCCTCCGCGGGCCTTGGTCATCTCATCACCGCCGACTTCGGTGACGGCATATCCCAGGGCTTTCTTCTCCCTGGAAATACCCATGGCGGTAACGACCACTTCGTTCAGGGCTTCGGAATCGAGTTCCAGGACCACTGTCATGTTCTGGGAAGCCGGAACCTCGACGGTCTTCATTCCCATAAATGCGACCACCAGTTTTCCTTGCGCCGGTACGTTTGAAATGGAGAAATTACCATCCATGTCGGTGAGCACACCATTGGATGTGTCTTTCACAAGCACGTAGGCGCCGGCGACAGGCTCTCCGTCTGTCGCCGTGACCTTACCCTTTACCGTTATATTCTGGGCATATGCCACAGAGCACAACGAAAAGAGCAGGATCGAGATCAACAGCTGAAATCTTTTCATGTGAATAGTTAATTAAAGAATTAAGGGTTTTTCTGGGCCAATTTTAGATAAAAACTTTCAGAATGAAAGCATAATATTTTTAGATTTCAGCGAAACGGCTTATTCCTTCAACTAAAATCGTTTAATTCTTCAACAAAACTCTTAGATTGTTCAAATGTTTTAGAAATACTAAAATTTTAAAAGTTAAAATATGAATACTTTAAACATTTAAAAAAACCATCCAGATGCTTCTGGATGGTTCAAAAACTAACGATTTGTAACTAAAACGCCTATTCTGCTTCACGTATGAAATAAGTCATGATGGCGCTTATGATGTAAAGAGCTGCCAGTGTCCAGGCTATACCTTCGTATCCCACAGGCTTTTCCAGTATGCGGACGATCAGGGGACCGACGAAGGATGCAGCTCCCGCTCCCAGGTTAAGCACTGACACCGCCGCTCCCTTGTCACTCTTTACAAGCGAAGGGACGAGAGCCGACAGCGGAACGTATCCGGCAAGCATTATGCACCACAGCGCTCCGCATATGAGGATGAACCAGTAGTTGTTCAGGATCTGCGGGGAATAATAGAAGAGAAGGACTGTGACGGCGCATCCTACACCGCCGAACCATTGCACGGTCTGCCGGCAGCCGATCTTGTCTCCAACAATGCCGAAGATCAGGTTGAAGATGATGTTGAACATGAAGACCGAGCCCCATATGGACGCCCATTGGGCATCTGTGAGGCCGAAAGTCGCCATATACAAAGGCATGAACACCACGAAAGCGAACTGTGAGGTGGTGTTGATGACCCTCACTATTCCGCCCATGAGGACCTTTGGCTCACGTCCCATGATTCCCAGTCCGCGGAAAAGACCCGCGATCTTGTTCGTCTTGGGCGCATCGGGATCGGCGAACAGGTTGGTCTCATCGCTCTTGTTTACTACCAGGGCGAAAACAAGGCCCACCAACGCGAAGACCAGGGCGGTCCACAATGTGGGTATCACACCGAAGTGGCGCACCGCCCACACACCGTAGTAGGCTCCCAGCACATTCAGGCCTCCCGTGAAGACGAACCAGAACCAGCCCTGTGCGGAGCTCAGTTTCTGCTTTTCGACCCGGTATGTGATCCAGACCATGAAAGTGTAAGCGAACAGGGGATAGCCCAGACCTTTGATGGCATATGTAAGCAGCAGTACAGGCCAGCTCATGCGGGCCATTCCTATCCCCGCGAATCCCGCGATTCCGACCAGATATAGGAAGAAGCCCACAAGCATGGTGCGCTTCACCCCGAAGGTCTCCGCGATGACACCCGAAAGCCAGGAAGAGATGGCCACGGTGATTCCATATATGGAGAACAGGGTCGCGGAGTTGAAGCCCTGCTCGGTGATGTAGCGGCTAAGCCATGTCTGCTCGAGCCCGTCTCCCATCATGAATATGAGGACTCCCAGGTAGCCCCAGGTCAGGGCCTTCGGGAGACCGGTCCTGTTGAAGAAATCATTTCCGGACATATGCTTGCGTTTTTAGGCGAAAAGGGATATGATGTTGAGTATAACTTCCGAAGCCTTCTCCATGGAACGGATGGGGAGGTATTCGAGACGTCCGTGGAAATTGAGTCCTCCGGCGAAGATGTTGGGACAGGGGAGTCCCTTGAAGCTGAGGTTCGCCCCGTCGGTGCCTCCGCGGATAGGCTGCACCTTCGGCTTGATCCCCGCCAGCTCCATGGCCTTCATCGCCTTTTCGACTATGTCCATATGCGGAAGGATCTGCTCGCGCATATTATAGTATTGGTCTTTGATCGCAGCCGTAGCAGTGCCTTCGCCGTATTTCTCATTGATGAAATCGGCGCATTTCTGCACGAAGGCCTTCTTCTGCTCGAACTTGCAGCGGTCGTGGTCGCGGATTATGTAGGTTATCTCCGCCTCTTCTACCGATCCCTTGATGGCAATGATGTGGTTGAAGCCTTCGTAGCCGCTGGTGAACTCCGGCCTCTGCTGGACCGGAAGGAGGGAGTTCAGTTCCATGGCTATCAGGATGGCATTCTTCATCTTGTCCTTGGCATATCCGGGATGCACATTCCGGCCCTGGATATGTATCCTGGCGGATGCGGCGTTGAAGTTCTCGAATTCGAGTTCCCCGATCTCGCCCCCGTCCATGGTGTAGGCGAAGTCTGCTCCGAATTTCCCAACGTCGAACTTGACCACTCCGCGCCCGATTTCCTCGTCGGGGGTGAATCCGATGCATATTGGACCGTGTTTGAACTCAGGGTGGGTCATTATGTGCTGGACGGCGTTCATTATCTCGGCTACTCCGGCCTTGTCGTCCGCACCCAGGAGGGTGGTGCCGTCGGTGGTGATAATGTCCTGGCCCTTGTAGTTCAGCAGCTCGGGGAATTCCGAAGGTTTCAGGCTGAGGCCCGGAGCTCCGGGCAGCGGGATCTCGCCCCCGTCATAGTCCTTGACTATCTGCGGCTTCACATCCTTGCCGGAAGCGTCGGGAGCCGTGTCGACATGGGCTATGAACCCGATTGCGGGAATCCCGTCTCCGGCATTCGAGGGAATCTTTCCCATCACATAGCCCCACTCGTCGAGAGACGCTTCCACCCCCATGTCCTGAAGCTCCTTGCAGAGCATCTTCAGGAGGTCCAGCTGTTTCGCGGTCGATGGCTGGCTCTCGCTCTCCTCATTGGACTGGGTGTCTACCGACACGTACCTGAGGAATCTGTCGATTATGTTTTCCATATGATTATCTTATTGTTTGTCAGATATTTTCATTGATGCACGGATCATCCAGAGGATGAGAAGGACGTAGGGTATTATAGAGACAGCCTCTCCGAAGCGGCTGTTCCATGCGGTGAGGAAGAGGTCCACGTCAGCGAACTTGAGGATAGCGCTGACAACCCCCATCAGGGCGCCGCCGGCGATGAATCCGGATGCCAGCAGGGTGCCCTTCTCGCTGCGCTTGCGGTTGACCTCTGCATCCTTGGAGCGTGAGCCCACGTACCATGCGACCGCGCCTCCGACCAGAAGCGGGAGGTTGAGGTCGAGGGGAATGAACATTCCCAATGCGAAAGGCAATGCGGGAACCTTGAAGGCAGTCAGGGCGATGGCGATTACCGCTCCTATGCCGTAGAGAAGCCACGGAGCTCCTCCGCCGTTCATCATAGGCTGTATCACGGCCGCCATGGCATTGGCCTGCGGGGCCACGAGTGCATTCTCGCCAGTGAAGCCATATGTCTTGTTGAGGACCAGCATGACTCCGCATACAGTCACCGAAGCGACGGCGGTGCCGAGGAATTTCCAGCCTTCCTGCTTGCGTGGGGTGGAGCCTATCCAGTAACCGATCTTCAAGTCGGTGATGAAGGATCCGGCCACCGACAGGGCTGTGCAGACCACACCTCCGATTATCAGCGCAGTAGCCATTCCGGAGTCTCCTTTAAGACCTGCGGCTACCAGTACCAGTGATGCAATGATCAGGGTCATGAGGGTCATTCCGCTGACTGGGTTGGTGCCCACTATGGCTATGGCGTTAGCGGCCACTGTGGTGAAAAGGAAGGATATGACCGCCACGATCACCAGGGCGATTATAGCCTGCCATATGTTGTCCACCACTCCTCCGAATGCGAAATATGCGAAGATTACGAGGAGGGTCAGGATTATCCCGAAGACTATGGTCTTCATCGGGAGGTCATCATCGGTGCGGAGGGTCTTCTCCGCATCTCCGCCGGACTTCTTGGAGAACTCCTGTCCGGCCAGTTTTACAGCCGACTTGATGACCCCGAAAGACTTGATAATTCCTATGATGCCCGCCGTGGCGATACCGCCGATTCCGATGTGCCGTGCATATGTACGGAAAATCTCGTCGGGGGACATCTGGCTTATCGTCTGGGTGAGGCCGGAATTCATCAGGTCAATCACCTGCCCGCCCCAGAGCGCGTTCATGAGGGGAAGTATGACGAACCAGACGAGGAAGGAACCGCAGCATATGATGAAGGCATATTTGAGGCCTATGATGTAGCCCAGTCCCAGGACGGCCGCCCCGGTGTTGAGCTTGACTACGAGCTTGGCCTTGTCAGCAATGGCCTGCCCCCATCCCATGACGGTGGTCGAAAGGGTCTCGCTCCAGGTGCCGAATGTGCTGACTGCGAAATCGTAAAGTCCTCCGATCAGGCCGCTGACCAGGAGGGTCTTGGCCCCGCTTCCTCCGCCTTCACCGGTGACGAGGACCTGTGTGGTGGCGGTGGCTTCAGGGAAGGGATACTTCCCGTGCATCTCCTTTACGAAATACTTCCGGAACGGGATCAGGAAGAGGATTCCCAGCACTCCGCCCAGGACGGATGAGAGGAACATCTTCCAGAAATCCACTTCCACTCCCAGGATGTAGATAGCCGGAAGAGTGAATATGGCTCCTGCCACCACGGCTCCCGAGCAGCCTCCGATGGACTGTATGATCACGTTCTGGCTGAGTCCGTCTTTCTTTCCGAGGGCGCCGGTGACTCCGACGGCAATGATCGCGATCGGGATGGCGGCTTCGAATACCTGCCCGACCTTAAGGCCGAGGTAGGCGGCGGCAGCCGAGAACAGGATGACCATCAGAAGGCCCATGGTCACTGAATAGGAGGTGACTTCCTTGAAGGTCTTGTCCGCCGGGAGCAGGGGTTCGTATTTCTCTCCCGGGCGCAGCTCCCTATGTGCGTTCTCAGGCAGGTTCAGGTTTTTGGACATATGCTCAATCTTAGAAAACTATGATGTAGAGGGCTGCGGCGAGGCATGCTCCTGCGAGTGGGCCGAATACGGGGACCCAGCTGTATCCCCAGTCGCTGTCACGTTTTCCCTTGATGGGAAGGATGAAGTGGGCGAAGCGCGGGGAAAGGTCCCTGGCAGGGTTCATGGCGTAACCCGTGGTGGCTCCAAGTGACATGCCGAGCGACATGATCACAGCGGTTACGGGGAAGGCTCCTATGGCTCCGAGTCCGGCAGGCGCGCCGCCGGCCATCGGGATGTTTCCGGAGCTGCCGATTGCCAGGATAAGGAAGACCAGCAGGAAGGTGGCGACGAACTCCGAGAAGAAGTTCACGGTGGTGTGCCTGATCGCCGGGGCGGTGCAGAACACTCCGAGCATTGTGTCGGGCTCATCGCAGGTAGCGGCGAAATGGTCAACGTAGAAGGCATATACCAGGATGGCACCGAGGACTCCGCCGAGCATCTGGGCAATGACATATGGAATGACGTCGGACCAGGGGAAGCTGCCCGCAAGGGCAAGTCCGAGCGATACCGCCGGGTTGAGGTGGGCGCCGGAATACGGGCCTGCGATCAGCACGCCGGCCATTACGGCGAATCCCCACGCGAGGGTTATCACTATCCATCCGGCACCGTGTGCCTTTGTTCCTTTAAGGCTGCATGCAGCGCACACTCCGTCTCCGAGAAGGACCAGAACCATGGTGCCTATAAACTCGAAAACGCATTTTGAGAAAAGAGTCAGTTCCATAATTATGGGTATTGTTTCCCCAAAATTATGAAAAAAACTCTAAATATGAAATTTGGCTTTGAGGGAAGAAATCATGTCCTCGCACATCTCGTCGAGGCCTATCTCCGGGTGCCAGCCCCATTCGTTGCGGGCGCAGGTGTCATCCATGTTGTCGGGCCACGAATCGGCTATGCCCTGGCGTACCGGATCCACATCATATGTCATCCTGAAGTCGGGGTAATATTCCTGGATCTTGTGGTATATGATTTCGGGGTCGAAGCTCATCGCGGCTATGTTGAATGAATTGCGGTGGATGAGTTTCGAGGGGTCTGCTTCCATTATCTCCACGGCCGCGCGGAGAGCATCGGGCATATACATCATGTCCATGAAGGTGCCGGCAGCGATCGGGCATATGAATGTTTCTCCTTTTACCGCGGCGTAGAAAATCTCTACCGCGTAGTCGGTGGTGCCGCCTCCGGGAAGGGTGACATTCGAGATCAGTCCCGGGAACCGGACCGAGCGGGTGTCCACTCCGTATTTGTGGAAGTAGTAGTCGCTCAGGAGCTCGGTGGCTACCTTGGAGCACCCGTACATTGAGCGGGGCCTCTGGACTGTGTCCTGCGGGGTGTTCACGTGAGGGGTGTCAGGGCCGAAGCTGCCTATGGAACTGGGGGTGAAGACTGCTGCGTGGTGCTCTCGGGCGACTTCAAGGATGTTCAGCAGGCCGTTGATCTGGATTTCCCAGGCCAGCAGGGGCTTGCGTTCCGCCACTGCGGAAAGGAGGGCTGCGAGGTTGTATATCGTGTCGATGTCGTATTTGCGGACTATGTTTTCTATGGCCTGCCCGTCAAGTACGTTGCACAGTTCAGCGGGTCCGCTTTCGAGAAGGACGCCGGTCGGAGCCGCCCCTTCAATGTATCCTGCCACCACGTTCCCGCTGCAATGGGCGCGGAGCTTCATCGTCAGTTCCGAACCGATCTGTCCGGTCGATCCGATCACGAGTACATTCTTCATTTTATAATCTTACAATCTCCTTTGGCAAAGTTACATTTTTCTGAAATATTGTGCAATTGAAGCACAAATTGATTAAATTTGTAAGAGTTTGGATAATATTGTTAATAATTAAATATTTACGACCATGTACGGGACATTCCAGGAACATTTGCAGCAGGAACTTCAGGCCATAAGGGAGGCAGGACTTTGGAAATCAGAGAGGAACATAGCATCTCCGCAGTCATCTGAGATCACTTTGGAGGGCGGTGCCGAGGCACTTAATTTCTGCGCCAACAACTACCTCGGACTGGCGGATTCTCCCAGGCTGATAGCCGCTGCGAAGAAGGCCATGGATGAGCGTGGCTACGGAATGTCTTCTGTCCGTTTCATATGCGGGACGCAGGATCTTCACCGCGAGCTCGAGGCCGCTATATCGGAGTATTTCCACACCGAGGACACCATACTGTACGCTTCGTGCTTCGATGCCAACGGTGGAGTCTTCGAACCTCTTCTCACAAAGGACGATGCGATCATATCCGACGCGCTGAACCATGCCTCCATCATCGACGGGGTCAGGCTCTGCAAGGCTGTGCGCTACCGCTATGCGAATGCGGACATGGATGACCTCGAGCGCTGCCTGAAAGAGTCTCAGGCCCAGAGGTTCAGGATCATATGCACGGACGGAGTCTTCTCGATGGACGGGAACGTGGCTCCTATGGACAAGATATGCGACCTCGCCGAAGAGTATCATGCGCTTGTGATGGTGGATGAGAGCCATTCGGCCGGCGTAGTCGGAAAGACTGGACGCGGAGTGGGCGAGCTCTTCGACTGCTATGACCGCATAGACATACGCACCGGTACTCTCGGAAAGGCATTCGGAGGTGCCGTGGGTGGCTTCACCACAGGCCGCAAGGAAATCATAGATATGCTCCGCCAGAGGTCGAGGCCCTATCTCTTCTCGAACTCGCTTCCGCCGATGATCGTGGCTGCCGCCATAGAGATGTTCAAGATCCTGGGCGAAGGCAATGAGCTCCATGACCGCCAGCAGGCCAATGTAAAATATTTCCGCGAGAAGATGGAGAGCGCCGGCTTCGACATCCTTCCGACCCAGAGCGCCATATGCGCTGTAATGCTTTACGACCCCATCCTGGCCGGGAACTTCGCCAAGGCCATGGCCGCGGAGAACATCTTCGTCACCAGCTTTACCTTCCCTGTGGTCCCGAGAGGGAAGGACCGCATACGTGTCCAGCTCTCGGCGGCGCACACCTTTGAGCAGATCGACCGTGCGGTCGAGGCTTTCATAAAGGTCGGAAAGGAACTCGGAGTAATCAAATAAAAACCTGACATATGGAAAAGTTTATTCTCGCCCTGGACCAGGGCACCAGCTCATCAAGGGCGATTGTCTTCGACCACTCAGGCTCGATCCGCAGCGTAGCCCAGAAGGAATTCACCCAGCATTTCCCCTGCCCGGGGTGGGTGGAGCATGATCCGGAAGAAATCTGGACCTCTGAGGCTTCCGTAATGGCCGAGGCTCTTGCCGAGGCCGGAATCTCTTCCGCTGACGTGGCCGCGATAGGAATCACCAACCAGAGGGAGACTACCATAGTCTGGGATGCCGCTACCGGAAAACCGGTCTATAACGCCATAGTGTGGCAGGACCGCAGGACGGCGGATTACTGCGATTCTCTCAAGGCCGGAGGCATGACGGATTTCATCCGCGCCAAGACAGGTCTTATCCTTGATGCCTATTTCAGCGCCACCAAGATCCGCTGGATCCTCCAGAACGTGCCGGGAGCACGCGAGGCGGCCGAGGCCGGACGCCTTCGTTTCGGCACGGTGGATTCCTGGCTGATCTGGAACCTGACCAACGGGGCTGTGCATGTGACTGACGTGACCAACGCCTCACGTACCATGCTGTTCAACATCCACACCCTTGAGTGGGATACCGAGCTGCTCGACCTCTTCGGGATTCCTGCGTCCATGATGCCGTCTGTGCGTTCCTGCTCCGAAGTTTACGGCAACACTTCCACCGCGATCCTGGCTCACCAGGTGCCCATCGCCGGAATCGCGGGAGACCAGCAGTCTGCCCTCTTCGGACAGATGTGCACGGAGCCCGGAATGGTGAAGAATACATATGGCACAGGATGCTTCCTGCTTATGAATACCGGCTCCGAACCGATCCTTTCGAAGAATAATCTTCTTACTACCATAGCCCTCCAGATAGGAGACAAGGTTACATATGCTCTCGAAGGCAGCATCTTTGTCGGCGGATCGGTAGTGCAGTGGCTCAGGGACTCTCTCGGGATCATCAAGTCCTCTTCTGAGGTCGAAGCCCTGGCTGAGAGTGTCCCGGACAATGGCGGAGTCTATTTCGTCCCGGCTCTCACCGGACTCGGCGCTCCTTACTGGGACCAGTACGCGAAGGGATGTATATATGGTATCACCCGCGGAACTACTGCTGCGCATATAGCCAGGGCCGCCCTGGAAGGCATCGCGTTCCAGACCATGGACATCGTCCAGGCGATGGAGAAGGATGCCGGGGTGGCGCTTTCCGCCCTTAAGGTCGACGGAGGAGCATCCCTCGACAACCTGCTGATGCAGTTCCAGGCTGATGTCCTCGGTACCCAGGTCATCCGTCCCAAGGTGACCGAAACGACGGCTATGGGAGCCTGCTATCTCGCAGGTCTAGGAGTCGGTTTCTGGTCTTCCCTGGACGAGATCAAGGGGCAGTGGCAGGTGGACCGCTCTTTCAGCCCGTCACTTCCCTCCGAGAAAGTGATAGCCCTCAAGAAGGGTTGGGCGGATGCCGTAAGTCGCTCACTCAGCCGATAGAACGATTTCATAATAGCTCCTAAGCCGTTTTTTTGCAGTTTTTTTGCAAAAAAAGGCGAAAAATATTTGTCAGTTCAAAAAAAGTCCTTACCTTTGTGGTCCTGTTTGAAAAAACGGGCCTAAAAGTTCATTGACAATATTGGAAGAGAGAGATACGAGAAATCAAACTAGAAAAGAAGCAAACGAGAAGTCTGAAAAGAGAATAAGAGTAAGAATACGAGTATTTTCGGACTACAGTTTCACATAGGCAGAAACAGGTTGAAATAATCTGTTTTCCAAACGAGCGAAACGAGATGGCTGGTTCCCCGGGAGGGGGATCAGATACAGTCTTGATTCACAGAGGAAGAAGGAAAGAAGGGCGAACGGAGGATGCCTTGGCTTCCGGAGGCGAGGAAGGACGCGGTAAGCTGCGAAAATGCACGGGGATTGGCAAACACGAATTGATCCGTGCGTATCCGAATGGGGCAACCCGGCGGGCTGGCGGCCCGTCACCATCTTCGGATGGAGCAAACGCGGGGAACTGAAACATCTCAGTACCCGCAGGAAAAGAAAGAAACGATCGATTCCCTGAGTAGTGGCGAGCGAAAGGGGAAGAGCCTAAACCCATGTGCTCGAGGGCATGTGGGGGTTGTAGGAGACTTCAAAGGAGATGTCGAATTAACTGGAAGTACCTGGGAAGGTACGGCGAAGAGGGTGAAACTCCCGTACAGGCAAGATTTGACATCCAGGAAGTCCACCTGAGTAGGGCGGGGCACGAGGAATCCTGTCCGAATCTGCGGGGCCCATCCCGCAAGGCTAAATACTACCGGAAGACCGATAGCGAACCAGTACCGTGAGGGAAAGGTGGGAAGAACCCCTGGCAGGGGAGTGAAA
>JAFRXO010000020.1 GCA_017443465.1 Bacteroidales bacterium
AAAGAACGCAAAGGACTCACCATGGCGGTAAGCCAGGACGAAGGAGTCACCTGGAATGACATAATTACGCTCCAGGACAGCTTCGCGGCATATTCGACCATGGTCGTATTCAAGAACGGTGATGTGGGTGTCCTTTACGAGGATGGCAGCAACTCCCCGGACGATGGCTATGACATCGTATTCTCCCGTGTTCCGCGCCGCCTGATCAAGCAATCCATAAAAGCCGTACAATGAAACGCTTCCTCATGTCCGTTTCCGCTGTCCTGGCAGCGATGACTGCCACAGCCAAAGTCCAGCTGACGCCTCTGTTTTCCGACAATATGGTATTCCAGCAGAACTGCTCCGCTCCGGTCTGGGGCAAGGCGGAACCTGGTGCCAAAGTAACAGTCACCCCATCGTGGAACCGCAAGGACTATGTCTGCACCGCCGATGCCGGAGGGAAATGGCAAGTGAGGATACAGACCCCGAAAGGAGGTTTCAAGGAATATACCCTCACGATATCTGATGGCGAACCTTTGGTCCTGCGAAACGTTGTCGTCGGAGAGGTCTGGCTGGGATCCGGGCAGTCCAACATGGAGATGTCATTCGACAGGATAGCTCTTCGCGCAGGCCAGGACGCTATCAACGAAGCCGCAGGATTTCCCGAGATCCGCCTGCTCCAGGTTTCCCGGGGAACAGGCATGGTCGAGCGAGACTTCTTCGAAGCGGAGTTCGGCGGCTGGACGGAGTCTTCCGTCGAGACCCTTCACAATTTCTCGGCAGCAGGATGGTATTTCGGGCACAAGCTTTCCCGGGAACTCAAAGTGCCTGTCGGCATCATACACAGCAGCTGGGGCGGCACTATCATCGAAGCATGGATGAGCAAGGATGCCATCAGCTACTTCCCCGAAGCAGCCAACCAGCTCGCTTTGGTGGATATGCTTCCCGACAACGAGGATGACAGGGAATATGCTTTCGAAAAGGGAATCGATACCTTCTTCCAGGACGTATGGAGCAAGGACACCGGCTTCAGCGAGAACGACAGCAGGACCATCTCCCTGCCCGGGATAGTCCAGAAACTCTGGCCACAAACGAACGGGCTGTTCTGGTTCAGGAAGGAAGTGGATATTCCCGAAGGATGGGATGGCAAGGACCTCACTCTCAGCCTCGGGCCGATAGATGATTTTGACGACACATACTGGAACGGCGAACTTGTAGGATCCGGCCGCATCTGGAACAAGCCGCGCATATATTCAATCCCTGCCCGTCTTGTTCATTCCGGTAAAGCCGTAATAAACATCCGAAACACTGACGACCACGGAAACGGCGGCATCTTCGGAGATGCCTACCTCCTGTACCTGCAAGGTCCCGACAGTAGCAGGATACGCCTCGATGGTGACTGGAAAGTGTGCATGTCCACATCCTTCAAAGGCATGCAGCGGGCTGCAGGACATGAACCGAACCTGGCCACGGTACTATACAATGCGATGCTCAGGCCGCTGGCCCCGTTTGCGATCAAGGGTGTCATCTGGTACCAGGGTGAGTCAAATGTCGATCGCGCATATCGTTATCGCGACCTGATGAGTGCTATGATCCTCGACTGGCGTGCCCTGTGGGGTTACGAATTCCCGTTCTACATAACTCAGATAGCCGGTTTCAAGCCGGTTACCCGGACGCCCGGAGATGATGACTGGGCGGAACTCCGTGAGTCCCAGAGCGTCTCCGCATCGGTCCTGGACAAGGTCGGGATGGCATGCATCATAGATTTAGGTGAAGCAGACGATATACATCCCATCGACAAACGGGAAGTCGGCGAGCGGCTGGCCAGGCTTGCCCTTGCAAACGACTATGGGAAGAAGATCGTGGCCAACGGTCCGCGATTCGCCGGATACACCATATGCGACAGCTCCATCCGCGTAAGGTTCACAGACACCGCAGGTTGCTTGAAAGTCATCCCATCCGGAGATTATGCGGAGTTACGCTATGGAACTTCAGGAATGGACGCGGAGTTGGTAAAGAAAGCCGAATCCGGCACTCTCTGCGGATTCCAGATCGCCGGTACAGACCAGGTATGGCACTGGGGTGATGCTGTGATATCCGGAAATGAAGTCATAATCACATCACAGGAGGTCCGCCATCCGGTTGCCGTCCGCTACGGATGGGGATGCAACCCAGTATGCAACCTGTACAACAGCGAAGGTCTGCCAGCCTGGCCTTTTCGCACAGATGACTGGGCAGGTATCACATATGGTTCAACAACACTCTGATCACCAGCATCGTCAAATCATCGCTCTGTTCAGCGTCACCGACGAATTCCTTGACAGCGTCCTCCATGTAAGCGCAGATTTGATTTGACGAAGCCGTAGTCTTGAGTTGCGAAAGGCGGTCGCAGACTCTCTCTTCTCCGAAAAGGGTATTGTCTTCGCGTGTCGCCTCAGTAAGCCCGTCAGTATAGAGGAAAAGGGCCGTTCCTGGTGAGAGCGTAATCTTCTGAAGAGAATATTTCCAGCCGGGTACGATTCCGATAGGGACATTTGCATCAGTCGTCAGCATCTGAGGTTTAC